>JBDHYB010000003.1:0-159438 GCA_039811145.1 Chitinophagales bacterium | reverse complement strand
CGTTTGGCCGCTAACGTCAATTTGTAAATCATCGCCCATAGCAAAGTTGTGTGTGCCTGAAAAGCGAACCACAATACCACCGGTTGAATCCTGTATAACTACATTCTTAGGGTCAATGTTGCCGTGGTCTTTATCTGATATTACAATGCCACGGATTATTTTGTTTGCAGGCAGGGTAACATCGCTACCGCTGTAAGTAGTGCTTACACCTAAAAGGCCGTTACCGTTACTTACAACAGAACCGCCGCAACGGGTAGTGTCCATTGTAAGGTCAGATGGGTCGCGGATGATTAGCTGGCTGGTAGCATTATAAACACTGTAAATACACACCATACGGCCATTACCGCTTGGGGTAAGCTTATTGGCAAAAGTGGCGTAACCACTGGTATAAGCAACAACGCTGCCACCGTTGCAATCCTTTACCGTGCGCGATAATGATTGCAGGTTAAACGCATCAGCATAAGGCTTGCCTGCATCGGCAGTAGCAAACTCTACACCATCAAGCGCAATAAGCGTATTGATGTAAGAAGGGTTAAGCTGGTTAATTTTTACCGCTTTAGGTTCAACAGTAATACCCCACTTGCCTTTTAAAATATAATCATTAATGCGTCCGCCGGTAATACCACCCAACGAGCCGTCTTGCTGCACATAACCGCCTAACTGGCGAACACCGTGGTAATCGCCAACCCAAAGGTCCTTAAGTTTAATGAATATGCGGCGTCCTATCGGCATATCACCATACAGGTATGAGCCATCAACCAACAGTGCAATACCGCCGGTGCTATCCTGTATAATTAACTGCTTGTACAGGTTGCCGCTTTTATCATCAGCTACTACTACTGCACTAATCACAAGGTCCTGCTTAATTTGCACAGGCCCGCTAACGTAACGCGCCTTTAGCGAGTCAATTGAAAAATTCACTTCAATGTTCGGGTCTTCGCCTAAAGCAGGTGGGGCGTCAAACTTATCTTTCACACATGAAGAAACACCGGCCATAAGCGCCAGTATTAAAAAAGGAAGCATGAACTTTTTCATGAACTTTATTTTTCGTTTATCTATTCTTAATTGATTCTTTTATCTGTTTATCCTATTGCATTCTGAACGCTATACTCATAAAGTAGTTTGTACCGTATGCATAAAATAACTTAGGCGGAAACTTGTTTACGTTATTCAAGGTAAAGTCGAAACGCATTTGCTCATAACCGCCGGTTATAAAGTTTTTGTTATTGGTTATGTTATTAATACCAACGTTAAACACCAGGAAGTAACGCTTCTTTAACGTCTTAAACTGGTTGTTAAGCAGCCAGCTATAGCCGGCAAAAAGGTCCATAGTAAACTGGCCTTTCAAACGTTGTTGGTCAACCACATTCTTCCATTCAGTACTGTTTTCATCCAGCGGAGAAACACCGTTAATAGTACGGCGTATAGGGTTAAAGCTTAACCACATCCAATCGTAATAGTTAAAGTTCATGCCGATAAACCAGAATTTAGGGTCACGGTAGTTAAGGCCTATTGAACCTGCAAGCTGAGGTGTGCCGCCAACGTTAAATCCTTTTTGGTAAACGGTTTGGGTGCTTGTTGAACTTGGGTCATTATCCGCAGTAATAGTAGCAGTTGGGCGGCTTACATAAGTGTAACGGCCAATGCTACCTACAGCAGTAGCGCTAAAGCCTCTCCAAATCTTAAACTCTGAGCCTAACTCAAAGCCCCAATGGCGGGTGTTCATACCGGTTAAGGTATAGTTTACAAAAGTGCGCTCATCATCGTGGTAAAAACGGATGGTTTTAGTGCTGTTGTTAAACTGGGTAAAAAAGAAATCGACCTTAAGTTTAGCAACCGGTGTGCGTAGCTGGTAACCAACTTCGCCACCAAAAACCTGCTCGCTTTTTAAATTGCCTGCTAAGTCATTACGTGTACGTGGCGATACAAAAGCATCATCAAAGTACGGCGCCCGTGTTTGGTAAATACCATTCAGGAACAGGTAGTTTCTGCCATCTGCCTTATAGGTAACACCTGCCTTAAACGCATAATTAAAGAAGGTGCTCACTTTCGATTTCCCTTCGCTCGTATTAGGGAATAAGCCGTTCTTAACTTTGCCGTCTCTCCAAAAAGAAGTAAGTCCTAATTGAGCGCCTACAAAAAAGTCAACCTTGTTGTAACGGAAAACAGGGGTTGCCCATAGCGATGCCTGGTGCAGGTTTGTTACGTAGTCATAACCAAACTTGTCGCCTTCATACAACACACGGTTAGGGTGGTTAAGGTCGTTTTGCGCTACACCAAAGCTATCTCTGAAATCGCGCTCGGCAAACTGGTTAATATCTACATAAAAATCGCCGCCTAATAGGTCAACCACACGCTTATAGTTGCGGGTCATCTGCATTTGGTAAATAACACCGGCAGAAATAGAAATATGGTCGTTCAGGTTGCTGTTGTAAGTGCTGGCAAAGTCAAACTTCTTGTTGTTGCGTATGCGGTTCTCTAATATATATAGGGAACGGTGGCCGCTAACTGATTTACCCGGGTCGCCATCTACGCTATCCACGGTTTGCCAGTTCATAGCATTTGCTTCATAAAGGCGGTCCCAGTTGATTTGTAATAACTCCGGGTGCTGGGTGTATGCATCGCGCAGTAATGCCTTTTGGGTGCTGTCTTCCTGGTAGCTTGGTAAATAGCGGTAATAGTCCGGCGCAGGGTTTGCGCTGCTGTACCAATCCAACGCAGTTACTGATTCAACCCCGAATGAAAAACCGGCTGCGGTTAATAGGCTGCTGCGGTTATCCATCTTCCACTCATCGGTAAGTATAAATAAGGGCTGGTGTTGGTTGCCTATACGCGAGTTGCGCTTCTTTCCGTTCTGCCAACCCCATGCCGGGTTGTAGTAATTAGAACCTGCAAGGTCGTAGGCTTCCTGCGTAGCGGCTAATTGGCGGCCATTTTTAATAGGCGCACCCATTACAGTTAAGGCAAGTGAGTGGTTATTGCCAAAGTATTTTTCTACAGATAAAAAGTAGGAGTAAGCATCGTAAAAAGTGCCGGGCACATAACCTTCAGCAGCCCAACGGCGGCTAAAAGATGCCGATACAGCCCAACCGTGCTTAAGCATGCCGGTGCTGTAGGTAGCCATTAAACGGTGGCGATAGTTACGGTTAGTTACGGCATACGAAGCCTGTAACTGCTTGCGTTGTTTGCTTGCGCGCGAATCAAGCGCGTAGCTGGCGCCAATGCCGCCAAAAGTAAAAGTTGCAGGTTGCAGGCCCACCACGTTTTCGCGGTTATACATAACGTTGTTCAAACCGCTCCACTGGCTGTAAGATGCACCGCCATCGTCAAGGTCGTTTACCGGTATGCCGTTCATGTAAGTTAAAAAGTTCTCCTGCTCATACCCTCTTATGCGGTAACGGGCAGCACTAAACACAAATGAAGCCGTGCTTACAAAGGGGTCGCGCGAAGCGTTCAATGCACTGCTCACCGCTTCCGAGCTTCCTTCTTTGGTTTCCGATTCTGATAAAGAAATTACGGGGATATTCTCTGTATTCTGGCGGTCATCGTCCTGGTTAAGGGCGTGGTAGGTAATGTTGCCCAGGTTCAACAGGCGGGTGTTTACATTATAAGTTCCAAGGGTGTAACTCTTATCTCCTATTTTAACCTCTATCTTGTATTCCCCTTCAGCCACATCGGCGGCAAACTTACCTTCTTCATTAGTGGTAACGGTATAGGTATTCTTATCGGAGGTTAAAGTAACCGTTGCTTTATTGGCGGGTTCAGTGGTTGCGTCTTCCTGTATAGTGGCGGTTACAGTATTTAACTGCTGCGAGAAAACAAAAACCGGTAGCAGGAACGCAAGGATGAATAAAACTTTCTTCATGAAATAAGTGTTGGTGCACATATATTAAACACCTCTCGGAGTCTGCCTCACAACATAACTGTCCAATCCGGCAGCTTTTATTTCCCCTGACCTTAAGGTTGGGGCCGGGGTGAGGATTTACCCTAAGCGGGCGGCAAATGTAACCGAATTTATGGCTATCAAAATGCCTCCATGTTAAATCGCTAATAAGCTTCGGTTAAGGGTAGTGCAACAGGCACCCAATGCTTCCGTAAATAATTGATAATGAAATATAAATGCTTCTAACATCTTATAAACAATTTCGGCACGGTTTTAAAGGGCAATAAACCGCATTAAGCTTTTGCTACATTTGCGCCCCTTAAATCAGTAAAATGAGGATTTCTTTCGTTGTCCTGTTCTCTCTGCTTGTTAGCCTGTTGGCCGCCCAATCTGCAAATAATGCAGAACAACAATACAAAGTAGGTATAGTGGCTTTCTACAACCTCGAAAACTTTTACGATACCATTGATGACCCCCGCACGCACGATGAGGAGTTTCTGCCAAACGGCGACCACCTGTATAACTCTGCTGTATATAAGGACAAGGTTGGCAAGTTAGAACAGGTGCTTTCAAGCATAGGTACTGACCTTACCCCCGATGGCTTTTCGATGCTTGGCGTGGCCGAGATTGAAAACCGTAAAGTGTTGGAAGACCTGGTAGCCCAGCCTAAGCTAAAAGACCGCGGCCTTAAAATCGTGCATTACAATTCGCCGGATGAGCGTGGTGTTGACGTGGCCTTTATTTACAACCCTAAATATTTCAGTGTTAAACACAGCGAAAAGCTTTTTGTAAAAATGACCAATGCCGATGGCACACTGCATTACACCCGCGATGTGCTTTGGGTTAGCGGCATTTACGACAAAACCGATACCGTTAACGTGTTTGTAAACCACTGGCCGTCGCGCCGTGGTGGTGAGGAAGCCAGCGCACCCGCAAGGGCTGCAGCTGCCGGTGCCGCAAAACGCGTTATCGACTCATTAATGAGAATAAACCCCAACACCAAAGTAATTTTAATGGGCGATTTGAATGATGACCCCACCAGCCCAAGCGTTACGCAGGTATTGGGTGCAAAAGGCAATAAAAAAGATGTGCAGCCCGGTGGCCTTTATAACCCTTGGGTAGATTATTTAAAGAAAGGAATCGGCACCCTCGCTTACAATGATTCCTGGAACCTTTTCGATCAAATTATGCTTTCATATGGTTGGTTAGATGAGCATCAGAATGGATTCTTTTTAAAGGATGCGCGTATTTTCAGTAAGCAATACATGGTTACAAAAACCGGTAAGTACAAAGGCTACCCCATGCGCACATACGATGGCGTTATTTATAATGGCGGTTATAGCGACCACTTCCCTACTTATTGCGTCTTACTTAAGCCTATTAACAAGTAGCATAGGTATTGGCAACAATACCTTAACTTCATAACTGCGATTTTTTCTGATTAAACCCTCGTGCATGAAATTTTTCTATTCCAATAAGCGCGGCTTATTGCAAACTGCAAATTGTAAACTTCTCGTCCTGTTTACTTTCCTTTCTATTTACTCATTTGGTCAGGAGCCTGCAGCAAACCCAACTAACATGCAATTCAACAATGTAAAGTCTTATGGCTTAACGTTAAGCTTTACAGGGGTACAGGCTGATGGCTACCTTGTTTTAAAAAGTGAGCAGATTATAACCTTTGTGCCTGTAGACCACACTACTTACCAAAAAGGAGAAGGTTTACCAGGCGGCGCCAAAGTGGTTTCCGCTTCTGCTGCGGCAACGCTTTATAGCATTCGAGAAATTTTAGAGAACACGCGTTACTACTTTGCTGTATATGCTTTTAATGGTAGTGGCAATACTATTGACTATAAACAAACAAATGCATTAACCGGTGATGTTCTGAGTCCTTCTGCTGACCCCGGCACTTACTACGCACCTATTGATTCTTCCGCCTATAGTTTTATAAGCGATTTGCACAACCTTATTAACCCTCATACGCAAAGTACATACACCCCCGGCTATGCCAATACCATTTTACCCGCTATTTACGAGCGCGATACCGTGGGAGGACAGGCGGTGGTTAATTGCGAATACAGTGCTGTTACAACTATCTATACACCTCCTTTTAGTTTTACAGGCACCAACTACACGCGCGAACACGTTTTATGCAAAAGCTGGATGCACACCTATGCCCAGTACGGCTCCAATGTGGTTCAATATCCTGAAGGCTCAGACTATCATAACCTGTTGCTAGTGGCAGGTTCGCCTAACAGCGCACGTAACAACCACCCCTATGGCACAGTGGTAAACGTTACCAACACGTACGGCCCAAGCAAAATAGGTAAGGATGCCAACAACATAACTGTATTTGAGCCGGGCGATGACCGCAAAGGCGATGCAGCCCGTGCCATGATGTACGAAATGGTTTGCTACGATGGCCTTAGTGGCGATTGGGGATTAAAACAATTACTATCCGAAGCAGCCGACCAGGACCAGAACATACTGAAGCAATGGAGCACAATGGACCCTCCCGATAAATTTGAGCGTACCAAAAACGAATTCATCTACACGGTGCAAAACAACCGCAATCCTTTTATCGATCATCCGCAGTGGGCTAATTGTATCAATTTTGATAGCCTGTTTAAAACCAACATTTGCGGGGCCGTTTCAGGTATAAGAAATGAAGTTCTAGATGTGCGGGTAAATATCTTCCCTAACCCGGCTACCGAATACATCAATGTTCAAATAATGGGCGAGCAGCAGGATTTTAATGCGGAAGTTATAGACATGTATGGCCGGGTTATCGCAGGCATTTCCATGTCAGGTAATTATGCGCAACTTAATGTAAACCAATTACCTTCGGGCAATTACCTGCTAAAAATATCTACAGGCAGCAAAAGCGCTTACCACAAGTTTCTTATTCTTAATTAATAAGGCGTTAACATTGGTTTCGTACCCCGAAACCTATTTTCTGATAAATTTGCCCCCGCTAAAATTTATATGATGAAGAAATTATACCTGGCTATTATCGGCCTGTTTGTGTCTGTGGCATCCTTTGCACAGTGTTCTGAACTTTTCTTTTCTGAATATGTGGAAGGCTCCGGCAACAACAAAGCCCTCGAAATTTACAACCCCGGCTCAGTGGTAGTTAACCTTAGCGGTTACAAAGTTGTGCAGTACAACAACGGCTCCTCCACCGTTAGTTACACGCTTAACCTTAACGGCAGCATTGCACCTAACGATGTTTACGTGCTTGTGCGCAACACTGCTGATAGCCTTATAAAGCTTACTGCTGATACTCTTTCAAGTTCTAACGTGCTGAACTTTAACGGTAACGACGTTCTGGAACTATTGAACGGCACTACCGCCCTGGACCGTATCGGTAACATTGGCGATACCGCCAACATACCATTTGATACATTAAATGGCAAGGACCGCTCGTTTGTGCGCAAACCGGCTATACAAAACGGCAACCTTAACTGGGCAAGCGGTCAATTTGAATGGCTTGCATTACCTAAAGATACTTTCCGCCTTGGATCGCATACTATGGACCCATGCGGTGCTATTGCTGATACCATGGTACGCTTTTCGCCTAACACGGGCTCTACCAGCGAAAGTGCCGGCACCTATAACGTAGCCCTGGCATTAAACGCAGCAAGCACCTCCACCACCTTTACTGTAGATGTAGAGTTGGTTGGCGGCACAGGCAGTGCGGCAGACATCAACAACTACACCACCCAAACGGTAACCTTTACACCGGGCAGCAGCAGCCAAAACCTTACTTTAACTATTACAGATGACGCATTAGCTGAAGCAGCTGAAACTTTGATATTTAAATTGAAGAACCCTTCTGCCCCGCTTATGTTGGGTGCAGATTCCATCTTTACTTTAACCATTGGTGCAAGCGATGTGCCGGTTAATACTGTTACGCTGGCGCAAATAACCCCGATAAATGCCAACGGCCAGCCTGATTCTTTAGGCGTTAAAGTTCAGGTAAGCGGTACAGTTTACGGCATTAACTACCGCGCAACCGGCCTTGAATTCTTCATACACGATGCCACTGATGGCGTTGCTGTATTCAGCAGCCAGTCAGGCTTTGGTTACACCGTTACTGAAGGCGACTCGGTAGTAGTTATAGGCGAGGTTAGCTTCTTCAACGGCTTAACTGAAATAGGTTTATTGGATACTGTTTATAAAGTGGGCACCGGTTCTGTTCCTGCGCCAACCGTTGTGCAGGATCTTGATGAAACCACTGAAGCTGAAATTGTTCGTTTAAACAATGTTCACCTGGTTACACCAAGCCAGTGGAGCAATGCAGGCGCTAGCGGCTTTAATGTTGATGTTACCGATGGTCAAAATACCTGGTCAGTTAAAATAGATGAGCAGAGCGCACTGTTTACTGCCCCTGCTCCAACAGGTAACTTCCACATCATCGGCATAGGCACGCAGTTCGATAACAGTTCTCCTTACACTGCCGGCTACCAGTTATTGCCTCGCTACGCAAGTGACCTTATCCTTATCAACGGCATTAACGAAACTGAAACTTCTTTTGTTCAGGTTTACCCTAACCCAAGCAATGGCAACTTTGCGGTGCGTTTAACTGAAAACGTAAGCAATGCAGAAGTTAAACTGTTTAACCTTAATGGCGAGTTAGTTCAGTTTGAAAAAGCAAATGGCAACATCATTAACGTAAGTAATACCAACCTTGCAGCAGGTTTATACCTGTTAGAGGTTAAAGCAAACAACAAAGTTTACCGCAGCAAAGTAAGCGTGCAGTAAGCATCAACTGTCAAACAAAAAAGCCTCCGTCAAAAAAAACGGAGGCTTTTTTGTTTCTTTATATTCACATTGAAAAAAACGCCATGAACAGGCCCCTTCCATTATTTACTGTTATAGTTTTTGCAATTACTTCGCTTACTGCCTGCCACCGCGATACGGGCAATGGCGCATGCCCCGGCTCAGTAATCGCCTCTTGGAAAGTTGACGGCACAGCCTATAAATCCTCCACATTTGTAACCTACAATTTAGGCAGCATCTTTAACGTAACATTTACTGCCTGTGTTAGCGATGGCGTAGACAAAGCCATAACCCTTGGCTATATACCTAGCCCGCCCGTAGTTGGAACTTATCCTCTAAAATTCGAAATGTTGCACAGCCACCCCTGGAATAACATGGCCGGTGCCGATTACCTTATCGAGAATGGTGAAAACTACTTTACGGATAGCACCGGAACCGGCACCCTGGTTATTAATTCCGTTAATACGGCCGACAGCACATTTTCAGGCGGCTTTAGCTTTCCGGCCACTAATGATGCCGGAACTCAAACTGTTCAAATTACGGAAGGGTCATTTACCAATATCAGGTATTAGAATATACCTGATTCAGTCAACATGCTTCACACTCCAGGCCTCCGGCTTTCCGGCAAACAACTTCTTGGTTAGCTCCCAGGTGCTGTTAAACAGTTCTGACTGCCGGTAGCGTTCAAGGCTAGCCTCGCTATCCCACTTACTATACGTAAAAAAAATGGTTGGCTCATTAATATCGCGCAACAGTTCAACCCCACTGCAGCCTTCAAATCCTCCAATCAAATGCCGGCGCTCATTAAACAATGTAACAAACGCGCTCACCTCCTCTTCTCTAAAAACCATCTTCACTATTCTTATCAGCATCCTTAAAATTTACGTGCAGGGCAATATATCGCCCTTCTTAATCGGCAAACACCAAAACCGGCGATTCCACTTTTAACCCAAGCAGGTTCTCAGCTTTCCCCTTATTGATAGCCACTTCCAAAAAGCCGGTACTGCCAAAAAGACAAACCATCTCCCCTTCATCTGCATCGCCATATCGCACGCTTACGCTGTTGGCCGTACCAACATTAGCGGCAATAGTAAAACGCCTTTCGCCAATATGTTCATCAAACATCTTACGTGTAATATTGGTAACCGCATTGCCGTAATTATCAATATAAACCACGGTTCCCCTTATGCTGCCGGGCTTGGTAACGGGTTGCAGCAAACGGTAATTCACTGTTTCAACCGCCAGGTGAGCAAAGTCAGTTGGCTTATACTCATTCAGCAAAAGGTTAACCGCTTTTGCCAATGCTGTTTCATACATCAACGAGTTGTTCTCTAAAAACTCATCATTCAACTGGTAAGTTTCATGTGGTGTTTTTTCAAATGCCAGCGATAAAAGCCCTGTATCAAACGTTAGAAAGTAATGCCCGTCAATAATCGAAAGCAACACACGCTGGTTGCTATCGCCCGAGCCTATATGCACAATGTGGATACTACCTTTGGGGAAATAGTGGTACGAATTTTTTATAGCAAAGGCAGCTTCCTTTAAATCAAAGGGCCTGATGGAATGAGTAATATCAACCAGCATTGGGGGCGTACCTTCGCAATGCGCAATGATGGCGCCTTTAAGGGCGGCGAGATAAAAATCCCGCGTTCCGAGGTCGGAAGTGATGGTTACCGGCGCCATTTGGTTTTTCTCTGAACAAAGAAGCGCTCAAAAAACCATTGTTTCTACCTCATTTTCGTGGAAAAATGTGTGGATAGATATATTTTGCTATACAGTATAGCCAATGGCTAATTCGTAATTTTGAACAATTAAACTTCAGCGGATTGACAGAAATAACACTAAACATAGAGGGTATAGACCCTATCGATTTCTTCGGCGTTAATAACTCCCGGTTCAATTTTATAAAGAAAAATTTCCCTACCCTGCGCATGGTTTCGCGTGGTAACGCAATTAAAGCTGAAGGTAGCGACGATGATTTAGCTGTATTTCGCCAAAAGGTTGACCGCATGGTTGACCATATTGAGCGCTACGGCAAATTGAACGAGGACAACATTGAGGCCATATTGATGAGTGACGATAGCGGCAGCGATAAAAAAGACAAGAAGGATAGCGGCAACATAATTGTTTACGGCAACAACGGATTGGTAGTGCGCGCCCGCACCGATAACCAGTTAATGATGGTGAAGGAAAGCGAGAAGAACGATATTGTTTTCGCGATAGGGCCAGCCGGTACGGGTAAAACATACACCGCTGTAGCCTTGGCCGTAAGGGCGCTAAAGGATAAGAATGTAAAGAAAATTATCCTTACCCGCCCGGCCGTTGAAGCAGGCGAAAGCCTCGGCTTTTTACCGGGAGATTTGAAGGAGAAAATAGACCCGTATCTTCGCCCTTTGTACGATGCCCTTGATGATATGATACCGGCAGATAAGCTAACCTACTACATGGAAAACCGTGTAATTGAAGTTGCTCCCCTCGCCTTTATGCGTGGCCGTACTCTGGACCACGCCTATATCATTTTGGACGAAGCCCAGAACTGTACCGATATGCAATTGAAGATGTTTTTAACGCGTATTGGTGCTAACTCCAAAGTAATCATCACCGGCGACCCTACCCAAATTGACCTTCCTCCAAAAGTCAGGTCGGGCTTAGGAACAGCTATCCGCATATTGGAGCCTGTAGATGGCATTTCTACCATTAAGTTGAACGAAAGCGATGTGGTTCGCCACCGCCTGGTTAAGGAAATTATTAAAGCTTACGATAAATTAAACAGCACCCGCGCAATAGATGAAACCACAAACAATTCGTGAAACCGATTTCCATTTCCCCGGTCAAACCGCAGTATATCACGGAAAAGTAAGAGATGTTTACACCATTGGCGATAAACTGGTAGTTATTGCCAGCGACCGCATATCTGCCTTCGACCATATTTTACCTAAGCCTATACCGCACAAAGGTGCGGTGCTTAACGGCATAGCTGCGCACTTTTTAAATGCCACTAAAGACATTGTACCTAACTGGTTACTGGCAACACCGGACCCTAACGTTTCCGTAGGTAAAAGATGCGAACCCGTGCGCATAGAAATGGTAATACGCGGTTACCTGGCTGGCCACAGTGCGCGCGAGTATAAAGCAGGTAAAAGAACCCTTTGCGGAGTTACATTGTCTGAAGGATTAAAGGAGAATGACAAATTTTCTACACCAATAATCACCCCATCCACCAAAGCAGTGGAAGGCCACGATGAAGACATTAGCCGCGAAGACATTTTAAAGCGCGGCATAGTAAGCGAGGAAGTGTACAGCACTATGGAGAAGTACACGTACGCCCTTTTCGAACGCGGCCAAAAGATGGCCAACGAACGCGGGCTTATACTGGTAGATACCAAATACGAGTTTGGTATTGCAGATGGACAGGTAATGCTTATTGATGAAATTCACACACCTGACTCATCGCGTTATTTCCATTTAGAAGGCTACGAAGAAAAACAGCGTAAAGGCCAACCTCAACAACAGTTAAGTAAGGAGTTTGTGCGCTTGTGGTTAATTGAAAACGGTTTTCAGGGCAAGGAAGGACAGCAAATGCCTGTGATGCCCGATTTGTTTGTTGAAACTGTTTCGCACCGCTATATAGAATTATACGAACTGGTAACCGGTAAAAACTTTATACCCGACACCTCTGAAGACATTCTAACCCGCATTAAAAATAACGTGAACAATTACTTGAGCTAGTTACTCTTTTATGAATCAGGAACGCAAGCCATTAAGCCTGACTCGTAAAATTCAATTTACCCTCTTTATTGTTTTTGTAGTTATGCTTGGCACAATCCTGCTGGGCGAAGTAGTAATGCGGCTGACGCATAAAGGCCTTACGCCACCCTATAACAACAAAGCACACGACAAAGTACTGGGCTGGAAATCGAAAGGAGGATATCACGCACACCTGGATAGTTTTTTAAATAAAAGCGGCGGTACTTATACGCTTGATGTGCACTTTGCACCTAACGGTTATCGTATGTGGAGCGAAACCGTTTCCGATTCATCCACTGAAAAACTCTTATTCATCGGCGACTCTTATACCGAGTCGCTGGAGTGCCCCGATAAACAACTTTTTTATGGTGTAGTTAGGGATAGCCTGCCTTGCACGGTTTACGCCTGTGGCACTGCAGGCTACGGCACCACCCAGGAACTTCTCATTCTGCAACAATACATTGATACTATCAAACCAAACCGCGTTATTCTTGAGGTTTGCAATAACGATTTTGTTGACAACGACTGGAACCTCGAAAAGCGGTGTAACTATATTGTTGGGCAAACAAGGCCGTACCTTCTGCTTAACGATAAAATTGAATATCACTATCCGCGTTCCTGGTTTGAGCATGTAAAGGAGTATTCGCTTTTTCTCAACTACATTTTCGGTCATGGCTATACCATAGCCCTCGCTCTAAACATGGCCGAGCGCGATAGACCTTTTGAAGAAATAGTAGCCGATTCAGCCAACTTCAATTTTAAGAACACTATTGCGCTTACTGAAAATGCCTTGCGAAAGATAAACGAAACGGTGGAGGCGCACGGCGCAATGCTTTACGTTTTCGATGCAGACCGTTATGAACCAGGCAGAACGATTTTTTCTGAACTATGTAAGAAAAACAATATTGCTTACATCACCGGGGTGGCTGATGAGATAAGCAACCGCGAAATGGCGGGAGATACAGTGCATGCCTATGACGGCTACCATTGGAATGGCCTGGGCGAACAAATAGTGGGTCAACAATTGGTTTCCTACTTCCGCCAGCATCCGCTAAGCCATTAATACCTCCTTCAAAAGAGAGAAATCAATCGCATACCCAACAGCTATTTCTGCATCGTATTCTTCCTTCCAAAATCCAAATTCCAATTACATTAGCCCCGTGATTTTAGAAGCTACCAACATATACAAGCGCTATGGCACACTGGATGTGCTAAAAGGTGTTTCGTTGCAGGTTAAAAAGGGCGAGATAGTTTCATTGGTGGGCCCATCAGGTGCTGGCAAATCAACCTTGCTGCATATCATTGGCACCTTAGACCGCCCCAACAGTGGCGATTTAAAAATTGAAGGCAAGGATGTTTTTAAACAAAGTGATAAAGCCCTGGCTGCTTTCCGCAATAAATCCATCGGCTTCATATTTCAATTCCACCATCTGTTACCCGAGTTTACAGCTGTTGAGAATGTGTGCATACCCGCCTACATACATGGCGAAAGCAAAACCAAAGCAGAAACACGGGCTAAAGAGTTGCTGGAAATGCTAAAACTCGGGCATCGAATCAACCACAAACCCACTGAACTATCAGGCGGCGAACAGCAAAGGGTAGCAGTTGCCCGCGCTTTAATGAATAACCCGGCGCTGATAATGGCTGATGAACCTTCAGGTAACCTGGATACCAATAACGCGCGCGACCTTCACAACCTGTTTTTTGAACTGCGCGATAAACTCAATCAAACCTTCATTATCGTAACCCATAACGAGGAATTGGCCGGCATGGCCGACCGCAAGGTGCATATGAAGGATGGAAGAATTGCTGACTGAAAGCCCGTTTAAAAAATCGCGGTATCAAAGCCAGTGTTAGTGCGCTGCAAACCCCAGTTGAAAGGGTGTGGCGGAGGAGGTCAGCAAACCGCAGGTATAAACATCTAACACTCTTTTATCCTGAAACTGAATTGGTGGTAAAGTTAAGAGGTTAGCGCCTCCGTTGTGGTTATTAACGGTAATGCTGTAGCTGCCTGCCGGTATTTCAATAAAGCTGCCTACCGCATGTGTTTTATCAATACCGTAATACAACAGGCTGTCTGCAACTTGAACAGCATTAAAGAAGACATCCACCGCGGGAGCATCGGGACCCAAATTCATGAAGCGCACCTTCAACTTGCCGGCCGAGGGGGCCGTAAAGGTGTCCGTTACCCAATCATATTGCTTTAAGGCGTAGTCGCCATATAAAAACAAGGTATACCTGCCCTTATCAACCCATCCGGGATTGCTAAGACTAAACACAGTGCTGCCACCATAACTCTCCTTCACTTCACAGGTAAAAGGTTCAGTGGTCTTCAGTTTTTCTGCCTGGTGTGTATTGCTATTAGTGGCAAAACTAATTAGCCCTTGCGCCTTGTTACCTTGTAAGTAAAAATCCAGCGTTGGCGCATTATACGAGGCGTTGATGAACAGAACTTCCGCCCGTTGTTCAACGTGATGGCAGGCTGGCAGCAACAGTATTAAAATGCCGACCGCAAGTAGAGAGCAGGCTTTTTTCATACCACAATATATGAAGCCGGCGCCTTTTATCACCTCTTTATTTGCTTTACTTTGCCCCGATGTCCACCGCTCACAAACTGCTAAAACAATACTGGGGTTTTAATGCCTTCCGGCCTTTGCAGGAGGACATTATCAATTCAGTTTTAGCCGGTAAGGACACTTTAGCATTATTGCCAACCGGTGGGGGTAAATCCCTCTGTTTTCAGGTGCCTGCTATGGCTATGGAGGGCCTGTGTTTGGTTATCTCTCCTCTTATAGCCTTAATGAAGGACCAGGTTATGAACCTGGAAAAGAGGGGCATAAAAGCAGCGGCCATTTATACCGGCCTTCCTTACAGGGAGGTTGATCGCCTTTTGGATAATTGCGTTTATGGCAACTATAAGTTTCTATATATCTCACCGGAACGCCTTGCTACCGAAGACTTTCGCACGCGCCTTGCAAAAATGAAGATTAACCTGCTGGCGGTAGACGAAGCCCACTGCGTTAGCCAATGGGGCTACGATTTTCGTCCGCCTTATTTACAAATAGCAGAAGTGCGCGATATGCTTAAGGGGGTGCCCCTGATTGCCCTAACCGCTACAGCAACACCCGAAGTAGTGGAGGATATACAGGAGAAACTGCACTTCAGGAAAAAGAATGTGTTTCGAAAAAGTTTTGCGCGCAAAAACCTGAGTTATGTAGTGCGGCAAACCATCAATAAACCCAAAACCCTTGCCGAAATTTTGGGTAAGGTAAAAGGCAGCGCTATTGTTTACGTGCGTAATAGGCGTAAAACAAAAGAGATAGCCACCCAGCTAAACAAAGAACACATTAAAGCCGATTACTACCATGCAGGGTTAGAACCTTTCGAGCGCTCCCAAAAGCAAAACGAGTGGATTGCCGGCAAAACCCGGGTTATAGTTTGCACCAATGCTTTTGGTATGGGTATAGATAAACCCGATGTGCGGCTGGTGTTTCACCTTGATTTAGCCGATAGCCTGGAAGCCTACTTTCAGGAAGCGGGCCGTGCCGGGCGCGATGAACACAAGGCGTACGCTATACAATTAATGGATGGCGCTGACATAGCATCCATTGAAGAAAAAATTAAAAACACATTTCCATCACTTCAGTTTTTGCGCGAGGTGTACGAAGCGCTCTGCTCCTACCTTCGTATTGCCTACAACAGCGGCGCCGAAACCACTCATGACTTTGACCTGCGCGATTTTTGCAGCAAACAAAAATTAGACACTGTAAAGGCGATAAATGCTTTAAAGCTGTTAGAGCAGCAAGGGCTGCTTTATTTAACGGATGGCTTCTATTCACGTTCAGCAGTAAAAGTCAGCTGCTCAAAAGAAGTGCTCTATAAATTTCAAACGGATAAACCCGCCCTGGAGCCCTTAGTAAAATTTATACTACGAACTACCGAGGGTGTTTTTGACGACTTCCACCCTATTGAAGAAGAAACAGCCGCAACCCGTTTAAAAGTATCGGTTGAAGAGGTTGTAAAACAGCTCAACACATTAAACAAGGCAGGTATTTTCAATTACCAGCCCCGCAAAAACAAACCGCAGTTGATATTTTTGAAACCCAGGGCGCAGAAAGAAAATCTACGGCTGGATAATGCGTTTATTGAAAAACGAAAGAAAGACTACGAACACCGTTTAAGTGCCGTACGCAATTACGTGCTTAATACGCAAAGCTGCCGCACCCGTCAACTGGTAAAGTATTTTGGCGAACAACTGGATGAGAACTGCGGTATATGCGATGTATGCGCCGCACAAAAAAAGGCAGGCTTAACGCCAGAGCGTTTTGCTGAAATTGCGGCTAAACTTCAAACCATTTTAATGCAGGGAGGGGCGGACGCTGCAACATTGTCTTCCAGCCTAAAGGTAACGGCTAAGGAATTGAATACGGTAATTGACTTTCTTTGTGAGGCCGGAAAAATTGCGAAAACAAACGGTGGCCAGTTTAAGTGGATAGGATGAAGAAAATAGTGTTTACGGTAACTAACGACCTTACTTACGACCAGCGCATGCACCGTATTTGCAGCAGCCTGGCCAGGGCAGGTTACGCCGTTCAGCTAATTGGCCGCGAAAGAAACTCCTCCGTACCACTTACTCAAAAGCCTTATAAACAAACACGCCTAAACTGCTTTTTCAATAAAGGCAAATTGTTTTATATCGAATACAACATCCGCCTTTTTTTGTACCTGCTATTTACGCGTTTTGATGCCGCCTGCGCTATCGATTTGGACACCATAATGCCTGTTTACTATGCCGGTAAACTGAAAAAAGCCAAACTGGTATATGATGCCCACGAACTATTTACAGAGGTACCTGAAGTAATTAACCGTCCGCGCGTAAAGGCTACATGGGAATGGATAGAAAATAAGTATGCCCCTAAGTTCGATTTGATTTACACCGTTGGCCCTGCCTTGGCTCAACTGTTTGGCTTACGTCTTAACCGCGAGGTGCATGTCATCCGGAATTTGCCGGCGCAGGCTGATGCGGAGCAGTTGTCCTCCTTATCAAAACAACCACCGCTTAACCCTCCTTCCATTTTCTACCAAGGTGCGTTAAACGAGGGCCGGGGGTTAGAATACCTGATTGATGCCATGAAGGGCATAGATGCTAAGCTGTTACTTGCCGGCGAGGGCGATTTATCTTCTCAGCTTCGGGAGCAGGTGAAGGCTGCAGGGCTTCAGGAAAAAGTGCAATTTTTGGGTTACGTTAATCCTGACGAATTGAGAACACTTACTGCCAAAGCCACTGTTGGCGTTAATCTTTTAGAGAGCAAGGGGCTTAGTTACTACTACTCTCTGGCCAACAAGTTTTTCGACTATATACAAGCCGGCGTTCCCCAACTTTGTATTGACTTTCCGGAATACAATTTCATTAATAGTAAATATGATGTAGCCCTATTGGTAAAAAACTGCTCGGCAAACGAAATAAAAACAGGCCTTGAACGTCTATTGACTGACAAAATGCTTTATTCGCGTTTGCAAAAAAACTGCGGGCAGTGCAGGCAGCATTTAAATTGGGAAATGGAAGAAGTGAAACTGCTGGCATTATATGAGCAATTACTCCGGTAAAAAACTGCATATCGTATCCTTTAACGTGCCCTACCCTCCCGACTACGGCGGCGTTATTGATGTTTTTTACAAAATCAAAGCCCTTAGCGACTTAGGAATAAAAATTCATTTGCACTGCTACCACTACGGCCGCGAAAAAAGTCCTGAACTGGATAAGATTTGCGAGAAGGTGTACTACTACCCCCGCAAAAAATTCTACCAGGCCATTTATAGCAGTCTGCCTTACATAGTGGGCTCGCGCCAAAGTGATGAAATGCTTAGCAACCTGGCAGCGGATGACGCCCCCGTACTTTTCGAAGGTTTACACACTTGCTTTTACCTCAACCATCCCGCTTTAAAGCATAAAATTAAAGCGGTGCGCATGCACAATGTGGAGTGGGACTACTACCGCAGCCTTAAAGAAAGCGAGAGCAACTACCTTATTAAATTTTATTTTAACCTGGAGAGTAAAAAGCTGCGCAAATTTGAAGACGAACTAAAAAATGCCGACCGCATTTTTGCCATCAGCAAAAGCGATTACGAATACCTGCGCCAGAGTTATGAGCAAATTGCCTACGTAAGCGCTTTCCACAGTAACGAGCAGATTGCATCGCAACCGGGCAAGGGTAATTTTATATTGTATCATGGCAACTTAAGCGTGGTGGAGAACAACCAGGCTGCCATGTTTATTGCCAAAAAAATTGCGGAAGGGCTACCCTACAAATTCATTTTTGCCGGTAAAAACCCAACCGCTGCGCTTAAAAAAGAAATAAAGAACATCAAGAATGTGGAGCTGATTGAAAATCCGCCTTTCGAAAAAATGGCGCAATTGATGGCTGATGCCCACATTAACCTGCTGCAAACTTTTCAGGCAACAGGTATCAAACTAAAACTGCTCAACTCCCTGTACCGTGGCCGCTTTGTTTTGGTAAATAGCAAAATGGTAAACTATACCGGGCTCGAAAACCTCTGCATTATTGAGGACAACCCTAATGTTGCCAAACGCATTATCACTGATTTAATGAATATGGAGTTTACACAACACGATATAGACAAACGTCAACGTGTGTTGGAGGCCGGTTTCGGTAATCGGCATAATGCTGAGTTGATTGCCAAGGAAATTTTCGGCAATGTGGAAGTAACGCCGGCAACGCCTGCCACCCAACCTGCACAATAAATTTTGTCTGTCGGCCGTCCTGGTTGCAGCATTACTTCGCTAACAAACTCCCGAATCTTTTCTTCCTTCGCCAGGTGAAAACCATTGCCCTGCTATGCGCCCTAAGTTTTGCGCTTATCACTTATGCCCAGGATTCCCTCCTTACGCATGGCCACGCCCATAACGATTACCTGCACAAACGCCCCCTGTTTGATGCCCTTAGCAATGGGTTCACCAGCATTGAGGTAGATGTTTACTTGTTCAACAATAAGTTAGTGGCTTCTCACCTGCCTATCGGTTTGTACAACAAAAAAAGTATGGAGGAACTCTACCTTCATCCCTTAGATTCTATCATTCGCGGTAACGGTGGCCATGTTTATGAGGGTTCTGATGCCCCATTAATTTTGATGGTTGATTTTAAAGAAGGCGGAAGCGTCCTCTACCCGCCATTGCAAGCCCTGCTAAAAAAATATGAGCCGTTGATAACCCTTTACCAAGGCGATTCTATCGTACGGAAGGGGCCATTACAGATTCTTATCTCCGGAAGCAAACCTGTTCTTGCAGATACCATTAACATGGTAACCCTTGATATGGGGCTTAACGCTTTAAAACTTACGGCCGCCCAAAAACATGCTACCCGATTTAGCGATAACTGGAACAGCCATTTTACATGGAATGGTAAAGGGCCAATGCCTGAGGCTCAAAAACAAGAACTGGATGCTCTTATACACCGTGCGCATCAGTTACATAAGCACATCCGCTTTTATCACATTCCTGATAAACCCAAAGTATGGCGCACCTTGTTGGATGCCGGCCTGGATTGGATAAACACCGATAAGCTGAAGGAATTCCGCCGCTTCTATCTCACTAATTACAATCAGCATTAAGCTTAACAGCAGCTATATTTTACTACCTTCTTTAACCCGTATTACATTATAAACACCACGGCCTTCGGCAATTAAATGGCTGGGATTATCGTGGTAAGCTATCATGCGGGTAAAAATTATTTTGTTACCGCTTTTAATAATGTGGCCTTCTGTAATAATATCTCTTGCCTGCCCCGGCGCCAGGTAATCAACGCGAAGGTCTATGGTGCTGAGTTTGTCTTCAAAATGTTTTAAAGTGGTAATGCCGGCTGCTCCGCCAACCGTATCCATAGCAGTAGCAATAACACCACCATGTATACTTCCCCGGCGCACATCGCCAATCAACTCCGGCTTGTAGGGGATCAATAGCGAAACAAAGTTCTCCTTCACCTCAATCAGCTTAAAACCTATTACCTTATTAAAAGGAATAAACTCTTCAATAATGCTCTTAAACAACTCAATGGGCGCATCCATACTTCTCAATTTAAAGCCGAAAGTTAATCCGCATAACTATTTTAAGGAGAGGAAAATCAAAATATCTCCATTTTGAAAGGGTAGTTTACGGATTGCATTTCTTTTAACCTTGCCCTAACTTTTCTTTCTTAAGTTTGAAAAACAACTCCAAACGTACCGCTATGAACAAACTTTACGCCGGTGTAACTACGTTAATCATCCTGCTTTCCTTTGTAAATACCGAAGCCCAAAACGTTATCCGTGGCCCTTATATGCAAAGCCCCGGCCCGTACAGTATAATCTTCCGCTGGCGAACCGATTCTGCTACCGATAGCCGGGTAAATTTCGGGTTAAGTTACGGTGCACAAACCAACACCGTGGATAGCTTAAACCTTACCACAGAACACCGCGTTAAAATCAGCGGATTGCAGCCTAAAACAAAATATTACTACAGTGTGGGCAGTACAGCCCAAATTCTGCGCAACGACTCTTTACAATATTTTACCACCGCTCCGGATAGCACAACACCCGGACCCACCCGCTTTTGGTGCATTGGCGATTGGGGCCACGGCAATACGGCCGAGCGCGATGTGCGTAACTCCTACCTCCAGCACTACAAGCAAAACCCGGCAGACCTGCAATTGTGGCTTGGCGATAATGCCTACCAAGATGGTACAGATGAAGAGTTCCAAAACAACGTTTTCGATACCGTTAATGCTTATGGCAATGTATTCCTGAACCTTCCCTTTGCTTCCACATCCGGCAATCACGATTATAACAGCATCTGCCCCTGGCAGCCCTTTCTCTGCACACAGGACCCCAACCAACATACCGGGCCCTATTTAGACATTATTGACCCACCTACCCATGGCGAATTAGGCGGCGTGCCTTCTAACACCAAACTGTTCTACTCTTTCGATTATGGCGATGTGCATTTCGTGGTTCTCAATTCCGAACTTGGCTCACTAACCGCAGCCTATAACTGGATTGGTATATTAGACAACAGCCAAACCTTTACTTCGCCTATGTTAGACTGGCTGAAAGCCGACCTGCAGGCCACTACTAAAAAGTGGAAAGTGGCCATTTGGCATCAATGCCCCTACAGTGGCCAAAACGATTTTACGGATGATGGCGTGCAACAGTTTTGTGTAGCAACTCGCACCCATTTCAACCCAATAATTGAACAATACGGTATTGATATGGTATTGACCGGCCACGACCACAATTTTCAACGCAGCTACTTAATTAACGGGCATTACGGAGGCAAAAGCACTTTCACCCCTTCCATGATGATTAACGGCTCCAGTGGCCGTGATGATGCCGGCGAACCTTACATAAAATACACTAACGGACCCTTAGCCGGTAAAGGTGCTGTATATGTACTTGCAGGCAACAGCAGCGAAGGCAATGCCTACAGCCCTATAAGCCACCCTGCCATTTATTGGGGCGAAGCATGCGACACCTGCTACGGCTCCTTCATATTCGATGTAAACGGCGATAGATTAGATGGCTATTACCTCTCTTCCCGCGATACGATTATGGACCAATTCACCATCCTAAAACAGGAATGGAACGGCATTCAGGAATCTCCTATCTCTGCCCACAATATTCACGTTTACCCTAATCCGTCTTTTGGTCAACTTTCTATTGATTACAGCATGCTGCAAACAGCCCGTGTAACAATCGACATATTGGACTTGAATGGCAGGTTGGTTAACAATATCTTTAGTGGCAGCCGTAACCCCGGCTCGTATTCAAACCAGGTAGACTTAAACCAAATTGGCTTAAGCCAGGGCACTTATTTAGTAAAAGTAATTTGCGGTGGCGAACCCTTCTATCAAAGATTTGTTTGCCTAACAAAACAGAAACAATGAACATAGCAGTAATAGGTACAGGTAACGTTGGCGGGGCGCTGGCTTCGCAGTGGGCAAAAAGCGGGCACAATGTTATACTTGGTGTGCGCGATGTAAACAACTTTAAAGGGCAGCATCTGCTGCAACAAAAAGGTATTAGCGCATTGCCTATACAACAGGCCGCCCAAAAAGCAGAAGTGATTTTAATTGCTGCAGTACCACCGGCTACCGAAAGCATTGTAAAAGAATTAGGGGATGTTAGCGGCAAGGTTATTATTGATGCCATGAACTCCGTACGCACCAAGCCGGATGGTTATAACAACAGCTTTGAAGCATTAAAGGCGCTTTGTCCTTCAGCCGAGGTGATAAAGTGCTTCAACACCACCGGTTTTGAGAACATGCAGAACCCTACTTATCATTTAACCACGCCGGTTGAACACGATGTTAAGCTGGATATGTTTGTAGCGGGCAGCAGCGCCCGCGCTAAGGAGGTTGCAAAGCAACTTAGCGATGATGCGGGTTTCGGTATTTGCTACGATTTTGGAGGCGATGACAAGGCTGCCTTGCTGGAGCAATTTGCGCTTAGTTGGATTAACCTGGCCATTATGCAGGGCCATGGCCGAAACATTGGGTTTAAAGTTATTAAACGCCAGGGCTGATTCCGCTAATGAAGTGGTTGCACATTGCTCTTATCTGGCTTATTTACCTGCCCATTGTTGGCATTACTTATATTTTGGTTTGGCTTGACCGCAATCTGCAATTTAAGTTACCCTTTCCGCGCAACCTAAACCAACTCGAAAAACAAAAAGATTGGTTGGTGGCCCGCCTGAAGGAAAACAAAATACTACCTGCCGGGGCAAGGGTAACGGCTTACGAAGTAAAACCGCTTAACCAGGATTTAATTTTCCGCTCCAATGCCGGCACCGTTCTACTAAGCTACGAGCTGAGCGGCAAACAGCAGCGGCTAAAATGCTTTGCCAAATTTGCACCAATAGCCGGCACGGTTTGGAACCGCACCATATTTAACCTGCAACTTAACCACGTTAAGGAGTCCGACTTCAATCAGCTATTTGTTACGGCTGATCCATCTTTACCCTCGCCGCAGGTTTATTACAGCGCAGTGTCACCGCTTACCGGTAACCTCTGCCTTATAACCGAGTTTATGCAGGATTGCATTGAACACAAGGATTCCATTTATGAAAACTTTACCGATGACCATTTAACGCAGGCAATCCGGGGCTTAGCCACCTTACATTCTCTTTACTGGAACAACACTTCCGAAAAAATGAAAAGGATAATGGGTATAGAGGACAGCACCTTGCTTCTCTTCGATTCCATTATGTCTTTTTCGTGGAGCCCCAATACCAGGAAGGTGATGTTCCAAAGCTGGCAGTACACCAACCACTTTCAAACCATACTGCACGGCGATGCGCGCATAGGCAATATGATGTTTGCAAACAACGGCAAAGGCCGTTTTGTTTTTTTCGACTGGCAGGCTGTGCGAAAAGGCCGCGCTGTATACGATTTGGCTTACTTTCTGATACTTAGTTTAAGTAATGAGCACCGCCAAAAAGCGGAGCAGCAGTGCTTACAACAGTATTACCGGTTTTTACTGCAAGGCGGGGTAACTGATTACAGCTTTCAGCAGTTGGAAAATGACTACAAACACGCCACGCTTTGCCTATTGGCGCTTCTCTCCTTACCCTTGTTAAGCGGTGAAGCCAGCGCTGATGGGGATGGCATAAAAATATTTGCCTGGGGTATGAATGTTTGGCGCAAACGCCTGCTGGCAAAGTTCAACGATTTTGATTACAGCTGGATGAGCGCTAACTACCAACTATCCGAAGCCGATAGCAGGAAGGCTGTTAATGAAATGCTGGATACCATCCATAAACGCCTGCTTAAACTTAGCGGCGAAACAGACCTTGAAGCCTTAAGTCCTGTTTATTAACAAACCGGGCTCTTTCTCCCTCCTGTAGGTTTCTCTCTTTAGCTTTCATTTGTTATTATCGCTTAACAAGCTTTACAGCAATGAAGAAACATCTACTTACCCTCATAAATATTTTGTGGTTTACCACCTGGTGCCTGGCACAAAGCATTACCGGCACCATCCAGGATAAGCAGAACAATGAACCCCTTATTGGCGCTACGGTGGCTATTAAAGGAACAAGTATTGGTACAGTTACCGACATTGATGGTAAGTTTAACCTTGTTGTAAACCAGCAACCTCCTTTTACGCTGGCTATTTCTTATATCGGCTACACCACACAGGAGTTTGAAATTAAATCTGCAGCCGACCTTAAACGGACCTTTGCCGTTAAACTGGCCACCGAAGAAAAAGTGATGACAGATGTGGTGGTGGTAGATACCCGCATTACCCAAAAGCAAAAAGAATCTCCGTTAACGGTTGAAAGCATGGGCCTGCAAGCCATTAAACAAACGGCTTCCTCTACTTTTTACGAAGGCCTCGGCAACCTGAAAGGCGTGGATATGACGGCCGCTTCGCTAGGATTTGTTATCATCAATACGCGCGGCTTTAACTCTACTTCACCTGTTCGCTCATTACAGCTTTTAGATGGCGCTGATAACCAGGCGCCCGGCCTTAACTTTAGCGTGGGCAACTTTGCAGGCGCTACAGAAATAGATATTCAAAAGGTAGACCTTATTGTTGGTGCCTCCTCATCGCTCTACGGCCCTAACGCCTTTAACGGGGTTATCAATATGCAAACCAAAAACCCGTTTTATTACAATGGGCTAACAGTTTTTGTAAAAGGGGCAGAACGCAATCTGTTTGAAGGGGCTTTACGCTATGCCCGTGTGTTTAAAAACAAAGCAGGCGATGATAAATTTGCCTTCAAACTAAACTTCAGCTACCTGCGCGCTAATGATTGGGTGGCCGATAACATGTCAGCCTCCACCCGCAGTTGGCGAAGCGAAACCAATCCCGGTGGTTACGACGCAGTAAACCGTTATGGTGATGAACTTTTAACCGAGGAGATTAACAACTACGATAACAATTACTTCAACCGCCAGGCTCCCGGGCTTAAACAGTTTTTCCGTACCGGGTACCTTGAGAAAGACCTGGTAAACTACAATGTAACCAACATAAAAGCCAACGCCGCTTTACACTACAAAATCACAGATAAGATAGAACTTAAAGGCACCTACAATTTCGGTACAGGCACCACGGTTTACCAGGGCGATAACCGTTATAGCTTAAAAGGCCTTCAGTTTCACCAGGGTAAATTAGAAGTTTCGCAGCCCGATAAGTTTTTTATCCGCGCTTATGTAACTGCGGAAAACTCCGGCAACTCGTATGATGCAGTATTTACAGCGCTCAAACTACAGGACTATGCAAAAAGCGATACCAAATGGGGGCAGGACTATTACCGTTTTTGGGTGAACGGTGTTCCGGGTGTTGCTTCGCCTGCAAGCAGGGTTAAAAATCTGCCGGGTTTTCCTAACACCAACTCACTGCTATGGGTAACAGCATACGATTCCGTTAATGCTGTAGCTAACAGCGTTTTGGCTCAATATAACGACTCGCTTGCCCTTTGGCACGAAATGGCCCGCCTGTATGCCGATACGTTTACGGGTTCCGGCGGCAAAGCCAGCGCGGTGCCGGGCACTGCTCTTTTCGATTCAGTGTTTAACGATATTGTTAAGCGCACGGCTTACGAGCAATCAGGCACCTTGTTTTACGACCGCAGTAAATTGGTGCATGTTCAGGGCGAATACAAGTATGCGGCCGTTACCAAAAGTCAGAAGCCCGTTCTGGATCTAACCTTTGGCGGTAGTTTCAGAATGTATCTGCCCGACTCAAAAGGCACCATTTTCAGCGATACGCTGGAACGCATTTACGACCGCGACTCTGCCGGCAACATCAAGAAAGATGTTTCGGGTAAATACATTGTGCTCGATTCTGTTCGAAAAACAATCCGCAATTGGGAGGCAGGCGTATACATAAGCGCCGGCCACAAATTCGAATTCGGTGAGGCTAAAAAACATGCCCTTATTATTACAGCAACCTGCAGGGTAGATAAGAACCAGAACTTTCCCTTCATCGCAACCCCGGCAGCCTCGCTGGTGTATTCTTACAACAACAAGCACAATATCCGCCTCTCATTTGCATCTGCTATCCGCAACCCTACCCTGCAGGACCAATACCTGTATTACAACGTAGGCCGAGCCATACTTATTGGCAACCTCAACGGGGTTGATTCACTTGTTACTACTGAATCTCTGCGCGAGTATTTAAATGCAGCAACGCCTGATGACAGCCTTCTTAAGTATTTCAACGTACCCAAAGTGCGGCCTGAAAAGGTGCAGAGCTTAGAAGTGGGTTACAAAGGAATTATCGCCAATAAGCTGTACCTTGATGGCAGCGCCTACGTAAGTTTCTATCGTTACTTCCTGGGCTACCAAATAGGTGTTACGCTTCAGCAAATCGGTTTCTCTAAACAGCCTAAACAGGTGTATCGTGTGGCAGCTAACTCCCCCGATAGAGTTATGACCTACGGCGCCTCTATCGGCTTTAATTACTACTTCATCCGCAACTTCTCTTTAAACGGTAACTATAGCTGGAACAGGCTGAATAAACTTGGCTCCGATGACCCCATTATACCTGCCTTTAATACGCCCGAACACAAGTTCAATGTGGGCATAAGCGGCAGTAACATTAAAATCAGAAACACTAATGGCTTCGGCTTTAACGTAACTTACAAATGGATACAGGGCTTTAAGTTTGAAGGCTCGCCGCAATTCACCGGCTCCATACCTACTTATTCGCTGTTAGATGCGCAGGTTAGTTACGAATACAAAAAGATATTCACCACCTTTAAACTGGGTGGGTCTAACCTGATATCCAAACGCAATTACCAGGCTTATGGTGGCCCCGGTATAGGCCGCATGATATACGGCTCAATACTTGTTGATATTGATACTGAAAGCCTTGAAAAGAAGCCTGTACGCAAGAAGGCGAAGGAGTAAATAAATTTCACTGCTTGAGGAAATAATCGTTATTTTACAGCAAGCAATTAGAAAACCAAAACCCAATTCAATCATGAGGAGAATTTTACCAGTTCTTATGTCCGTGCTGTTTGTAGCTTCGGCATTTGTTGCCAAAGCGCAAACGCGTTATTTGGACGAAGTATTTACCGATGTGCAGGTAGATACATCAGTAGTGTATGCACAAAACTACGAGTACTTTACAGGCTTTGCCCAGCTTAAACCGTTGGTAATGGATGTTTACCGGCCTGTTGGCGATACTGCCACTAACCGTCCGGTAATCCTTTTATCACATAACGGTTCTTTCCTGCCCGAAAACTTAACAGGCGCATTACTTGGCCTGTGCTTCAAAGGCAGAAAGGACTCATCAATGGTTGAACTTTGCAAGCGCTTTGCGCGCAGAGGTTATGTGGCTGTTTCTTTTGATTACCGTTTAGGCTGGAGCGCCACTTCAAGCGTTCAGGAAGTGCGTACTGCTACTATTATCCAGGCCGTTTACCGTGCCATGCAGGATTCCAAGTCACTTGTTCGCTATTTCAAAAACGACTATGCCAACAACAGCAACTCATGGGGTATTGATACTGCCAAATTTGTAATTGGTGGTTCTAACTCAGGCGCGTATGTAGCACTTGCGGCAAGCGCATTAAACGATACTGCCGAACTTTCAGCTATCAAATTTGTAGGCACAAACGGCCCTTTCATTAAGCAGGATACTTTAGGCGATTTCAACGGTTTTGGCGGTGTTCAAAACTATGACAACTACCCCGGCATCTCATCTAAATTCCAATGCGTTTTAGCTTTAGGTGGTGCAGTAGGCGATACCTCCTGGATTCAGGATGGCGAAACACCAATTATCGCTTTCCATGGCGTTAACGAAGCCGGCACTCCTTATAACACAGGTATCGTTACCACTACTACCGGCCAACCGGTAATTGAAGTTAGCGGCGCAGGCGACTTTATGCCTTTTGTTGAAGGCTTTGGCAACAACGATGCATTTAAGCCAAGCAACTTCCAGCAAGGCCCGCCTAACAAAAACGGCGCCGGTCAAACCACCACTTCTATCGAAGGCCTTTATCCTTTCTACGGCCAGGGCTTCGAACCATGGAACTGGTACGAGCCAAACTGCTACAGCACCTCATCTAACATGCAGGCGCTTAACCCGGGTGCTTCCCCATCAAAGGCCGATTTGTACATCGATACCATTATGGGCTATGCCACACCACGCCTTTACAAACTGTTAATTGACAACAGTTATATGGGCCCAAGCGGCATTAACGAAGTTAAGGACATCCTAAGCCTTAACATTTTCCCTAACCCGGCTTCATCTGAGCTGAATATCTCCGTTACGGCTAACGAAAAGCCTATTGCAAACGTGCAATTGTTTGACGTTACCGGCAGAATGGTTAAGGAAGTAAGCAACATCAACGCTTTTGTTAAAACCATAGGCGTTACCGAGTTAAGCAACGGTATTTACACCCTATCGGTTAAGCTGACTGACGGCTCTACAGCAGGCCGCAGAATTGCTATCCAGAAGTAGTAAATCATCAACATTCTTTAAAATGCGCAGGCCCGTAAGTCTGCGCTTTTTTTATGGCCGCCGGTTAATGTTTCCTCCGGTTAAAATGGCTTTAATTTTTTAGCATAAAACAGTTAATATTAGGTTTTTACTGCCATACCAAATCGTTATGTTTGTTTAAAGCAAAATCCTAAACCACCTATATGCAGCGAATATCTCTACTCCTTCTTTTTCTAACCCTTGGTCTTACAAAAGGCTTTGCACAGTGTGCCGAACAACCCGAACCAAAAGTTCTTTTAGTTGGTGATAGCTGGGCATGGTTCATGAACACCGAATCTACAATCAACAGTGTTTTTGATACTTGGGGCCACTCTAATTACACCTTTATTTCAAATGCCACATTGGCTGAGAACGGTGCACAGACCGATGATTTTCAAAAGGCCGATAAGCAGGCCGAAATTCTGAATCAGTTAACAAACAATCCTTCTATCGAAGTAGTACACCTTAGCATAGGTGGTAACGACTTTTTGGGCGATTGGAAAGTTAGCATGACCCAGGGCGCAACCGATACGCTGGAAGATGCTGTATTCGTTCGCCTTGATTCTGTAATCCGCTTTATCAAAACATGCAAGCCGGGTATCCGCATTTTATGGAGCGGCTATGTGTATCCTAACTTCGGGGAAGTTATTGAGGACCTTGCGCCTTTTCAAACTACAAACCCTTTTTACAATACCTGGGCCGATATGGAATTCCCAACCTTTATTCAAATTAACAGCTTGCTGAATAAGATATCTGACAGGGTAGAACTTTACGCTCAAAACGATCCGCAGGTGGATTTTATAAAGTGCACCGGCCTTATGCAATATGCCTATGGGCAAACCTCGGCATTATCGGTTCCCCCTGGCGGCACATACGCTCCGTTTACCGTTCCACTACCCGAAGGTGACCCTAACTATCCTTCTCCTAAAACCACTATGCGCGATTATGGTTTTACCAAGGACTGCTACCACCTTTCAACCAACGGTTATAAAACACTTATTGCTTATCATACACAAAAGTTCTACCACAAATTTTTAATGGATGATTTGTACCTGCTTACTGAAAACAATACTGAAAGCGGAACAGTTTCATCAACCGGTAACATTGATACCAGCATGTTTATTGGTGAAGCAAGCGGCGAGCAGTTTGCTACTGTGCTTACCTTTAATACTACTTCAATGGCCGATACAACCTTGCAAAAGGCCAGTATCTTCCTTCGCCGTAAAACTGTAACAGGCAGCAATCCTGTTAGCAGCGGCAGCATTCAGGTTAAGATTAAGAATGGCAGCTTTGGCAGCAGCGCCACATTGGAAGCGGCTGATTTTAGCGCTGCAGCTGATGCAACCGATAACCCATGTGTGTTTGGCAGCTACAGCAACGACGGCGACTGGGTTCGCTTAGACTTACCGTTATCTATATTATCACACATCAATAACTCAGGACCAACACAGTTTATCATTACTGCCCCGGGTATTACAGGCGGTAAAGAAACATTCTACAACAGCAGCGATCCTGACTTTGCACCGGTTCTTAACCTCAAGTATGGTCAAACTCCTTCTGCTATTAACGAACCTGCAGCTTCTGTTTTCTCTGTTTACCCTAATCCTACAAGCGGTTTGTTAACCATCGAAAACAGCGGAGAACCTATAACCAAAATTGAGATAAGCAATCTGCTTGGTGCAGTTGTTATGCGCCCGCAAGTACAAAACACCATTAACATCGCTAACCTGCCTGCTGGCACTTACCTGCTAAGTGTTACCACCAAAAAAGGTACTTCATCACAAAGGCTGGTTAAAGAATAAAACTTACGTTACTTTACACAAAAGGCCCGGATACTACCGGGCCTTTTTGTTTATTCCGGTTTTGGATGGCATACAATAGCATGTCACTCTGAGCCTGTCGAGCAGTGAACCAATGTGCATCGAATCTCCGCCGTTGAGGAGTTATCCAATCTGTCTCTTAGCTTAAGGCAACCGCCTGCGAACCATTCCTACCCCCACATAAGCCGGATAATCGTATTTTTGAAAGCACAGCCATGTTTAACCTTAAAAAGCTTTTTAGCCGCGAAACCTATAACCCGCTAACCCCGGAGTTAATACGGGAGTATAACCACCACCGTCCACTGGGCCCACAGCCCTATTTATGTTATGCCCCCTTTAAGAGTATTTACTTTGGGCATGGCGGTAAAGCGGTTGCCTGTTGTTACAACCGGAACCATGTGCTGGGCACCTATCCGCAACAAAGCATTAAGCAAATATGGTTTGGCGACGAAGCCAACAAACTGCGCGAATACATAAAACACAACGACCTAAGCCTTGGTTGCCTTGGCTGCAAGCAGCACATTACCAGCGGCAACTTTGATGCTGTTAAAACGCTGCAGTACGATGAACGCACGCTTAACAAAAACAAATACCCCAGTGTAATGGAGTTTGAGTTGAGCAACGTTTGCAATTTAGAGTGCGCAATGTGCAACGGCAACTTCTCCTCGCTTATCCGCGCAAAACGCGAAAACCTTCCACCGCTGGAGATACCATACAATACTGCCTTTGTTAATCAGTTAGAGGAATTTATCCCTTACCTGGATGAAGTTAAATTCTATGGCGGCGAACCTTTCCTGGTGGATATTTACTACGATATTTGGGAGCGCATTTTAAAGCTCAACCCTAAGGTGCGTATATCCGTACAAACTAATGGCACCACACTAAACAGCCGCTTGAAGGATTTAATGGAAGGCATTGACTTTCACATCAACATATCCTTCGACTCGCTTAAGAAAGAAGTGTACGAAGAAATTCGCAAGAATGCGGTTTACGAACGTGTTCGCGAAAATATCAACTACTTCCGCGAATACTGCCGCCGTAAAAATACCTTCTTTGGCATATCGGTTTGCGCCATGCAGCAAAACCGCATGGAGTTGCCCGAGTTCATCAACTTTTGTAATGGATTAGATGCGCCGGTTTATTTCCATACGGTGCTTTACCCTGAACACTGTTCCATCCGCAACCTCAGCGCTACTCAATTGGATGAAACAGTTGATTTTCTTAAAGGCTTCAGCTTTCCCGAGGGCACTCCTGTCCAAAAAAAGAACGCACAACACTATCACGACCTGTTAAACCAGATCGTTCAATGGCAATCAAAAGCTACAAGGCGTATTGATGTTTCCTCCATTAAAACCTTTGCCGATTTGGAGCAACTTATCATTGCCCACGTGCGTAACGATAAATCAAGTGTAGAAGAGCTTAAACAGGCCCGCATCCAAAAAATTGAAACCAATCTTCAAAACCTGAAATCCCGCTTGCCGGCGGAAATGCTGAACCGGTTGTTGGGGCGCTTTGATATCAATGATCCGTTCCTGTTAGATAACGCTTCTTTCTTCCTCGAAAAACTTTCAGTGGACGAACTGATTGCCCGCTATAATGAAGTAGTTCAAAAATAGGTTTGCCTGCTTTCTTGCTTTACAAACGGCGCTTGTTAAGCTAATCGGTTATATTTAGCCAATCAATGCACCTTCGTTACTTGCTTTCTTTTTTATGGGCTTTATGCGTGCTGTCGGGCTTCGCGCAAAACAGCAAGGGCGCCGTTGGGGAAAATACCGCCCCCGTAGTTCAGGGCCAACAATATGCCGTGGTAGTTGGTATATCGCAGTACGAAAACATTGAGAGCCTTCACTATGCCGATTCTGATGCCGTTTACTTTGTAGATTTTTTGGAAACCCGGCTTGGCGTAAAAAGTGAAAACATAAAAACCTTTTACAACGAGGAAGCTACCCTCGATATCATGTTTGAGCTTGATGCGCTTAAGAAAAAAGCAAAGCCCGGCGATAGGGTGTACATATACTTTAGCGGCCACGGCGATATTGAAACAGAACAGAAATTGGGCGGACTGCTTCTGCTTTACTCCTGCCCTGCTTCGCAGTATTACCTCAACCCAACCGGTTTTATTCAACAGGAAAACCTCCGTAAAACCATAAGCGATTTAAGCACGAATAAGGTAGAGGTGGTTTTTATAGCTGATGCCTGCCATAGTGGTAAGTTAAGCGGTGGTGAGGAAGGCCGTAAAAACAACATGCTGGCCCTTAAAGCCGCCTGGGATAACGAAGTAAAAATATTCAGTTGCCAGCCAAACGAAGTATCGCTGGAAGGCAAGCAGTGGGGTAACGGCCGCGGCCTTTTTAGTTGGAACATGCTTAAGGCAATGGGCGGGGATGCCGACAATATTGATACCGATAAAAAAATCAGCTTGATGGAGTTGCAGAACTACCTGCAACTTAAAGTGTATGCGCAGGCTAAACCCAATACACAAACGCCGTTTGTGGTGGGTAATCTGCAAATGGTATTGGCTGATGTAAAGCCAACACAGGAGGAAAGTGCAAAGGAAAAATTATTGGCAGCCAACATAAGCCCGGTTACTCCTAAAGGTGGCAGTAAATCTCCCCTTAACGCCGACCAGGCCTCAGCCTACAAAAAGTTTACCGATGCCATGGCTGCACATAAGCTAACCGGCGCTAATGATGCTGCCTACGCCTGCCTGCAGTTGATGAAACAGCAGAACACTCCGGAAGATGTAGTAAACAGCGCCACGCGCAACCTGGTTTCCGCCCTGCTTAAAAAAGCCTCCGATTTAATTAACCCGCTTTTGAATGGGGATGAAGTGTTGACGAATAAAACTACCATTGAGCAAAGCATTGCCGATATGGAGTTAGCTATGGATATTTTAGGCAAAGAGCATTACCTGTGGTCAGCCTTTCAATCAAGGCGTTTGTTTTTAAAGAGCGTAGCTATTACGCTTACTGATGAGGACGCTGCCAAAAAAGAAAATGTAAATCAAGCCATTCAGTGGTTGGAGGAGTCGGTTAAAATTGAACCTTACGCTTACTACTCCTACTTTCAACTTGGGGTTAACTACTACCGCAAAAAACTGGCTGATAAATCCATTGAGAACTTCAACAAATACAAAAGCTACCTGCCCAAAGATCCGGATACCTACAACAACATTGGTTTGGCCTACGCCCGTTTAGGCAATTTATCGGAGGCTGTAAAGTTTATAGCGCAGGCAGTAGCTATTGATTCTACCAGCCCGGTTTACTATTATAATATGGGCAACGTTATGTGTAACGCCGGCGATTTTGTGCGCGGCATTCTGGCCTACCAAAAAAGCCTGCGCTACGCCCCTGATGACGCTAATGTGATGTTTAACATGGCTAATGCCTTTAACTACCTTTCGCAAAACGATTCGGCTGTTAAATACTATAACCTGGTATTAAAGAAATACCCTAACGACCCACAGGCTTGGCAATACCTGGGCAACACCCAAAAGAAATTGAAGAAGTATGACGACGCTATGAAGAGTTACGGCAATGCGCTGCAACTTGGCAATCAATCCTTCCGCCTTTTCTATAGCATGGCCTGTGTGCTTTCAATAAAAGGTGATAAAGACAATGCGCTAAACTTTTTAGAGGATGCCCTTAAGCGCGGCATGAACGATTTTGTGTTAGACATCTACAAAGACCCTGAACTGAACAATATCCGCAGCACTTCGCGCTTTACCGCCCTCATGAAAAAGTATGCGGCGAAGTAGATACAGCTTGAGACCTGCTGAAGCAACGATTAGCAAAATGCTGTTATTTTCGCAGCCCTTATGGCCTTAACAGAAGAAATAAACAAACGCCGCACTTTTGGCATTATCAGTCACCCGGATGCCGGTAAAACTACCCTTACCGAGAAGCTACTGCTTTTTGGTGGCGCCATTCAGGTTGCAGGTGCAGTTAAAAGCAACAAGATTAAGAAGACCGCTACTTCCGATTTCATGGAAATCGAAAAGCAGAGAGGTATCTCCGTAGCTACTTCCGTAATGACTTTTGAATACCGCGAGAAGTTGATCAACATTCTCGATACCCCCGGCCACAAAGATTTCGCAGAAGACACCTACCGCACCCTAACAGCGGTTGACTCCGTAATAATGGTGGTGGATTCAGTTAAAGGTGTTGAGGAACAAACCCGCCGCCTGATGGAAGTGTGCGCCATGCGCAAAACACCGGTTATCGTTTTCATCAATAAACTGGACCGCGAAGGCCGCGACCCTTTTGATTTGTTGGATGAGATAGAGAAAGAATTGAAAATCCGTGTGCGCCCCTTAACCTTCCCAATTAACCGGGGTAGTTTGTTTAAAGGTGTGTACAACATGCACAAAAAATACCTTAACCTGTTTAAACCAAGCACCACCAAAGTTTCTGATGATGTGTTGCAGATAACCGACATCAACGATCCGGAGCTGGACAGGCAGGTTGATTCAAAATTTGCAGACCAGTTACGCGAGGACGTTGAAATGGTGGAAGCCGTATACGACCCCTTTGATATAGAGGAATATTTGAAAGGTAACCTTGCCCCTGTGTTCTTCGGCAGTGCGGTAAACAACTTCGGGGTTAACGAACTGCTGGACACCTTCGTTGAAATTGCCCCTACCCCTCGCGGCCGCGATACCGATAAACGTTATGTTGCGCCTGAGGAAAATAAAATGACCGGCTTTATCTTTAAGATACACGCCAACCTTGACCCCAAACACCGCGACCGTATTGCGTTTATGCGTATTGTAAGCGGCAAGTTTGAACGCCATACCTATTACCATCATGTGCGCCTCAAAAAAGATTTCCGCTTCAGCACGCCTGTAAATTTTATGGCCCAGAGCAAAAATATTATTGACGAAGCCTTTCCCGGTGATGTGGTGGGTTTATATGATACCGGCAACTTTAAAATTGGCGATGTATTAACCGAGGGCGAAGATTTCCGTATCAAGGGTATTCCAAGCTTCTCTCCTGAGATATTCAAGGAGTTGATTAATACCGATCCCATGAAGAGCAAGCAGCTGGAAAAAGGCATTATGCAGCTTACTGATGAAGGGGTGGCACAGTTGTTTACACAACAGCCCGGCAACCGCAAGTTTGTAGGCACTGTGGGCGAACTTCAGTTTGAAGTTATTCAATACCGCCTGCAACATGAATACAACGCAAGCTGCCGCTTTCAGCCAATTAATATGACCCGAGCTTGCTGGCTTACTTCAGATAACCCTAAAAAGCTGGAAGAGTTCATTCGCTTTAAATCCACCAGCATTGTTAATGATAAGGATGGCAACATTGTTTACCTGGCCCCCTCCGAGTGGTTCCTTAAAATGGAAATGGAAAACAATCCTGAAATTCAGTTCCACTTCAACAGCGAGTTTAAAACCGAAGAGGTAAGCTAGCCTATCCTGAAACGGCTTTCATTTATGGATTTTTGAAGCCGGCCCATCTTTACATTAAACACGGACTTTTTATTTAGTCCTGTTTTTTATTTCTTAGTGTATTGGTGGTATAAAAACCCGGCAGCGTATGCTTAAAAAATTAATTGCCCCCCTTTTACTGCTATTTATTGCAGGTTGTGCCAGTAACGAGATTGGACATAGTAAGGATGTTAACCAGGATGAAATACACCAGGGTTACAGCGTTTGGTACGATGCTACTAAAAACGAAACCAGCATCATTGCCTTCTTTCGTTTTGCGGGGCCCAATGGCACTACCCTGATTTTAGATGAACCCAGCAGAATTCTTCTTGATGGCGAGCCGATGGAGAAAACGGAAAACGGCCTGGGTTGCTCTTATCATAAAACCATCAAGGGGCAGCTGCAAGATGGTGAGCACACCTTTGCTTTTTCCGACATTAACGGCAAAGCCTTCAACAATACCTTTAAGTGGAACAACGTAAACATTGAAGCGTTGCCCGAGAATATTTCTAAATCTGAAAACCTTAAAATACATCTTGATGGTTTTAAGGACAGGTTATCAGAAAAACTAACTGTTGACATAAGCGATACCGCAAACACCGTTAGCGAAACTTTTGAACGCGTAGGGCTGGATGACAAAGTGGTTATTAACAAAGATAAATTGCAGGGGCTTAACGGCACTATAACAATCCGTATTAACCGTTACGGCCACTTCGATTTAAAAAATGTAGCGCATGCAGGCGGCTACTTTACATCTGAATATCTTGCTCTGGAAAAAACCGGAACTATTGTTCAATAGGTTAGAATAATAAGAAACGCGCTTTACTTTTTCTTTCGCGCTTTTCTGGCTTCTTCCATTAGGGCCACCATATCTATTTTGGCGCAATCTTCCATTAAACTTTTTACTATCTTAAGCGGCATAGCTTTAGCATCCTTAAAGTTTATGCATCCCTTTTGAAAGTTAGCGTCCGGTAAAAGCAGCCTGTATTTTTCATGTAGCTTGGGCGAGCCATAAATAGGCATGGCATGAAGGCTCATATAATCCTTCATGCTGGCCAGCCCGTAGTTGAAAATGCCGCCGGTTTTATAAATAATCATCTCCGCACCCATCATCTTTCCCATTTCAGCCACGGCTTTTTTATCTGCCTTTAGAATAATAGCGTGAATGTCCCTCAACAATTTTGCCCGCTCAGGCACTTGCTTCTCCAAATACTGCTCTATTGACATTTATGTTGGACTTTATTACTTAAAACCTAAAACCTGTAACTTAAAACTGTTTTAACACTCCGGCACGTTAATAGGTATGTTGATGGCTAAGCCGCCATCAGCAGTTTCCTTGTATTTACTGCTCATATCAACAGCAGTATCCCACATGGTTTTAATAACAGTATCTAAGGAAACCTTCATTAAATCGGCATCACCCTGCAGCGCCAACTGAGAGGCCGTAATTGCTTTAATCGCCCCCATAGTATTGCGCTCAATACAGGGTATTTGCACAAGCCCTGCTATAGGGTCACACGTCATACCCAGGTGGTGTTCCATAGCTATTTCAGCCGCCTGAAGGGCTTGCCCGTTATTACCGCCGCAGCATTCCGTTAAGGCCGCGGCTGCCATAGCGCTGCTCACGCCTATTTCAGCCTGGCAGCCACCCATTGCCGCAGAAATAGTGGAGCCCTTTTTAAACAAACTTCCAATCTCAGAGGCGGTTAACATAAAGCGCATAATATCTTCATCTGTCTTCGCTCCTCCAAAAAGGTAATAATACATCAACACAGCTGGCACTACGCCGGCTGCTCCGTTAGTAGGCGCTGTAACCACGCGGCCGAAAGAGGCATTCTCCTCGTTAACGGCTAGTGCAAAACAGCTTATCCAGTTCATAATAGAGGAAAAGGACTTATCGCTTTTCTTTATCAGTTCCACCCACTCCTCAAAGTTATTGTATGCAGCGCCCTTTAGCAGTTGTCGGTTCATTTTAGCAGCACGCCGGCCCACGTTTAACCCCCCCGGCAATATTCCTTCATTATGGCAGCCGCGGTAAATACAATCTTTCATCACCTGCCAAATGCGCAACAATCCCTTCCGGGTATCTTCAGCCGGCCGCCATGCCCGCTCATTTTCCATTACCAGTTGCGATATACTAAGGCCCGCACGCATACAATACTGCAATAAGTCGTCAGCATCATTTACTTCATACTTCACATGCACCTTCATACCGGGCGAGGATGTTTCTCCATCCTTAACCACAAACCCACCACCTACGGAATAATAGATACCTTCAACCTGCACACCATCCTGTAAGGCTGCAATAAAGCTAAGGGCATTAGGATGGTAGGGTAAGCTCTCCTTCTTTAAAAACTCAATATCTGCCGAAGGGTTAAATGGCAGCTCTCTTTCTCCTGCAAGTTTTATTGATGCATTTTTTTGTATGCCATCAACCTTAGCGGTTAACTGTGTTGTATCAAAAGTTACAGGGTCCTCACCGCTTAAGCCCATTAACACAGCAATATCCGTTCCGTGGCCTTTGCCCGTTTTAGCAAGCGAGCCATACAATTTAACGCGCAGGCTTAACACCTGCTCCAGTTTACCGGCCGCTTTTAGTTCATTTAAAAAACGTTCGGCAGCGCGCCAGGGGCCCAAAGTATGTGAGCTTGATGGGCCAACTCCAATTTTAAATATGTCGAAAACACTAATTGCCTCGTAGGCCATAAGGTAAATTTAATAAGAGCATAGCTAAGGAATGGCTTTTTCACGAATTATAGCATAGGTTCGTTTGTGAATTGTCTATTGCGCATCACTTTGCAACTATTACCTTCGCTTTATGCACGTTTTAAAGCGCTTTAACGTAAGGGTTTACGGTTTACTTATTAACGAGTTAAACCAACTGCTGGTAGCCGATGAAGTTTTTAAAAATGGTAACCGCAGCACCAAATTTCCCGGCGGCGGTTTAGAATTAGGCGAAGGCACCATCGATGGCCTTAAGCGAGAATTTGTAGAAGAGTGCGGCGTACAGGTAGAAGTGGTTAAACACTTTTACACTACCGACTTCTTCGTTCCCTCTTTTTTCGATACCGAAACGCAAATCATTAGTATATACTATACTGTAACCTCTCCATTTTGGCGGGATATAAAAACTTCGGAAACCAAATTTGATTTCATTGAGGTGCCGGGGCAAGAGGCAGAATCTTTCCGCTGGGTTAACCTAAAGGACCTTCATAAGGAAGATACCATTCTTCTTCCCATTGATAAGGTTGTTGTTGAAATGCTTACCGCAGCCCTATAGCTTTAACTAAGCATCACCCTTGGCTTTGCGGTTATCTGAAAAAACGGCTGTAAACGGGCGCCCCTCAATTTGAGTACGCAGCCATGTTCTAATGTTAAAGGCCATAAAAATGCGGGTTGCTGTTGCGTCTTTCTCAAACGAGCTTAGCAGCTTATTAAGTATCTCTTTTTTATTGCCGCTGTTCATTTTGCGCAAGGCAGTAAGTATTCTTTTCTCTCCTTCTGTTAGCCCGTAAGCTTCCAGATGCGTTATAGCATTGGCAGCCATTTGCGGTAGTACATCAAATGCATTCAACTCCACATTAGCAAGAACTTTAAGCAGTTCGCAACTTTTATAGTGTGAAGTGGCATCTTTTTTAACCCCTAATGATTGAAAGGCTGCGATAGAGTTAAACAGTTGCTTATGGCTTTTGTTAGCAAACTCAAACAAAATTTTATACCGATGAAATTCAAGGATAAAAAGCCTGAAGCGGCTGCCATGTTGCTCAATCAATTTATCCGGAAAATGTTGCTGCGAGAACTTCTCGCCCTCTTTATGCCTGCCTGTTCCCCAATAAGCATACTGGTTATAGGTAAAATAACATAGTTCATTTTCCACCCGTTCCAGTTCACCGGTACCTTTAGCCGCGTACATTTCCTCATTCAACGCAAAAACTTCTTCAGCACGATCGGTGTACAGTGCAGCCAAAATAAAAGCCCTGATCGCCTTTACATACTTGTCGTAATCCGCCAACAGGCTTTTGCTTTGCCATATCTTCTTCTCAAAGCTATAGTAGTGCTTTGCCACCTCATACTGTTTCTCAAAATCCTGCTTAAGCATGTAATACATGCTTATTGTAGCTATGCGCAGCCGCTCCACTGTAACAACGTCCGATTTTTCTCTTTCAAGTTCTGCAATGGAGGTTACCTGCTCTAAAGGCATTGCTTGCTTACCCGCAAAGGCCCACTGGTTACTGTAATTACTAAGCTTCTGAAAGACTTCAAAATAGCCGTCAGTTTGTTGCATCCCTGCAACTGCCCGCTTTAGATCTGCAAAAAGGGCCGCATTTTCTACCTCGCGCTCTGCTATTTTCCAACTGTGCTTTTCCATATCAAACAGCTTTTTGCGCAACGGATGTTCCAACCAGAAAAGCTCCATTTCTTTTGCCTGTTGCAGGGCCTTTTTACTTACCTGAATAGCCTTGGAGCGCAATCCCTTACGGTTTAGAATATTGACATGAAACCACTGCTTTATAGTTTTGTTAACCTCGCTGCTGTTCATTTCAAGCAACATGAGGGCATCCAATACCATAGTTAACAGGTATGCTTTCATATCCGCATATCCCTTAAAAGTTTTTCTCAGCCCCGCTTCTTCAAATTTTTCCTGTGCGTTTATAGCATCAAAAAGCTGAAGGTATTTATTCCCGTCATCAGCATGCCTCCTGGCAAACTTTTTAAAGTAGCCTTTCTCTTCAGGCGTTAAGGAGTGAATTAACTTAAACAGGTCATCTGAGCCTTTAGTGCGCGCCATAGTTCAACATTGTTGCTATAATTATAATGCGATTGATGCATACTCCGAATATTCCTGAACAATTTTATTGCCGTCCTTTTCCAGGATAGTTGAGTGACTTCCGATTTTTGAAAAAAACAGCGCCAATTACTGTGCGTATATAGTTTATGTTTGACGCCCATGAAACAAAACCTACTACTACTACTAAGCTGCATTATGATTGCAGCGAAAGCACAAACACCACCGGCAATGGTTAAAGACGTATATCCCGGTGCCCAGGACGGAATATTAGCGGATACCTACCTTGCGGAATTGAACGGTAAAGCCTACTTCTTCGGCCATCCTAACGATTCTACTTATTGGCTGTACCAATCTGATGGAACAGATGCAGGCACAGTGCCTGTGGCCATGTCGCGCTACTATGATTACAACGAACCTAATTTCCGCAAATGGAACAATAAATTGATATGGGTAGGCAACGACCATACTCAGTGGGACAACAACCAGCTAATGATAAGCGACGGCACTTCAGGCGGCACCCTGCCACTTATACAGGTAAACGCCTCCACCGCTATTAACAGTTGGAAAGGCGATGGCTTTGCAGCCCTGCCCGGCGGCTTTTTTATGATATTGATTGACAGTAGCGAATCATGCCTGTTCTTTAGTAATGGCACACCTGCGGGAACAAAACGTGTTTTCAGGCCAACAGGTACCGTTTACTATAGCTTTGACCTTTACAATGTTGTTAACGGCAAACTGGTGTTTAATATAAATAATGATATTTATGTAAGCGATGGCACACTTGCCGGTACACAACTGGCCTACAGCCCATCATTTTTCGAGCACCCCGGAAAAGGCATGGTGCTCGGCAACTACGCTTACTTTAGTTACGGATATGAATTATGGCGTACTGATGGCACCAATAACGGAACTACCCTTGTAAAGGGCCCCTTTGAAAGCCAACCCCAGTTATTAGCAGTAACAGGTAACCAACTGTTTTTTGTGAGCGCCGAAAACGGTTCGGGAGGCGAGCTTTTTGTTACAGATGGAACTGCCAATGGCACTCACCTGGTGAAAGATATAAACCCTAACGGCTCCGGCATTATGGCAGCAGAGCCGCTATTGGGAACGATTGGAAACAAAATTGTTTACGTTGGCAATACGCCAACTGAAGGCGGGGACCCATGGGTTAGTGACGGCACAGCCGCAGGCACCTTTTTATTAAAAGAAATTTGCACAGGCACAGGCAGTTCTTACATACAAATGCCCGCAACTGACCCTGTAAAAGGCTTTGTTTACTTTATAGCGGAACAATGTAACCAGTCAGAACAACTGTATAGAACGGATGGCACAACAGTAGGCACCATACAGGTAAACAGCGTTAACATCGGCACCACTGCATTTACAACCTTACGCCCTATAAATGGCCTGGTTTATTTCAGTACTATCGCAAGCGGCATTGGGCACGAAATGTTTGTAACCAACGGCTACCCCGGCGGCACAATAACCTACGACCTGGTACCCGGTGGCGGTTACTCCAACTCTTCTGAGTTTACACTTATTGGCAACAAGGTTTTTTTTACGGCCAGCAACAATAAAGGCGAAGAATTATGGAGTTCTGATATTCCGGTAATCAGCGATGTAGCGGAAACAACTGCAGATGATTGGTCAGCGGTAGTGTTCCCTAATCCGGCTAACTACCTGCTTACAGTAAAAGCCGGAAACCTGCCGGTAGAAACAGTAACCATTTACAACACTGCAGGGCAACTGCTGCAAACCGTTAACTCTTCTACCATTGATATAAGCCTGTTAAATGCAGGTATGTATTTTGCTGAGGTAACAACCGCAAAAGGAATTGTGCGCAACCGCTTCATCAAGCAATAACCAATCCCGACTTTGAACCTTATTTATTGCTGCTAACCGTTAAAAGGCGTAAACTTAGTTTGCGCCTTTTTTATTTAAAAAGGCTGCCGGAACAACTATTCTCCCTCGCTTAACTTCACTTTCATACTGAAGATATGCTATATTATTGCAAAATTAAGGTATTTATTTTATTGATTTTCAGAAGATTAAATAGACATCCTGAGGTAAGCCGATTTCTACCCAGAAACCGTCCGAAATCCGGGTAAAATTCCCTATTTTCGCAGTCCTTTTTAACAAACCAAAACTCGCGTTCGGGGCGAGAATAAAAAACAACCGGATTTAGTATGTCAGAAGAATTAGTAAAACAACAACCCGCTGCCACTACTGCTCACGATGATTTTGATTGGAGTGTAGATAAGCGTAACGTAGTTAGCTACGGCGAAGCAGACCGTAAGCGCTACGATGCTGAATATTCAGCAACTTTAAAAACCATCGAGAACAACGAGATTGTAAAAGGTACCGTTGTGGCAATTACGCCTACCGATGTAGTATTAAACATTGGTTTCAAATCAGACGGCCTTGTGCCACTTTCTGAATTCCGCGATGTGGAAGAATTGAAACTGGGCGAAACCTACGATGTTTACGTGGTTAACAAGGAAGACAAAAAAGGTGTTCTTATCCTTAGCCGCAAAAACGCCCGTATGCTTAAAGCATGGGAAAACATCGTTGATGCACACACCAGTGGTGCTGTGGTTACCGGCAAAATTGTTTCGAAAACCAAGGGTGGCCTTATCGCCAACGTATTTGGTATGGAAACTTTCTTACCGGGCTCTCAAATTGATGTTAAGCCAATCAGCGACTACGATGTATACGTTGGTAAAACCATGGAATTGAAAGTGGTTAAGATTAACGAAGCCATTAAGAACGCAGTTGTATCGCACAAAGCGCTTATCGAAAGCGATATTGAAGCTCAACGCGAGGCTATCATCGGTAAACTGGAGAAAGGCCAGGTATTGGAAGGCACTATCAAGAACATCACCGACTTCGGTGCGTTTATCGACCTTGGCGGCGTAGATGGTCTGTTATACATCACCGATATTTCATGGGGCCGTATCAGCCATCCGAAAGAAGTGCTGGAACTGAACCAGAAACTGAACGTGGTGGTATTGGATTACGACGACAACAAGAAGCGTATTTCTTTAGGCCTGAAACAACTTCAGCCACACCCATGGGATACTTTAGATTCTACTATCGACGTAGGAACCAAAGTAAAAGGCAAAATCGTAAACATCGAAGATTACGGTGCATTCCTGGAAATCACTCCTGGTGTAGAAGGTCTGATCCACGTATCAGAAGTTTCATGGAGCAACACTCCGATCAACAGCCGCGAATTCTTCCACTTAGGCGATTCTCACGAGGCAATCGTTATGACCATCAACCGCGAAGAGCGTAAGATGAGCTTAAGCCTGAAGCGCTTAACTGAAGATCCTTGGACAAAAATCACTGAGAAATTCCCTGTAGGCACCCGTACTAAAGGTTTAGTTAAAAACATCACTCCATTCGGCGTGTTTGTTGAGCTTTCTGAAGGTATCGGTGGCATGGTTCACATCAGCGACCTTTCATGGACCAAGCGCTTTAACCACCCTAGCGAGTTTACCAAAGTAGGTAACGAATTAGAGGTTGTAGTGCTGGATATTGATGCTGAAAACCGCAAACTTACCCTGGGCCACAAGCAAATTGAAGAAGATCCATGGGATACTTTTGAAAACGTATTCCCTGTAGGTTCAGTTCACGAAGCTACCGTGCTTAGTGTTGAGGACAAAGGTGGTGTAGTATTACTGCCTTATGGTTTAGAAGCATTTGCTCCTAAAAAGCACCTTGCTAAAGAAAGCGGTGGTTTTGTAGCTGCTGATGAGAAGGCTGAATTCAAAGTAATTGAGTTTAACCGTAACGATAAGAAGATCATCGTTTCTCATGCCCGTATTTGGGAAGAAGCGCAACGCGACGTGGTAGAAGGCGAAAAGAAAGAGAAGAAAGCACAACGCGAAGCCGCTTCTAAAACAGTTAAGAATCTGAACAAGAGCATCGAAAAAACTACACTTGGTGATTTAGGCGTGCTTAGCAACCTGAAAGAAAAGATGCAGGAAAACGAAGCTGCTGCTAAGAAAGAAGCCGACGAAAAAGCTGCCGGCGAAAATACATCAAACGAATAATTAAGGTTCAGGCCTTAGTTCGTAAACTAAAAATCCCGCTCTGCAAAGGGCGGGATTTTTTTTATGTCTAAAGAAAGCCGGAGCGCTGCCTATCCAACTATTTCAAAACTTCCATCCATCTTATAGCGCACTGCTGTGTAAAGCGGTTGTATTTTGGTTTCGCTTATAATTTCCAGAGTTGATTTGGAGTTGCTCACATATTCTACCTTCCCTTCTCCCACAACCGAAACAGAGGTTAAGGGTGTGTTGTTCTTACCGGTAATAACCACTCTGTTATTCCTTTCCTGGCTAAAAATAACCGTGCCCGACTCCGCATCTATTACCTCAGCAATAAAGTGATACTTAATGCGGTTAAGCGGTTTATTAAAGCCTTTTTTCTTCCAGTATTCCTTCAACTTGTCATCAATAAGGGCAAGCTTAACGGATGTCCGTTGTATTTGTTTTAGCGAAACAAAACCGCTGTTTTTGGCGCCAAAGGTCAGTCCTATCTCCCCCTTGGCAACGGTAGAGTTGGCCGAGCCACCTATTTCTACTTTAATGTTTGATTCTACAGTGTACTTCAGGTCAGCCTTGTTAGCAACTATGGTTTTCCCCTGTAGCGAGAAACCATCCACCACATCCTCAATATTGCCCCAAATAAGGTGTTGGCCATCGTCGTTCAAAACTATGTCACCAACCCTTAAAGGTCTTTCAATAAAATTGCCCATAAGCCCTAAGCCCGATAAAATTCTTTGTGTGCGTTTTAACCCTGCCATATCATATGATTTTTTGCCTACTCTAAATACGTTTTCGGCTTTCCGCAGCTGTTTGGCCTATAAGCCAACTTACCGGTAACAAACTTTTATAATATCGTTTGGCAGGGCAATACCTTAAAACAGGTATTTTATAAGGTTAATGGGCGGGCAAAAAAATCCCCCGACGTACAACGCCGGGGGCTATATCAATTTAATTTAACCTTAAACCAATTACTTGGCAGGTACCATTGTTACAGAAGCTTTGTCGCCACCTGCATCAAGGGTAAATACAACTTTGTCAGCAGTAATCTCAACCTGAGATGAGTCGGTCTTACCTTTGCTGTCAGTCATAATAAGGGTTTTGCCATCGCTGGTCAGGTCCCATTTGCCGCTTTCGTTCTGCTCCATGCCCATAATTTTCAGGTGCATGTCAAAGCTGCCGTCCTTTTTAAATTCCATGGTAGTTTGCTTCATATCAGCCATCATACCATCCATCATTTTTACTGATGATTCGGCGATGCTCTTCATAGCCGGGTCGCTGATTGTATCTAAAGCATCTTTAGCTTCTTTCATCTTCTTGTCCATTTCTGGGCTTGAAAACTCTGTCCACTGCCATTTTTTAGTAAGCATTTCTTTTTTGTTGCCGCCGCAAGATGTTGCAACAACGGCCGCCACTAAAATAAGGGCAGCAAGTTTCAGTTTGTTTTTCATGACTTTTTCTGGTTTTTAGTGCCGCAAAGGTCGTTTATTCCGCCAAAAGGGGAACTTATTCATGAAAAAGTTTTACACAACAAAGCCGGGCCCCCTCCCCCTTTCCACTTTATTATACTTTGCCTTTATTTGCCCTCGCATAAAAAACAGCCTTTGGCCATAAAAACCGGCTAGAAGCATTAAAAATCAGTTTAAAAGTAAAGAATATGAATTACGACTTAATAGTAATAGGAAGCGGACCCGGAGGATACGTTGCTGCCATTCGTGCCTCGCAATTAGGCCTTAAAACCGCAATAATTGAACGCGAAAGCCTGGGGGGCATATGCCTTAACTGGGGTTGTATACCTACCAAAGCCCTTTTAAAAAGCGCCCAGGTGTTTGAATATCTGAACCATGCAGCCGATTACGGTATAACCGTTAGCGGTGGTAAGGCTGATTTCCCGGCTGTAATTAAACGCAGCCGTGGCGTGGCCGATAGCAACAGCAAAGGTGTTCAGTTTCTGATGAAAAAGAACAAGATAGATGTGATAATGGGCGCAGGCAAGCTTAAAAAAGGCGGTAAGGTAGAGGTAACCGCTGCCGATGGCAAGAAGGAAGAGCACAGCGCAAAACACATTATACTGGCCACCGGCGCACGCAGTAAGGAACTGCCTAACATTAAGCAGGATGGCAAAAAGATTATAGGCTACCGCGAGGCCATGAACCTGCCTAACCAACCTGAAAGTTTGGTGGTAATGGGTAGTGGCGCAATAGGTATGGAGTTCGCCTACTTCTACTCCGCTTTAGGCACCAAAGTTACTGTTATTGAGTTCTTAGATAGCATACTGCCCCGCGAAGACAAGGATATAAGCAAAGAGGCTGAGCGCGTGTTCCGTAAAAAGGGTTTGACATTTATGACCAGCACTGCTGTTGAAAGTGTTGATACCAAAGGCAAAAAATGCGTGGTAAGCGCTAAAAAGAAAGACGGCAGCATTGTAACTATTGAATGCGATGTGGTGCTTTCCGCTGTGGGCGTAACCACTAACCTTGAAAACCTTGGCCTGGAAGATTTAGGTATAAAAACCGAAAAGGGCATTGTAGTAACCGATGATTACTACCGCACCAATGTGCCGGGTATTTACGCCATAGGCGATATTGTAAAAGGCCCTGCCCTTGCACACGTAGCCAGCGCCGAAGGCATTACCTGTGTGGAGAAAATTGCCGGCCATAATCCTGAGCCGGTTGATTACAACAATATTCCTTCCTGCACCTACACTTGGCCCGAAGTTGCTTCTGTTGGATTAACAGAGGAACAGGCTAAGGAAAAAGGCTACGAAATTAAGGTGGGCAAATTTCCTTATAGCGCCAGTGGTAAAGCTAAAGCCAGCGGCGTTACCGATGGTTTCGTAAAAGTGATTTTTGATGCCAAATACGGCGAATGGTTAGGTTGCCATATGATGGGCGCTAACGTTACTGAAATGATAGCTGAAGTAGTGGTTGCCCGCAAACTGGAAACTACGGGTCACGAAATCATTAAGAGCATACACCCTCATCCTACAATGAGCGAAGCCATTATGGAAGCTGCCGCTGCTGCCTACGGAGAGGTTATACATCTGTAAGCTATGGATAAGCGTTGGTTTCTTTTGTTGGGGATAGGCTTGCTGTGCATATATTCCTGCAATACTACAGCAAGGTTGCTTTGTAAAGATTGGCAGGTTAATGATGTAAAGTATACCAGGACCGGACCTCTTAACCAGGCCGAACGGGAACAACTGCGCTTTAAACTAACGCGCGAATTTCAGTTCCGTTTCAGGCCCGATAGTTTCTACTACGTGGTTCAGGGTGCCGATACTGCCCCGGGCAAGTGGTGGTTAAGCGCTGATAAAAAACAGATTATTACCGTTACCGGAACCGACACATCGCAGTCGGAAATACTTACGCTAAACAGCAAGGTATTTTCCTTCCGCCCGCTAAATACACTTAACAATATCGATCAGTTGATTTGCTATCCTGCTACAAAGTAGAGGTTACTTCGGCTATTTTAAACTCCTCACCCACCGGCAAAAAACCAAAAAATTTGCGGTGGGTATTTTTGGGCCCTATAAAAATCACTTCCAAAAACGGCATGCTACTGCCATCGGGCAGCGGCACATCGTAAATACGGTTGTAATCGCGGCTTTCAACGTCCTTGCCCCACTTATTAAAAGCATCGCTGGTTATTTTAACCAATTGCTTTTCGTAGGGCGTGTTATAAGTAAACACGTCAGTAAAATACCTTAAAGAGTCTGGCCCCCTGTATATAATGCAGCTGGCAAAGCGCTTGTAATCCTTCTTGCTGCTGGCATCAAAGGCTTCGTCAATAACGCCTGCCAGTAAAGGGATAAGGGTAGTGTCAGCATGCGGCAAGGTCAACGTACCTGAGTTGGAAAGGTTGGCCTGGGTGGTATCAGCCGGCTTAACCGTGTTGTCGTCTTTCTTATTACAACTTTTACAGCTTTCAATACCTGCTACAGCCGCTACGGCCAAAAGTAAGAGAGCCCAAAATTTTACCGCTTTCATCAAGGCAAATGTATTTATTCTGCGCTTACTTCAATTCCTTCTCCATGGTATAGTGGGGTATGCCTACCTCGGTAAAAACATCGCTTACCACCTTATAACCAAGTTTAGTATAAAAAGGCACCGCTACATCGCGCGCATTACAAAACATAGTTGTAAAGCCATTTTCTACCGCATATTTTTCAGCTTCGGCGGATAAAATACGACCCAGCCCTGTGCGCTGTAACCTGGCATCAACCGCCACCTGGCGCATCTTCATTCTGCCGTTAGAAAAACGGCTTAACGTAAGGCAGGCCAGTATTTTATCCCCTTCAAACAGGCCTAAGTGAGTATCCTCCTTATCCTTGTGCATTTCTGCTTCCGTAAAACGCATACCCAATGGTTTACGTAAAATATTATAGCGCAGTATTATTGCTTTTTCATATTCCCTGCTGCCTGCTTCAAAAACCTTTAGTTCGTGTTCCATAACATTAGCGAATAAAAGCAAAAAATAATCAGCCACTCCCAGCCTTCAGAAAATTCCTTTACTTTCGGATTAAATATTATCAATAATGAAGAAATCAATCCTGTTTCTACTGTTTACCCTAACCGTCTTTGCTTGTGTAACTGCGCAAAGTGCCGATAACCCCCAGGCCAAGGCAAAAAAGGCTTTAAGCAAAATTCACAATGCCGTAAAGTTAGAAGGCGACCAAACCAGCAAGGTAAACGCCGCATTAATTGATTACTACACTAAAAAGGACGCAATTGAAAAAGCCACCACCCTTGCCAATAAGGAAGAAGGCGAAAAGAAAATTGATGACCTTAAGGATGCCCGCGATAAGCAAATACGCGCTATACTAACCGGTGCCCAATGGAAGAAATGGCTGGCTTACAAGGAAAAAGAAAAGCAAGACAAAAAGGATAGCAAAGAGCAATAATCAGAAGCCCCCGGAAAACGGGGGCTTTCTTTTTTAGTTTCTGCCTATCCACGGGCTGTTGTTCTATTATTACCTTCGCCTCAATGGCACATCACCACGATCACCACCACCATCATCACGGGCCTATTGCCCTTACCAATGTCAATACAGCTTTTATAGTAGGTATTGCATTAAACTTCCTGTTTGTTATTATAGAGGTGGCAGTAGGGCTTTATGTGCATTCCCTTTCACTCCTTTCCGATGCAGGGCACAACCTGGCTGATGTGGGCACGCTGGCCCTATCCCTTCTTGCTTTCCGTTTGGTTAAGGTTAAGCCAACTGATGAATACACCTACGGCTATCGCAAAACGTCCGTAATTGTGGCCCTGTTTAACGGAATGATGTTAATGGTTTCCATAGGCGCCATTATATACGAAGCCGTCCATCGCTTTTTTAACCCTGAACCCCTGCCGGGTGGTATTATTGCCCTTGTTGCCGGCGCAGGCATTATTATAAACTCTGTTACTGCCTTGTTATTCTTCCGCGATAAGGATAAGGACATGAACATTAAAAGCGCTTACCTGCACCTGTTAAGCGATGCCCTGGTTTCCTTAGCGCTGGTAATAGGAGGCATCATCATTATTTACACCGGCTGGTTTTGGGTGGATAGCGCCTTAAGTATTTTGGTAGCCGTTGTAATTTTCTTTAGCACCTGGGGGCTTTTGCGCGATAGTTTCCGCCTATCATTGGATGCCGTGCCGGCGGATATTAAAATGGAAAACATAAAGAATGCTGCTACAAAAGTAGCCGGCGTTAAAAGCCTGCATCATATACACATATGGGCCATAAGCACCACCGAGAACGCTTTAACCGCTCACCTGGTTTTAGAAAAAGAAACCACTATTGAACGTGAGCGCCTTATTAAAAACGAATTACGCCACGAGTTGCAGCATCAAAACATACACCACATAACGCTGGAAACCGAGCGCGACGGCGAAGCCTGCAAAAATGCCGAGTGTTGAAATAGCTTATCATAAAAACAAAGACCCCTGCATTAGCGGGGCCTTTGTTTTTTATTTCGGAACGGTATCTGTTGGTGTTTCAGTTGGTTTAGGTTGCTCAACCGGCGGGGCAGGTGGAGCGCTCTCCTGCTTAGGCTGTTCCGGAGTAACAGGAGCTTCCTGCTTAGGCTCCTCTTTTTTAGGCTGCCTGTCCGGTGGCGGACCGCTTAATATATTTTGGTTGCTCATTTTCATCTGCTCAAACTGGTCAATCTCTTTTTGCTGTTGTTGTTTCTCCTGTTGTTCGCGCTGATCAGGCGTAATCATTTGGGTAGGGGCACCATTGCTGGTATCGCCCGGTATTACATTAAACATATCAAGGCTATCACCCGGCATAGGTATATCCAGCTTAGGCTCAAAGCGCGGGCGGTTTATGCCGGCTGCCTTATCCTTCATGTAGCTTACAAAATCAGCTTTGTTCATTGAACTGCCCAGTGTATACAGGTAAAAACGGTCGCCATCTTTTATTTTACGCTTATCAGGTGCAGTATTACCAATCATGGTGTTTATATCATCGTAGCTGCTTAAAATACCCAGCGTTCCGGGGCGGTATTCAAAAAAGAACCAATCATTAGTTCCCGTTTTAAGGTATATGGTAAACAGGTCGGCCCCGCCTTTGTATTGTATCTCAATATAGCCTTCCAGCTTTTTATTGATGATTTTTTTGCCAATCATGGCAACGCCAATTTTGCCTACACTGCGCAGCGAGATATCAGCTGAATCATATACAAAAGTAATATCGCTAAAAATTACATTGTGCTCCAGATCCTTCGGACGCTTGGTAAACATCTGTAGCTTATCAAAGTCCTCCAGCATCTTTTTATCTTCTTTCTCATCGCTTAACTCATGTATGGTTTTGCGTTGCTTTTCACTATCATAAGTAATATCTGCAAGGTCCACATTATCGCCGGCCATATAAAACTCAAAACGTTCCTGCATTTTGTCATCCATCTTCATATCAATGCCAAACGTTACATTAAACTTATACTTACTGCTATCCAGCGCCACATCAGCAAAGCCTGCCGCCATTGTTTTTATAATACCAAAGTTGGCGCCCAGGTTAACATCCCCTTCTGCCTTAATAGTGCCTTTCTTATCATCGTACTTCATCAGGTTACCGGTTAGGGCGCCTTCTTTAATCTTCTTTTCGTTACCCATCAGGTATTCACCGGTTGGCAGTTGAGTAACCAGGCCGGTAGTTTTAAAAAAGGTAATATCCTTATTATCCTGCTTAGGGGCTAGCAAAGTAGTATACATCAGCGCGCCTTCTTCCATAGGGTTAAGGTGTATACCGGCACTTAAAATGTTGCCGTTGCTGTTTTTAACGGTGTCGAATTTAAGTTCCAGCTTGCCTGGATCAACATCCTGGTTAATACTAAAGTCCGAAGTCATAGCTTTGGGATGCTTGAACTCAATAGTGCTATAACCCTTCATATGCAGCAACGGGTTTGCCGCTGTAAGCATAACTTCGCCGTTGTACTTCACGCCGGGATAAATCACAAAATTCTTTTCGGCGCCAATATCAGCACGGGCATAAATCTTCCAATGTTCTTCCTTCTCTTTCTTCTCCCCTTCAATCTCCTTCTTGCAACCTATATCGTTAAAGTTGATTATTTCCTTAATGTCTTTTGTGGTGTAACGGTAATTACCTACAGCCTTCAATTCATTTTTGCTGTAAATATCTACGGTAGCATCCTCAATGCGGTGGCGCTTATTAATAGTGTCGGCAATAATTACTGAGTTACGCAACTGGCGCATCTTAGCGCCCTCTTCAATCACCACAACGCCGCTATCCGGTATTACACTTCCATCAGCTACGCGTATCTCCGGCACCTGCTCCACCCGTAGCAGGGAGGTTACCAGGTTATAGGTAGCGCGCTTACCCAGGAATTTCAGGCCCTTTTGATCCGGTCGCGTAGAGGTAAAGTATTCTCCCGGGCCTTGTGGCGGGGCTTTAAAGTCCAGTATCTTATCATCCATAAACCATTTAAACTCGTTAATGGCTGTGTTGTACTGGTTATAGCTAAACTCCGTAGGTATGTTCTTCAGGTTCGATTTAAAATCTGCTATGCGCGTTTTAAAATCCACCTTAGCGCTTACGTTAGGGGTTTTAAAGGTCACCTTATCGCCGGTAGTTTTAATATTCAAAGCAGCTGTATCAGCAGAAAGATCCATAGTACGGAAAGAAAAATCGGTAGATGCTAAAGTTGCTTCTTCCCAATCCAATAGACCATTACCACGCAGGCCCTTTGAGGTTAACAGCAAGTCGCCTTTAAAGGTGGTAAAGCCATCATCATACATACTGAAAGGTTGGTCCTTGCTGTTCATGCTAATCAACATGCTGTCAGCATTCGGCTTCCAGTTAATGCGGTCGCTATTGCCTTTTACCGCAGGCGTTTTTACACCATCAAAGGTTTTAGCAATACTAAAGCTATCGGTTGTTGCCAACATGGAATCCGGGTAAAAGCGCACATCATGCGTTACAAACTCAGCAGTTGAGTGCGTAATACGACCATCGCCCTGTATACCGTTATAGTTCAGTTCATACTTACCGTAGTATTTGCCCTTGCCTTTATATAATTCATAACCGGTTGGCGGCGTTTCTGATTTAAACCCTAAGGACCCATCGCCCTGTATATGCACGCTATCCTTTACATCAGGGAAAATTCCACCGCTTACCAGCTTACCCTGCCAGTTGATAATGTCTCCACTAAAGTTGTTCAAACTATCCAGCCTAAAAGGCTCCAACTCAAAATAGAAACTCTTTCTGTTGTAAGCGCCCTTGGCTACTGCCGGGTCATCGTAATAGATATAAGACTTATCGCGGCTGTATAAACGCGGAAATTGCGGCAGCTTCGTGCGGCCCGATTTGTTTATCGGCGCATCAATTTCCAGCAAGCCTTTCATATTCTCCACCTTGCTCTTTAACGGTTTCAATATAGGCTCTCGGTATTGGTCTACTCTTCCGCTGTCCTGCACGTTGATGCGCATGGTATCAACCTTGGTAAGGTCAACCGTAAACGGAGCATATTGAAATTTAAACTTCTCTCCATACAGGTCCATACGACCCGCGTAGATAAGTCCGTCAAATTCCATATTGCGGTCTTTCTGCAGGCTCACCGCATTCTTTCTCGGGCGGAAATAAACGTAGCTGGAATCGCTGATAGGAATTTCAAACACCCCTTTCAGGTCAATATTGCTGCTCTTTAAATCAATGTAGTCATTACCTGCCTGTGGCGACGACTTGATGCGTATAACATCATAGTCAATCTTTTTGGCATTAGCCAAAACGTAGTTCAGGGTTTTATCCTTAACTGTAACTATGCCTAAGTCCTCGTTGTAAAGAATAAAGCCGTTCTCTACCAGGTTGTAGAAAAGCGAACGCGCTTCCATTTCGGTCAACTTAGGATCCAATGCGCGGGCAACATCCAGTGCATTCAATTCGCGGGTGCCCTGCTTCTCATACATCTTTTTAAGTATAGAGAGCGGCTCATAACTGGCAAAGGCCTGTGTTTTACGAATCAGCTCCTTATTAAAGTAGTTTACTGATTCAAATATGCCCGGCACTTGTCCTTTACCCTGCAAAATTTTAAGGTTAAGAATAGAAGAATCCAGGTTCCAGAAAATCGCATCGGTTTGAAATTCGTGGTTGTGGTAACTATCTGTAAACTTCGCTTTACCCATACCTGTTTCGCCACGTAACAGGCGCACTTCGCGCTTAGGTATTTTATAAACCAGGTTCAACTGCGGATGGTAAATGGAATCCGTTCCGAAGTAGATAGCTACTTCAGCTTTTTCCGAACCCAACTCTTCCCCCTTCTTAATGCTCACTATGTTGCTCTTGGCTTCCATCACACGTGTTTTGTTATCACGTGCGTAGAAAGTAAGGGTAGCTTTTTCATCGGGCGTACCACTTCCCAACACCTTGCTGCCCCAAAGGCTAAAACCTCCGCGGTACGAAACGTTAGGAGCAATATCCTTAATGGTCATGCCCACATCGTAAGACTCAAAGCGCGGATAGCTAAATGTATTAGAGTCAGCACTGCCTACCAGTTTATCATTTAATCGGCCGGTTAGCGCAGTCTTAAAATATTCAGTATGGTAAAAGGTTACCGTGTCTACCGTGTAGTTAAAGTTGTTAAGGTTAACACTGTAGTTTTTAAAGGTGCAATAAACTTTAGCGGGGTCAAGTCCGGCACGTGCCCAATCTACTTTACCGCTTTTGCCTTCCCACCTGTTTTCCGTAGGCAGGTAATCGCCGGTGGTCTGCTTCACGTTTAACGTATCGCCGCGCACCATGCCGTAAAAGGTAGTAGGGGTAGAGAAACTAACTCTTGCTTTTCCGCCCTCGTACACAAACTTGCAATCAGTAGCGTCCACCTTCCATGCTTTAGCCGCTGTTACGTTTAACGCGCCCGTGCCAAAAAAGGAAGCAGAAAATTCCGCAGTCTTTAAAAAGTTGTTGTTATCGCCCTTTTTTTGGTTGTCAATTACGTCATTCAAAAATTCGCTCCACTCCGCAAATTGTGTATCACTTTTGCCGGCCTTGCTGGCAGCAATAACTGCTTTAACGTAATTGTAAAAATGCGGAGAAGGGGCCATCATCCGCTCACTCATCAGGTTGGCAGTTTTGCTCATTTGCTCTATCCAGGTGGCCGGCAGTTTGCCATCCTTTTGCAGTTTCTTTAAATCATCAATGGCCTCAATGTTCTGCTGCATTTTACCTGCAGTCATAAATTGGTCCAGTTCCTTAATAAACTTATCAGGCTCCTTATCAAAAAACGTAGCTAACTGCGCCTGGCTGCAATAAGCAGTTGCCATGGCTACAAGGCAGAAAAAAAGTTTCTTCATCAATAGTTCAGTTTAGGGGCGTTGAAGTAAGATGGCTAACCACCCGTTATTTTCCAAAATTTCCTTTACAATTAAATTACTTTGGGCCGCACAGGCAGTTATATCGCCCTTGTCAGCCTGTAAAATACCACTAATTATAATTACGGCGCCCGGCTTAAGTAACCCTGCCCAGGCCTCCAGGTTTTTCAATATCACGTGCCGGTTGATGTTCGCTAAAATTATATCAAATTTTTGGGTGAAGGTGTGCCCGTCATCACCATGAATCACCTCTATATTAACGCAACCGTTTCGCTCTGTATTCTCAATACAGTTGCGGTAGGCCCACTCCTCGTTATCTATAGCCACAATTTGGGCAGCTTTTAACTTCTCCGCCAAAATTGCCAGCACCCCTGTTCCGCTGCCAAAATCGAGCACACTTTTGCCAACAAAATCTAATTTTAACATTAGCTCTATTACCCCGGCCGTTGTAGCATGGTGGCCGGTTCCAAAACTCATTTTAGGCTCAATTACAATCTCATAGGGCAGGCTCATAGCCGCATGAAAAGGCGCTCTTATACCTACCTTTCCTGCAACGCTAACAGGTTCAAAGTTTTTCTCCCATTCTTCGTTCCAGTTTTTATCCTCCAGGGGTGCCCAGCTAAAAGTAATATGGTCAAACTCGTTTTGGTGCAGTATATCCCTTATCTTCTCTTCAGTAACGGTGTTTACAGGCACATAAGCCTTTAAGGCCGAGGTGGTTTCTTCAAAGCCGTCAAAGCCATAATCGCTTAAAATTGAGATAAGCCAACTCTGCTCAATCTCATCCGCTGTATTAAACTCGTAAACTGTGTATTGCATTTGCTGGTGAATATAACCACCCCTCCTAAAAGGTACCCCAAAGGGCAGCACTTGGCACAAGGTCTTTCTCCACAGTGTTTTGTGAGAAACCTGCTTTACAGCTTAGGCGGCATTTATAATGGCTAAAAAGTCTTCAGCCTTAAGGGAAGCGCCCCCTATAAGGCCCCCGTCAACATCCGGACAGGTAAAAAGAGAGGCGGCATTATCAGGTTTACAACTGCCTCCGTATAAAATAGGCACCTGTTCGGCCACTGCTTCGCTGTAGTTCAGCGTTAATTGTTTGCGTATAAAGGCATGCATTTCCTGCGCCTGCGCAGGGCTTGCATTTAAACCGGTGCCTATGGCCCATACAGGTTCGTAGGCTATAACCACATGCTCCAATTCGGCAATGGATAAGCCAAACAAACTTTCTTCCAACTGCCTGCGCACATAATCCTCCTGCTTCCCGGTTTCGCGTATCATTAGGGGCTCGCCACAACAAAATACCGGCTTAAGGCCATAGCTTAAAGCCAGTTGCAGTTTGCGCTTTAATTGCTCGTTGGTTTCTTTAAAATACTCCCTGCGCTCACTATGGCCAATTAAAACATAATCAACCCCCATGGATGCCAGCATTTTTGCGCTTACCTCGCCGGTATAGGCGCCGTTTTCATGTTCGCTGCAATTTTGAGCACCCACTTTTACCGAGGCCTTCACAATGTTGCGCACCTCGCTGATAAATACAAAAGGAGGGAATACAATCACCTCAGGCTTAAAGGTCAAAGCATCATGATGCAGGGCATGGGCTAACACGGCAGCGCTTTGCACATCAGTGTTCATCTTCCAGTTACCGGCTACTATTTTCCTGCGCATACTACTTTTTACGATTTTTTTCTTCGCGCTCAAACACGGTTTTAAGAATGTGTAAGTCGGCCTCTTCTAACTTCAGGCCCCTGCGTTCCATCATTTTCTGCGCCACTTCTACTGCTTTTTCAAACATAAAAGTCCGCAGCCACTGGGCGCCGCCCCAGCTAAAGGACGGTATAAATTTAGGAGGGAAATCGCCGCCGAATATGTTGGCTGAAACCCCAACTACCGTTCCTGTATTAAACATAGTATTAATACCTGATTTGGAATGATCGCCCATTATAAGGCCACAAAACTGCAGGCCGGTATCAATACTCTTTCCTTCTTTATAGGAATACACATCTACACTGCCATAGTTATTTTTCAGGTTGCTGTTGTTGGTATCAGCGCCCAGGTTGCACCACTCCCCTATTACCGAGTTTCCCAAGAATCCATCATGGGCTTTATTGCTGTAGCCAAAAAATACGGCATTATTCAACTCGCCACCTGCTTTGCAATGCGGTCCTAAGGTAGTGGGTCCATAGACCTTACAAGCCATTTTAAGCGCAGCGTGTTCGCTCAGTGCTAATGGGCCGCGCACCACGCAACCCTCCATTATCTCCGCATCCTTAGCCAGGTATATTGGCCCGTTAGATGCATTTAAAATACTAGCCTCCACTTTAGCACCTTCTTCTAAAAAAACATTTTCAGCAGGCCCTATTAAGGTATTAGTGCTGCTTAAGGGCTGCGATTTTCTGCCTGCGGTTAGTAAATGAAAATCGGCTTTAATGGCATCGCCGTTCTTTTGAAAAATATCCCAACAGTTTTCAATGCTCAATACTTTCCCTTCATATTCCAACGCGGAAAAACCTTTTGTTATACCTTCAAGGTTCTCGTAATTCAGGTGTTGTTTCTCCGTTTTAAAAGCAAGCACTTTACCTGCGCTTACGAGGGTTTTTAATGCCCCTAAACGTTGTATGGCAGCTACAAGGTTTTCATCAGGTAATACGGAACCGTTAATATAGATACATGCCTCATCCCCTTTAAACTCCGGAAACTTACCTGCAAGGTATTCCTCCGAAAGGCTCCAACTTTTATGCCCTAACAATTTCTCCCACTTCTCGCGGATGGTTAAAATACCTATGCGTATATCGGCCACAGGGCGGGTAAATGTAAGCGGCAGTAAATTTTCTCTTGTGCGTCGACAATCGAACAATACAATGTTCATGCGGCTAAGCTAAAAAAAGAAAGGTAAGTAAGTAGGTAAGCCCCCTTGCGGTACTGCGCTATTGTGCGCCCTGCAAATTGCGCAGATGCTCTTTCGCGCGCGTAAATTCAGGGTCTATGCTAAGGCAGTTTTCATAAAGCATCCTTGCCTCTTCTATTCTACCAAGGTCCTCAGCACAAACACCCTTGCTAAAATAGGCACCGGCATAGGTAGGCGATACCTTAGTTGCCTTGTCATAATACTCATAAGCATCGCGCACGCTATCCATTTGGTAATAGCAGAAACCCACACCCATATAAGCCTCTTCATTGCGGTAATTAATGTCAATTACCTGCTTGTAACAGGCAATGGAACCCTGCAGTTTTTCGATAGCCGCTGCAATTTTATTGGCGTCGTAAAGTTTAACGCCCTCCTGTTTCAGCAACTCGGCTTTTGCGTATAAAGCATCCACCGGCTTGTCGCTTACCTTTATGGCATTGTCCAGGTATTTTATGGCATTTTTATCATTCTTTGCCTTAAGCAAAACACCAATCTGCCTGAACGCCTCGTAATGTTGAGGGTTTAATTCAGTGGCGGTTTTGAAACTACTTATGGCTTTAGTAGTATCTCCTATTTCTTTAAATATGTTTCCCTTGTAAAAGTAGATATCGGCATTCTGGGGGTCCCTGGCAATAGCAGCATCCAGGTAGCCAATGGATATGGCATAATTCCCCTCCAGGCTGGTATCTAAAAATGCCAACTCAGCGGCCTTTACATAAAATCTGGTATTGGTTGAATCAAGCGCTATGGCTTTTTGCATTAAGGCTATTCCTCTTTTCAAATCAGCTTTATTGTCCTCGCCCGTATGCTTAAAAAGGTCTGCAGCATATAAAAAGAATTCAGGGCGCAGTGAATCTAATTGCAGGGCTACATACATATCGGTAGCAGCGCTTTTATATTCACCATTTGCCTCGTACAATTGGGCGCGCTTATACCATAAATCAGCGTTCAACGAATCTTTCTGTAAAGCTAAAGTAGCAGCCTCCAGGCCGGGGATACCGGTGGTATCAGTTTTGTTAACCGTTATCTCCTTTGTTGTGTTGCACTGCTTACAACTGCTGTAAAAAAGGGCAACAGCAAACAGCATTAAAAAGCCTATAACCAGTTTTTGCATAGCGGCAAAAGTAATTTTAAAACGCAATTGCCTTTTCAGCATTGTGTCATTTTGATTACCGCATTAATATGCGCCAATCTTTAGGGTAATAATTGTTTACTCTATTGGGTAAGGCCTTTATCCAGCCCAGGTTAAAACCACTGTAGCGCACCAGGCACCAGCCTCTTACATCTGCCTCAATCTTTATGTTTTCGCAGCGCAGGTATTTAAGCGCCGTATCTTTATCTGTTTCAACTGCCGGTAAATCACTTTTGGCGTAGATACTTAAGGCCAAATCATGGCCGGGTAAAAAGTCTTTCCCCTTAAGCTCGCCTAAAAACACACCGCTTTGGCGCATGTTCAGCTTTTGCGATAGCACACCAAAATCTCCGGCAATTACATCAGGTATGGCAAAAATTTTCTCTCCTCTTTCCAGTACAGTAAAGTCCGTGGCGTTATTCAGGTAGCTCTCCGCAAAACCCTTTACAGCTTTCTTTTTCGAGGCCGCAATAAAGGCACCCCCCCCCTCAGCAGTTTTACGCAGCGCACTTATAAAAAACCCTTCCCCTTTTACCTTGTGCGGGTAAAACTGGTAACCGTGTTTAGTGCTGGCAATGCCCGGGTAAGCTGATAACTCAAGCTTTATCTGTTCAAACCCTGTTTGCAGCATTGCTTCTACACTTTTGTCGTTCTCTTCCTCCTCGTATGTGCATGTAGAATAGATAAGCACGCCACCCGGCTTTAAGGCAGGCGTCAAATGCTTAAGAATATCCCTTTGGCGGCTGCCGCACATTTGCACATTAGCTTCGCTCCACTCATTAACAGCATCCTTATCTTTTCTAAAAAGCCCTTCTCCACTGCAGGGTGCATCAACCACAATTACATCAAAGTAAGCCGGTAGGGCGGTAAAGTTCGCCGCTTCGTTTTGTGTTACTATATAGTTGGCTGCCCCCCACTTGGTGATGTTCTCGCGTAATATTTTATTGCGGTTGGGTATAAGTTCATTGCTAACCAACAAGCCCTTAGCGCCAACAAGGGATAAAAGATGCGTGCTTTTGCCACCGGGCGCAGCGCACATATCCAAAACGCGTACAAAATCTTTTTGGGTAATACATTGCTTCCATACTTCTTCCAGAAACATAGAGCTGGCCTCCTGAACGTAGTAGGCGCCCGCATGTAATAAAGGGTCCAGCGTAAATACAGGCCGCTCTTTTAGGTAATAAGCACTATTGCACCAGGGCACTTTTTCTTCCGGCTCAAATTGCGACGTTGGCTTAAAGGGGTTTACCCGTACCGAAACCGGTGGAACGGTATCCAATGCCTGTATAAAGTCGTTAAACTGCTGGCCTAATTGCGCCTGCAGGCGGTTAACAAAAGGTGTGGGATAGTTCGTCATTCTTCAACCCCGCTTAGTTTTTCCTCAACCGGGGCTTTGCGGCTGGTGTAAATATAGTTTAACAGCACACCTCCTATCACCAGTATTATCCCCAAAAAGGTTTGCAGAGGGTAACGCTCATCAAAAATGAGCCAGCCGAAAATGAGGGCGTATATCACCCCCAGGTAATTCAATATCGAAACATTGGCTGCCTTTTCCGCCTGCAAGGCTTTGGTTAAATACGTTTGTCCAAGCTGCGTTAATATGCCTATGGCTACCAGATACAACCAATCCGTTGCAGATGGATTTTGCCAGCTAAAAAGACAACCGATGCCGCCTACGATTGTGCCTATGATCTGGAAATGCAAAACAACCACCATGGGCGCCTCGCGCTCCTTAAGGCTGCGAACAAAGTTGTAGGCAAAGCCGCTGCTCATGGCCGATACAATACCTATAAGCAATATGCCGATTGAAAAACGGTGGTCGAAGCCTTTTATAAAAATAACCCCGCCAAAAGAGAGCAGGAAGAATAACCACTGCATGGGTTTAACCCCCTCCTTCAATAAAAAAATGGCAATTATGGTAGTAAACACCGGGCTTAGGTACTGGATGGTTACTGCCGTACCCAGTGGCATGCTGTGCAGGGTTACAAAAAAGGTATAAACCGCTACAGTGCCGAAAAAGCCACGCAAAAAAAGCAGTAAGCGGTTACTTCCTTTCCAATCAAGTTTGTGCTTAAAAATATAACCAAAGCAGATAAGCATAGCCACGAGGCAACGGAAAAACACAATCTCCATTTCAGGCAAATGACTTACTTTTTTTATGCACACATTCATAAGCGCAAAGCAAAAAGTGCTTAGCAGCATGTGCCGAACGCCTAAAGGAATTGATGAAAGTTTATTCAAACCGGAGGCAAAATAACAGAAAGACATAAGCCTAAACACCCTTATAAAAGCCTTTAACTGAAATAAATACATTTATTTTTTCACTTCGGTTTTGAGATTTTGAGGACGTTTCTATATTTGCAGTCCCGATTTCAAAACGGGTATGTTCTTTTCGATAAATGCGGGAGTAGCTCAGTTGGTAGAGCGCCACCTTGCCAAGGTGGAGGTCGCGGGTTCGAGCCTCGTCTCCCGCTCTAAGTAGAAAAGGGCGATTTTATCGCCCTTTTTTATTTTTGGGCTGTGCAAACCACAAGTTTGTGCTATGCCGTGGTGGTGGTCCCGAAATTTCGGGATGGCAGACACGCAGGACCCAAAAAATCCTGTAACACCTCAATGCCGTGGTGGTGGAACTGGTAGACACGCAGGACTTAAAATCCTGTGAGCCTCAAAGCTCGTGCGGGTTCGATTCCCGCCCGCGGTACTTGAAAGCAACTCGTAAGGGTTGCTTTTTTTGTTTGCATTCAAAGTGATGAAACAACACAACAACCTTTTTGTTTGTGTCCACCGCCATGGGTGAATTCTTACTGCCTAACTACACTTAAGTCGCTATTTGCTCTTTAGTCTCTTCCCTTTTTATCTGTTATCGCTTATGAGTTATTTGTTGGATTTAGTGCGGTCCTTTAAGGCAGAGGAAGGGGCAAAATTTCGCGCTCTTGATTTGATTGCTTTTATCCGGTGGTTTGAAACATATTACTATTTTGTGTTTCAAACCCCGTGCAATGAGATTAGTATTTACCCTTTGTCTCTTACTGGCTGTTTCATCGGCCTCCTATTCACAAAGTTATAACAGCCCCGAAAGCGTTGAATACGATGCACTGCACCAACGTTATATTGTGGCTAACACTTCTGCCAATAATTTACAGCAGGTAATACCGGGTAGCGCTCCTACCCTATTTGTTTCATCCGTTCCAAGCCCTTATGGTATAGCCATTGTTGGCGATACGGTTTACGTGTGCTGTAACAGCACCCACCTGCGCGGCTATAACTTAACCACCGGCACACAGGCTTTTGATGTAAACTTAGGAGGCACTTTTTTGAACGGTATTTGTTCCGACGAGGCTGGCAACTTGTTTGTAACCGATTTCAGCGCGAAGAAAGTAGTGCGATATAACATAGCCACCCAGCAGTTCAACTACTTTGTAGGCACTGCTATGGCTAAAACGCCCAATGGTATAGTTTTCGATAAGTTTCATAACCGTTTAGCAATAGCCAGCTGGGGCACCAACGCCCCCATTCTTGGCCTAAGCCTTTCTGATTCTACAATCTCCACACTTAAAGCTACCAGCCTCAGCAATATTGATGGATTGAGCATTGACGAGGACGGTAACTTTTACGCCGCCGACTGGGGCAGCGATGGCATCTACTTTTTTGATTCAGCATTTGCTAATGCCCCCGTTAAGATTGTAAACGGCTTAAGTAACCCGGCTGATGTTTCCTACACCCAATTGAAAGACACTTTAGCTGTTCCTAATACCTCGGCAAACACAGTAACTTTTTATGGTTTCCCGCGCCCTGTAGCGGTTAACGACTCGTACAATGCTACCGTGGGTGTACAGGCTACTATCTGCGTTCTTCAAAACGACCACATTAGCGGCAATGCCCCCTTGCTGTTGCAGAGCTTTTCGGGCAATGCCTTAGGCACAGCTACCATCAGCAACAACTGCTTAAACTATACAGCCAGTGCAAGCGGTAACGATACAATCACTTATGTAGTTTGCTCTGTTGATACTCCTTCCTTCTGCCGGTCGGCTAAATTATTTATTACCAATGCTGCGGGTGGAGCAAACCTGGCTCCTGTGGCCACTAACGATTTTGCCACTACCACCCAGCCCAATGGCATTACTGTAAATGTTGTTACCAACGATAACGACCCGAACAGCGATTCCCTATGCATCACCTCAATTGCCGGCTCACCGGCCTTTGCTTTAGATGGCAGCAATTGTCAGAACATCATATTTACTCCGGACTCATCTTTTACAGGTAACGACACCTGTTATTACGTTGTTTGCGATAATGGCGCACCTCAACTATGCGACACAGCATCTCTCGTTGTAACCGTTAATGCGTGTACCCTTAATGACTTTGCCCTTGCTGCTTTTTGCTCTGATGGCTCAGCCATTACGCCTCAAGGTTGCCCGTGGTGTTTAAAAATGGTTGCCCAGGGCGCTCCGGGGGCAAATGTAGAATGGCATGTGTTGGAATACTGGAATTCAATTCCCGATACAACAGTGCAAGGGAATGATACGCTTACTATGTCCATCCCCAATGGGTGTTTAGATGCAGAACTTCAACTACCCTACAATTTTGATTGGATAGTTTGCGCTACTATTCAAAATACCTGTGGCAGCATTACGCATTGCGACACCGTTAAAACCTTTTGGGAGGGTATTGAAAATGTTGCCCTCACCGGCGTAGAAATCTATCCTAACCCTGCTGTAAATAATGTAACAATCGACATGAGAGATGCCTCTATCAATAGTTACGCTGCCATAGAAATTATAGATGCCACAGGTGCCCTGGTAAAAACAATTTCAGACTCCGGTAAAAAAGTAGAAGTGCATCTTGATAACCTACCTGCCGGCATTTACCTCGCCAGCCTGGTAAGCAAAGAAGATGGAAGAAAACTATTAGGCAGGTTTACTATAAGTAGATAGCGCTATTTCTCAAGCAGGCTTTTCAATTCATTTAACTTCATGATGGCCTCAACGGGTGTCATGGCATTTACTTCTATTTTTTCAATCTCTTCAGCAATCTTTTTCAGTTTAGGGTCGCTTACATCAAAAAAGCTTAACTGAAAATTCTGCGCGGGCATTTTCTTTACGCTTTGCTTTACATCCACATGCTGCTGGCGCTGGCTTTCCAATTCCTTTAGCATCTCATTCGCGCGTTCAACAATCTCTTTAGGCATGCCTGCCATTTTCGCAACGTGAATACCAAAGCTGTGTTCTGTTCCACCCTCTACCAGCTTACGCAGGAAAATTACTTTTTGCCCCGTTTCCTTTACAGCCACATGGTAATTCTTTACCCGAGGATATTTCTCTGCCAGTTCATTCAACTCGTGGTAGTGTGTGGCAAACAAAGTGCGCGGATGCGCCGCCGGGTTGTTATGCAGGTATTCGGCCAAACTCCAGGCAATGGAAATACCGTCGTACGTAGAAGTTCCTCTTCCAATCTCATCCAGTAAAATCAAACTGCGGGTGGAGAGGTTGTTCATTATGCTGGCGGTCTCATTCATTTCCACCATAAAGGTTGATTCGCCCGCACTCAGGTTATCGCTGGCGCCTACACGAGTAAATATCTTATCTACCCAGCCTATCTGCGCTTTTGATGCCGGCACAAAGCTGCCCACCTGCGCCATTAAAACAATCAAAGCTGTTTGGCGCAACAAGGCGCTTTTACCGCTCATGTTTGGCCCGGTAATTATCAGTATCTGCTGATTCTCGCAATCCAGTAAAATATCATTCGGCACATACTTCTCACTAACGTCAATCTGCTGCTCAATAACAGGGTGCCTGCCCTCTTTTATCTCAATTACCAGCGAATCGTTTATTTCAGGCTTCACATAATTGCACATCAACGCTACCTCTGCAAGCGACAGGAGGCAATCAAGCCGAGCCAGCAGTTGGGCATTTTGCTGTATGGTTAAAACATCGTCTTTGGCAAAGCGAATAAGTTCAGCAAAAATCTTTTCCTCCAGCACCTGTATCTTATCCTCGGCGCCAAGTACTTTTTGTTCATACTCTTTAAGCTCTTCAGTAATGTAGCGCTCGGCGTTGGTAAGTGTTTGTTTGCGTATCCAATCAGTCGGCACCTTATGCTTGTGCGAGTTGGTTACTTCAAGAAAATAGCCGAATACATTATTGAACCCTACCTTTAAGGAGTTAATACCCGTGCGCAGCATTTCCTTTTGCTGTATGCCGGCTATATATTCTTTACCGGTATTCTTAATTGCCCGCAACTCATCCAAATCAGCGTTTACACCGGACTTTATAAAATTACCCTTAGCTATTACCGGGCCGGCTTCTTCACTAATCTCATTTTCAATTTTGGTAGCCAGGGTGGAGCAGGGGTTTAATTGTTCTCCCATCCGTTGCAGGTTAGCATTGCCCGATTTACCCGCCAGTTGCTTTATCGGCTCTATGGCAGCAAGCGCGCGCTTTAGCTGCACCATTTCCCTTGGATTTGCTTTCTCCAAAGAAACTTTAGAGATAAGCCGTTCAAGGTCGCCTATTTGCCTAAGGTATTTTTTCAATTCATCAGCCTCACCGTTGTGGCTAACAAAATACTCCACCGCTTCCAGTCGCTCGGTTATTTTCTGACGGTCCAGTAAAGGCATTACCAACCAACGTTTCAACAACCTGCCGCCCATGGGCGAAGTAGTTCTGTCCAAAACATCCAACAGGGTTTTACCTCCTTGGTGTGGCGAGTAAATCAATTCCAGGTTACGAACCGTAAAGCGATCCAACCACACAAAGCGCTCATCGGTTAGCTTACTTATTTTACTTAGGTGGGCCAGGTTATGATGCTCGGTATCTTTTAAGTATTGTATAGCAGCCCCTGCCGCAATCACGCTCAATCGCTCGTCTTCAATACCAAATCCTTTAAGAGAATTGGTTTCAAAAAGTTTAAGTAGTGTTTCAAGCGAGTTATCGTAACTGTAAACCCATTCGTCCAGCTTAAAACCGTAAAACTTTGAACCGAACTGTTGTATAAAATCCTTCTGTTTCGATTTTGGATAAAGAACCTCGGAAGGGGAAAGAGCCTGCATCATTTTTTCAGCATAAGCCGAATTACCTTCTGCTATCAAAAACTCGCCGGTTGATATATCGATAAACGCAAGGCCGTAGCTATCCTTCTCAAAATACACTGACGCCAAGAAGTTGTTGCTCTTCGTACTAAGGATATTATCGCCAAGAGCAACTCCCGGTGTAACCATTTCCGTTACCCCGCGCTTTACAATACCCTTAGCCATTTTAGGGTCTTCCAGTTGGTCGCACACAGCTACCCGGTGACCTGCCCTTACCAACTTAGGGAGATATGTATCAAGAGAATGATGCGGAAAGCCTGCCAGTTCAATCTCGCTGGCTTTACCGTTAGAGCGTTTAGTAAGCACAATACCCAATACAGCCGAAGCCCGTTTGGCGTCCTCGCCAAAGGTTTCGTAAAAATCCCCCACCCTGAAAAGCAAAATAGCATCAGGATATTTCGCCTTAAAGGTATTGTACTGCTTCATCAGCGGGGTTTCGGTCCCCTCGCTTTTGGCGGGGCTTTTAATCATGCTGCGCTCAACCGTCATTTCCTAAAAATCAATAGTGTGTCGCCGTAGTTTTACGGAGCCGTGAATTTAAGCTTCTCACCCTAAAATTTCCCGCTCTTATTCCACATTTTGTGGATGCTGTTTTCTTTACTTTGCCCCATGCGTAAGTTGTTAAACGAGGAGTTGCCCCGGCTGTCGAAAGAGGAGTTTAAAACCACTCAAAAATCTCCTATTGTATTGGTTTTGGATAACATACGCAGCCACCTGAACGTGGGCTCGGTTTTCCGCACGGCTGATGCGTTTTTGGTTGAAGCCATTTACCTATGCGGCATTACCGGCACCCCGCCCCACCGCGATATAAACAAAACTGCCCTGGGCGCTACTGAAACCGTGGAATGGAAACATTTTGAAAGCACTATACAGGCGGTAGAGTTTCTAAGGCAAAATGGCTACCAAATCATTTCCATTGAACAGGCCGTAAACGCCACAATGCTTAATAATTTTCAACCGGCGGAAGGCAGCAAATACGCTATCATTTTCGGTAACGAAGTAGATGGGGTGGACCAGGAAGTGGTTAGCAAGTCAGACCTTGTAATTGAGATACCCCAATACGGCATGAAACACTCCCTCAATATATCAGTTAGTGCCGGCATTGTAGTGTGGGATGTAGTGCAGAAGTTAAGAAACAGCGGCAGTATTTTTCCTACCTGATAACGGGGGCAACAGTCTTAAAGCCTACCAGCACCTGAGGTTCCTCGTAATCGTAAAAACTGATATACACCACCTTTTTCTGTTCATGGCCCTCGGCATCATTATAAGTTAACTGATAACGGTCTAACACGGCATAGCCCAAAAATCCGTTGGGGCTTTTGTATTCGCAACAACTGCCAAGGCGCTCGTATTTTACGGGTTCCCCCTGTGCATCGCGCAGCAATTCAAAATAATCGTTCTCATTACCTGGCCCACTAACCGGTCCCAGCCCTACCTTAACAGGGTGCTTTTCTGTAAAACCATATTTAGGATCGGTGCTTTGCTTGTTAAGGTAAAGTATAGCGTGCACATCGCGGTGCGCTTCAGCAGTATCCTTACAGCGGTCAACTTTTTTCTTTGCTTCATTCATTTGTAATTGAAGCGCGCGGGTGAAGTTAAGGCAGGCCGTGTCGCGCACAAGCAACTTCTCATACACCAGTCCGCGGTTATAAAAGGCTTCCGGATATAAACTATCCAGCATTATAGCCTGCGTATAATCATCAATAGCCCCACGGTAATCAGTAAGCGCTTTACGCGCAGTGCCCCTGTTTAGCCATGCCTGTTTGTAAGCGGGCTGCAGTAACAGCGCAGTATCTAATGCGCCAATGGCTTTTACATAATGCTTCTGCATTAACTCGGCAATGCCAAGGTTAAACCACACCACATGCTCATCGGGTTTGTAGGATAACGACCTGTGCAGCATATCAACAGCCCCGCCCAGGTTTCCTTCGCGCGCCAGTATCATGCCCCTATCGTAAAACACCTTGGCCTTGTATGCCGAAACAGTATCCTGCGCATTTGCGGCAAAGGCAACTATAAAAAGGCAAACAACAACAATACTTCTCATCATTAACTTTAAACGAAAAACCATTAACCAAATTTTACACCGGCGGTTGTATGTAATTCAACCCTATGTCAAAATCCTCATTCAGCAGCTTAACCACTAAATCGTAATCTGCTTTACGCTCTATCCAGTTTAAGTCTGTGGTATTCAACATTACCACACGCATATTTTGCTGCAGTTTAAAATACTCCAGGTATGCATTCTGTATCTTATCCAGGTACTCGCCTTCTATGCTCTGCTCGTAGCTACGCCCGCGCTTTTTAATGTTATCCAGCAGCTTTTCTACCGGGGCATATAAATACAATACTATGTCGGGCTTAGGCAGGCTTGGATTTATAATATCAAACAACATGCGGTAAAGCTTAGCCTCATCCTCCTTCAGATTTTGCTGCGCAAAAATCAGGCTCTTTTGAAAAAGGAAATCCGAAACGGTAAAAGAGGTGAACATATCCGCTTCGCTCAACAACTTCTTTAAGTGCTGAAAACGTTCTGCCATAAAAAACAACTCCACAGGGAATGCATGCCTTTCAGGATCCTGGTAGAAGCCCGGCAAAAAAGGATTATCCTCAAACTGCTCCAGTATTAACTTCCCATTAAAATCTGCAGCTATTTGTTTAGAAAGGGTGGTTTTACCCGCCCCTATGCAACCCTCTATGGTTATGAAATTGTATTTCACAGTTGCGAGTTTATGTATTTTACCTCCAATAACAACGGGGTGCCGTGTTATTGTGCGTAACAATTAAGGCGGTGGAAAACCCCAAGGTCACTTTCACTTAAAAATCTATCTTTAGCCGCTAACTAAAAGCGCTATGAACATTTTTAGAAAGAAAGATATCGGCCGCGTGCTACAGGATGCTGCCGGTGGTTATGGCGATGGCGAGGCTCACGTGCTTAAGAAATCGTTAGGCGTTCGCGACCTTACCGCTTTTGGTATAGCTGCTATTGTTGGGGCCGGCATATTTTCTTCCATAGGGCAGGTTAGTTACGATGGTGGCCCTGGCATTATCCTCCTGTTCATTTTTGTGGCAATAGCCTGTGGTTTTTCTGCTTTCTGTTATGCGGAATTCGCCAGCCTTGTGCCGGTTAGTGGCAGCGCTTACACTTATTCTTATGTAGCCTTTGGCGAAATCATCGCCTGGATTATCGGTTGGGATTTGTTGATGGAATATGCCATCGGTAACATTGCGGTGGCTATATCCTGGAGCGACTATTTTACCACGCTTGTTGATGGTTTCGGCCTTCATATACCTGAGTATTTAACTATGGATTACTGGAGTGCGCAGGCCGGGTATAACGAGGTTACAGCAGCCTTGCAGAAAGGAGAATTGCTAACCAATATGACTGCCGGTCTTCAGGCCAAGTACCTGGCCTGGCAAACGGCTCCGCAACTTTTTGGCGTACATTTCATCTGCGATATTCCCGCCTTTATCATTGTAGGCATTATCACCTATATCACTTTTGTAGGCATTCAGGAATCCAAAACTTCAGCTAACCTGATGGTGGCCCTTAAGCTTTTGGTTATCTTCCTGGTAATAGTGTTAGGTTCCTTTTATGTGAAACCTGAAAACTGGAGCCCTTTTCTTCCTAACGGAATTGCGGGTGTTTTGAAAGGCACCGCCGGGGTGTTTTTTGCCTACATAGGTTTTGATGCCATTTCTACCACTGCCGAAGAATGTAAGAACCCGCAGCGCGATTTGCCGCGCGGCATGATCTATTCCCTAATTATCTGCACTGTTATTTATGTGCTGGTAGCCCTTGTGTTAACCGGCATGGTTAAGTATAACACCCTTAATGTTGGCGATCCGTTGGCTTACGTTTTCAAATTAGTAAACCTTAACTGGATTTCGGGCATAGTAGCCATTAGCGCTGTTATAGCAACTGCAAGTGTGTTGCTCGTGTTTCAATTAGGTCAGCCCCGTATTTGGATGAGCATGAGCCGCGATGGTCTTTTACCTAAAGTATTTTCAAACATCCACCCAAAGTATAAAACACCTTCGTTTGCTACAATTGTAACAGGCCTTGTAGTAGGTATTCCGGCTCTTTTCTTAAACCTTGATTTTGTTATTCGCCTGACCTCCGTAGGCACCTTGTTTGCCTTTGTATTGGTATGCGGTGGAGTATTACGCTTAAGCCTGTTCCCTAATCCGCCGGAAGGCCGCTTTAAAACGCCTTACCTCAATGCTAAATACGTAATGCCGTTCCTGCTGATTGGTGCAGCATTGGCTGTTTACTTTTTTAATCATGAAGGTTTAACCAACTACTTCCATATCAATTGGACCGATTCCTGGGATGAAAACCTGGACACCATTTTACATAAAACCGTTTTTGCTGCTTTTGCCTTGTTGTTTGTTGGGTTAACAATATTATCGGTTTGGAAAAACCTTTCACTTATACCGGTTTTAGGCCTGTTAAGCTGCGCTTATCTGCTATGCGAATCCGGTGCATCTAACTGGTGGAGGTTTTTAGCATGGCTGGCGGTGGGCTTCGTAATTTACTTTGCTTACGGTTACCGCAAAAGCAAATTGGCTAAACAAGGGGTTTAATAAAATTAGTGCTGTTGAAGAATTGCATAATAAAACTACTAGCTATTTTGCCTGTGTGCTTCCTTTTTAATCCGGAAGTAGCAGCACAGGATTCAACGGCGTTTGTAAACGAAGTTGCCGCACGAAAGCCATTTCCTTCCGATCTGGATTCGGTAAAAGTGGACTCCTTCTTCAGGAAGTTTACCATAGACTTAACTAAAGTTGATAATCCGGAGCTTTATTATGAAGTATTCCGCTGGTACCGCACCTGCTACCGCTACGGTGGCCAAAGCGAAAAAGGCATTGACTGCAGCGGTTTTGTAGGGATGGTTTACGAAAAGGTGTATCACAAAAAAATACCCCGCGCTTCATACCTTATATTTCCTGAATGCAAACCTCTGGGGAAAAAGGAAGTGTTGGCTGAAGGTGACTTTGTATTCTTCAAAATACATAAGAAACATATTTCGCATGTGGGTATATACCTGCAGCATAACAAGTTTGCACATGCCAGCAACGTAGTAGGGGTTACCATCAGCGATTTAGACGAGGCCTACTACCGCAAATACTTTTACAAGGCCGGCAGGCTTGAGTAAGCCCTCCTTCAACTGCTTCATCTTCTACCTACGTTACATGCCTCAGTATTTTCTTTAAGAGACAAGTTTGTTTTATTAAAAGTACGCTACGTAGGGAACAGCTTAAAAAACAAAAGGGGCGCAAGCCCCTTTTGTTTAATTCTTTCTGCTATTAGGTTTATTGACCCATCAACATGTTACTGTAATCTTTACCTTGCTTTTTGCCTAACTGCGGCATTACATAGCTAAGTTGAATCATATAGTTACGCGGAGCTTCAAAGTAAGCAGGGCGCGGGGTGTATTCCCAGTTCAACAGGTTTCTTACAATAAAGGCAACACGAACGCCGGCTTTAAAGTTATAAGCAAGGTGCATATTCCATACAATATCACCGCGGCCTTTGCCTATTGGTGTTGCTTCTTTGGCTTTTCTGTATTGCTCAAGGCCGCCAAAAGCGGTTGTACCTAAGGTTTTGAAGAACGTACCGATGAAGGCATAGTCAATATTCTCCATATAGCTGTTGTACTGCAGGTTTGTATTCCACTCAAGTCCCTTCCATGTTAAAGTAACATCTGCTTTAAAGGTGTGGCGGTTACGATATTTCAACACATTGCTCTTTGATGACGAAGTCATTGCATAAGTAATTATACCGCTGTCCGCAGGTGTTTTGTTTGCCTCGTTGTAGATAGGCTGGTTCTTAACCTCGTATCCCGGAAACATAGGATAAACATCAAGGTTGGTAGTTGGTTGCAACTGCACACCCTGGTAGTTATACATGCGTATCTCGTTGTTCCAGTTTAATGAGCGGGGGTCTATAAAAGTGTAACCCACCAGGAACTGTAACTGCACAGGACCAATATCGCCCTGGCCGCCAATAGTAAATTCAGTTCCTAAAATTCTGGTTTTACCTACGTTTTGCGAAGAAAAGCCCAATCCACCTTTGTAGTCGCCATACAGCTTGTCCCACTCCAACGTATCACCAAACTGGCCGAAGGTGAACTCCATCATGTTATCATACTGGTTCCAGAAAAAGGCCGCATCAGCAAAGCCCATCCAACCTTTACCCATAGCAAAACCCTGCTTAACTCCTACCTCAGCGCTGTAACCTTTCTCCGGTTTCAGGTTAGGGTTAGAGCCGATTGTAAGCGGACCAACACGGGTAGTTATGTATCGCTCAGCAATAGTAGGGTAACGGAAACCCTGGCCAAAAGAGGCGCGGATATATGTTGCTTTTGCAGCTTGGTAGTTTAAGCCTATACGGAACAATGGATAGGTTAACTCTTTAAGAGAATTCTGTGTAGATATCAGCTTTTGGTTGTAGCTGTAAGTAGTATCGGTACCGTTGATGGAAGCAGTTGAATCTTTTTCGTAGTGCTTCATCTGGAAATACTCCCAACGGGCGCCTAACGACACGTTCAAACGGCCAAAGAATTTAAAGTCGGTTTGAGCATAGACTGAAAAGTTGTAAGAAGAGTTTTTACCAAACAAGCTACCTGAAGCGCTCTTAGGAGGGTTAACATCGTCAAATACGTTTACCACACCGGTTACAAAGTTAAAATCAAACTTCTTGAAGTTATACTTCTTCAGATATTGCAGCTCCGTATAATAACGGTTAGGTACTGAACCCTGCCCGGTATTGTTAGTATTGGTAGCGTTGAAAAAGCGGCCTAAAAACTTAATGTGGTTCTCTTTGCTATCGTAATAGTCAATAAAAGGGTCAACCGTTACACGGTAAGTTTTATACTGCGTTATTGTGTTAGCGAATGGCTTGTAACCAAGGGTATCTAAACCATTCCAGAAAAAGAAGGTTTTACCCCAACTATGATAAGCGCTCAAATTTACGCCAAAGTTTAAACCGGGCACTTTCTTAACGCGGTAGCGGTATTTTACAGTACCCCGTATGGCATGCCCGTCTGAAGAATCCAAATAACCGTTAGTGCCGTCAAATGCCCCACCCACTACTAGGTCGTTCTGACCAAACTTTTGGCGCCAGGCAAAGTTTACACCACCCGCTAAAGGTGAGTTGGTGCCCCACCACTTCATACCCGGTGTTTTTGTTGGCGGGCCGTAAACGCCTGCATATACAGTTACCTTTGCATAAGGTTCGTTAGTAGGGTAAGCCGTTCTTACGTTTACAATACCGTTAAGGGCAGATGAACCATAAAGGGCAGATGAAGCGCCTTTAATTACCTCAATCTGGTCTACGTTTTCCATTGGCACAATACTCCATTTAGCATCCGCAGCATCCGCAGTTAATAAAGGCAGGTCATCAATTAAAACCGATACCCGCGAGCCGGCACCGTAACTCCAGCCGGCACCGCCACGTATGTTTACCTGTCCGTCAGCAATTGTAACGCCCGGTATACGGGTCATGCCCTGGTCAAGGCTTACTATACCACCGCTGGTAAGCGAGGTGCCTTTTACCACATCCACTGAAACGGTTTGTTCGCCAAGCGGCTTTGCGTACTTAGTGCCGGTTACCACCGCTACATCAAGTATCTGCTGCTTTTCCGTTAATACCACATCTTGTTTTACAGTTTGGCCTGCTGCCAGAGTAACAGTAACTTTCTTTTCTTCTTTACCTACATAGCGATAGGCCACTTCGTAGGTGCCCGCCGGCAGTTTAATTTCATAGTTGCCGTCAAAATCGGTTACAGCAGCCCAGCCTTTGCCGGGGTCAATTACAACGTTGGCTGATATAAGCCCGGTACCGCTTTCTTCGGTAACCGTTCCAACCAATTTTGCATCCTGCGAATAAAGCGATAGGGAAAAGCCGGTTAAAACCAGCATAAGTAGAGTTCTAAACTTCATTTCGGTATTAGGGTTTGAATCAAACAAACCTAAACGAAATTTGCTATTCTCAAAAGCCGCCGGCGCAAATTTGACGCTCAACTGATGCGCTTAACAAAAAAGCCACCTTTTAGGGTGGCTTTTTGCTTATAATTTAGAGATGTAATTACAGTTTTTCTATAACCACAGCGCTGGCGCCGCCACCACCGTTACAAATACCTGCACAGCCGTATTTACCACCCTTATTTTTTAAAACTGAAATAAGGGTACAAATAATACGTGCGCCGCTGGCACCTACAGGATGGCCTAAAGCTACCGCCCCGCCAAAAACATTTAGCCTGCTGTGGTCAATGCTCAAAAGCTTCATATTGGCCATTGCCACGTTACTGAAAGCCTCGTTTATTTCGTAGTAATCAATATCCTTTTGCTGTAAGCCTGCCTTGGCAATTGCCTTAGGCATAGCTAAAGAAGGTGAGGTAGTAAAATCATCAGGTGCCTGTTCTGCATCGCCGTAGCCAACAATTTTGGCAATAGGTTTAACGCCCAGTTTTTTCACCATTTCGCCGCTCATTAAAACCACTGCAGCAGCGCCATCATTAATCTTTGAAGCATTAACGGCTGTTACCGTTCCTTCCTTACCGAAAGCCGGCTTCAGGGAAGCCACCTTTTCTGGACGCAGCTTTTTATACTCTTCATCTTCTTTTACAAACACTGGCTCTTTGCCGGGTAATTCTACATCAAACAACTCATCGCTGAACCAGCCGTTCTTATAAGCCTCGGCAGCGCGCTTATACGACTCCAACGCATAAGCATCCTGGTCCTCGCGACTAAAGTTGAATTTTTTAGCACAACGGTCGCCGCTACTTCCCATCATCTCTTTGCTGTAAGGGTCCTGCAGGGCATCGCGCACAATCGCATCAAAAACTTCACCATTGCCATAACGGTAACCGTTTCTTGCGCCGGCCATCATGTAAGGGGCATTAGTCATGCTTTCCATACCGCCGCAAACCACCACATGCTTATCCCCTAAAAGTATGCTCTGTGCACCATAAATAATGGCTTTCATGCCCGATGCACAAACCTTATTAACTGTAGTAACCGTTGCATTTACATGCACCCCTGCAGCAATAGCCGCCTGGCGGGCCGGGGCCTGGCCGGTGTTAGCCTGTATAACGTTGCCCATTATTACTTCCTCCACGTCATTACCGGTAATGCCGGCACGTTCAATGGCCTTTTTTATAGCCTGTGCACCCAGGTTAACTGCTGTTAGCGGGGTTAAAGAACCACTAAGGCTGCCAATAGGCGTGCGGGCCATACTTACGATATACACTTCATTCATAGTCTATTGATTTTTGCGCGGCAAAAGTAGGAAAAAAGCCGAATGGCAACGGCTTTCCTTCTACCCCTAAACCACAACTTTATTAGACGGGCTTCTTTATCATAACTTACGCTAAGGCCTTATGAATTTTCACACACTCTAAAGCTATTTTCTACTTTCGCCACATGCGCGCCTTAGGTATACTCGATAAAATGCCCACTTCCTTTATTAACCCCGTTCAGTACTTCTTAACACTGGGGGCAGACCGTATTGCCATGAATGAACTGGTTGGGCGCGAAATAACCCTTCGGTGGACCCATAATATTTACTGTACCGTATGCGGCAAAAAAACCAATAAAAGCTTTGGCGAAGGCATGTGCTACCCCTGCTTTGCCACAGCGCCGGAGAATAGTGAATGCATTGTTCGTCCCGAATTATGCCGGGCGCATTTAGGCCAGGGCCGCGATGCGGAATGGGAGAATAAGCATCATAACCGACCTCATTATGTGTACCTGGCTTTAACTAATGCGGTTAAAGTAGGCGTAACCCGCGAGGACCAGATACCCACACGGTGGATTGACCAAGGCGCTCACAAGGGCATCATACTGGTACAGGCACCTTATCGGCAGATAGCCGGTTTAGTGGAAGTAGCTTTGAAGGAGCACCTCTCTGATAAAACAAACTGGCAACGTATGCTCAAAAATGAATCTGCCGTTGAGTTGGAATTATTAAGCGAGAAAAAACGGGTCGCCGCATTGCTTGCCGAAGAGTACCATCAATACCTCCATACTAATGACGAAGTAGTAGAGATTATTTACCCTGTTCTTGAATACCCTGCGAAAGTGGCAAGCATATCATTAGATAAAATTGATAGTATAACCTTACCTCTTAAAGGCATACGCGGTCAATATCTAATGTTCGAAGGCGGTAACGTCATCAACATCCGCAAACACAGCGGTTACGAAGTTGAGCTTATAGTTAATTAAAACTTAATGCTGCCAAAAACCTTCTGTAAAATGTTGGTAGTTTGCTGAACAGGATCCTTGCGTATTTTAGCCTCTTCCTGTGCTACCATGTAGAATAAACCACTTATAGCTTTACGTGTGGCATAATCAGGCAAATCAGTATTCACCTTGCTTACAAAAGGTATTTTATTGTAGCGGCTCATTACCTCGTTCCAGTATTTAGTGGCAAGCGTTTTATCTAAAGCGCTTTTAATTGAAGGCTTAAAGGCGGTAACCAATTGTTCCGTTGTCGTTCTCTCTAAAAAGCGGGTTGCCGCGTCGGTTTGTTTATTACTTACAATGGCTATGGCATCATTAATAGTCATTTGCTTAATGCCATTAATAAAAATGGGTCCCGCATCCTTAGCCGCTCCTTCTGCAGCACGGTTTACACGCAACACCACGTCATCAATCAAAGAGCCAAGCCCTATACGGCGCAAGGTGCTCTCTACCTTAGCGGCATCCTGCGGAAAAGGAATTTTTATAAACGAATTTTTGAAGTAACCATCCGTTACAGCAACCTTGCTTACACCGGCTGTTACACCCTTGGTAAGGGCTTCTTTAATAGCAGCCGCAGCTTCGTTCTGCGTAAAATTCAATATACCATTTCCGCTTCCGCCACTTGTAGTCGTAGTTGTTGTGCCGCTGCCTTTAGGGGCCATGCCGCCACTTTGCGTGGTAGTGGGGGTTGTAGTTGTAGGACTAGTGGTGCCGGTACTTCCGCTGCTACCCATGTTCATTTTAGGTTTCTGCGCCATGCCGGCTAACGAAATACTTAATAAAGCTACGCTTAAAATAATCTTTGCACGAGTGGTCATATCCTGGTTTTAGCTTGTGGTTTCAATAACAATGCCAGAACTAAAGTAATAACAAGCACAATATGCTATTATGAAAAATTTAAACAATGGCTTTGCCGCTTAACAACATAAAAAAAGCCCGCTTTAGCGGGCTTTCAATCTCTTGTGTTATTTCTATTCTATGCCTAAAGCCTTCAGTGTTTCGCTGTTCAGGTTACCAACCGGCAAGCCTTTATCCTGCTGAAACTTAACCAGGGCATCTTTTGTTTTACCTCCCATTTGGTTATCGGCCGGGCCCGGATCATACCCCTCGCGCTGTAAAGCTTTTTGCAAACGGGCAACCTTGTCGTCTTTAACTTCGGCTGAACCACTTTGGCTACACGGCACTTCTTTCCACCCCTGGTAACCACCCTTTTTAACCAGCACCTTGCTCATTATTGTTTTGTAAGTAGCCGGCACTTCAATTTTATTTTCGCGGGCAGGTTCTACCATCTTTTTGCGGGGTACTACCTTGGTAACCGCAGGCACATCCACTTCAGTAGTAACAGCCGGCGCTTTCTCTACCTTTTTAGCAACAGTTTTATACACCGCAGGTATTTCTTTCAGCATCCACACTTCGCAATCTTTCGGATTTTCTGAAACGCAGTTAACATCAGGCTTCTGCTTCACCCATTTTTGCGAGGAGGGGGTAACCAACTGTTGTTCGCTTACTGTTTCGTACTGTGCAGGGGTGGTAACCGTTTTCTTTGTTGCCGGTGTTATAATTATAGTATCTAAAACCGTTTCATACTTAGCCGGTACCTTTTCTACTTTAGTAGTTGCAGGTTTATCTACTACCTGTTCCTCTTTAAATTCATATTGGTCCTGAACCACTATGCGGGCATAGCACTTGCCGGGTACGGCGTCCGGTGGAAAGTCTCCTTCCGGGCCATTAACTGGAGCTGGGGTTTCTGCAACTTTTACCGGTTGCTGGGCCGGCGCTTCTTTTCCCATTACGGGCTTGGTTTCAGTACCCTTAGGGGCTTCCGTTTTAGGTTCCTCTTTTTTCACAGTCTCCTTCGGCTCCTCTTTAATACCGCCGGGCACCGGGGCCTCTGCTCCGCCCTGCCATATTACGGCATTGGGGTTATCCTGCTTATACTTATCCAGGTTGGGGTTACCCGTGTTTATGAAAATTTGGGCACTGCCTGCTAAACACGTGCTAAGTAGCATAACAACACAAACTACAGTTTTTATCATATGGTCGGTTTACCTCGTAAAGGTAGAATGGAAATCAAAAGATTATAAAAGATTTCAACAGCATTTACAAACACACTATACTTGTCCTGTTTCAAAAAATAATCAAATGCAAAATATACAAGTCCTACAACAACAGGTTGAAATGGCATGGGAGAACCGCTCCCTTTTAGCTGAAAGTCCGGTACAGGATACGATTAAACAGGTAATTGAGTTGCTTGATAAGGGCAAATTAAGAGTGGCCGAGCCCGCAGATGGCGGCTGGAAGGTAAACGATTGGGTTAAAAAAGCTGTAATCCTATACTTCCCTATTATGCAAATGGAAACCTGGAACGCCGGCCCGCTGGAGTTTTATGATAAAATTCCCTTAAAGAAAAATTACAAGGAATTGGGGGTACGGGTAGTGCCCCATGCTATTGCCCGCTACGGTAGCTATGTGTCGAAAGGTGTAATAATGATGCCCGGCTTTGTGAATATTGGCGCTTACGTTGATGAAGGTACAATGGTAGATACCTGGGCTACTGTTGGTAGCTGTGCCCAAATAGGAAAAAATGTTCATTTAAGTGGTGGGGTAGGAATAGGCGGTGTGCTGGAACCTGTGCAGGCAGCCCCTGTAATTATTGAGGACAACTGCTTTATCGGTTCCCGTTGTATAGTTGTGGAAGGAGTACGCGTTGAAAAAGAGGCTGTACTTGGCGCAAACGTGGTATTAACTATGAGCACAAAAATTATTGATGTTACGCAGGAAAAGCCCATAGAATACAAAGGCTACGTGCCTTCCCGGTCAGTAGTTATACCGGGCAGTTACACCAAAAAATTTCCTGCTGGCGAATACCAGGTGCCATGCGCCCTTATAATAGGAACCAGAAAAGAATCTACGGATAAAAAGACATCTTTAAACGATGCCCTGCGCGACCATAGCGTAGCAGTATAGCCTGTTTCTATCTAAAACCTCAATTCATGCGCATCCACGTATTACAACACGAACCCTACGAAGGACCGGGCCTTATTCACGAATGGGCTAATGAGAGGGGACATGAAATAGTTATTACGGAGGTGTTCAATAACAGGCAGTTACCAAAGGTGAACACCTTTGACTGGCTGGTGATAATGGGCGGTGCAATGAGCGTAAATGAAGAGGATATTTACGCATGGCTTAAACCGGAAAAAGAGCTGGTGCGCAAAGCCGTTGCTGCGGGCAAAATTATCCTGGGCATCTGCCTTGGGGCACAAATGGTTGCCAGCGCTTTAGGTAAAAAGGTTTATAAGAATACCCGAAAAGAAATTGGTTGGTTTCCCATTGCGTTAACCGAAGCCGGCATGCAACATAGCTTCTTAAGCGCGGGCTGGCATAATCAAACCTTCTTCCATTGGCATGGCGAAACCTTTGATTTACCGGAGGGAGCACAACTGCTGGCCTCTTCCATTGCCTGCACTAACCAGGCATTTACTATTGGTAAAGTTTGGGCCTTTCAGTTCCACCCGGAAGTAAATACACAGGTGCTTAATCAAATGGTTTCCTCGGGTAAACAAGAGTTGACACCGGCTGAGTTTGTAATGAGCAGCTCAACTATTTTAGAAGCTCAAAGCACCGTTAACCGGGTACGGCCATTGTTCTATAACTTTCTTGATAAAGTAAGCGCATAAAAAAAGGGCGCCTGAGCGCCCTTCCATTTCATTTATCGTTACAGCTTATTTCAAAATCGAAATCCTGACTGTTTTTGTTGCTTTGGTTGAATTAAAGCGCACCAGATATACGCCGGGCGCAAGCGCGCCACTGTTAATTATTACGCTGTTTGCACCGTCAGTTAGTTGTTTACGTACTTCCTGCACAATCTCGCCATTAACGTTTATTACCGAGATAACTGCATCCGTATTTTCATTCAGGTTGATTTGAACATTCAGTAGCGAATTTTGAGAAACCGGGTTAGGGAATACTTTCATACCCACATTCAAATCGGTGTTTACACCAATTGAAGAGAATACAAACGTTTCAACTACAGAGCAGCCTTTGGAATCAGTAACGGTAACCGTGTAAGTGCCGAAGTTAACGTTGTTATTAAACTGGCCTGTGGTGCCATTGCTCCAGGTATAAGTATAAGGCTGTGTACCACCTGAACCGTAGGCGTTAAGGTTGTTACCTATTTGTTGAATATCTACAACTACAGGCGCAGGGTCGGTTACCACTACCTGGCTGATACCAACTGCACCGTTAGCATCTGTAATGGTTACAGTATAAGTGCCCGGTGCAAGGTTACTAACGGTATTACCTGTAGAACCGTTACTCCAGCTAACTGTATAAGGGAAAAGGCCATTTGTTGGGTTAACTACTATTGAAGCATCCGTTTCTCCCTGGCAGCTTGGGCTTACAACAGTAACATTCCCTTTTATAGGCGAAGTTTTGATGGTATTAAACACCGTTGCAGGCGAACAGGTGTTGCCATAGCAAATACCTTTAACGCGGTACTTATAGGCTTTGTTAGATACCAGGTTGTTCAACACAAAGAAAGTATCAGTTATAGCGCTGTCAACATAAGTAACACTGCCTGAACCGCTCTGTACCTTTAAAATATAGTGCGTTGCACGTGGTATAGCATTCCATTTAATAGTTACTGATGTACCCATTAAGGTGGTGTCGCCATTTACCGGTGATAGAAAATGTGCAGTATCAAGAGGGGTTAAATCTGGAACCGGAGGAATTAACAGATTAGGACGATCGTTAACTAAAACCTGGTTCATCTCTGTTTCCTCCATAGGGCTGAAACGATAAACGCAATTGTCGTTAAAGTAACTCATATACAGGCTCTCATCAATTACGGTGCTGTATAAATCTCCATGAGGGTCAGTTTGGGTGCCGGTATAAGGGCAAGGCGTACGCTGGTCAAGAAAATCGGCCGGCGTGTCGCAAAACAAATCACCGGCGTTGTTGCAGTTGCTGCCATCAACATATTCCACGCCATAGCTGGTATCAAAAGTATGCATCAATCCGAAATAGTGGCCAACCTCGTGCGGTAAGGTGGTAGTAGCAGTACCAAGGCAATCAGCCGCATTCATAAACACACCACCGCCGTTAGGTGCCGAGTTAGGAAAGGTAGCAAAACCACAAAGGCCGGGCAGGTTGCCATTCAGGTAAACGTTGCAAACGTTGGTTTCATTAAACTGGCTGAAAGCCTGCCATCCTAAACTCTGGTTTTGGAAGTTCCAAAGTGTTGTATTCTTAATGGTATCAATACCGGATATATAAAAGCCGATATTGAATTGGTTGTAGGCTTCATTAAGCTCGCAGTGGCTTTCAAATACCTTACGTAAGCCAACACCGCCTGTACCGTCGTCCTTGGTTATTACGTGATAAAAAACACCAACCCATTGTATACCGCCGCGCTGGGCATATAACTGGGCATAATTACTCCTGTCTCGTGCAGCATATTCCTGTTTGTACGATTCAGGAAGCACCGAACCACACCAGGTGGCGCTGTTCTGTGCCATCGCAAAGGCAACTGTTAAAATCAAAAGTCCTGTAAGGATTCTCTTCATACGTGTATTTTTCGGGTAGCGAAGAAAGCAAAAAGCACCAGTGTTAAAAAGGAGAACAAATAATAGGTAATAAGGTTGTTAATTGCCTGTCATAATTATGTAAAAAGTATCAGTTGCCTGCCCGTTCATGATATTTTCTGCCCTTCATTTTGCTTTCAATAAACATTTTAAAAACACCGTGCATTGGCCGGTTACGGTTTAGAATATCAACACTGTTTAAAGCATTTAACCCCTTTAGGGCATCCTCAAAAACCTTGTTTCCTTGCTGCTGAGCGGAAGTAAGCTTTGCAAAAAAGGAGAGCAAAACCTTTTCGAATGAACTTTGTTGACCCACTTTTCTAATAAACCGCGAAATATTAGGCACTATATTTTTAACCAACAGGTGATTACCGAGTTCATAGTGTGCAATCAGTTGCATCATCAGTAATATGCTTTGCACATCGTAACGGGTTTCATCCTCTTTTTTTCCTTGCCTGTAAATCTCAATCCAGTCCAGCGCCTTGGCATACTCTCCCATCTCAAGCAAAGCGCTAACGTAAGTAACTATGGTGCTAATGCGGATGTGATAAGGTATCTTAGGCCCATAAAGGCGCATTAACTTCCAGGCTTCTTCTATCAAACTTGCTTTCTCTTTTACATCCTTGCGCTGGTCATAATAAATTAGGCCAAAGCGGCTGTAGTAAACAAACTGTGCAATTTTGTCTCTTTCATTTTGGGCATTTAGCATGTTTAGTTGGGTAAGGGCCTTTTGCATGCTGCTGTAGTCATGATTGAAGTAGCAAGCTTCAAGCAAAAGGTTAATGGCATTCATACTGGCCCTAAGGTCAAACTTTAAAAAGTATGGTGTTTGCTCGCAAACCTTTGCCAATAGCTTGCTTTCCGCTAAAAACTCCTTTCGTTTATCTGTAACTGAAAAGTGAAGAGCCCTTATGTAATAGTAGTAATACAAGGCCCTTTTTGAAAAGGCTTTCTTCTCCTGCTTTAGCAAATTATCACAAAAAATAAGTTCGTATTCTGCTAGTTGCTGCCCATCGCGCAGTTGATATACCATTTTGCTTAAACGATGCTGCCTGTTATAGAGGTTCTCAAACTGAATAAGGTTCTGTAAACGCACTTCTGCAACCTCCTGTTCAGCAACAACAGCAGCAACACTTCTGCCTGTTTTATGATAACCATTCACCAACAGGTAAAGTTCCGTTCTTAAAAACTCCGCCCATTCGCTGAACATTTCATAATCTTTGGCAAGGCTCTCCCCCTTTCCGATAATTTTATAAGCTTGCGCATAAATACCCTTATCCATCAAAATCGCAAGCTCCAACTGCAAATGCCTTAGCTGAGATTGAACATCAGACTCCTCGTGAAAATTCTTTAAAGCCTTTATAATCGTTTTGTAAAGGTAGGTTTTGGCTACGCTGAATTGTTTTACAAACTGTTGCCTTGCAAACTTCTTTTTTAGCGCTTTTTCATCATAATCCTCCTGCGCAGCAATAGCATCAAAAAGCTGTAAATAATTTGTGGCTGAATCATCACTTAGTTTTCCTGCATAGCGTTTTAAGTAACTCTTCTCTGCCATGCTCATCCCTCTAATCAGTTGGTGCAATACCTCCATAAAAGCAATATAGATATTCTACAGGCAAACCAAAACCTAAGATTCGGGCATTTTTTGCTTTGCCGCCGCCCTTTAGCCATAACACCTTTGCGCAACTAAAGCAAAGTGATCATGAATCCAGGAACAAGTATCCACCTTAACTGCCGCATTCCAGCATTGCGGCTTACTCTATTCATTTTAATGTATATCGTTATTCTCTCGCCAACGGTTTTTGCTCAAGCGCCACAAGCGTTTAATTACCAGGCAGTGGCTCGCGATAATGCCGGAAATATACTACCGCAGGGCACTCTGGTAGATATCCGCTTTACCCTGCACGATATCACGCCCGCCGGCACATTAGTATATAAAGAGGAGCATACGTCAGTTGCGGTTAACCAGTTTGGCTTGTTTTCAGTTGCGGTAGGTTCAGGCACACCCCTGCTGGGAACCTTTAACAGTATTAACTGGTCCACATCAAAATTTTTGCAGGTGGAGTTTAAAGTGCAACCTGCTACGGCTTACAGCAACATGGGCACTACACAATTACTTAGTGTTCCTTATTCGCTTGTTTCAGAAACAGCCTTAAGTTCATCTCAATGGGAAAGCATTGGAAACAACATCAGAAATGCCAATAGCGGCGATGTGGGCATTAAAGGAAATTTAGGTATAGGAACCAACACGCCCGCAAACAAAATACAGTTGCACGATTCGGCAGGCTTTGATTACCGTATTCAACTAACTAACCAAAATACAGGGGCCACAAGCACCGATGGTACTACTTTACGACTGAGCGCCGCCAACTTTATTTTAAACAACCAGGAGAGCGCAGGCACTATCAATTTGGGTGTTTCAGGCGGTAACGGTGTTTACATCGCATCTAACAACAATGTTGGCATTGGCATTAATGCCCCTGCAACAAAACTGGATGTAAACGGCCAGATAAAGATAAGCGGCGGTTCACCGGCGGCTGGTAAAGTACTTACAAGCGATGCTAACGGTTTGGCAAGCTGGCAGTTGCCAACAGGCGGGGGCCCTACCGGTGCTACCGGAGTAACCGGTGCTAAAGGTGCCACGGGCGCAACAGGTGCTACAGGCGCCACAGGTGCCACAGGCGCATCTTACTGGGCGGCAAACGGTAATGAAATTTATAACCTGAACTCGGGCAATGTAGGCATAGGCACACCGGCACCTTCGGCCAAATTGAATGTGCTAAGCAGCCTGATGCGCGTTGCCGAGTTTGAAAGTAACACGCTTGCTACCGAAGTGGCTCTCAAAACATCAAGTGGAGAAAAGGCTATTTGGAAAGTAAACGGCAACAATGTGCAGTTCACCGTTTCTGACCCCTCCGGAAATATGTACATCGCCAATTCAAATGCAGGTAACGGCATTACTGTTTCATCAACCAATAAGGTGGGTATAGGCAATGGTAACCCGTTGGAGCAATTAGATGTTACGGGCGCCATTCGCGTTGGTAATACAACGTCAAACACAATGGGCGCCATTCGGTTTGACGGTACTTCATTTGCCGGTTACAACGGTACCAGTTGGGTACCCTTTGGGGCAGGTAGTGGCGATAACTGGGGAACGCAATCGGTAGCCACAAACTCAACTTTAAGTGGCAATGGAACCGCCGGAAGCCCTTTAGCCATTGCGCAGCAAGGTGCCACTAACGGACAAGTACTTAAGTGGAATGGTACTGGCTGGGCACCCGGAACCGACAACTCAGGCAGTGGAGCTCTTACGCTTCCTTACAGCGATTCATACAATGGCCTGGGCAATGCATTTAGTGTTTACCAAACTGCCGGTTCAGGCGCCGCAATAAGCGGCGATGGTTTGGATGTAGGTGTACGAGGAACCAGTACATCAGGCCATGCGGTAGAAGCCACAACAAGCAATGGTGTAGCGTTCTTCACAAGTTTAGGCGCAGGTACCGGGGCTGATTTAAGAAGTTCATCAGGCTACGCGCTTAAAACCACCGGCAACCTCCAGTTTGCAACCGGTACACCTGCAGCGGGTAAATTCCTGAAATGCACTAACGCTTCGGGCGATGCCATATGGGATGTGTTGCCGACACAAACATTAAGCTATAGTGGCACCTCACTAAGCATTAGTGGTGGTAATACTGTAGCCTTACCATGGGATAACACAGGTGGCAATGTAACTTACACCGGTACGGGCAATGTTGGTATAGGTTGGAGTACCCCCGCTCAAAAGCTGGACGTTAACGGAGCAATAAAGATAGGCACAACAACACTTGCGCTTGATGGCACCATTCGCTATACCGGCACCGATTTCGAAGGCCGCAAAGCGGGCAACTGGGTTTCATTAACCGGCGGTGGTGGTGGAAGCAGCCAGTGGACAACTACCGGCAACAACATTTACAACAGCAATACAGGTACTGTTTTAATGGGCACCAGCACTTCACTGGCAGGCGGTGTTGATTACAAAATGGAAGTAAATGCCAATGCAGGAACAATGAAAGGCACTGCCCGCTTTAATCTACCCGCCGGCAATACGTATGCAACCGGCGTTTATATTATAGATAATAACAATGCAGGTTCGGGTAGCAACGCCTTGCAGGCAACTTCTCCAAACAACACAGCTATAAATGCGCAAACCGGGGCGGGCACTGCAGTATACGGTAATGCCACATCGGCCAATGGCCGCGGTGTTGATGGCCGCAGTAGCGGTACGGGTAGTATTGCCGGCTATTTTTCTGCAACCGGCGGGGGCTATGCCCTGGTAACCAACTCAGGTAACGTTGGCATAGGCCAGCCAACGCCAACAGAAATACTGCATATAGGCGGCCGTTTAAAACTGGATGCCAATACAACTGCAACAGCTACCGACGGCACTATCCGTTGGAGCGGCGCTGATTTCGAAGGCCGTAAAGGTGGCGCCTGGGTTTCTTTAACCGGCGGAGGTGGTGGATTAACTCTGCCCTACTCCGGCACTGATGCAAGCAGTACTTCGTTCCAGATTCAGAACACGGCATTAGGAACCAACGGCATAGTAGTTTCAGCAGGCTTGCATGGTGTTCTAGCCACGGGAGATTTGGGTGTTGAAGGACAATCATATGCCACATCCGGCGGAGCAGGTGTGGTGGGCAATAGTTATTCTAACAATGGTGGTATTGGCGTAAGCGCTTCAGCCGATTGCGCCAATTGCCAGGCTATTTATGCTTCGTCTAACAGCGGTACGGCCTTTTATATTGGTGCCGGTAAAGTATACGACCACGGTGGTCGTTGGAGTTTTAAGGCAGTGGGCAGCAACGTTAATCCTACTGAAATTTACCTATCCTACGCAACCAGCGTTAACGATATGATTTATTTGCAGGGGATAAACGGCGTTACCGGCAACCTGGTATGGGACAGCATAAACGGTATGTGGAAAATTACCGGCTCAGGCTTTAATAGTAATACCACTTTTAATGTAATGGTAGTTCACTTCAACTAAAATGTTATCGGGGGATAACAAAAAAACCGGGCTACCTAACGGGGCCCGGTTTATATTTTAAATATACCGTACTAGTTGTTGGCTACCTGGCCGGGCTCCTTAACTTTAACCCATGCAGGCACAGTTACATTTATATTAACCATTCTGCCTTTAATACGAACCGTTGGCTGGCTCTCCGCAGGAAATCCCCACCTTCTCATTTTACAATCAAAATCTGCGCTTAAAAGGTAAAAGCGGCGGTCGTCACTCCACTCTACTTTTGTTACTCTAAACTTGGTGGATTGCGGAATATGGAAATAGTCGTGCTTATCATAGTGGGCTTCCAGCTTTAAATCTTTTACGTCTCCCAGGTTTCCGTCTTCAAAGCTAAACTCTACATCAATGCTTTCGGTAAAAGGCTTTCCGGCATCGTCTTTAAACTCATTGCCGTAAAACACCAGAGAAGTGGCAACACGGCTTAGTTTATCATCCTTCATGCTGCCTGTTTTATTTACCAACTCTGCGCGGTATTTATCGTCATCGCGCATTTCAAACATATTACCATCCATTATTGCAAAAAAGTAACCGTTGTTTTTGTAATGACCGTTTTCATCATCGGGTTTGGAGTTAAAACTCCCCGATACAAAAAGGATACAAATGAGAAACAATGGCGTAATAATTTTTCTCATACGCGTAGTTTTAGTAAATAGTTAGCAGGGCAGATATACTCTGACCCATTTACATACTACGGATTGTATCTAAAAAGGTTATATGCATTTAGTATTTATGACGGAACCATGCAGAATTGGTGAATAAAAAAGCCCCTTTGCAAACAAAGGGGCTTTTAAAAATATTACTGCCTGTTAACCAACCATCAGTTTCTTATAACGGAACTTACGCGGCTGATCATCGCTAATACCAAGGCGCTGTTTCTTATTCTCTTCATAGTCGCTAAAGCTGCCTTCAAACCAGTAAACCTGGCCTTCGCCTTCAAAAGCAAGTATGTGGGTACAAACACGGTCTAAAAACCAACGGTCGTGCGAAATAACTACGGCACAGCCTGCGTAATTATCCAGAGCCTCTTCCAGTGCCCGTATGGTGTTTACATCCAGGTCGTTGGTAGGCTCATCAAGCAACAGTACATTGGCTTCCTCGCGCAGCGTTAGTGCAAGGTGCAGGCGGTTACGTTCACCGCCTGAAAGTACCTTTATCTTCTTTTGCTGGTCGCCACCGTTAAAGTTAAAGCGCGATACATAACCGCGGCTGTTCATCTTCAGTTTGCCAAGTTCTATCCATTCATCGCCGTTACTTATAACTTCCCAAACGCTCTTCTCGGGGTCTATGTTAGAGTGGCTTTGGTCAACGTACGATATCTTCACGGTTTCCCCTACTTCAAAGGTTCCTGAGCTCGGCTTCTCCTCTCCCATTATCATACGGAACAAGGTTGTTTTACCCGCACCGTTTGGTCCTATAATACCTACTATACCCCCCTGCGGTAAGCTAAAGTTCAGGTTTTCATAAAGCACTCTATCGCCAAACGCTTTGGCTACATCCTTGGCAACAATAACCTTAGCGCCTAAGCGTGGCCCCGGCGGTATGTATATCTCCAGTTTCTCTTCCTGCCCTTTTGCTTCTTCGGCAGCCATCTTCTCGTAGTTAGCTAAACGGGCCTTGCTTTTTGCCTGGCGGGCTTTTTGCCCCATGCGCACCCACTCCAATTCGTGTTGAAGCATCTTCTGGCGCTTGCTTTCAATCTTTTCTTCCTGGGCTAAGCGTATTTGTTTTTGTTCCAGCCAGGTGCTGTAATTGCCTTTCCATGGTATGCCTTCGCCACGGTCTAATTCCAATATCCAGCCGGCAACGTTATCCAAAAAGTAGCGGTCGTGCGTAATACATATTACGGTGCCTTTATACTGCGCTAAGTGGTGCTCCAGCCATAATACCGATTCCGCATCAAGGTGGTTGGTAGGTTCGTCCAATAGTAACACATCAGGCTCCTGCAACAGCAAGCGGCATAGGGCCACTCGTCTTCTTTCACCACCCGATAAGTTTTTGATTGGGGCATCTGGTTCAGGACACTGCAAAGCATCCATTGCCCGGTTTAATACCTGGTCAATTTCCCAGGCATTAGCGGCATCAATTTTATCCTGCAACACACCCTGGCGCTCCAACAGCTTTTCCATCCGGTCAGGGTCAAGGTCAGGGTCGCTGAACATCTCGCTTATTTTATTGAACTCATCCAGCAAGTCAAAAATCTCCTTCTTGCCTTCGCGGATAATATCAATAACGGTTTTGCTCTCATCCAGCTTTGGTTCCTGTTCAAGGTAGCCAACGCTGTAATCTTTGCTCTTTTCTATTTTACCCTGAAAGTTTTCATCCACACCGGCTATAATGCGCAGCAAGGTAGATTTACCAGAGCCGTTAGCGCCAATAATGCCGATTTTGGCCCCGTAGTAAAAACTAAGGTAAATGTCCTTAATAATCTGTTTGGTAGGCGGTATTGTTTTGCTTACGCCCAACATCGAAAAAATGATAGTAGTATCACTCATATTCCTCTCCTTAATCTGTTCTTTTCAAAAAATGTGTGTTGCCCTTAGAAATGAGCAGCGAATGTAACAAAAACCCCCTTTTTAGTTAATTTTCTTACCCTCGTAACCAGTTCTCATTCAATAGGTGCAAACTTGTATTTTAACCGGTGTAATCAGTAAAGATGACCAGGCAAACAGAATTTATGTTACCGGCCCATAAGCGCGGTTTTCATTTAATAACTGATGTAATTTTGAGGCACCTGCCGGACTTACCACAAACGGGCATGCTCTTTCTTTTTATCAAGCATACATCAGCCGGTTTAACCATTAACGAAAATGCCGACCCCAGCGTTAGGGTTGATTTTGAATCCTCCTTCAACAAATTGGCTCCTGAAAATGCGCCGCACTATACGCATAACGATGAAGGCCCTGATGACATGCCGGCACACATTAAAACTGCTTTGGTTGGCTATAGTGTAAGTGTACCTATTACTGACGGACGCTTAAATTTAGGTACCTGGCAAGGCATTTACTTGTGCGAGTTCAGGAACCATGCACGCGGCAGAACAATTGTAGCCACTGTATATTCGTAGCATGAATCGCTTTATCCCGGTGGTAGTTTTCTACCTCTTTTTCTGCCATAGCTCATTAAAGGCCCAACAATTCAGCATTACGGGGAAAATTAAAGGTTCAAGCGGCTTATGGGCTTACCTGCATTATCAGCCCGGTGGCACAAGTGATTACAAAACCGATTCAGTGCTTGTTAAAAATAATCACTTCAATTTCAGGGGAACAGTTACACAGCCCAATATAGCTTATCTGTTCATGAATGATTTTGATTTCAGCCTGCCATTTTTCCTTAGTAGCGGTAAAGTCAAAGTAATTGGCTCATTAAAAGATAGAGCTAACATTAAAGCAAGTGGAACAGAACTAACGAATCAATATCAGCATTTCCGCAATGAGGAAACACCCATTATTAAAAAGCGGGATTGGTATATGGGCTTAATGACCTCAAGAGAACTAGCCGACGATTCCGCTGCGCGCATGTGGCTGGTGGATAGCTTCTACAGCACCTACAACACATTACGCAGGCATGTTATAACCTTTGTAAAAGAACACCCTTCAAGTGCGGTTAGCCCTTATCTGCTTTACGAGAAATTCAATAATGAAGATAATATTGACAAGGCGCTATCGCTGATAAACACCTTAGATACTCCTCTGCAACACTCCTACTATGCTTTAGCCCTAAAAAAATCAGCTATTCAGGGTGGCATTTCCAAAGCAGGTAAGCCTGCCCCACCATTTACGCAAACTGATACCGCAGGTAAGCGGGTTAGATTAGAAGATTTTAGAGGAAAAATTGTGCTGTTGGATTTTTGGGCATCATGGTGTGCACCCTGCCGACACGAGAACCCAAACATAGTAGCCCTTTATAAAAGGTATCGCGATAAAGATTTTACAGTGGTTGGGGTATCGTTAGACAACAACCGCAATGCATGGTTAAAAGCAATTAATGCTGATGGCCTGCAGTGGACCCAACTTTGTGACCTGCAAGGCACTTACAGCGAAACGGCAGAATTGTATAACGTAACCGCCTTGCCGGCCAATTGGCTTATCGATAAACAAGGCTACATCCTCGGCAAAAATCTTTTAGGTAAAGAGTTAGAGGAAAAGCTCGATGAACTATTAAAATAGTTGTCATCCACTGGTCATTATATACATTTATTATTTAAATAATCTGTGTAACCTTCCTAAATTATCAATCCCTGTAAATAAAAAAGCCCCCGCTTTCGCAGGGGCTTCGTCACCTATGGTGAATTTAACCAAGGCAACATCCAACTAGCTTAGTCAACTGTTGATGGTTGACGGTTCACAGCAATTGATCCTGAAGTTTCGGTGAACTGTAAACTTCAAACTGTGAACTACTTGTTATCCTTTACTTCTTCATATTCTACATCGCTAACATTATCGCCGCCATTGTTGCCGTCGGTGCTGCTTTGTTCTGCTGAAGCTTGCTGCCCTGCATTTTGCTGGGTAGCGTTGTATATATCCTGAGAGGCCGCCTGCCATGCATTGTTTAAAGCTTCTGCGGCTTTATCCATTGCCTCGGCATCGTTGCTCTCTTTTGCTTTCTTAAGATCAGCCAAAGCTGTTTCTAAAGAGGTTTTCTTATCGGCAGGTATTTTATCGCCAACTTCTTTCAGTTGCTTTTCCGTCTGGAAAATCAACGAATCAATCATGTTAGCTTTCTCGGCCTGTTCGCGTGCCTTCTTGTCGCTTTCTTCGTTGGCTTTAGCTTCGTTGCGCATTTTTTCAATCTCCTCCTTGCTAAGGCCTGTAGTAGCTTCAATACGTATGCTTTGTTCTTTGCCGGTTCCTTTATCTTTTGCAGATACATGGATGATACCGTTGGCATCAATATCAAAGGTTACTTCAATTTGAGGGGTACCGCGCATGGCAGGTGGTATATCACCTAAGTGGAAACGACCAATGGTGCGGTTATCCTTTGCCATGGCACGCTCGCCTTGCAGCACATGTATCTCAACCGAAGGTTGGTTATCCTGTGCGGTGGTAAACACCTGCGACTTTTTAGTAGGGATAGTAGTGTTTGATTCTATCAGTTTGGTCATTACACCACCCATAGTTTCAAGGCCTAATGAAAGTGGGGTTACGTCAACCAACACAATATCATCCTTCACTTCGCCACTTAAAATACCGCCTTGTATTGCAGCGCCAACGGCAACTACCTCATCGGGGTTTACACCCTTGCTTGGTTTTTTACCGAAGAACTTTTCAACCACTTCCTGAATTTTAGGAATACGGGTTGAACCGCCCACTAAAATCACATCATCAATTTTTGAAACATCAAGGCCTGCATCCTGAACGGCTTTGCGGCACGGTTCAATAGTGCGCTGCACAAGCGTATCAACCAACTGCTCAAACTTGGCGCGGGTCAGTTTCTTTACTAAGTGCTTAGGCACGCCGTCAACCGCAGTTATATAAGGCAGGTTTATTTCAGTTTCGCTTGAAGATGAAAGCTCAATCTTGGCCTTCTCGGCAGCTTCTTTCAAACGCTGAAGGGCCATAGGATCCTTACGCAGGTCTACTCTTTCTTCGGTTTGAAATTCATTAGCTAACCACTGGATTATCTCGTTATCAAAGTCATCGCCACCTAAGTGTGTATCACCATTGGTAGATTTTACTTCAAATACGCCGTCACCCATTTCAAGGATGGAGATATCGAACGTACCGCCACCTAAGTCGTAAACGGCAACGTGTATGTCCTTATGCTTTTTATCTAAGCCGTAAGCCAGTGCAGCGGCAGTTGGCTCGTTCAAAATACGGCGAACTTTTAGGCCTGCAATTTCACCGGCCTCTTTTGTAGCCTGGCGCTGGCTGTCGTTAAAGTAAGCAGGTACGGTAATAACCGCTTCTGTTACGGTTTGGCCTATGTAGTCTTCAGCCGTTTTCTTCATTTTCTGAAGAATCATTGCTGAAATTTCCTGAGCAGTATACATGCGGCCGTCAATATCAACGCGCACTGTATCATTATCACCCTTAACCACTTTATAAGGCACACGTGGTATCTCTTTACCGGCTTCGCTGTAGCGAATACCCATAAAGCGCTTAATAGATTGAATTGTTTTAGTTGGATTGGTAACCGCCTGGCGTTTTGCAGGGTCACCTATCTTACGCTCGCCGTTAGCTAAAAAGGCAACAATACTCGGTGTAGTTCTTCTTCCTTCGTCATTCTGAATCACTACCGGGTCGTTACCCTCCATAATGGCTACACAGGAGTTAGTTGTTCCTAAGTCTATACCGATTATTTTACTCATGATGTTTAGTTTTTTAGTCTGCCTGTTATTGTCAATCGGTGTGCCATCCGGCCTTGGGCGGGCAAAAATGACATTTTGCAGAAGTTATACTGCCAAAAGCAATTGTTAAAAGCGTAATTGGCTGATTTTCAGCCGCGCCAATTTGGCAGACACCCTGACCGGTTTAGGCTGGAATGAAAAATTATTCAGCTTAATTTGCGTTTACCCAAAGTAATGAAATATCCATTTTTACTGTTTCTGCTGTTGATGGCAGGTAGCCTTTTAGCTCAGGAAGACTACCGTGATGTTATCTATTTAAAGGACGGCAGCGTAGTAAAGGGAATAATTAACCGGCAGGTGCCCGGCGAATCAATTACCCTTCAAACCGCTGAGGATTCCATCACTCAATACGCTTTGGCCGATGTTGACCACATCCGCAGAGAAAGACTGAAAACCGATAAGCCCAGGGGTGCTTTTAAAATAGATTCTATACCACCCCGCTGCCTTGCCGCAGCAATTGAAGCAGGCGCCTTGTTTGGCTTTAAGGCTAACGACGAAAACGGAAGGTTCTATAACTACAGTAATAAATTCTATACACTAAGTGCTGTGTTTGGCTACCGCCTTAGCTATAAACTGTTTTTAGGTGCCGGGGCAGGTTTCGAAATAGATACCCGTAAATACACGCAGGTTCCCATTTTTGCTAACCTGCGTTACACCTTCCTGCATAAGAGAGTGTCACCCTTTATTGATCAGAAATTCGGGGCGGCCTTTTTGATACTGCCGGTAAACAAAAATTATAGAAATGACGGCGGACCCATCGGCGGGGCCACGCTGCAAACCCAACTAGGGGTAAGAGTGTATGCTACAAAAAAAGTGCAGTTAAGCTTAAGTGCGCTATACCGCTTCCAACATTTCAGGGGCAATATCCTGGTAAATGAAACCTACCGGCTTAACTATTACTCTGCAGCCCATTACCTGGGTTTTACTGCCGGTATAATGTTTTAATTAATCGCAAATTTGGCCGAAGCTGCCTTTAAAACGCAACCCTGCGGCAAGCGGGCTGCAAGCCAAGGTATCAAGGCCATCGGCGTTTAGCAGCACGCTGTCTATCTGTTGAAAGTGACGGCTACTGAACACGCCATAAGCATTTACCATATTAGTATAAGGCGGCACAGCCTCGTTAGAGGCCAAACCACTACCCTGCGCCAACTGGGCAGCCATATAACGCGATACGTCCTCTCCACCTGCAGCATAGTAAAAGGTCATGCCCTTCTGCAGGTTGAATACGCGGTATATATTTTGATCGCCTTTGCTTAAGCTGTTATGCAAGGAGTTCAGGATTAAAGAACCGTTGATATCCTCAATTACCTGCGTGCCACCTAAAATGTCATCTACAAACTTGCTCTTGAAAACAAAGATATCGGCAAAGGTATCTTTCAATAAAGCATTGCTGGTAGCATCGTACTCTTTATACGGGAAACGGATTTTTAAATCGTAAACACCGCCGTTTTGCGCTGTGTAAAACACTGCCTTGGGGGGGCTTACGGTATGCAGGTTTATATACTGCCCGTTAAATGGGGTTATTATGGTAAAGTCCTTTACCATAGCAATCTCTCTTGATGAAAACTTAAACCCATTAGTGGTATTGGTTACATCAAGGCGGTATCTCTTATCCGTATTAAGGTTAGCGTTAAAAGTGTAAAGTATGTTCTCGCTGTTATTAAACACACCGGGGTCCTTAGGCAGGCCAATCAGGTTGCCATCAACTCTTGTTAAGGGGTAAACGGCCTCTACATTGCCGTTGTTATTCAGCCTTGTTATCTCTACCGATAAAACATCAGGGTAATAAATAGAATCAATATTACCTGCTGCGGTATAGGCGTTGCCATCAATCAAATATCCTTTTTGTATGCGGATATAATGCGTGGTTTGCTGGTCGCTTAACAAACCATAAACAATAGGCAACTCTTTATATTCTGCAGTTATGTCAAAATCCTGCTCACAGGCGGAAAAGGTCAATAACAGTAAAAAAGCTAAGGCGTATCTCATCTTCATGGGGGCACAAAAGTAGAAGAATAGTTGACAGTCAATAGTTACCCCCCGTTAACGCCTGCCGGACGTTAAAACATATTAACTGCCCCGCCCGTAAACACAATTCCGTATATTCGTATAATGCTTTTAAAGCGCATAGCCTGTTTACTGTTTACTGCCCTTATCCTTTTAGCGGATAGCGGTCAAACGATTTATGCGCACACCTGTATAAAAGAAGACCACACCATTATCGGGCTTATGGCACCTCCGCATTGCGATGAGGAGGCCGAAGTAAAAGCCGACGCCTGCTGCGCTAAAAAAGCGGCGCAAAAACAAGCGGATTGCGCTTTAGGCATTTCGGAATGCTGCAAGGTAAAGTCCACCTTTATTAAACAGTTTTTCCCTAACCGCTTAGCGCAGGAAGATATTGCCATCATAGCGGTGTTTGCTCTTGTTAATCCTTTATGTAAAATTCAGTTGCCGCTGCTTAATACCGTTGCCGTTTATACGCCTTCAAACAACTCTCCGCCACCCCTCAGTTATACTCCTGAATTTACCGGCGTATTTCGCATTTAGATTTTCTCTACCCTATGTTTCAGCTAAGCCATAGGCCTTAGCTCATTATTGTTATTTAAACTTTTAAGGGATGAGATATCTTATATTGATAACAGCAACACTTTTTAGTTGCACTATATATGCGCAGCAAACTGTGCAGGGCAGGGTTTTCGACCCTACCACCAATAAAGGTATGGGCGATGCACGCATTATACAGGCGGGCACCTTAAACTTCGCCTTTACCGATTCGCTGGGCCGGTTTTCGTTAGCAGGCGTAAACCCGCAAACAGATAAACTGGTGGTTTCAGCAACCTTTTACCAAACCGATACCATACTAATTGCCGGTAAAACAACCATTGAAATTGAGTTAAAACCTTTAAGCCTTAACGAGGTTGAAGTAACCACCAACCGCAGAGACCTTTCAACGGCCAATGTAGAGTCCATTACCCAGGCAGACCTTGTAAAAGATGCATGCTGCAACCTCAGCGAAACATTTGAAAATTCACCTACAGTAGATGTAAACTTCAGCGATGCTGTTTCAGGCGCAAAGGAGATACGCATGTTAGGCTTAGATGGCGTTTATACACAACAAATGACCGAAAACGTTCCCGGTATTCGTTCACTGGGCAACACATTTGGGATGTTGTATGTGCCCGGCCCATGGATGAGTTCCATACAGATAAACAAAGGTGCGGGCAGCGTAGTAAACGGTTACGAAAGCATGACAGGGCAAATTAATGTGGAGTACAAAAAGCCGCAGAATACAGAAAAGCTTTTAGTTAACCTTTTTATGAACCAGGATGTACGAAGCGAGCTAAACATTGTAACTGCACACAAACTGAAAAAGGATTGGAGTTACCTGGGCGCTGTAAATGGTTCCTTTAACTGGCTAAAGCAGGACATGAACCACGACCATTATATCGATAATGCGTTGGTGCGAAATGTAAACCTGATGAACCGTTTCTATCACCCTATAAAAAAAGGCGGCATGATAGCGCTTGTGGTTAGCGGTACTTACGATGACAGGCTGGGTGGCAGTTATAACTTTAAGCCTTCAGTTGATAGGTTTACTCAAAATGAATGGGGCTTTCGCCTTACCACCTACCGTGCCGAAGCCTTTGCAAAAACCGGTTTTGCGTTAACCGAAGCGAACTACCTGGGCATACAATATAAATACGCCTATCATCAACAGGATGGCTATATGGGCCGTAAGTACTACCACGGCCTGGAACACTTCGGTTATCTAAATGCAATCTTTCAGCACAGCTTTGGCGAAAAGAATGTTTTAAAGGCAGGTTTGTCTTTCCAAACAGACTATGTGCAGGAGCAATTCGACACCTTCCGTTTAAAACGCCACGAAATTGTGCCGGGTGCATTTGCCGAAGGCACCTTTATTTGGGGGCGCGATGAAAAGGTAGTGCTGGTAGCAGGTTTGCGTACAGATTACCATAATATGTATGGCCCCTTCTTTACACCGCGGGTAAACCTTAAATGGAAAATTCTGTACGATTTAAGCCTGCGCCTTTCAGGTGGCAGAGGGTACAGAGTGCCTACTATTTTTGCAGAGAATTTTGGATGGCTAATGAACAGTCGCGAAATTGTAATTGCACCCGACCTTAAATACGAAGAGGCCTGGAACTACGGTGCAAGCCTTACTTACAAGTTCTTTCTTAACTTTAGGGAAGGCAGCATAAGCGTGGATTATTACCGCACCGACTTTACGCACCAGGTAGTTGCCGATCTTGAAAACACCCGGCAGTTTCAATTCTATAATCTGCAGGGCAAATCGTTCGCAAATGCTTTGCAGGCGGAAGTTAGCTACGAACCGGTGAAAAGGTTTGAAGTAAAACTGGCGTACAAGTTTGAGCAAAACAAAACCGCATATAAAGATGGCTTTAAGATATATCCTTTACGGCCTCAGCATCGGGGGCTGGTTTCATTGCAATACATAACCCGTAATCAGCACTGGCGGTTTAACTCCAGCTTAAACTGGTTTAGTAAAACACGTATACCAAGCACACTGGCTAATGATGCTAATAACCAACGCAGCACAAAAAGCAAAGATTGGTTTCAGCTAAATGCCCAGGTAAGCTTTAAATGGAAACAATGGGAGGTATATGTTGGTGGCGAAAACCTCATCAACTTCATTCAAAAGAACCCTATTATAGCCGGCGATCAACCGTTTAGCAACCAGTTTGATGCCTCTTTAGTTTGGGGCCCTTTGCGGGGTGCCATGGCCTTTGCCGGTTTCCGCTTTACCTTAAAGTAAAAAGTAGTTAAGTTGATTAACTTTTAAAGTAAGTAGCAGTCTTAATCCGTATCTTTAAACTATAAAACCAGATATATGAAAGTGTCCGTTAAATCATTTTTTGCTGCATTTCTGCTTATCACAATGATAGCAACAGCAATACGTGTAGAGGCAAGGCCTAAATCAGCCACAATAACTATTCAAACCTCCGCCATTTGCGGCTCGTGTAAAAACCGTATTGAAAGCGCCCTAAAGGCAACTGAAGGCGTAGAGGAAGCTATGCTGAACCTGAACACCAAAAAAGTAAAAGTGAAATACAACCCGGCTAAGATTTCAGAAAACCAAATACGCCTGGTTATTGTAAACACCGGATACGACGCTGACAACATGAAAAAGGACGAAGCAGCTTTCCACAAGCTACCTATGTGCTGCCAAAAGCCTATGCCCGGCGATCACGACTAATTCAGTTACAAGCCAAAACCAAACAGCCACTCCAAAGAGTGGCTGTTTGGTTTTATGCTTAACCGGGCTTATACAATCTTATGGAATTAAGATAGTTTCCTTACCGTAATCAATTATCATCTTATACTTCACCATCAGGTCTGAACCCAGTATACCCTGTATTTTTGGCTTCTTCAATTTACCATACGTCATGTTAACATGGCTTAAATCAACGGCGGCAATAGAGTAGTTCTTCACCTTCTGCCTGCCTACTTCAAGTTCCTTAATAACCCCAAAGTATGACTCCGGCACCGAACTGTGCAGGCCTGTAGTTTCCTGCTTAATTGTTTTAAGGCTTTTGGTGCCAATGTTCTTTATAAAATAGCCTTTATCAATCACGGACTTTGATGCTCCGGTATCAATCAAAAAACGACAACGCTTACCGTTTATCTTAAGGTTTAAAAAAAGGTGATAACCACCCTTATCCAGTTCGGTTAAAAGTATCTTAACAGAGATTGCTTTGTTAGTTTTCATTTGGTGAAAATAAAAAGGTCTCCCGATTGGGAGACCTTTTTTATCTGTTATTATTAATTGCTTATAAACTAAGCGTACTTAACACACTGTTCATGCTTCTAACAGCTTCAGCGCTCTTGTTAAAGGCATCCTGCTCTGCTGCATCCAGTTTATAATCAACAATTTTTTCCCATCCGTTTTTGCCGATAACTACCGGTACACCCAGGCAAATATCTTTTTGACCGTACTCGCCATCCAACGATACGCAGCAAGGGAAAACTTTCTTCTCATCGCGCACAATGCTTTCTACCAGCGCACAACCGGAAGCGCCCGGTGCATACCATGCTGAAGTGCCCAGTAATTTGGTTAGTGTAGCACCACCAACCATTGTGTCCGCTGCTACTTTCTTTAAAGTTTCAGCATCTAAAAAGTTAGAAACCGGCATACCCTGGTAGGTAGCAAGGCGCGTTAAAGGAATCATGGTAGTATCGCCGTGGCCGCCAACTACAGTAGCCTGTAAATCGTTAGGCGAGCACTTTAAGGCCTGGCTCAGGTAATATTTAAAGCGGGAGCTATCCAATATACCGCCCATACCAATTATGCGGTTCTTAGGCAGGCCGCTGCTTTTAAGGATAAGGTAAGTCATAGTATCCATAGGGTTGCTTATAACCACTATAATGGCGTTAGGTGAGTGCTTAAGAATGTTATCTGTAACACCTTTAACAATAGAGGCATTGGTGCCAATCAGTTCCTCGCGGGTCATGCCGGGTTTACGCGGTATGCCGGAAGTAATTACTACCACCTCGCTACCTGCGGTTTTCGAATAGTCATTAGTAGTACCGGTGATAGAAGTATCAAAACCAAGCAGGGCTGCTGTCTGGTTCATATCCATCGCCTTACCTTCTGCAAAGCCTTCTTTAATATCCAGTAAAACTAATTCTGTACAAAGTTCTTTGCGGGCAATATTATCGGCTACTGTGGCTCCCACTGCACCTGCGCCTACTACGGTAATTTTCATAATTATTTGAGGATTAAGATTGTTTAAAAAAAGCGCTGCAAACTTATAGGAAAACGCAATATGCGCAAATGACTTTTACCATCATCTGTAACCGGCCCTACAGAGTTGCTTTTCAGGCTAATGTATGATGAATAAGCACCGCGGTGCTTGACAATTGCACTAACAGCCATTACATTGCCTCTGCCCGTTATCGCTTTTAGTGAGGCTGGCAATACCAATACACAATGAAAGCCCTGGCTGCCCTGGCATTACTGATTACCCTATTACACGCACACATCAGCGATGGCGATGCCCTGGACCCCAACAAAGGTTCTTTTTCAGCAACTGTGGATGGCAAGCCTTTCAAATTACGCGAGGACCAACTCTATCGCGGCTTGCTAATGACCAAGAGCCCATCCATGGATGGCCGTACACCGGCCAGAACGGTTATTTCCACCACTTTTAATGGCCAATCTTACCCCACATCTACAGGTAAAGATTTCAGCGAAAGCGTAGCGGTTGAAATTCAATACTATGGAGAAAAAACCGGTTTCTACCCTTCCTTTGCCTATGCCCTGCAATTTGAATCAACCAACTATTACATGCTGCCCGAAAGCAGCAAAATGAATGTTACACAGTTTGTTTGGGAAAGCGATAAAAAGCACTTCCTGATTTCTGCTGATTTTGACTGTAAAATGAGAAGTTGGGGCTACCCCGGCGATGGTAAACGCGATGTGGCGTTTAAGGGTAAAATGGGAAACATCCGGATTACCGTTCCCAGTTGGTTAGCTACTAAAAACTAAAACTCGGGCTCCTGCTTGTTTTCTTCCTTCTTCGGCTCGGGCAGGGGGCCAATTTGCGCTTTAATCTTTTCTATTGCATCAAAAATTTTCCCGAAGTCTTCCTGGAAAATTAAAACACTGTGCCGTATAAACTCGCCGTCGTTTTTGCGGCTCTCGGTTATCTTCAAAATTTTAGATCCCTGCTGGTTCTCTTTCAAATCGAAAAAATAAGTTCTCTTACCCGCCAGCACTTTTTCAGTAAATAGTGTTTTGTCCTCGAACATTCTTTTTTTGTTTTGTAACTGCAAGGTATAATATTTCTATCAGGTAAAAAACCAACATAATGGCTAAGAAAATCATGCTGCTGGGCAGCGGAGAACTGGGTAAAGAATTCGTGATTGCAGCAAAACGATTAGGCCAGTATGTGGTTGCTGTTGATTCTTATAATGATGCACCCGCGCAACAGGTGGCTGATGAAAGAGAAGTGATTAACATGTTGGATGGAGCCGCACTTGATGCTATTGTAGCCAAGCATAAACCGGACATAATTGTTCCGGAGATTGAAGCTATACGAACCGAACGCTTTTATGATTACGAAAAGCAGGGTGTGCAGGTAGTTCCTTCTGCACGGGCTGCTAACTTTACTATGAACCGTAAAGCTATCCGCGATTTAGCAGCCAAAGAACTTGGCCTAAAAACGGCCAATTACCGCTATGCTACTTCCTTAGCCGAATTGCAACAAGCGGTGGCTGAAGTGGGCATACCCTGTGTGGTTAAACCTTTAATGAGTTCATCGGGTAAAGGACAAAGCACCATTAAAAGCGAAAGCGATATTGAAAAGGCATGGAACTACTCGCAGGCCGGTAAGCGCGGAGACATTGCCGAGGTGATTGTAGAAGCCTTTGTAACCTTTCATACAGAAATAACGCTGCTGACCGTAACGCAGAAGAATGGCCCCACTCTTTTTTGCGCACCCATAGGTCACCGCCAGGAACGTGGCGATTACCAGGAAAGCTGGCAGCCTTGCGCCATTAGCGATGCGCACCTTAAGGAAGCCCAGGATATTGCAGAAAAGGTTACCCGTGCACTTACAGGTGCAGGCATTTGGGGGGTAGAATTCTTTTTAGCTAATGATGGCGTTTATTTCAGCGAGTTATCCCCGCGCCCGCATGATACAGGCATGGTAACTTTGGCCGGCACACAAAACTTAAGCGAGTTTGAATTACACGCCCGTGCGGTACTAGGTTTACCTATACCTGAAATAGAATTGCTTAAAGTGGGCGCCAGTGCGGTAGTGCTCGCTTCAGGCGAAGGTGCTAACCCGCAATTTGAAGGCGTTGCAGAAGCTATTAAAGATCCAAAAACAGATATCAGAATTTTTGGTAAACCTACTACACGCCCTTACCGCCGCATGGCTGTTACTCTGGCTTACGATGTTTTAGGTGCTGATGTAGATGCGGTGAAAGAGAAAGCTATTGCCAATGCTAAAAAGGTAAAAGTTATAAGCCACCAGGAGGCAGTTAAATAACAAACGGGACGAAGCAGGATATTTCTACGCCTAAACCTTATAACCTACAACTTAAAACCTAAAACGGATACCCTACACCCAATTGAAACTGCCCCTTACGGAACTGGGCATTTTCAAACTGCCAGCGGTCTCCATCCACCTTACGCGGGTCGCGTAGCGGGAAACCATAATCAAAGCGGATAACAAAGAAGTTAAAGTCTAAGCGCAAACCTAAACCGGCATCTACTGCAAACTCTTTCCAAAAGCGGTTAATGTCAAAGCTCCCCAAGGCGCGCGTATCTTTTCGTAAGGTCCAAACGTTACCTGCGTCCATAAACACGGCTCCCTTCAGCCACTTATAAATATCAAACCTGAACTCTGCATTTAACTCCAGTTTTATATCGCCTGTTTGGTTAAAGAAACCTACGTTATTGCGTTCCCCCCTTTCAGGATCGTAAACAGTGGTATCAACATATCCGCCGGGGCCTACCTCACGTATCAAAAAGCCGCGCAAGCTGTTAGGCCCACCAACGAAAAATTGTTTTATAAACGGCATAGCGTAACTGTTGCCGTACGGCACGCCTATACCGGCAAAGGTACGTATGGCAAAAGTAGCATGGTTCCTTATCCTGAAATAATTGCGCCAGTCAGCCTCAATTCGGAAATACTGCGAAAACGGCCGCTTAAATAAATAATAAATAGAGTCGTTCTCGCTCCCGGCATTAGATGCCTTGGCAATCAGGTAAGGAACGTTGCCGGCTACCTCCACATTGGTTCGGAAGTTCATATAAGCTCTGTCCTTATCCGTGCGTTGATTGCTGTATATCAACGTATAGTTTGGCCCTATAATAATCTGCTCCTCAAAGCTGCTCTTCAAAATTGGTATGGAGTCCAGTCTTCTATTAAACTCATCTCCGCGTTTAGGCAACAGGTAAAAGGTAATAGCCAACGGATTAAACAAATGCCTGAAACGGGCATTACTTCCCCAATCGTAACCAAAGGTAAGGTTAAAGTTGTGCAGTTGATATAAAAAAACAACGTTGCCTGATGTATCGAAATCGTAACGGTTTTCAAAACCGTATGTAGCGCCAATCTTGGTTTTGGGGCTGGTAATATTCCGGAAAAACCTTGGTTTAAATGGCACAAAACGGTTCAGGAAATAAGTAATACCAAAGGTGGCATTGGTAGTAATAATCTTTACGTTTTCTTTTTTGCTGAACTTTAACTGCAAACCGGCAGATGCATCTATCAGTAACTGATCGGCCCGTTTTGAAAGGTTTTTGTTTTTATAGTTTAAGGAGGCGGCCATACCAAATAAGCCCTCGTTGGTAACATTCACTTCTCCGGTACCCGTAAAGCCCTGCCGCTTAGCAGGCGAAAGGCGTATTGTTCCGTCAAGGTAGCCGGGATTATTGCGCGCTTTGTCAAAATCGATACTTATGTATTTAAAATTACCAAACTGGGTTAAGCGGTTCAATGTCTTTAACTCCGCATCCTTAGTATATAACTTATCGTAAGTAAAGTAAAGGCCCTCCATTAAAACCTTCTCGCGCACAATCTTCTTATCATAAATAAAATAGTAGTCGCCCTTTAAAACCGTATCACGATGCAGGGTATCGCCAAGGGTTTCCGAAATATAGTCTTCAATAACATAAATATTGCCTATGCGGTAGGGCATGTGTTGTACGCTATCGCTGGGCTGGTTCAACACCATTTTAGCGTTCATAGTTTGCTTACCGCCACTGGTGTCCAGCTCGTAGGTTATATACTCGCGGTTAAAAAAGTAATAGCCGTTATTGCGCAAAGTATCTTCAATACGCACTCGCTCACTTCTCAGCATCGCCATATCCACGCGGTCGCCGGTTTTAAGTAGGGTATTTTTATTGCTCTGCCTTATAAGCGAATCGGCAGAAGTATTACCCTGTGGAAAGGTGATTTTACCCAAATGCCATAAAGGCCCCGGGGTAATGGTATAGGTAGTAACTGCCTTTTTATTCTTTACAACGGTACTATCCGTAACGTCCGCATAAAAATATCCATAGTTAAAAAGGTAGTTGGCCATTAAAACCTTCGAGCGCTCAGTAGAGGACGAATCAATAACCACGGGCTTCTCCCCTACCTTGTCCATTATCCACTGTTTAAACTTGGTAATCTTTTTCCCTTTTGCGGCCGAGTAGTAAAACCACATTCTGAAAGGCAGGAAGCCTAAAAAACGACGGTTAGGCTTTTGCACAGCTACGTTGCCAAGGTCTGCCTTAATCTTATCGCGTTCATTTAAGGGCAACTTCGACTTTATAACAATCTTGTTTTTAACCAGCAATTTCTGATCGGGAGGCAGGTTCTTCGCCACCTTGCAGGAGTCCAGAGAAAAAAGCAGCAAGCCCAAAACAGTAAGGTATATAAAGGCTGAGTAAGCGGTACGCTGCATCAAATCAGATTTTTTACCACATATTTATAGCAAATAAGAAGCCGAAATGCTTTCGAAGAGCCAAATAAGCTATGTGCGTTCCCTGCATCAGAAGAAATTTCGCCAAATGTATGGCAAATTTGTGGTTGAGGGAGACAAACTTGTGCAGGAGTTATTGAATTCGGATATAAAAACCGACACCGTTTATTGCATCAAGGGTTACGCCCCACAGCCATCCCATGTCGAGGTTATTGAAGTAAGTGAAACGGAGTTGGAAAAAATTTCCACGCAACAAACACCCGATAAAGTTTTGGCCGTTGCCAACATACCTGCGCAGGCAGCCGTACCTCCAAAACTAGAAGAGGGCTTATACCTGCTTTTAGATAACCTTAACGACCCCGGCAATTGCGGCTCCATCATCCGCATTGCAGACTGGTTTGGAATAAAAGAGGTTTTCCTGTCCGACACTTCTGTAGATGTTTATAATCCTAAAGTTGTTGCCGCTGCCAAAGGTTCTCTCTTCCGCCTGCGTTGCACTTATACAGGCCTCCCCGAATTAATTACCCAAAACAATCACTTAGCCGCTTACGGCACCTTTATGTCCGGTGAAAACATCTACCAAACCAGTTTGCCTTCTTCAGCCATGATTGTTATTGGCAATGAGGCAAACGGTATTAGCAACGAAATGGAGGTGCTGATAAAAAACCGTATCACGATTCCGGCTTTTGGTAAGGCTGAATCACTGAACGCTGCGGTGGCAACGGGTATAGTAGTAAGCGAGTTCAAACGCCGCAAGGCTTAAGCCTGCTTTCTTCTTGCTCTTATACGGCGTATCACCAATACGGCTGCGATGCAGATTACTATCAACAGCGGCCATACCCTAACAAGGCCTACCAAAAACTCCCCTATTCCTCTCCATCCGCGTATAAATGCTTCCTTCACTTCACTAAAAAATCCGCTTTCAGGCTCAGGGGTGTAGTCCAGTTTCTGGTAAATGTTAAGGCTAATGGTAGAATAGTTAACCTGGTCGGTCAGCAGTTTTAACTGGCCTTCCATAGCTTCTATCTCTTCCCGTATCTGGCCCAGTTGCTGCTCCACCTCCAGTATATCCGAAACCTTATGCGCTTCTTTCAATAGTGCTAGATAACGCTGTTCTACTTCCTTCTTTGTTTTAAGGCGGGCCTGCATATCTACAAATTGCGAGGTTACATCTTCGGCAGTTATACTTTTGCTGTTGGTGTAAATAGATTGCTTCATCAACTCTGCAACAAGCGCGTCGAAGTTTTCGGGCATAACCCTAATAACCAGGTTATCATCAATTTGGTAGCTACTCATCGTTTTGTTATCGCTGGCAAAGTAGGCTCCGTACTTTTTTACCAATTCATTAATCTGTCCGTGGCTTTCATCAACATCCTTAACCTGGAACTGCAGGTTAGCCGTTTTAATAATCTTAGTGGCAATTTTTTCTACCCGGTTTGGTGCCGGTGCAGGCATTATAGATTCATCCATCCTGTCTGTTGCCGGCATCTTATCTTTAAGGCCTGCCAGCTCGGTACGGCTTTCATCAATCACAGCGGCTTTCTGTTCGCCGCTTTCTTCGGCAACAACAGTATTTTCTGCGCCGCCGGTGGCAGCACTGTTACAGCTAAACAAACTAACGCTTAGCAATACATACAAAATGGACTTTTTCATACAAGCAGTTTTGTGAATGACGCATTCTCTCCTATTTTCCACAAAATTTTGGTATGCGAAACATTGCAGCGCTTTGCTTAATAGCGGTAGTTTTTCTTTCCTCCTGCGAAAAAAAATTCGACGATAAGGGCCGCCTGTTGGTTACATTTCTGGAATCTTCAACCGGGGAGGTGAAGTTTTCGCCCATGCTGCGTACGGATAGCGCTTCCGTGCAAAAGTTTGAAGTAGCTACGTACAAGTTTAAAGGCGAACCATACACCGGTGCTATAGCCAGCTACAATAAGGATAACAAAATAGCCATGGAAGGCTTTTTGAAAGACGGGTTAGCTGACAGCGCCTGGACCTTCTATTTCGCCTCAGGTGGTGTGCAAATGAAAGGCAACTACAAAAATGGCTGGGATATTGGCCTGTGGCAATCATTTTACGGTTACGATAAAGTAAAAATTGAAAAGCTGTATGACGATAAAGGCTACCTGCTGGAGCGCCGCGAATATTTCGACAATGGCAGAATCAAAAACTTTCAAAACATACATGCGCCGCAGTATAACGATAAAGAACGTATTGTAAGCTACGACCGCCGCGGCAACCTTGTTTCCATTTATGTGGAGGACTCCATTAAATGGGAGAAAGACGCTCAATAACCTCAGAACACCCTTAACATTCATTTGCTTAAATAAGAACATTTTTACATGTTCTTCACGGCCCTTAACATTAAGGGCAGGTAGCTTCGTGAAACATTTTTTTAACCAAAATCATTTCACAATGAAAAACCTGCTTACCCTTTTGCTTTGCGTATTTGCTATGGCTAACATTAACGCGCAGGCCGATGCCAATGCCCCGGTGCTTACCTTTACCAAAACCGAACACGACTTCGGCACTTTGAAAAAAGGCGGCCATACTACATGCCGTTTCGAATTTCAGAACACAGGCAAATCGCCGCTTATCATTTCGCGCTGCCAGCAAAGTTGCGGTTGCACCAGCCCGCATTGCCCGGTTGAGGCCATTCTGCCCGGCGCTAAATCATTTGTTGAAGTTCATTACGATTCGCTACGCGTTGGTGCATTTACCAAAACAGTAACGGTTATGTCAAACGCATCTAACAACAATGTGGTGCTTACCATTAAAGGCAACATTGAGGAAGCCGCTGCCGATACTCCTGCTACCGGCAAAAAAGAAAACTAAACGTACAAACAGCCGGCTAATTTTCACCTGTGGTCAGCCGGCTGTTTTCGGCATCCCAATTTTGTTCAATTCTTACTAAACGGCATCTACTTATTGTAAACAGCTATATTTTTGTACTACAAATTAGAAACATGAAAAAAACAGTAGCCTTCATTTTTGTATTAATGCTTTGTTCTTCCGGCTTTGCGCAGTTTGGTAACTGGGGCGCTTCTAAAGATGCAAACCCTAAAATCAAAGAAATTTGTGCCGCTCACCAGGTAATCGCCATTATCCCCTTTGGCACCAATTACGACCAACTGGCCATAGGCAAAAACGTTGGCAAAAAGGAAAAAGACCGGATAGACACTAAAGAGTACAGCCGCCAATGCCAGAAAAACACCTACGATTACTTTATAAAACTGAAAGAGAAGAAAGACATTGATATTATTGTGCAAACGCCTGAAGCTACCAACCACATTTTAGACAGCGTTGGCTATAACTACGATAGTTTGATGAACATGAACTACTCCGACATTTGCGCCCTGCTTGGGGTTGATGCGGTAATACGTGGTTATGTTGATGTAGATAAATACATGAGCAAAGGAGGCACTGTAGCCATGAATATGTTTGTAGGTGGTGCACCGGCCAATGAGCAAATTGATGTTACTCTTTCTATACTCGACCGTAAAACCGGCGAACAGGTTTGGTACTTCGCCAATACACTTGAAGGTGATTTGTTCTCCAAGCCTGAACGTTTGGTAAACAGTCTGCTGGTTATGATTGGCAAGAAGCTGCCGTATTTTAAAAAGAGCTGATTACAATTCCGGAAAACTTCCCGGGTCTGCCTCGTTCATCATTGCATAGATAGCTTCGAACACATCTTCTGCACTTGGTTTGCTGAAGTAGTCGCCATCGCTACCATAAGCAGCGCGGTGTGCTTTTGCTGTTATAGTTTTAGGCTCACTATCCATCCAACGGAAAGCGCCCTGCTTTTCAAATACCTGCTGGAACATAAAAGCCGATGCTCCGCCCGGTACGTCTTCATCTAAAAACACAAGGCGGTTCGTTTTCTTAACCGAGTCAATAATGCTGCCGTTTACATCAAAAGGTAACAGCGTTTGCACATCAATCAACTCTACCGAAATGCCCACTTCCTGCAACATACTTATGGCCTCTTCGGCAATGCGTATGCAGCTACCGTAAGTAACCAAGGTTACATCATCGCCTTCCTGCAATACTTCAGGTACGCCCAACGCAACGGTAAACTCATCTATGTTATCAGGCAACTTTTCTTTTAAACGGTACCCGTTCAAACATTCAATTACCAGGGCAGGCTCATCACTTTGCAGCAAAGTATTATACATCCCGGCCGCCTGCGTCATGTTCCTCGGCACGCAAACGTGTATACCGCGCAGGCTGTTTATTATCATGCCCATTGGCGAACCCGTGTGCCATATGCCTTCTAAACGGTGGCCGCGCGTGCGCACAATTAATGGCGATTTTTGAATACCTCTTGTTCTATATTGCAAGGATGCCAGATCATCTGACAAGGGTTGCAGGCCATACAACAGGTAATCCAGGTATTGTATTTCAGCAATGGGGCGTATACCGCGCATGGCTAAGCCAATACCTTGTCCTATAATAGTAGCCTCACGTATTCCGGTATCAAAAATGCGTACCTCGCCATACTTATCCTGTATGCCGCTAAAGCCCTGGTTCACGTCTCCTATCTTGCCCACATCCTCACCAAAAGCCACTACGTTAGGGTACTTCTTAAAAATTTTATCGAAGAAAACATTCAACACTTCAAAGCCGTTGAGCACTTTGCTTTCATCCGAATATACAGCCGGCACTAGGGGCACGTTCAATGCATTCTTATCTGTTTCGCTGTGCAGGTGGCTACTGTAAACATCCTGGTATTTCTCCGTGTAGTCCTTAAGCCATTGGCGCAAACTTTCAAGCGCAGGTGTTGTTTCGCCACGCAAAGCATACAACACCTTCTTGCCTGCTTTTATTATATCGCGGCGCACAGGGTCAATAGCGTTTTGCAGGTTGCCGATTGCGGCATCTACTGCCTCATGCCCGCCAATATCGCTCTTCACATTTTCCAGCAACTCCATTACTTCCCTTATCTCTTCTTTAATAGGGGTGCTGAATTTTTTCCAGGCAACTGATTTGCTGCCCAAAACAAACTTGCGCGCTTCCTCCTGTATCTGGTTACATTCCTCTTCGGTAGCAAAGCTGCTTTCAATAATCCACTCCTTCATCTTTTTCAGGCAATCGAAATCCTTTTCCCATTGCATGCGCTCGGCAGATTTATAGCGCTCGTGCGAACCTGAAGTAGAGTGGCCCTGCGGTTGTGTTACCTCGGTAATATGAAACACAGCAGGCACATGCGTTTTGCGCATCTTTTCAATGCCGCGCTTACAGGTTTCAACCAGCTTAGGGTAATTCCAACCTTCGCAGGTGTAAATATCAAGGCCACGGCCTTGGGCATCAGCCTGAAATCCTTTCAGTAATTCCGATAAATTCTCTTTTGTAGTTTGGTACTTCTGCGGTACTGAAATACCATAGCCATCATCCCAAATAGAAATGGCAAGCGGCACGCGCAGTACTCCGGCGGCGTTCAAAGTCTCCCAAAACAATCCTTCACTGGTACTGGCATCGCCTATTGAAACGAATGAAACCTCCCGGCCATTGTTTGAAAAAATAGTGAAGTCTTCCAACTCCTTGTTTTCGCGGTAAAGTTTGGAGGCCAGGGCCAAACCAAGGGAACGCGGCATTTGCGAAGCCGTAGGCGAAGCATCGGCTGAAGAGTTATTACGGTTGGCCTGGTCCAGCCAGTTGCCGTTCTTATCCTGCAGGCGGGTGGCATAGTGCCCGTTCATTTGGCGGCCACCGCTCATGGGCTCCAGTTCCTGGTCGGTATTGGCATATAGCTGAGCAAAAAACTGCTCCACTGTAAGCTCGTTCAGGGCCATCATCCAGGTTTGGTCGCGGTAATAGCCGCTGCGCCAATCACCCGGCTCAAACGACTTAGCTAAGGCTATTTGAGCAACCTCCTTACCATCTCCAAAAATGCCGAATTTGGCCTTGCCGGTAAGCACTTCCTTACGGCCTAAAAGGCTGGTTTCGCGCGAAATACAGGCAACTTTATAATCATTCAGCACCTCGGCCTTAAATTCCTCAAAGGTCATCTTCTTATTCTCCGATACCATCCCTGTATTTTGTGCCATAAGCTTACTTTAAATTGCAAGTGCCGCAAATATAGCCCGTTAAGGGGCTGTTTAAAAACCAGGGTAAGGCCCCATCAATCAACTGTGGAGATAAGCCTTAATTATCAACACCATAGGTAAAATGACATTTCTGTGAAGATTTCGCTAAAGGATTTATACAACTTCGGTTTAACAAACCCGGAACGTATGAAGAACGCTCTCCTTACGCTAAAAGCCCTGCCCCTCTTCCTTATAGGCTTGCTTAGTCTTAGCGCAGCCGTTTTAATGGAACAGGACAACCTTAAACTACCTATTGCGGAGAAGTTTGATAGTTGGAACCGCCGGCACCCGGAGGAGCGGGTTTATCTGCAGTTTGACAAAACCCTTTATGAACCCGGCGAAACGGTTTGGTTCGCGGGCTTTGTGCGCCATGCACAGGACCTTACAACAGATAGTATAAGTGACATTTTGCATGTGGAGGTAATTAACCCCAAAGGGGCTGTTGAGCGCCACATGAAGTACATTATAAATGCGGGAATTGCCAATGGCGACTTTACGTTTACCAACGAAATGGCGGGCGGCATTTATAAGTTCCGTGCCTACACCATGTATAGCCTTAACGACTCCACCATTAAACTCTTCGAAAAGGAGATTACACTGCAAAAATCTGTTTTAGCCAACTTGCTGATGAAACTGGATTTTAAAGAGAAGGGGTACACCCCCGGCCAAACAGCCACCGCCAAACTGGAAATTAAAACGCCTGACGGCCGGCCGCTCACTGATCATGAGTTCACCTATGAAGTATTAACCCAAGGCAACAAAACCTTTGAAGGCAAGGGTAAAACCGATGTAGCAGGTAGCGCAACTGTAAGCTACGCTATACCCGCAGATTTGCAAACGGCAGACTTGTTGCTGAATGTTCGGTTAACGTATAACAACAATACAGAATCTGTTTCACGCTCGGTGCCTGTCAACTTAAAAACAGTGCAAATAGAATTTTACCCTGAAGGCGGAGACCTGGTAGCCGGCCTGAACAGCAGGGTGGCATTCAGCGCGGTTGACGATTTCGGTAAGCCCGCTAATGTGGAAGGAGCTGTATACAATGATTTGAAACAGCCTGTTGCTATTATACAGTGCCTGCACCACGGCATGGGTAGTTTTCAGCTAACACCGCAAAGCGGCCGTACCTACTATGCACAGTTAAATACCTACGGCGATAGAAAATTTCCATTGCCTGAAACAAAAAACATGGGGGTAGCCTTAGCGGTTAGCCAGGCTGATAAAGAAAACCTTACCGTTAAAGTATTGAGCACTGAAGCCCGACCGCTAATTGTTATTACCCAAATGCGTGGCAGGATATACGACTATCAGAATTTAGATGGAATAAGCGCTAATAGTGTCAGTATTCCGCTTAAAGCATTGCCCACAGGCGTTGCCCAAGTAACAGTATTTGACAGAGAAAGCAAACCACTGGCTGAACGGCTTGTATTTGTAAACAAGAACAAACAACTGCGTTTGCAGATAACAACAAGTAAGGAAAAATACCAGCCGCACGAAAAAGTAAAAATGACCGTTAAAGCCCGCGACGAAAACAATAAAATAGTTAGTGGTGATGTTTGTATAGCAGTAGTTGATGAAAAAGTTTTAACGCTTGCCAATGATAAAAGCGGTGCCATACTTTCCCGTTTGTTGCTTGAAGCTGACATTACAGGTAATGTAGAGGAGCCAAACTTTTACTTTGATGAGAAAGAACCACAGGCCGATGCCGCTCTTGATTTGCTGATGATGACTCGCGGCTGGAGGAGATTTGTATGGAACAAAGTATTGAGCAACGACTCAACCGTATATGCTAATAAAGCGGAGCGCAAATTTATTGGCGGCGAAGTAGTGAACTTCAAAACCGGCAAACCTGCCCGGTATTCCAATGTAACCGTATTAGGAACTGACATTGGCACCAGCACCGATAAAAACGGGCACTTTGAATTATTTGGTGTGGACCTTAGCCAGGTGCAGGTATTAGCGGTTAAAAAATTCAATAAGGAGCTATACTATAACGTAAACGAATATGGCACCGGCCATAAACTGGACTTTGAAGCAGGGAGAACGTATTACAGCAACCGCAATGATTACCGCTATAACAGAGGCGGAGGGGGAGGTTACCGCGACGACAACGGTGTGGACGTGCGTTACGGCAACTATAGAGAAAACCACAAGCCTACCAAAAAAGCGGAGATCATTTACAAGGCCGGCACCGGCAACTTTACCGGAACCATACTTGATGAAAATAATGAGCCTGTGTTTGCCGGTAACATTGTAGAAATAAACAACGGTGCTGCTACGGGGGTTGGGGGCGTTACAGATTTTGACGGGCACTTTCAGATTAGTAAACTAAACCCCGGCAAGCACCACTTTAGAATAACTTATATCGGTTACGAATCCCAGGAATTGGAAATAGAAGTAACGCCCACAAGGGACATAAGCGCCACCATATTTTTAAATGAAATGGCCATTGAATTAAACGAAGTTGTTGTAGCCACCTCCTACAGAAAAGCAATTCAGTACGAAACGGTAAGTATGGAAGTGATCAGTGCGCGGAATATGGCCACTGAAAATGCCATTAGCCGGGTGCCGGGTGTAACATACGATGCGCAAAGCAATGTGCCCGCAGCCAAGGAGGGCACTATAAACAGGGGCAATGGTTTAGAGAAGGAAACCGGTAGCAATACGGTGGGATTAAATGAGGTACGCATCGTTAGTTACAAAGTGCCCTTGTTTAATAGCTATGTCCCTTCAACCAATGCCGTTACTACCGAGCAAATAGCGAACATGCCTACCAGGAGTGTTACTGACATTATCAGCACAGTAAGCGGGGTTTTTCAAAGGGATGAAGGTGAATCAGTAAATATCCGAGGAGGCCGCGATAATGCTACAGCCTATTACATAGATGGCGTTAAAGTAATGGGCGTACCCAACATACCTACTGAAAGTATTGAACGCATAAGGGTTTATACCGGTGGCATACCTGCACGGTACGGCGATGTAACCTGTGGGGTGGTTGAAATTGAAACCAAAAAGATGCAGCCCATAACCTACTATACTTATCCCGGTGTGCTGGTATCTGTGCTTAATGAAGGTATAATGGCGAGGTATTCTTCATCGCGTGAGTTCCCTAAACTGATTCACAAGGGGCCTGATTTAAAAGGTGGCACTTTTGATAACCGCACTACTATTTTTTGGAGCGGCGCTGTACATTTGGATGACTTTGGTAAAGCTGACTTTGAATTCATTAGTAACGATGAAATTTCAAACTTTCGCATAACGGCCGAAGGCATAAGCGATGAAGGCTTAGTGGGTCATGCCGAAAAAACTTTTTCTAACTGCCAGGCCCTGGTTATTACTGCTAAGTTCCCTAAGGAGGCCGTTAACGGCGATATACTGGAAATACCAGTGGTTATAAGCAATAACACCACCGCAGATGTTAATGCGCAACTCACCTTCACTTTACCTGCCGGCTGGTGGCCGCTTGGTGAACTCCCTAAAGATAAATTGATACCTGCCAATGGAATCATTACGGTTCCCCTCAAAATTAAAGCCGGCAAAGGCGATGGTAAATCAACTTTTACCATCGAAGCGAAAACTGAAAAATATAATCAACGTTTGGTGCGCGATGTGCTGTTGAAAAAAGCAGGATATACACAATATGCCATGCAATCCAGTTCAGCATACACTCAAAAACTCAGCATGTCGTTACCCGATGTGCTGGATAGTACTTTTAAAGCACAGTTCATTGTTTACCCTTCAGGAACAAGTTCGCTGGTTGATGCAGTGAAAGGGTTAATACAGGAACCTCACGGTTGTTTTGAGCAGGTATCGTCATCTACCTACCCGAATATACTGGCTATAAAAATGCTGCAGCAAATGAAAAGTGCCGATTCAAAATTGCAGGAGTGGGCCACTAAATGTATTGGTGATGGATATACTGCCCTTAGCAATTACGAAGTACCTGGCGGTGGTTTTGACCTTTATGGAAAAGCGCCCGCAAACGTACCTATGACGGCCTACGGACTTATGGAGTTTACCGAAATGAAAAAAGTATATCCTAAAGTGAGCGATGAATTGATAGAGCGTACCCGACAATTTTTACTGGCACAGAAAAACGGAACGGGTTTCAACCTTGGCACAAAAGATACGTACTACCCGGGAGCAAAAAGGCAAATAATTGCCAATGCCTATATCTGCTGGGCTTTGAGCGAGGCCGGTGTAAGTGACATTAAAGAGGTGGTAAACGCTTTATTAAAAGATGTTTCGCGTAAGGACCCTTATCAAATGGCGCTGCTGGCTAACACTTGCCATAATCTCGGTATGGCTACTGAAGCGGCGCAGCTTAATGCTGCTTTAAGCAAACTGCAGAGCGCTGATGGCCGATGGGCGGGCAGTGAAGGAACTATAGTAGGCTCGTACGGCAGCAACGTTGATGTGGAGGCCAGCGCTTTAGTGCTTATTTCGCTATTGCATGAGTACGATAAGTATTCAAATGAAATTACATTGGGAGTACGATACCTGCTTGCAAGCCGAACCTATGGCGGCAGATTCGGTAACACGCAGGCAACCATATTGGCATTGCGCGCCTTAACTGAGAGCCATCAAAAGAACGGGGAAGTATTAACCCCCGGTCATTCCTCACTTACTATAAACGGCAGCGCAATTAGCCTCGATTCATTGGATATACAGCCCAATTACTCAAGTGTTATTGATGGGTTAGAACGACTGCTTAATGCAGGCAATAACAACCTTCAGCTCACCTTTCCTCAAACCACTGCTGCCGGTTCTTTCAACGTAAGTTGTTCATGGCAAAACTATTTACCACAGAGCCACCCGGCCTGTAAGCTGGAGATGCAGACAACCTTAAATAAAACAGAAGCCGCTATAGGTGAAACTGTTCGCATGGATATCAGCATCAAAAACAAAATAGCTACCAACGTGCCTACGCCAATGGTAGTAATCAATATTCCATCCGGCCTAAGCGTGCAAAACTGGCAGCTAAAAGAATTGCAGGAGAAGAAAGTGTTTGATTACTACGAAACGGATGGCAACGAACTGCGCCTGTATTTTTACGGCCTAAACGCCAATGAACAGCGCAAAATTGCACTCGACCTTAAAACGGAAGTAAAAGGAGAATACAAGGCTGCAGCCTCAAGTGCGTACCTCTACTACGACAATGAAGCACGGCAATGGGTGGATGGTACACATATCATTATTCATTAGCAGTCCGCCGTTTCATTTAAATCTTCTTATTTCGCTCTGCAAAACAGGTTTATGAATAAGGAGATGGAAAGAAGTATAGAAGAAGCCTTAAAAGAAGATATAGTTGACTTTAACGGGCGCATACCTACGGGCGACCACACTTCACTTGCCTGCATACCCCATAGTAAAGAGGGCCGTGCTCAATTGCTTTGCAAAGCGGAGGGCGTATTGGCAGGTGTTGAACTTGCGGAAAAAGTTTTTCAAAAGGTAGATGCAGCCTTAAAATTTGAGAAACTACTGAGTGACGGTCACCGCATCAAAAAAGGAGATGTAGCCTTTAAAGTATACGGAGAAGTAAAATCAATTCTGCGCGCGGAGCGGGTGGCTCTGAATTTTATGCAGCGCATGAGTGGCATTGCTACTACCACTTCAAGCTTTGTTGAACTAACAGCAGGCACTAAAGCCCGTATTTTAGATACAAGAAAAACCACCCCCACACTAAGGCACTTCGAAAAATGGGCCGTTCGTATTGGTGGCGGGCATAACCACCGTTTTGGTTTATACGATATGATAATGATCAAAGACAATCATATTGATTTCTGCGGCGGTATTGAACAGGCTATTGATGCGGTAAAGAAATATCAACAGGCTAACCAGTTAAACCTGCAGGTAGAAATTGAAGCGCGAACTATTGAAGATGTGAAAACAGTAATGCACATTGGCAACGTTACCCGCATCATGTTCGATAATTTTACTCCTGAGTTAATGAAGGAAGCCGTTGCACTGGTAAACGGCAAATACGAAACCGAAGCAAGTGGCGGCATTAACCTCCAAACTGTGCGTAGCTATGCTGAAACGGGAGTTGATTTTATTTCTGTAGGTGCTTTAACCCATACCTTCAACAGCCTTGATTTGAGCCTTAAGGCGTTTTAGAATTTAAGTCTTTTCCATTCGTCCTTATATTTACATCATGCAGGTTCAGGATAAGAAGAAGGTAATGTTCATTATTAATCCCATTTCGGGTGTGTACAAAAAGAAGAATGTACCCGAAAAAATTGCCCGCTACCTGGATTATGTTCAGTTTGACTACACCATCCGCTTTACACAGTATGCAGGGCACGCCAGCTTAATTGCACAGCAGGCGGTTGAAGAGGGCTACGATATATGCGTGGCTATAGGTGGCGATGGCAGCGTTAATGAAGTAGCGCAAAGCCTTATTGGTTCTAACACGGCTTTAGGCATTATACCCTATGGTTCAGGTAATGGTTTTGCTACACACCTGCGCATCCCTCCCCGTGATGCTGAAAAATCCATAGAAGTTTTAAATACAGGTAAAGCAGTTAAGCTTGATTTGATAAAATCGAACGTTAGGTATGTTGTAAGCAATGCAGGCTTTGGCATCGACTCTTCTGTTGCCAGGCGCTTTCATCACCATACTATTCGCGGCCTGGCATCTTATGCCTGGGCGGTCATCAAAGAAATGCTGTTTTACTTTCAGCCCTTTGATGCCAAAGTGGAAATTGATGATGTAACCATTGAACGCAGCTTTTTTCTTTTTACCACCTTTAATGCCAATCAGTACGGCTACGACTTCGGCGTTTTTCCATTCACGAGCATGAAGGATGGTGTTATGGATGTTATTGTGCTTAACCGTTTCCCATTATGGAAGATGTTTTACATAGTGGGATGCCTGATGATGAAACGTGCTGACTTAATTAAAGAAGCTGAATCATACCGCGCAAAAAAAATCACTATTCACGGTTCTAAGAAAATGGTTTACCAGTTTGACGGCGACTCGGTTATTTATCATGATGATGTAACTTTTGAAATAGTGCCGCAGTGCATTAATGTAATTGTTCCTACAGATTTAAATGCCTACTAGCTATGAGCAAGAAAAAAGACGGTAAAGATGGTGTGGTTTACTCCACCAATCCCGACTATAGATTTGAAACTAACGAGGAAACAAATGAAAGTATTGAGCCCGGTAAGCAAACCCTGTATATAACACTTGAAAGACTAAAAGGGGGCAAAATGGCTACTATAGTTGAAAATTTCATTGGCCCCGAAGCGGAACTTGAAGCATTGGGTAAAGAGCTTAAAACCAAATGCGGCACAGGTGGCAGCGTAAAGGATGGAGTGATAATTATACAAGGGGAGCAACGCGAGAAAGTGATTATGCTACTCACAAAAATGGGATATAAAACCAAACGCAAAGGCGGATAGCACCTACTGCTTAATCAGCTTCCCTCTACCTCTGCTTCCCTCAACAGTTTGTACGAGGTAAAAGTAAGTGCCGGCTGAAAGGCTTAACACATTTACTTCCGCTTTTGTAAGTCCGTTACACGGCATTTGATAAACGCTTCTTCCTTCCAGGTCCAGCAATTCAATATCGCTTATTCGCTGGCTTGATTCAATAGTAAATGCACTACTTGAAGGGTTGGGGTAAACGCGCAACAATGGAACGACTGCAGCTTGTTGTATACCTGATGCTAAAGGGGTACAGTTAAAAGAATCCAATTGTTGAGTGAGGTAATCATAGCGTGCCTGCACAAAAGGCTTTAAGCCAAAAGTATTTCCCATGTCCGTATCAATATTTGAATCAAACTGGTTGTTAGGAAAAAACTTCCGTGGGTCGGCGTAAGCATCTGTTTTAATGCGGTTATGCAATGAGTCAATAATATAGCCCATGTTAGTCGGGTTGAAATAATCGCTCAAAGCATTGCAAACAAAATTTTGAAACTCATTCCAATAAATACTGTCCTGTGTCAACTTCATGGTAAGCGGCCTGTTCGTTTGCGGACTGGGCACGTAACTCATGGGCAAAGTTTCCAGTTGGTTAGTGGGTATGCCGTTTACAAAAACACCAAAAGCTTCATTCACATCCCAGTTTATCCACTCAAAGCGATTGGAGTCAGTATTGTGATAAACGTAGTAATTGTGGCCACTGCCGGTATAGGAGTCAAGGTTTACAAAAAGGCTTGTAGTAGCCCAGCTTTTAATAAAGGAGGAAACATTAAAGGAAGCGTTCAATGAGTCGCGGTACAGTTGACCCGCAGGCGTATTGTTGATGTTATCCAAAAGCCATAAAAGGTCGCTCCAGTCGTTAACATCCTCGTTTGTTTTTAATTCGTAATCGGCATAATACAAAGTGGGATTGGCACCCTTCCATCTCAAATCACCATGTGGGTCACCTTTAAACAAATTTCCACCCTTGTTACCAAAGTGCGTTTTTACAAAAGCTTTATCAACCTCTTCTACCAAAACATAAAATCCCCAAAGCTGGTTATTGACATAAACGTTGGCATAATCAGCCCTTGGCGCAGGCAGGCCGTAGTAACGCAAAAAATCAAGACAAATTTTTTCGCGCAAAAGCGTTGGGTCCTTAAACCCGTTATTAAGGTTTAGTTGTTTAAGCCCGTCAATTTCATTGTTGCTCTTAAACTCCTCAAAATCCAGCTTCCAGCTTTTTTTATCAGAGCTGTTGTTGTAAGATGAATTGCCCTTGAACTTACAACCCACACTATCATAACTAACACCATCGAACTGAACACTGGTAGCCATTAGGTATATGTTAGAATCCAACTGGTTGCCTACGGCATAGTATTGCTTAAGCGTATCAAGCCAGGCATTGGTGGAAAAACTTATCCTGATTTCATGAATCAGTTGCCCCGTATTAAAAATACTATCCCCTGCGTTTTGACCGAACAGGTTAAACGAGGCTAAGGCAATAACAAACAGTAGTATAACCTTTTTCATAGGGCGTTTTAACATAGACTTAACAAGGTAACAAAAGTTTATTTTGCCGCGTTAAATGATTACGCTTACATAATCCTTTGGAAACCACAGCGGCAAACCCGCCTCTTGTTTTTCCACAATGCGGTTGAATATTCGTAACAAATCCACGCATTACTATTACTATCTTCATGCCGCCTGTTTTTACAGCACAACACCCTAATTTTCACAGTTTATTATGTCCAAGTTTTCGCACCTGCATACGCATACCCAATTCTCTCTACTGGATGGAGCAGCCCCTATTTCATCGCTGTTTAAAAAAGCTGCGGCTGATGGAATGCCGGCGTTGGCAATAACTGACCACGGAAACATGTTCGGGGTGTTTGAGTTTGTAGCAGAAGCAGGTAAACATAAGCTGCCTGATGGCAGCCCAATTAAACCTATTGTAGGCTGCGAGTTTTATTTGGTTGAAGACAGAACACGTCAAAAGTTTACCAAAGAGGAAAAGGACCGCCGTTACCACCAGTTGTTGTTGGCTAAAAATGCAGAGGGGTATAAAAACCTGGTAAAGCTGTGTTCATTGGGTTATATCGAGGGCCTTTATGGCAAGTATCCGCGCATTGATAAAAGCCTTGTTGAAAAATATCATTACAACCTTATTGCTACCACCTGTTGTTTAGGTGCCGAAGTGCCGCAGGCCATTTTAAAAAAAGGTGAAGCGGAAGCCCGTAAAGTATTTGAATGGTGGCTAAACCTGTTTGGCCGCGAAAACTATTACATCGAGCTACAGCGCCACGGCATGCAGGAACAGGAGAAAGTGAATGAAGTGCTGAAAGGCTGGGCCAAAGAATACGACGTTAAAATTATCTGCACCAACGATTCGCACTATGTTGACCAACAGGACGCCAACGCGCATGATATTTTGCTGTGCATAAACACCGGCGAAAAGCAGAGCACGCCAATCCTGAAAGAGTTCAGCGATGATGACGTATCAGTAAAAGGTAAGCGCTTCGCATTTTATAACGACCAGTTCTACTTTAAAACAACGGCTGAAATGAGTAAGCTGTTTGAAGAGGTTCCCGAAGCTATCGATAACACCAATGAACTCATCGGCAAAATAGACCACCTGAAGTTGAAGCAGGACATTATGCTGCCCAACTTCCCTATACCTTCAGAGTTTAAGATGCACAGCGACGATACCCTAAACCAGTGGGAGTACCTGCGCCACCTTACTATGGAAGGTGCCCGCCAGCGCTATAAGGATGGTCTTACACCTGAAGTGCAGGAGCGCATAGATTTTGAATTGAACACTATCAAAATAATGGGCTTTGCCGGCTATTTCCTTATCGTAGGTGATTTTATAAAAGCGGGCCGCGACTTAGGAGTAATGGTAGGCCCGGGCCGTGGCTCGGCCGCAGGTAGCGTGGTGGCCTATTGTATAGGCATTACCAATATAGATCCCATTGCCTACAACCTGCTGTTCGAAAGGTTCCTTAACCCGGACCGCAAAAGTATGCCGGATATAGATACCGACTTTGATGATGAGGGCCGCGATAAGGTTATTGACTACGTTGTAAATAAATACACAAAACAACAGGTTGCGCAAATTGTAACCTATGGCACCATGGCTGCAAAAATGTCTATCAAGGACGTAGCCCGCGTGTTGGATTTGCCGTTAACAGAATCTAACGGCCTTGCCAAGCTGGTACCTGAAAAACCGGGCATCGCTCTCGACCGTGTATTGCACGCTCCGCTTGATGGTGATAAAAGCCTGAAAGAAAAAGAAGCGCTGAACTCTGACGAGATTGAGGACGTTAAAAAGCTGCGTAAAATTTACGAAGGCGACACACTGGAAAGTAAAGTATTGCACGAAGCCGAAAAACTGGAAGGCAGCGTGCGCAACACCGGCATACATGCCGCAGGTATAATCATCGCGCCTAAAGATTTGACGGAGATTATTCCCGTAGCTATGGTTAAGGATTCTCCTTACTATGTTACCCAGTTTGAAGGCAAGATTATTGAAGACGCCGGCGTTATTAAGATGGACTTCCTTGGCCTTAAAACCCTTACCATCATTCGCGATGCGTTACGACTGATCAAACAAAACCATGGTGTTGAGATAGACATTGACACCATTCCGCTTGACGATAAAAAGACTTTTCAACTATACCAGCGTGGAGAAACCAACGGCACTTTCCAGTTCGAATCCGCAGGTATGCAGAAATACCTTAAGGAACTTAAGCCGGATAAGTTTGACGACCTTATTGCTATGAACGCCCTGTACCGCCCGGGCCCATTGGCATACATACCCAACTTTATTGCGCGCAAACACGGTCGTGAGAAAATAACCTACGACTTACCAGATATGCAGGAATACCTGGAGGAAACCTACGGTATTACCGTTTACCAGGAACAGGTGATGTTGCTCTCACAAAAGCTGGCGGGTTTTGGTAAGGGCGATGCAGATGTGTTGCGTAAAGCCATGGGTAAAAAGGACCGCGCCACCCTGGATAAAATGAAGAGCAAATTCATGGAGGGGGCTAAAGCAAAAGGCCATGACGCTAAAATTTTGGATAAAGTTTGGACCGATTGGGAGGCCTTTGCCCAATATGCTTTCAACAAGTCGCACTCCACCTGCTATGCTTTCGTAGCATTCCAAACGGCATATTTAAAAGCCAATTACCCGGCTGAGTATATGGCGTCGGTACTTACCCATAACCAAAGCAATATTGATAAGATTACCTTCTTTATGGAAGAATGTAAGCGAATGGGTATACCGGTTAAAGGGCCTGATGTTAACGAGAGTAACGTGCATTTCAGCGTTAATGATAAAGGCGAAATACGCTTTGCACTTTCGGCCGTTAAAGGCGTAGGCGAAGCAGCCGTCGAATCCATTATTGAAGAAAGGCAGAAAGCGGGGCACTTTAAAAGCATATTTGATTTTGCAAGGCGTGCCAACTTGCGGGCGGTAAACAAAAAGGCATTTGAAGCACTGGCGCTTGCCGGAGCCTTCGATAGTTTTGGCATACACCGCGCCACCTACTTTACACCTGATAAAAAAGATGGCCTTAATGCCATTGAAAAGGCATCAAAGTACGGGGCGGTGTTACAGAATTCTCAAAATCTGAATCAAAATTCACTTTTCGGCTCGGGCGATATGGCAGGTACTGACATACCTGAGCCAACTATTAACCCTTGCGAGGAATGGACGCTGCTTGAAAAACTGAAGAAGGAAAAAGAAGTAATTGGAATTTACCTGAGCGGCCACCCGCTGGATGATTACCGCCTGGAGATTGAAACTTTTACGAACTGTGCTTTAAAAGATATTGAAGCCCGGAAGGATAAAGAATCAAAAATTGCGGGTATAGTTTCCGCTACCGAAACTAAGATTGCCAAGAACGGCAACCCTTACTGTCGCTTTACCTTAGAGGACTTCGATGGCACATACAACTTTGCCTTATTCGGCAAAGATTATATGGCCTTTAAAACCTTTATTGAAACCCCGGCAGCCTTACTACACATAACAGGTAAATACCAAACCCGTTGGGACGGCAAGGAATACGAGTTCAAAATTCAGAAGATTGATTTGCTGCCCGATATCAGAAGCAAGCTCACTAAATCGCTAACGCTTGAGTTAGGCTTAAATGAAGTAAATGAAAACCTGTTGAATGAGTTGCAGGCGCTTATTGCCAAATATCCGGGTAAACTAAGATTGCGCTTTAAGATAAGAGATGAAGAAGAAGGAATAATGCTGGGAATGAATGCCGCAGCTTCCTCTATCGAATTAAGCAACGACTTACTGAAGGAGCTGGACACCATGCATATTGAATACAGCCTTAATTAGGCAAAATTCTTAAGCCAGTAATTGGTGCAGGCAAGCCTCCAAACAAAGGCGGCTTTAGAGGTATCGCCTTTTTTATAGTTCTCTACTACTTCGCGTAGTTTATCCTGTTTCATCCAGTAAAAACGGCTGTAGTCAATATCCAGTAAAAACTTAAGCGGGCCGTTAAGCCATTTTATTTCACCGGGGGTAACAAACCCTTTCTTATCCTTACGCTCATACACCGCTGTAGGCAGAATTGGTTTTAGCGCTTCGCGCAAAATGTATTTGGTTTCTGCCTTATCATTAATACGGTCCTCACGCTGCAAGGTAAAAGCAAACTCCACCAGTTTATGTTCAAGAAAAGGCACGCGCGATTCAATAGAAAACGCCATTGAATTTCTATCCTCAAAATGCAGCAAAGTCTGCAAGGTGGTGTTCAGCAAAATATGGTAAAGGAAGTTGTTGAACTTATCCCCTGTTTTATCCTCAAAAAACAAATGGGCTTCCTCCTGTTGCAGGAAAGGATTAAGCCTCGAAAACTCCAGCGAATACATGCGGTTTTCGTTACTGAATGCTCCGGCCACACTCTTCATCAAAAAGTCTCGCTTTTTGGCTGCAGAAAAATGCTCGCGATTCGCCAGCGCATTTAAAAGCGATGCCCCCTTAAACACTTTACCTGCAGAAAACAGAGAGCCGATCACACGATAGAAAGAGTGCAGGTACCCGCCAAGATACTCATCTGACCCCTGGCCATCAATGGCAACGGTTACACCTTCGCGTTTAGCCAACTGCATTAAAAAATACTGCGAAATAAAAGAGGAACCCAGCAGCGGCACATCAGCGTGGTAAGCTATGTTATGAAAGCTATCTGTAATCTGCTGGTTGTTTGGCGAAAAATAGTGCGGCTCAATATTGCGATATTTGTTTACCACCTCCTTCACATAAGGCCGCTCATCCACATCATCCTCATAATATATGGAGAATGATTTGATGGGCGTATCAGGCAATAGCGTGGAATACATGGAGGATATAGCCGAAGAATCCAAACCACCGCTTAAGCAGGTACCATTGGGCACATCGCTACGGCTATGCAAACGCACTGAATCAGAGAAGAGCGTAAAGAACATCTCTTTCTTTTCTTTCCAACTCATGCCCGTTGTAGGCCGGCTAAAGTCAATATCCCAATAACGGCTAATGGTAACTTTGCCGCTTTGCCAAACAAGGTTGTGCGCAGGCTCCAGGTTCTTTACCTGGGTGTAGAATGTTTCATTCCGGTAAACACTCCAAACCAGCTGTAAGCCACGATTAAGTTGGTGGATATTCAAGTCTTTATCGAAAAAGGGTAATTCCTTAAGCGCCTTGTATTCCGAAGCCCAATAAACGTTCTCCCCTCTTTGTATAAAGTAAAACGGCTTTATACCAAAACGGTCGCGCGAGCAAAAAAGCTTTTGTTGTGTTTTGTCCCACAAAGCAAAAGCCCACATACCGGTAAAATGCTTTACGCAGTCTTCGCCGTAGTGCTTGTAAGCCGCGCACATCACTTCGGTATCGCCTTGTGTTCTGAATGTGTAACCTTTTTTCTCCAGGTCAGCTCTTAGCTCCAGATAGTTGTATACTTCACCGTTAAAGGCAATAACTATATCCTGGTACTCAAAAGGCTGGTTGGCCTCGTCAGAAAGGTCAATAATTTTTAAGCGGTTATGCCCTAAAGAAACAGGGCCATCCACATAAGCGTTAGACGCCTCAGGACCACGGTGCGTAATGCACTTCAGCATCTTGTGGTTCAACTCGCGCTTAGCATCCGTAGCAAGCGTTACATCTATAAATCCGGCAATACCGCACACTCTGCAATTTTAAACTTTAGATTTGGAATTTTGGATTTTTCCTTTGTTCGCTTTAGCAGTCTTTAACGAAGCTGTTATTATAGCTGTCAGTTCACTGGCTTCCTTCCATAAACTTCTAAATGCTTCTGGTTTTGCTTTGTTCGATTCCACCAATAACTCAATCCAATATTGGCATTCATCTGCTTCTTCTTCGCAAATAGCAAGCTTAGCAATAAAATCAGCGCCCGACTTGGCCCGGCAGGCGGAGCGATAGTTTGCTCCAATGGAAGTGGCAGCCCTTAACAATTGGTGGCCAATATGGCCTGCAGATTTATCCTTAGGCAACAATTCCACTATAGCAATAATATCAAGCGCAAATTTCTTTGTGCGCTTTTTAAGCTCTAACTCCGTCATTCTGCAACAATTTCAAAATTTAAAATTCAAATTCCAAAATTGTGTTACTCGTCACTCTTAAAATCCGTCTCCGTCAAGCAGATTGCCTATGCCACCTAACAGACTACCTTCCTCCTTTCGTTTGCCAAACTGCGGAGAGTAGGAGATAATTCTTGAAGCCAGGCGCGAAATAGGAAGCGTTTGCAACCACACTTTACCGGGCCCGCGCAATACTGCGAAAAAGAATCCTTCGCCGCCAAAAATAGTATTGCGTATACCGCCAATCATCTGCACATCAAAATCTACCTCTTTGGTGTAAGCTACAATACAACCGGTATCAATATGCAGTACCTCGCCCGGTGCAAGTTCGCGCTCAATAATGTGGCCGCCGGCATGGCAAAAGGCCATACCGTCACCTTCCAGTTTTTCCATTATAAAGCCTTCACCACCAAAAAGGCCGGTGCCAAGTTTTCTTTGAAACTGTATGCCTACGCTAACACCCTTTGCCGCGCACAAAAAGGCATCCTTTTGAGCAATGATTTTACCGCCCAATTGCTGCAAATCCATAGGAATAATTTTGCCGGGATAAGGAGACGCAAAAGCCACCCTTGCTTTGCCGTTACCCGTTTGGGTATAGGTGGTCATAAACAAGCTTTCACCGGTAAGTATCCGCTTCCCGGCAGAAAATAGTTTGTCCATTATACCACCTTGCGGATTGCTGCCATCACCAAAAATGGTTTGCATCTGAATGGTAGGATCCTTATACATAAAGGCCCCTGCTTCAGCAATTACGGTTTCTTGTGGGTCTAATTCAATTTCTACGCATTGCATTTCCTCGCCGAAAATGCGATAGTCTATTTCGTGGTTTGTCCTCATTTCTATTTTTGGTTTTCTGCCCTAAAGCAAGGCAAATGTAGATGTAAGGACGAAAACCCGGGATAAATATTGTGGCAAAAAGAGGGCTGAATTTACTCAGGAATCTTTATGTAAATGCCCATTACATGCTTCATTTCTTCTTCTTTCATGCCCACCTCTTTAAACAGGGTTCTTCCATCATCGGTTTTCTTAAACTCCGTAAGCGGAACAAGCGTATAGGCATGCCCCCACTGCGAGAAAGAGATACTTTCTACCGAATCCGGATTTACTAAAAGGCTAAAGTTTCCGTTCTTATCTGTTCTTGTACTGTAGTTGGTATGGTTAAGGTACACACTTACATCCTCTAGAGGCTTTCTGGTTTTAGTGTCCACCACTTTGCCCTTAACTTCCACTATCCGGCTTTCGTTTACAATTGTCGGTTTATTTTCGGTTTTGTGGCTAATGGTGGAAGTGTCAGCAGTAGTTGCGCTTACTACCGCCACCGGTTTAGCATCATTATCACCTGCAGCCCATAATTTACCGGCAGCAAACAAGGCTGCTATAGCTGCAGCCATGGCTTTAAAATTCAGAAAAGAGTTGCTTACCTCGCGCCTGCTGATATTAACCCCAATCTGATCCTCGCGAAACCGCCCGCAATGGCTTTGTCCGCTCTGGATGATGTCAAAAATTTCAGTGTTCGTCTTTGTGGTAAAATCTACCACATTGCTCTTACAGGCTTTACAGAAGGCTCCCTTTTCGGTTGGGGTCATTTCATGCCAGTTCTCGCTACATGGTTTGGGTATAAGAAGTTTAATGGGCCTGGGCATAGGTGTTGATTTTTAGAAAAGATGAACCGTTTACCTTAATTCCACATAAACGCTATTTGCTCCTGTTTATTTAACAAACCCGAAAAGAAAATACCCCAGCCCTGCTAAACCGCTAATGGCTAACCATAAAACCATATTAACCTTAAAGCGCTTTAAAGCAATTACGGAAATCAGCAGCCAGCCCAGCTGTGCGAAACGTAAACTAACCTCATCCTGCCTAAGTAAATCGCCGCGGTACAGCGCTACAACCATAAACAGAAACAGGTTGGCAATAACCCCCACAACTGCGGCAGTTACAAAGGCAAGCGCCTTTTTTACCATTTTATTTTCCTGCGTGGCTTCTACCAAAGGCGCACCTATCAAAATAAAAACAAACGAGGGCAAAAAGGTATAAAAGGCTGTAACCAATAAACCCACACTGCCCCATAAAACTGAAGCGCCCATATTGCGGTAAGCGCCCATAAAGCCTACAAAGGTTAACACCATAATAAGCGGCCCGGGTGTTGATTCCCCCAAGGCAAGGCCGTCCATCATTTCAGGCATAGTCAACCACTGCAAATGGTGCACGGCCTCCTGCGATACATAAGTAAGCACGCTATACGCGCCGCCAAAAGTTACTACGGCTGCCCCACTGAAAAACGTAATCAGCTTCTGCCAAAATATAAAGTTACGTTGCGCATAAAACAGCACTGCCAGAGGCATCAACCAAAGCAGCGCAAAAACAAAAAATTGCCCTATTACACTTATTGCACCGCCTTTTTGCGGCTTAACAGTAAACCTGTTGATGTAGTAATCAGCTTCGTCCTTTTCATCAACGTTTTCACTTTCCTCCAGATTGGTTTTAAATAAATAGGTATGCGCCAGCCCGGCGGCAAGGGCTGCAAAAATTACCACAGGATACGGAACGTGAAAAAAGTAAATACATACCAACGAAAAAACTGCGATGGCGTAATCCACGGGATGGCGCAGGGCCTTCTCCCCTATTTTAAGCAAAGCAATAAATATAATAGCGGCTACTGCCGGTTTTATTCCATCGAAAACGGCAGTAACCGCCTGCACATGATGATACTGCACATAAAGAATACTTAGCGCCAGCATTATAAATACCGATGGAAGAATAAAAAGCAAACCCGCCACCACTCCGCCCAAGGTGCCATGCATTAGCCAACCGGTGTAGGTGGCTAACTGTTGCGCCTCGGGGCCCGGTAAAAGCATGCAATAGTTCAGGGCATGTAAAAACCGCGATTCGCTGATCCACTTTTTCTTCTCCACCAGGTATTCGTGCATTATGGCTATTTGGCCCGCAGGCCCGCCAAAGCTTATAAAGCCCAGCTTTAACCAGAATAAGAAGGCTTCCTTAAAGGAAATCTTTTGCATTAATCAAACTTCTTAAAAGCGAAGAATACAGCGCCCAGTATCAGTCCAAAACTTACCAGGTAGTTCCATTTCAAATCTTCGCGCAGGTAAAGTATGGAAAACGCAGCGAATACCGTTAAAGATAAAGCCTCCTGCATAATTTTTAACTGAGCTGTCGAAAAGCTGGCGCTGCCAATGCGGTTAGCAGGTACCTGCAGGCAATATTCAAAAAAGGCAATCAGCCAGCTAACCAATATAACTTTCCAAAGTGTAACATTCTTATACTTAAGGTGGCCATACCACGCAAAGGTCATAAATACATTGCTGGCCAGCAGAAGAGCAATTGTTTGCATCATTTATTGTTTGATGCGAAATTTAGAAACTTTCTTTTGCCTTATTTTAGCCCAAAACAATATAATGCCACGTATTCTGCCTTTACAAGAGTTTCCGGAGGAATTACGCGCCGCCCATGAGCACCATAAGGCTGCTTACAAAGGCCGTATTACCAACATGAAGGCAACCATGAGCCGTTCACTGCCGGTTTTTGACACCTACATGATGTGGTACCCTTTGTATAAAGAGGTAAAAAAAATTACCGGCGAACGCAGCGCTTACTTATTTGCCTATGCAGTTTCATCGGGCAGCAGTTGCCCGCTTTGTACTACGTACTTCCGCAAACTGATAATAGATAATGGAGAAAAACCGGAAGACCTTAAACTAACAAACAAGGATCAGGAATTGATAGACTTTGGCAGCGCCATTGCACAAAACAAGGGCTACATAGGCGATGAAGTTTATGAACCCATAAAAAAAATGTTTAGCGAAACAGAAATTGTGATATTGGTAGCCTTTGCAGGGCAAATGATTGCTACCAACATTTTCAATAATGTTTTAGAAGTAGAAATAGACGAATACCTTACACCTTATATTAAAACCACCCAACAATGAATTTGAATCTTAAAGGAAAAACGGCATTCATTACCGGCGCTGCCCACGGTCAGGGCCGTGCATCGGCAATAGCTTTAGCTAAAGAAGGCGTAAACATAGTTGCATTTGATATAGCCAAACAGCTTACTTACCCCGGTTACGGACTTGGCACAGCTGATGACCTGGAAACCCTGGCCCTGGAATGTAAAAACGTGGGGGCAGATTGCCTTACCTATAAAGGCGATGTTAGAAATGATGCAGATATAACCGCAGCCGTAAATGGTGCGTTAGACCGGTTCAAAAAAATTGACATACTGTTTAACAACGCCGGTATTTGTGCATACGGCCTTTCGCATGAGTTAAGTGAAGAAGCCTGGGACAGCATGCTGGATATAAACCTGAAAGGCCCGTGGATGGTTGGCCGCGGGATTATACCGGTAATGATTGAACAAAAAGGCGGTGTTATCATTAATAACTCATCTGTATTAGGTATGCGCGGCGGCAATCGTTTAAGCCATTATGTGGCAAGCAAGTGGGGCCTGCGTGGTTTAACCAAAAGCTGGGCGTTGGAATTGGCTCAGTATAATATAAGAGTGGTATCCGTTCACCCCACAGGTGTAAACACGCCAATGAACGACGGCCTTGCCGAACTGGAAGGTTTAACCCCTAAAGAAATAGGCGAACGCTCTGCCGGTAATTTAATGCCCGTTCCCTGGGTAGAACCTGAAGATATTGCCAATGCGGTTGTTTACCTGGCATCAGACGCCGCCCGCTTTGTAACCGGCTCTGAACTGCTTATTGATGCCGGCCTGATTACGCGTTAAAAGCAATATACTTGTAAGGTGATAACGAAGAAATCGAAGTACGCTATTAAGGCCTTAATATACCTGGCTAAACGCGACCCGAAGGAGCCGGTTTTAATTGAAGCCATTTCTACCGAAGAAAAAATTCCGAAAAAATTTCTGGAAGCCATTTTGCTTGATCTGAGAAAAAACGGAATACTTGGCAGTAAAAAGGGGAAGGGTGGTGGATATTACCTTATTAAAAAGCCGGAGGAAATTACGATGGCTGAAGTACTTCGCCTTTTTGATGGCCCTATTGCCCTTGTGCCTTGTGTAGCCCATAAATATTACGAAGCCTGCGAGGAGTGTATGGACGAAATAACCTGCCCTATCAGGGAGGTGTTCCGCATCATAAGGGAACAAACCGTTGCCACCTTAAAGGATAACAACTTTGCAGAACTGGTAAATAAGGAAAAAAAGTTAAAGCGCTACCGCAAGTAGCTTGCCTTATAATTCAGGCCAATAGGTACAGGTAAATTCTATTTCAGGATATTGGTTACCCCAGCCGCACAAAAATGTATCTCCTGTCAATTGGTAGTTCATACTCATTATCAAACTATCCTGCTGGTAAGAAATGCTTAAGAATTTGGGATGATAATCCACCCCGTTAATGTTTATCAGCCAATCACAACCATCAGCGGCCAGCGGACCTGTGTAGTGCACCAGGCCTTCAGCTGTACATTTATTTTTGGGCTTTAAGCAGGCTCCCAACATTAGTAACAATATTAAGGCAACCAGAGAAGTTAGCTTTTTCATAAAGGTAAAACGTTAACCAACCGCTATCGGTTGCCTATATGCCAAACGGTTTAAAGTTACCGTGCATACTTAAGTAAATATTGAGCAGAAAAAAGACATACAGATAAATCCAGAGGCCGTCAACAAAGTGCCAGTAGGTGCAAAGCAAACTAACCCTCATTTTGCTAAACGGGTCAATTTCAAAAAGCAGCGCCTTAACCTGGTCGCTACGGCTTTCGAGTGAGCGAATCATAAACCAGCCTAAAATGCCAAGGCCTACAGCAAGGTGTATAAGGTGCAGGCCGCTGATTACATACAAGTAGGCAGCCGCAACATTATTCTGCAACAAAACCCCATTGCTTATTAGCTCTTTCCATCCTATTACTTGAAAAACAGTGAAGGCTATGCCCAGTCCCGCGGTTACCAGCAAGCCGTTAGAATAGCCCTTCCAGTCATCGGCCAGTATTGCTTTTTTTGTTTGCCCTATGGAGTAACTTGAAACCAGGATGATAATAGTGTTAGCATGAAAAATAAGCGGTAGATGAAAGCGGTTAAAATCGGTGCCGAAGGTGGTAAGGAAGTAGGATATAGAAAGAAAGAGAAAGGCCGAAGAAATACCCATTAAAACCAGGTAGGTTATAATCCTTAGTGGATGATAACGCAACCGCATTTCCAAAGGGGTTGGCTCCAGATCTTTAGCAGATGTTTTAATTCTCATAATTACCGGCCGGGTGCTACAAAATTGCCCAATCTTTAGATAAAACGGTGTTTTTATCTCATAAATATCCTTTGGAGAACATTTTTAAATGGTTTTTGTTTAGACAGCGTCTAAATTATGCACGAAAAGGGTTAAATTCGCGCTCCATTTAATGGGCACCGCAGTTATAAAAAGCTGCCACAAACAATATGGCCGAAAGTGATAAAATAATAGAGGAGGTAACCTCCGGGGAGTATAAATACGGCTTTGTTACCAACATTGAGCAGGAAATGGCTCCAATGGGATTAAACGAGGATATCGTACGGTACATCTCTGCCAAAAAATCGGAGCCCGAATGGATGCTGGAGTGGCGCCTGAAGGCCTACCGTGCCTGGTTAAAAATGGAGCAGCCCAAGTGGCAAAACGTGCATTTTCCTGCCATTGATTTTCAGAATATTATCTATTACGCTGGCACTAAGAAAAAGAAGCAGGTTAACAGCCTTGATGATATTGACCCGGAAATACGCGCCACTTACGACAAGTTAGGCATCCCCATTCAGGAGCAAAAGATACTGGCAGGCGTTGCGGTAGACTATGTAATGGATAGTGAAAGCGTGATTACCACCTTCCGCGAAACACTAAAAGAGAAAGGCATCATTTTCTGCTCCATTGCCGAAGCCGTTAGGGAATACCCTGACCTGGTAAAACAATACCTGGGCAGTGTGGTTCCTGCGCGCGATAACTACTATTCTGCACTTAACAGCGCTGTGTTTAGCGATGGCAGCTTCGTGTATATTCCAAAGGGAGTTCGCTGCCCGATGGAGCTTTCAACTTACTTCCGTATAAATGCGGAGAACACCGGGCAATTTGAACGCACCCTGATTATAGCCGATGATAATAGCTATGTAAGCTACCTGGAAGGCTGCACCGCCCCTATGCGCGATGAAAACCAACTGCACGCTGCAGTGGTTGAGCTTATAGCTTTAGATAACGCAGAGATTAAATACAGCACAGTTCAGAACTGGTATCCCGGCGATAAACAAGGCAAAGGTGGCATCTACAACTTTGTTACCAAGCGCGGTATCTGCAAAGGGATAAACTCAAAGATAAGCTGGACGCAGGTGGAAACCGGCTCAGCCATAACATGGAAATACCCAAGCTGCATTTTAAAAGGCGATAACTCCATTGGCGAGTTTTATTCCGTAGCGGTAACCAACAACTACCAGCAGGCTGATACCGGCACCAAAATGATTCATATAGGTAAGAATACCCGCAGCCGTATTGTAAGCAAGGGCATTAGCGCCGGTAAAAGCCAAAACAGCTACCGGGGCCTTGTGCAGGTGCATGCAACGGCGGACAATGCCTACAACTTTTCGCAGTGCGATAGTTTGTTGATTGGCGATAAATGCGGCGCCCATACCTTCCCTTACCTGGAGATTAAGAACAACACCGGGCGGGTTGAGCATGAGGCCACCACCTCTAAAATTGGGGAGGACCTGCTGTTTTATTGCAACCAGCGCGGCTTAACCGATGAGGAGGCTGTTAACATGATTATAAACGGTTATTGTAAGGAAGTTTTCCAGCACCTGCCTATGGAATTTGCCATAGAGGCGCAAAAACTGCTGAGCATTAGCCTTGAGGGCAGCGTGGGCTAACGAAAAACAGCCGGCAGTAAAGCAGGGAATTGTAAACTTTGTGCTATGAAACTCGGAAACCTGCTACGGCTGTTCAGAATGTATGAAACAGGAAAGTTTGTTTATACCAAAATACTTAAACCCGCTTACCTGGAACTGCGCAAGGATGCTTACGCAATAGAAGACAACAAACGAACCAGAAACAGAAAAAAGAAAAAGAGCAATGCTGTCAATCAAAAACCTAAACGTAGCCATAAACGGCAACCACATACTTAAGGATTTTAGCCTTGAGGTTGGTAAAGGCGAAGTGCATGCCATTATGGGCCCTAATGGTACAGGCAAATCCACCCTGGCATCTACATTGGCCGGCAAGGAGGAATACGAAGTTTTATCAGGCGAGGTGTTCTACAAAGGCGAAAACCTTTTAGAAATGGATGCTGATGAGCGCGCCCGTAGCGGCGTTTTTCTGGCGTTTCAATACCCTGTAGAAATACCCGGCGTAAGTGTTACCAACTTTATGAAAGCGGCTGTTAATGCTAAACGCCGCCACCTGGGCCAGGACCCCATTGATGCCAAGGACTTTTTGAAAATGATGAAAGAGAAGCAGGCCCTGGTTGAAATGAAGAAGGATATGGTAAGCCGCAGCCTTAACGAAGGGTTTAGCGGTGGCGAGAAAAAGCGTAATGAGATATTCCAGATGGCTATGCTGGAGCCATCACTATGCCTGCTTGATGAAACGGACAGCGGCCTGGATATAGATGCGTTGCGCATTGTAGCCACAGGTGTAAACAAGTTAAAAACGCCCGACCGTAGCTTTATAGTTATTACCCACTACCAGCGCCTGCTTAATTACATAGTGCCCGATTACGTGCACGTAATGTTTAACGGCCGCATAGTAAAAAGCGGTGGTAAGGAACTTGCCCTGCTTTTAGAAGAGAGAGGATACGATTGGATTAAAGAAGAAGTAGCTGTATAGCAAACCGCCATGGCCTTAACTGATAAAATACAACAGGAATTTAATGCGCTGGAAAAGGACCTTACCGCCCTTAACAGCGATGCCCTGCACCGTTTGCGATTGCAGGCCATAGGTGCATTCAACAACCTTGGTATACCGGGTAACCGCCACGAAGAGTGGAAATACACCAACATTAAAACCAAATTGCCCGAAAGCATAACGCTATTGCCTTCAGCAGGTAGCAGCGCTCCGGCTTACCACAGTTTCGATAAAATAGCGACCACTAAACTGGTATTTGTAAATGGCAACTTCAGTAAGGAACTCTCTGCTATTAAACCGGAAACGGGCATTATCATAACCTCTCTTAAAGAAGCTTACAGCACCCATAAAGATCTTGTAGATAAGCATTACGGCAAATTGGTGCAATACAGCGAGGAGCACTTTGCTGCATTAAACACAGCCTTTGCCACCGATGGCGCCTTTATACTGGTTAAGCGCAATACCGTAATTGAACAACCGGTATTTATTATACACCTGTTTAACAATGCCGATACATTTACCCAAAGCCGCAACCTGATAATTGCAGAAGAAGGCAGCGGGTTAACATTTGTAGAGGATTTTCAAAGCAGCGGCTCTGCAGCCTTTTTTAACCACGTAAGTGAAATCTTCGTGGAAGCAAATGCTTCAGTTACCATTACTAAGCTGCAGACTGAAACTGTAAACGCCACCGGTGTTTACACCCTTGAGGCCCAAATTGGCCGCGATGCTCGCTTTACCTGCAACACCTTTACGTTTGAAGGTAAACTCATCCGCAACAATTTAAATGCCCGCCTTAGTGGCCAAAATGCCGAAGCGCATTTAAACGGCCTGTATTATGGCACCGGTGATTCTTTGATTGATAACCACCTTTTGGTGGACCATATTGTTCCTAATTGCCAAAGCAACCAGCTATACAAAGGCATTTTAGATGATGAAGCCACCGGCGTGTTTAACGGTAAAATATTTGTAAAGCAGGATGCGCAAAAAACCAATGCCTTCCAGTCATCAAAAGGTATTTTGCTTTCACCTACTGCTTCTATAAACAGCAAACCCCAATTGGAAATTTTTGCGGATGATGTAAAATGCAGCCACGGGGCCGCGATAGGGCAACTAAATGAGAACGCAGTTTTTTACCTACGCGCGCGGGGTATACCTGAAGAGGAAGCAAAAGCCATGCTAACCTTTGCCTTTGCCAATGAGATAATCGAGACCCTGCAAAGCGAAGACATAAAAGCTTACCTCACCGAAATTTTAAGAAAGCGATTGAATATTAGTTTGTAGTATGAAACCGGAAACCGCCACCACAGCTTTAGATGTAAACAAAATCAGGGAGCAGTTTCCTATTTTACACCAGCAGGTAAATGGTAAGCCATTGGTTTATCTCGATAATGCCGCAACTTCTCAAAAGCCATTGGCGGTAATCAATACCATTAAAGATTATTACGAACGCTATAACAGCAACATACACCGTGGCGCTCACCACCTGGCGCAGTTAGCAACCGAGGCTTACGAGAATGCCCGTTTAACCGTAGCTAAACACATAAGCGCAAAAACAGAACGCGAGATAAATTTTGTGCGTGGCACCACGGAGGCCATTAACCTTGTAGCTTCAACCTACGGCCGGAAGTTTATAACAAGCGGAGATGAAATCATCATTACCGCTATGGAACACCACAGCAACATAGTGCCCTGGCAAATGCTGTGCGAAGAGAAAGGTGCAACACTAAAGGTTATCCCCATAAACGATAAAGGCGAGATAATTTTTGAAGAATACCTGAAGCTGCTAAACGATAAAACAAAAATTGTATCTATCGCTTATGTTTCCAATGCTCTGGGCACCATTCACCCGGTAAAAGAAGTGATTACCGAAGCGCACAAAGTGGGTGCTGTTGTATTTGTTGATGGAGCGCAGGCCATGCCGCATATGCAGGTAGATGTACAGGAACTGGATTGCGATTTTTTAGGCTTTAGCGGGCATAAAGTTTTTGCCGGCACCGGCATAGGAATACTATATGGTAAGGAAAGTTTACTGAAAGCAATGCCCCCTTACATGGGTGGTGGTGAGATGATTAAAAGCGTTTCGTTTGCCGGTACTACCTATAACGACCTACCATATAAATTTGAAGCAGGCACCCCGCATATAGAGGGGGGCATTTCGCTTGGAGCAGCACTAACTTACATACAAGCCGTGGGGCTTGATAAAATTGCTGCACACGAGCATGCGCTGCTACAATATGGCACCGAAAAGTTGTCGGCTATCGATGGCCTGCGCTTAGTAGGCACAGCCCAAAATAAGTCATCAGTTATTTCATTCCTTGTAGATAACGTTCACTCTTACGACCTTGGCGTATTGCTTAACCAACAAGGTATAGCCATTCGCACCGGCCATCATTGCTGCCAACCGTTAATGGACCGTTTTAAAATTGAAGGCACCTGCCGCGCCTCGTTTGCGTTCTACAATACTTTTGAAGAGATAGATATACTTGAAGCCGCTCTTAAGCGCGCTATCAGCATGTTGGCCTAAGCGCCACTGATATATTCCTGCTACTTAAAAGTTACGTTTGTATTCCTCTAACGGTAAAATATTGTATTTACTTTCGCCTTATGAAAAGCATGCAGGAAATTGAGGATGAAATAGTGGAGGAGTTTGACTTGTTTGACGACCAGATGGACAAGTACGAATACATTATCGACTTAGGCAAAAAGCTGCCTCCGCTTGATGAGAAATATAAAACGGATGACTTTTTAGTAAAGGGCTGCCAGAGCAAGGTTTGGCTGCATGCCTACGAAAAAGAAGGCCATATCTACTTTGAAACTGATTCCAACACTGCAATCACCAAAGGAATTATTGCCCTTCTTCTTAGGGTGCTTTCAGGCCAAAAGCCGCAGGATATCCTGAACAACAAGCTAGAATTTATTGACCGTATTCAATTGCGCGCCCATCTCTCTTCTCAACGCTCTAACGGCTTAACCGCTATGATACAGCGTATGAAGGCATATGCTTCGGCTTTTGCCTAAATAAAAAAGCCCCTCGTTTCCGAAGGGCTTTTAAAAGTTTCTGGGCTTATTATTTACCTACTACAAACAGGCGGCTTTGTGTTCTTACATTGCCAACTGTTGCAGCTAACACGTAAGTTCCATTGCTTAAGCCTGATGCATCTAAATCAAACAGGTTAGTGCCTGCGGCAGCATTACGTTGTGTAACCTCTTTGTAAAGTTTACCGGTAATATCAAACACGCGGAAAGTAACGTCAGCACTCTTATCCAGTTTTAATGAGATCTTAGAGTGGTCGCTAACAGGGTTAGGGAAGATGCTAAGGTCAGTAATTGCGTTCTCTTTAACAGTCTCCTCAACACCGGCTGCTATTGAACAGCCTTGTGCAGTTAAGCTGGTTGAACGCCACAGGCCGCGGCCGTGTGTGCCTATATACATAACCTGGCAAGGCTCCTGGTAAAGTTCCTTTTCAATTAAACGGAATACAGGAACACGTGGCAAGCCATTATTCTCTTCATGCCATGTGCTGCCGTCCCAACTCCATATACCAAGTTCAGAACCGATAACAATGGTATTGGCATCGTGCACCACAACATCATAAACCGGCATGTTTGGTAAACCGTTTGTAAGCGGGGTCCAGCTAACACCACCGTTAGTTGTTTCATAAACGTGTGGCTGGTTAACTGAAGAGAAACCGGCTACAACCGCAACAGCATGGTCAGCATTAGTAGGGTCAACTGCTACGCCTTCAATACTGCGGCCGCTTGCAACAACCGTGTTAACATACTGGCCGGGTTGGGTGTATAAGAACCCTATGGCGTTAGGGCCAACAGGGTAAGTGGTGGTATCGCAACGGGCGTTTAAGTTAGGGAACTTATATACACGACCACCGCTGGTGCCCACATACAGGTTATCACCATCTCTGGTAGCTGCATATGAATAAGCAGTACCACTCATAGTGTTAACCAAACGGTACCAACGAGGGATAATGCTAAGGTTAAGCGCATCAGAAGTAATCCATGGTCCGCAGTTAGAAGTTACTAAAACTCTTGAGCGGATTGGGTCAGCAACTGAGAAAGTGTCGCCTTTACGCAATGTATCATTAGGACCGGATAAAATGGTGCTAAGTGGAGTAGAGATAGGGTATTTAGCAGTGTTGCTCGGAACATTTACAGTTTCATTGTAAGTGTAATCTCTGTCAGCAGTAAACAATGCAGTACTAATTGCATTGGCCGCATTTCTTGTTTCAGTTAGGTAGAACGGAGTGATAAACGGAGCATTCTGGTCCTTCTGTCCACCGCAACGCGAAGGTTGGGTATGGCCTTGTGGATCTATTTTGATATCATAGAAACCATCGAAAGAGCTACCATAGTTGCCTGAGCGTAATACCTGGCCGAAGTAGATACCACCGAAGAAAATACGCGGATCAATGTGCGAAATTTCAGCATAGATGCCGTCGCCGCCAATTACCATTTTTGCGGCTTTGGGTGTATTACCTAAAAAGTTGATATAGCTGGTTCCGTTATCCTGTGCACCGCCCATAACCTCGCCGGTTATAGCCGCAGCTACTGAATACATTTGGGTTACGTTATAACCACGGTTTTTAACTGAAAATTCAGGGAAAGGGAATTTAGATACAGCACTGGTTGACTTATAAACTCCGCCATCGCAACCGATATACATTAAGTTAGGGTCGCTTTCGCAAATGGTAATACAGTGCTTATCGGGGTGTATATAGTTAGGGTCAACTGCCGAACTACCTAATCCTGCGTCAGCCAGTTTCCAACCACCCTGGTCGCTCCAGGTGTAGAAATCAACCCCGCCCATGTAAACCTTGTTAGGATCGGCAGGTGATACGGCAATAACGTTATCATACCAGCCCTGGTTGTTGCTGCCAAATGGATCGAACAGAGGGCCTTTGCTGCCAATGTTTGTCCAGGTATCACCATTATCACCGCTACGGTAAACGGCATAAGTAGCGCCGCTTGTAGTAGCAATAGCTGCATAAACAATAGCTGAGTTAGAAGGGGCTATTGCCAACTCAATCCTACCCTGGGTAGCCGGAAAGCCCGGATTGTTGGTGCTTGAAACCCTTGTCCATGACAAGCCGCCGTTTAATGAGCGAACAATAATTTTGTTAGCACCAACTGATGCAAACACGTTAGTACCATCGTTGCTCCATTTAACATCAGCAGCAGAACCACCTGTACCTGCAGGTAAGGTTGCCAATGCCCAGTTTACACCGCCATCTGAGGTGTAGTATAAACCACCCTGGGTAGCTGCCAGAATTTGAGTGCCGTCAGTAGGGTTAACCGCTATACGGTTTACAAGCGCCCAATCATCATTTGGGTCAACAGTTGTTCCGTCAAAAGCATCGGGGGTAATCAGCACGGGCACATCATTTGCATCAAGGCGGTAGATACCGTTACCGATAGTGCCTGAGTTAAATGAAGTTCCAAAAGGTTGGGCCAGGCCTTCGCCTGTTCCCACATAAATAGGGTAGTTAGGGCCGGGGCCTTGGGCGATACAGGATACAGCAAGCCAATGTTTCCAGTCAGCAAGCGGAGCCCAGGTACTGCCACCATCGGTAGATTTCCACATACCGCCACCAACAGCACCGGCATATATTGTATTGTTACTTGGGTCTCTTTTATCAATCAAGATTGCACGGGTACGGCCGCCAACGTTATCAGGGCCAAGTTCTTCCCAATTAAGGTTCAGGGCGCCGGCACGATTGCCGCTTTTCTGCAGTTGTTCAGCAGTTTGCCATGCCTTTCTAAAATAATCGGGGGTAAAGTTGCCGTTTTCGTCCTTTAAGCGTTCAAAGCGCCATTCCATGGCCTCCTTGGCTGTAGCTGCCTCGCGTGATTCATTTTCTTTCTGAGCCTTTTCCAGTTGAAATTCGCCTACAGAAGACTCAGGCCATCCAAGGTTACCGATAATAACTCCCAATACAGCGATGCCGCTTAAAATTACGGGGGCGTAAATACCGTGTAAAAATCGCTTTTTCATTCTTTGCTTTTTAGTTAAAGTTTCCCTTCTAAATTTAAAACCTAAAATAACCGGGCGAAGTAAATACTTTTTTCGCCATTACAAATATAACCGTGTGGATACCTAAAATGTTTAATGACAGTGTCATGTTTCTGTCATTTTCTATCGCCTGCGTCCATTACTATCACTTAGCCCTTATACCCAAAGGGCGTGCCCTAAAACCGCTTTCTGACAGGCTGACATTAATCCTCTTTTCATGCCTTATTTACCCTGATAATCAGTTTTTATAAGGCGAAGTTTAATATCAGCCCGTTTTCATGTTTTTCAGCCCTATTGGCCATTTTCTGCCAATCAAGCGGTGCCGGCTCAAAGCCAGGCACAACTATCCGGCTATTAACGCTGTCTTCTTATCCAACAACAAGCAGGTAAACTTGTCGTTTAACTACTTTACATCCCAGCAGTGGACGCAAACCAGTGGTGGTTTTAAGTGTTTATATGAAGACCTTGATGTTGCGCTTTGCAAAACAGCTAAGTAACTGCATGCAAATTTTCCTATTTTAGAAACTTAATTTCATACGATAAGATGCACTCAACAAATTGGAAACTGGTTTCACTGGCTTTGCTACTAACCTTTATGGCGGCCTGCAAAAAAAACAGGCAAACATCCTGGAATACAGATGTACTTGTTCCTATCGCTACAGCATCATTATCTATACAAAACCTGGTTAAGGACTCCTCCGTTCATCCCCAGGCTGATAGTTCCCTTATACTGGATTTCAACTCTACCCTTTACGAGTTCAACCTGGCCGATAAAATCATAAACATTCCCGACACCTCGATTGGTCAGAAGTACACACTTTCTGCGCTTGCATTGCCTAACATTGGCATTAACTATAAGATGTCGCTTGGTGCCATAGCTAATAATATGTTGCTTAGCCCAGATCCGGGCACTCATTTCCTTGGTTTGTACATCTTAGCGCAAAATGGTAATACCACTTCTATACCTGCGCTAAATAACTTCCCTTTCCCCGGCTTTCAGTTCGATGCATCAGCTTATCTTGACAGCGCCATATTATCGCAGGGCGTTACCAAAGTTTGGGCAGTAAACGGCTTACCGATACCCATTACCAATATTACCTGCGAGTTGCGTAATACTAACGATAACAGCCTTATTGCTACCAAATACATTGATTCGGTTGCCGCAAGAGACTCCGTTTATTTCGAACTTCCACTGGCAGGCATAAAAATCAAAAACAACCTAACCTTCGGGGTAACCTCCATGAGCACTCCCGGCAGCGATACTTCAATGGTGCTGGTAGATACCACCAACTTTATTGCCCTTAAAGTATTTGTAACCGACCTTAAGGCCTCCGAGGCCTGGGCGCGTTTCCCTGCACAAAATGTGGTGGACTTAACCGAAGAAGTAACGCAGGAAATAGGGGACCGGAAGTTTACTTATGTGGATGCCCGTTCTGGCAAAATTCACATCTTCATCACCTCCTCGGTAAAAGAATCACTTTACCTGGAATACACCCTTAAAGGTGCCTATGATAAGTTTGGCCACCCTGTAAAAGTATTTACTAACGTGCCTGCTGCCACAATAGCTAATCCTACCGTAACTATCGATAGTATTTTCGATATCTCTGGCACAGCCATAAGCCTTACGGGTAAGGATGGTTCCAAGTTTAACACCTATACTCAAAACGTAATTGCACACATTGATTCAAGCGGTATTGTAAGACATATTACCAACCAGGATAGCATCAATATCCGCTATGTTATTGAAGACGTTGCCCCTAATTACATTAAGGGTTATGCCGGCCGCGATACATTAAGCACTATTGATAGTTCAGCTTTCAGCTTTCTGGATATATTTAAGAGTGGCTCCATTGACCTTGAGAAAGTGGACATGAAATTTACCGTTGAAAACGGCATTGGTGTTGATGGGCAGGTTAAGATCAACAGCCTTACCGCTATTAGCCCTAATAACGGTTCGCGTACGCTTTCGGGCTCGGTAGTGGGTCAAACCTTTACGGTAAACAGGGCCACTGATTTTCCGTTAACACCGGCTACCAGCTACTTTGATGTAAACAGCAATAACTCCAACATAAAAGACCTTATTGGCATTTTACCGAATAAGCTTTTATACGATGTAGAAGTAAAGACCAACGTTAACGGCAACACCGGCCAGTACCGCGATTTTGCTTACCTGGAAAGCGGCATGAAGATTGGCTTGAGCGCCCAGATACCTCTTTCATTTATTGCCCATCACCTTTTGCTTAAGGATACCATTGACTTTGATTTAAGCAATACCAATACAGATATAAACGGTATTTCGGATGGTATTATCAATGTAATTACCCAAAACAAATATCCTATTGACGCCAACCTTACCATGATTATTTATGATGATGTATGGGCGCCGGTAGATACATTGGTAATAAACCAAAGCATACCGGGGGCAGACTTAAATAATAACTGCCGTGCCGTAGGCCCTAAGCGCACCAAAATACCGGTGTATGTTGATGAACTACGCATGGAAAACGTAAAAAGAGGCAAACACGCCGTAGTAGTGGCCGACTTTAACAGCAGCACCAATAACATAATGTGCAACGGTCAATATTTAAAAATATATGCCGATTACAAGCTGGACATTACATTTACGGCGCAATTTAATTACAAGGTAAACGCCAAGTTTTAGCAATTACTGCTTCATTTGCCGCGAAAAACTTATTGAAAGGAATGAACAAGCTTAGCTTTTTGGTTACTGTGCTTTTAGGTATTTCAATACAGCTTAGTGCACAGCTTAAACAGGACTCACTAAACGTTGATACGGCCGTCACACTTTTATTACTTCCGCCATCGGGCTTGTATAATTACACTTCTGTTTCTCTCAACAACCCTTTTAATGAACAGCTTCGTCCGGGGGCAACAAACCGCTTTTTAGTCGATTTTGATTATTACGCCAACTCCAATTCAGTTCCTACATCCATTGCTTATGCTATGCTGTTTAAAAATGAGGTAAAGAATGAGTGGAAGGACAGGGCAGCAAAACGCATGCAAAAGGGCTTGAAGTTTGAAGATTTTATGAATACCGGCCTTACCTACAAACACTATTTCAAAAAATGGGATGGCACACTGATGGTTGATTATCACCACAGGCAAATGCGTATCATCCGCGGCTCAAAAGATGCCTTTGAACTATTGTTTTATGGCAACGCGCGCTTTGAGGATAAAACGGCTGACTTAAGCAACATCACTTTCGTTAACCACATCTACAATCAGGTAGCTGTAGCCATTGAAAAGAAGGTAATTTACCCTAAGTACCAAATGGAATATGGCGTACGGGGTGCGTTTCTGCAGGCTATTAACGACCAGGAGATACGCACCGGTAACACCACCATTTACACTGCGCCCGATGGGGAGTATATAGACCTGAAATACGACCTTACTTTTAATACCGGCCGCGAGGGGGCAACCAACTTTTTGCAGGTTAACGGCGCAGGAGCCTCAGGAGATTTTCACCTGGCTGTATTGAATAACGATAAATGGCGCATAGCAGCAGACCTGTTTGACGTAGGCTATATGCACTTCCGTAAAACCCCGGTAAACTATACCGGCGCCAAGTCCATTCACTTTCAGGGTATAGTATTGCCTAACCTACTTAACTTCAGTGCTCAAACCTTTGACACCTTAAAAATAGAAGACACGCTACGCTCCTACCTGCCAGGCAAAAGCACTAACCAGTATGGCGTGTTTATGCCATTTACAGCTCAAGTGGTATTCAGCAAGCCTTTGTTAAGTAACCGACTTGTGCTTAATGTAGGCTTAATGTACCGTTACCTTCCTCAGTACTATGTTTATGGCTTTGCCAAAATAAACTACTTCATAAAACCTGATATGGTTTTCTCGGCATCAGCCGGCGCAGGTGGTTACAGCCTGTTTAATCTGGGTGCTGAGTTTAGCAAGAGTTGGAAATATTTTGATTTTACTGTTGGCTCATCCAACTTGATTGGCTTAATGGCTCCTACGCATTTCCCCGGTGCATCAGTATATCTGCGCCTGGGTACTTCTTTCTAATCCATACAATTGACTGCAAAAAAAACAGAGGTATTAATAATTGGTGCAGGCCCCGCCGGTGCATCCGCAGCCTTGTTTCTTGCAGCACAAGGCATACCCTCAACAGTAGTTGATAAGGAGAGTTTTCCGCGCGATAAAATATGTGGCGATGCCCTTAGCGGTAAGGTTGTAGAGGTTTTAAATAAACTGGATCGCAACCTGGCATTTGAACTGAACGAGAATAATGAAGTTTTCCTGGGCTCGTGGGGGGTTACTTTTTATGCTCCTAACGGAGAAGGCCTTAGGGTTCCTTTCCGCACTAAAAAAGAAATAAAAAACGCACCGGGCTTTATCTCCAAAAGAATTGACTTCGATAACTGGTTGTTTCAAAAGCTTAAAAGCAACAGCGCTATTGAAGTAATTGAGAATTGCGAAGTGCGCCGGTACGAAAGAACATCCGAAGGCATTAAAGCTGTTGCGAAAAACGGAACTGAAATTGAAGCCAAAGTTGTAATTGCCTGCGATGGGGCATACTCCAACTTTTCAAAGGATATTGCCGGGCTTAAAACAGAGCCGGAACACAACTGCTTTGGATTAAGGGCTTACTATAAAAATGTGGAGGGCATGGACGCTGAGAATTTTATTGAACTCCATTTTTTAAAGGAAATACTGCCGGGCTACTTCTGGATATTCCCGCTACCCAACGGCTACACTAATGTTGGTGTAGGTATGCGGGCAGATAAAATGCAGAAGCGGAAAATAAACCTGAAAAAAGCTTTTGAGCAGGTAATGGAGCAAAATACCGGCATAAAAAAAAGGTTTCACGCAGCCGAGCAGGTTGGAGGGGTTAAATTATTCGGCCTGCCCTTAGGTTCTAAAAAAAGAAAGTTAAGCGGCGATAATTTTTTGCTTTGCGGCGATGCCGGACAGTTGATTGACCCTTTTACCGGTGAAGGCATAGGCAATGCGATGATGAGCGGCTTGTTTGCCGCGCAACAGGTTAAACGCTCTATATCCGCTAAAAACTTTAGCGCGGGTTTTATGGCGCAATACGATAAGGAGCTATACGGCCGCCTTTGGGGTGAATTGCAGCTTTCTTACCGTATGCAGCAATTGGTGAATTATCCTTCATTATTCAACTTAGTTGTGCGTAAAGCCAACAGAAACAAACTGTTACAGGAAACCATCTCCTGTATGTTCGAAGACCTGGACATGCGCGAACGCTTAAAAAATCCACTGTTTTACGCCAGGTTATTATTTTCGTAGCGCAAACAAACAGATATGAAAAAGATAAGTGTGTTTTTAGTGCTGGCCCTCAGCTTTTGGGCTTTAAATGCGCAGCAAGCCTGCGATCCTGCTAAGGAAAAAGCAAACAAGAAAAATTCAGCCAAATCCTCAACCGGAAACTTTGGTGCCACTATTACTAAGGATGGCGCTGTTGATGTAAAAACCCTGCCCGAGGCCCTTAAAGGAAAGCCTTCTGCCAACGTAAAAATAAAAGGAGACGTTGTGGCAGCCTGCCAGGTTAAAGGCTGTTGGATGACCGCTGATTTAGGCAATGGTGAAAGCATGCGCATACGCTTTAAGGATTACGGCTTTTTTGTGCCAAAAGACGCCGGAGGCAAGGATTTTTATGCTCAGGGAGTAGCCTCATGGGATACTACTTCGGTTGCTGAACTAAGGCATTATGCTGAAGATGCAGGCAAAAGCAAGGAAGAAATAGAAAAAATCAAGGACCCAAAGGTGGAGCTGGTATTCCTGGCAGAGGGGGTTATCATTGAAGAAAAGAAGAAACAATAAAGTTTTTTCCACACCCTATTCCATTTTTAACTTAAGCCATTATATTTGCGCTCTCTTTTTAAAAAGAGCGGTTCGATTCTGTAGCTCAGCTGGTAGAGCAATACACTTTTAATGTATGGGTCTCGGGTTCGAATCCCGACAGAATCACTTTGAAAAGCGATACAAAATGTATCGCTTTTTTATTTTCCTTTTTCGTGTTTTCATGTGGGTAATGTGTTGAATCTAATTGGCCGTGCGGCTTGCTGCAGCCCTCCATATTAAATATTCTTGCCGCCCCGTTAAACGGCTATTATAGATGAGCAGTTTTCTTTTGGTCAATCCCGACGCACTTTCGCTTCAAACTTACTTCGATGTTTTCCGCGTAATTCACCAACGTAAAATCAACAACAAGCCAAGTTATCAGTTCGATTCACTCATATCACAAAATATCCGCCTAATATACCCGGGCAAGGATAAAGCTGTTGTTGAATTTCTGCGCACGCTTGATTCCACTTCGCTAAAAAACGAGTTCAGCAAACTCAATAAAATTCACTCCAAACAGCAGTCCGGCATTTCGTTGGAAAGCTACATCGCCAGGTCTGCCCCGCGCATCTTTCACGAATTACTCACAAAACTAACAGCCATATCGCACGAGCTTAAGCTATACCATAGGCTTAAAAATAAAGAGACGGGCAATTACAAGGTTGCCCCCTGCACCTTTTCGGGCTTAAAACCCAAACTTTCGTTCCGCATTCACAAATCCACTTCGGGTGAACTTTCCCTCACCCCGCAAATAAATTTGGGTGGTGATGAATACCCGATAACCGACTTTAAAGGCACCTCCTTTCTGCTGGAGAAAAACGATACCTATTACCTTATCTCCATTAAGGATATGCTCACCCTGGATTGGCTGGCTAAAGCAAATCCCTATCAATACAAACACGACCCGGAAGCATTTACAGAGGAGATTGTTTCAGTACTGGAGCGCGACTACGACGTAATAAAAGATGAGGTTTTCAAAGTTAACCTGGTAGAGTGCGAGCCGCAGCATGCCGTTTACCTGAGCGAAATAAGCGATACCTATTTAATGCTTACGCCCCGCTGGAGCTACGAGGGCTTTGTAGTAGAAAGTTTTGACCAGGCTGATATTGAAGAAATGAGGCGTGGTGAGATTTACAAAGTAGTCCGCCGTAAAGAGGAAGAACTCGCCTTTATCGAAAAGCTACGGGCCCTGCACTCCAATTTCGAAAAGCAACGCAACGGCAACTTTTACCTCACCTTTGATGATGCCAAAAAGAAGAACTGGTTTCTGAAGGTTTACCAGCAGTTATTAGCGGAAAATGTACAAATAGTGGGTATGGACCTATTGGCCCACTTCCGTTACTCACCACACGGCATTGCTACGGATATGACCATTGGCCGCACCGTGGATAGTCTGTTGCATTTAAACATTCGCATATCTTTTGGTGACGAGAATATTGAACCAAGTAGCATACAACGAACGCTTCACCACGGTCAAAAGTTTATTCTGCTTAAGGATAATAGTATTGGTGTAATAACCGATGAATGGCTGGATAAATACGGAGTCATTTTTAAGCACGGTAAAATTCAAAAGGGCGAGTTAATAGTTCCGCAATGGATATTGCTAAGCATTGAAGAAAAGCACCAAAGCAAAGAATTAAAGCCGGTTATCAGCGATGAATGGTGGGCTGATTGGGAGAAGTGGCAGAAATCAGCAGAGCCGCTTATACCTGTGTCTCAAGGCTTGCAAGCCACACTTCGCCCCTACCAGCAAAAAGGCTTCGAATGGCTTGTGTTGTTGGGTAAACTAAATGCAGGCGGATGCCTGGCCGATGATATGGGCTTGGGTAAAACACTTCAGGCTATTGCATTCTTACAGCATGTTACCAACCAAACACCAACCGCGCGCCATTTAATAGTAGCCCCCCTATCTCTGGTATTTAACTGGAAACAGGAGTTAGAAAAGTTTGCTCCGGGCTTAACGCCCTATGTATTTCATCAAAACAACCGCGATATAGCCGAGTTTACCGCCTCCGGTAAAACGGTAATGATTACCAGCTATGGAACACTTCGTTCAGCTATTGAAGAGTTAAGCCTTGTGCAATGGAACACGGTGATTATTGACGAAAGCCACAACATTAAAAATCAAACAGCGCAAATTACCAAAGCGGTTTACCGCCTAAGTGCCCACAACAGAGTAGCTTTAAGCGGCACGCCGGTTATGAATAATACCTTCGATATCTACTCACAGCTAAACTTCCTGTTGCCCGGCTTATTGGGTGGGGCGGAGTTCTTTAAGCGGGAATATGCTATACCTATTGACCGCGATATGAGTGTTGAAAAAACAAATGCACTTCAAAAAATAACAGCGCCTTTCGTATTGCGCAGAACTAAGAAACAGGTAGCCGCTGACCTGCCTGAAAAAACAGAATCAGTGCTGTGGTGCCAGATGGATGAGCCTCAGAAAGACGTGTACGAAAGCATTAAAAAGCAGATCAAGTCAAACGTATTTCTGGATATTGAACGCGATGGTTTAAGCAAAGCTAAGTTTTCTATTCTTCAGGGCATTTTAAAATTGCGCCAAATTTGTTGTGCTCCTTCCTTGTTAAAGGATGAGGAAGTAACCACACAGGATTCAGTAAAGTTGGAAATACTGATGAATGAATTGCGGGACAATGTAACCGGCAGCAAGTCGCTTGTATTCTCGCAATACCTGGGCATGCTTGAAATGATTGCCCAAAAATGCAAGGCCGAAAAAATACCTTTCCTGTATTTTGATGGCAGCACTCCTTTAAATGAGCGCGCCGCCATGGTAAATGCTTTCCAGAATCCTGAATCTGATGTGCGCGTGTTTCTCATAAGTCTCAAAGCGGGGAACGCAGGCCTTAACCTTACGGCAGCTGAGTATGTTTTCCTTATGGACCCTTGGTGGAATAATGCGGTGGAACAGCAGGCCATTGACCGCACGCATCGGATAGGCCAAACCAAGAACATTTTTGCCTATAAACTGATTTGCCGAGGCACCATTGAAGAAAAAATTCTGGAACTGCAGCAAAAAAAGAAGCAGTTATCAGAAGATCTTGTTAGTGAAGAAGAAGGTTTCGTAAAAAACCTTACTGCGGAGGACATTACATTCCTCTTTGAGTAAGGCATACTTCGTATTAATAGTCCGCAATAAAAAAGGCGCTCCGGTTAGGGGGCGCCTTTTTTATTGCGGGCAGTAATATCCTAATCCTGTTTAACAATGCGGAACGTAGTGCGTTCAGCGCCATTAAACACATTCAGGTAGTATATTCCTGCAGCGTACTTGTTCATTGAGACAGTATTGCTGTAATCAACGCTATTACTGTAAATCAACAAGCGACCCAATTCATCAGTTATAGTATAGTGCAGGTTGCTCAGGTCCTTTACATCCTGGCTTATTTGCATTACAAACTGGGTAGCAAACGGATTCGGCATAATCTTAACTGCCTCTACCATATTCAAGCCTTCAATACCGGTAATGGTAATAAACATTGAGTCAGACTTGCTTGAACAACCATCGCTGTTTGTAGCTTCAACTGAATACCAACCGCTGGTTATAACGGTATAGCTTTGAGCAGTTGCTCCGCTTATCGGGCTGCCACTTTGTAGCCATTGGTTACCGCTAACTGCGCTTGAAGTAAGCACGTTGCCACTTTGTGCAATGGTAGGTGTAGCCGGTAAGGCATTTACCGTCATTGTTTGGTTAGCTGACAGCACCACTGGCTGCGTAGCACAGCTTGCATTCGAAGTCATCTCAACAGTAATAACATCGCCATCATTTAACGTAGTGCTACTGTAGCTGGCGCTGTTAGTGCCAACATTGTTACCGTTCAACTTCCATTGGTAGATAGGTGAAGTGCCGCCGTTAGTTGGGTTAGCAGTAAATATTACGTTGGTATTTTGGCATATGGTGGTTGCAGGTGTAACCGTTACGTTAACCGCAGGTATTTGCGATGGGTTAACTGTTACCGTAATGCTGTTTGATACTACAGAACCTGCACCAACACAGCTTGCGTTAGAGGTCATTTCAACACTTACCTGGTCGTTATTGTTAGGTGTAATAGTAAATGCAGAAGAGTTAGTACCTGCGTTTACGCCATTCACTTTCCATTGATACGAAGGTGCGGTGCCGCCGTTAACCGATGTAGCTGTAAAGGTTACTGTAGTGCCTGAACATACTGTAGTGGCGGTAGCTGCAATACTTACCGAAGCGCTTAATGAGCTGCTTACCGTTACAGTAATGCTGTTTGAAGTTACAACCGTGCCGTTAGTGCACGTAGCCGTTGAAGTAACATCACAGGTAACTACATCGCCGTTGTTCAGTGTAGATGTAGTGTAGGATATGCTGTTAACACCCACGTTGGCCCCGTTTACTTTCCATTGGTAAACCGGAGAAACGCCTGCATCATTAGAAGTAGCCGTAAAGGTTACTGAAGAACCTGTACAAACAGGGTTTTGTGAGGCATTAATCTGCACAGTAGGCTGAATTAAGCTGTTAACACTAATAGTTAAGGTATTAGAGTTAGCTGTTGGTGTAGTTACACAACCTGCATTGCTGGTTAATGTAGCGCTTACTACATCGCCGTTAGCCAATGTGCTGGTGGTAAAGGTAGCACTATTAGTGCCTGCAGGTATACCGTTTACAAACCATGCATAGGCAGGTGTAGTTCCACCGTTAGTTGGTGTAGCTGTAAAGGTTACCGGTGCACCTGAACAAACCGTAGTACCTGCAGTGCTAATTGAAACAGCAGGCGTTACAGGTATGCTATAGGTAACAGTTATGGTATTGCTTTGAGCAGTAGCTGTAGTTAAGCAGTTTGCGTTAGAAGTCAACACGCAACTTACCACATCGCCGTTATTTAATAAAGCCGAAGTGTAAGTAGGGCTGTTTGTTCCCACATTACCGCCGTTCACTTTCCACTGGTAAGCAGGAGCATTACCACCATTAGTTGCCGTAGCAGTAAAGGTTATAGACGTTCCTGAACATACGTTGTTAGTAGAAGCTGAAATGCTTATGGCAGGTGTTACACTGGCTGTAATGCTTACAGTGTAAGCGCTTGAGGTAACAACCGTAGGCGCGGCACAGTTAGCATTTGATGTTAACTCACAGCTTACCAGGTCGCCATTGTTCAGCGAGTTGCTGGTAAATGTAGCGCTGTTAGTGCCCGCGTTGCTACCGTTAACCTTCCATTGGTAAACAGGGTTGCTGCCTCCGTTGGTAATAGTAGCCGTAAATGTTGCGTTTGTACCACTACATACGGCACCACCGCTGCTTATTGTTATAGTAGGCACAACGTTAGGTGTTACCACCATAGTTATAGAACCTGAAGTAGCAGTATTTGGAACTGCGCAGCTGCTGTTAGAAGTTAACACACAACTTACCACATCATTATTGGCCAGCGTACTGCTGGTAAATGTGGCACTGTTGCTACCGGCGTTGTTACCATTTACTTTCCACTGGTAGGTTGGTGATGAACCACCGTTGGTGGCGTTAGCAGTAAAGGTAACGGCTGTGCCGCTGCAAACGTTGTTAGCCGAGGCCGATATCGTAATTGAAGGAGATGAAGTTGGGTTAACTGTTATGGTAACCGGTGTTGCCGTGGCAGTTGGAACTGTTGGGCAGGCAGCCGATGAGGTCATAACTACAGTTACTACATCACCGCTGTTTAACGTGGTAGACGAATAAGTAGCCGCGTTAGTACCAACGTTATTACCGTTCAACTTCCATTGATAAGAAGGTGTTGTACCTCCGTTAGTAGGGGTAGCTGTAAAGGTTACGTTAGCACCGGCACATATAGTAGTAGCGCTTGCACCCACGGTAACTGATGGTGTAGATGAAGGGGTTACTATAGTGCTGATTGCGTTTGAAGTAGCGCTTGCAGGTGAAGCACAGCTTGCATTCGAAGTCATTACTACAGTTACAACATCGCCGTTGGCCAAAGTTGTGGAAGTAAACGTTGGTGAGTTAGTACCTGCGTTAGCACCATTCACTTTCCACTGGTAAGATGGTGTAGTGCCTCCATTGGTAGGCGTAGCAGTAAATGTTACTGAACTGCCTGCGCAAATGGTTGAACCACTTGAAGTGATAGAAACGGAAGGCGTAACCGAAGTGTTCACTGTTATAGTTACTGCGTTAGAAGTATCCTTCTGCTGTGTATAACAAGCAGCATTGCTGGTTACTACGCAGCTTACCACATCGCCATTGCTTAATGCCGAGGTATTGAAGGTAGCACTGTTTGTGCCTACCAGGGTTGTATTTCTATACCATTGGTAAGATGGTGTAGTACCTGCACCTGTAGCTGTTGCGGTAAAGGTTACTGCTGTGCCGCTGCATATAGTGCTTTGAGAAGCAGTAATAGTAACATCAGGTGTAGATGAAGGGTTAACCGTAATAGTTATTGGCGTAGCAGTTGCTGTTGCCGGTGAAGGACAAGTGGCAGACGACGTCATTATTACGGTAACCTGGTCGCCGTTACCTAATGTAGTAGTGCTGAATGTATTTGAGTTAGTACCCGCGTTATTACCGTTCACCTTCCATTGGTATGATGGTGTTGAACCACCATTGGTAGGCGAGGCAGTAAAGGTTACGTTCTGGCCACCGCATATGCTGGTTGTTGTTGCAGATATAGATACGGCAGGAGTAACCGGTGAAGTAACCAGTATAGTTACAGCATTTGAGGTTGCAGTAGTAGTTGAAACGCAGTTAGCGTTAGAAGTCAATACCACAGTCACTACATCCCCGTTTACCAGGCTTGATGAAGTAAACGTGGATGAGTTCGTGCCCACGTTTGTAGTATTCACTTTCCACTGATAGCTTGGGTTGCTGCCACCGTTTGTAGGTGTAGCAGTAAAGGTTACCGCTGTACCGTTACATATAGTAGTAGCGCTTGCGCTTATGCTAACCGTTGGTGTAGCAGCTGAACCTACTGCAATTGTTACTGCGTTAGAAGTATCAGTTGCAGGAACTGCGCATGTAGCACTTGAGGTCAGAACACATTTCACCACATCGTTATTAGCAAGGGTAGCTGATGAATACGTAGTGCTGTTAGTACCAACCACGGCACCGTTCTTTAACCATTGGTAAGTTGGTGAGCCGCCACCGTTAACAGGCACAGCAGTAAACGTTACGTTTTGGCCGGCGCAAATTGAAGTAGAGGTAGCGCTGATGGTAACATCAGGGGCCACACTCGGATTCACAGTCATGGTAATGGTATTGCTATTGGCAGAGTTAGTGCCTGAGCAACCATTAACTGAGGTGAACTGGCAGCTTACTACATCGTTATTTGCCAAAGTAGTGGTGCTAAAGCTTGAGCTGTTGGTTCCCACGTTGTTGCCGTTCACCTTCCATTGATAAACAGGGCTTGAACCGGCATTGGTTACCGAAGCCGTAAAGCTGGCACTTGCACCCGCACAAACTGTGTTACCTCCGCTTATTGTAATAGTTGATGCAGCCGGTGTATTCACCACCATTGAAATGCTGTTTGAAGTAGCAGTGGCAGGGGTAGCGCAGGTAGCGTTGCTGGTTAACACGCAGGTAACAACATCGTTATTGCTTAATGTGCTGCTGGTATACGTAGTACTGTTAGTGCCTACGTTGGTTCCATTTACTTTCCACTGATAAGACGGTGTTGAACCGCCGTTAACAGGCACAGCCGTAAAGGTTACTGAAGTGCCGGTGCAAATGTTCGTAGAGCTTGCGCTTATACTAATTGAAGGCGTAACTGCCGGTGTAAGCACCATAGTTATGCTGTTGCTGCTGGCAGTAGCCGGGCTGGCACAGGCTGCGCTCGACGTCACGTCCAGGGTAATAACATCGTTATTTGCTAATGTAGTTGTTGTATAAGAAGATGCCGTTGCACCGCCTATGGCTACTCCGTTTTTCTTCCATACGTAAGAAGGCGTACCACCGCCGTTTGTAACGCTTGAGCTAAAGGTTATTGAAGTGCCTGCGCAAACGTTATTGGCTGAAGTGGTTATGGAAACAGAAGGTGTAACAGATGTATTAACTGTAATGGTAAGTGAGTTAGAGGTAACTGTGGTTGTTGAAGCACAAGCCGCGTTACCGGTCATATCGCAGGTAATAACATCGTTATTGGCCAATGAAGTTGTTGTAAATGTAGAAGAGTTAGTTCCTACGTTAGTTCCGTTCTTCTTCCATTGGTAAGCAGGTGTTGTGCCGCCATTTACCGGTGTAGCGGTAAAGGTAACAGACTGGCCTGAACAGATAGCAGTTGAAGTTGCACTGATGCTGACAGAAGGTGTAACCGAAGGATTCACCGTCATCAATATAGTGTTCGATGAAGCTGTAGATGGGTTGGCACAAGCTGCGCTTGATGTTACCACACACTGCACCGCATCGTTATTAGCTATTGATGATGAAGTATAGCTTGATGAGTTAGTTCCTACGTTACCACCGTTTATCTTCCACTGGTAGGTTGGAGAAGCACCTGCATTACCTACAGTAGCCGTAAAGGTAACTGGCGTTCCTGAACATACGTTGTTGCTGCCAGTAGCAATACTGATTGTAGGTGAAGTGTTAGGGCTAACAGTCATGGTTACGCTGTTAGAAGTAGCAGTTGTTGTTGTCGCGCATGCTACGTTCGAAGTCAACACACAGGTCACCACATCATTGTTAGCTAATGAAGTGCTTGAATAAGTAGAAGAGTTAGCTCCAACGTTGGTACCATTCACTTTCCATTGGTAAGCAGGGTTGCTGCCCCCATTGGTAGCCACTGCTGTAAACAACACCGCAGTATTGGCGCAAACGTTATTAGAGCTTGTTGTGATAGCAATAGAAGGAGTTACAACCGGATTAACCGTAACACCAACTTTATTAGAGGTTGAAGTGTTTGGTGATGCACAGCTGCTGCTGCTGGTAACTACGCACCATACAGAGTCGCCGGTTACTAATGCCGATGTATTGTATGTAGCTGCGTTACCGCCTACGTTATTTCCATTCAGTATCCACTGGTAAGAAGGTGAGCCACCTGCGTTACCGGCAGTAGCTGTAAACTGAACGTTAGTGCCGGAACATACGGTGCTGCCCGATGCTGCAATACTAACCGTAGGTGCAGTAGTTGGATTCACCGTCATAGTAATACCGGTTGAAGTTGCAGTAGTAGGTGAAGCGCAACCGGAGCTGCTGGTCATAACTACAGTAACCACATCATTGTTAGCCAATGCTGCAGAAGTATAGGTATTTGAGTTTGAGCCTGCATTTATACCATTTACTTTCCATTGGTAAGATGGTGAACCACCACCGTTGGTTGGGGTAGCAGTAAATGTTACTGAAGTGCCGGCACAAATGCTGGTTGAAGATGCACTAACCGAAACCGAAGGCGTTACCGAAGTGGCAACCGACATGGTTATTGAGTTAGACGTAACCGTTGATATAGTAGAGCAAGTTGCACTTGAGGTTACATCACAGGTAATTACATCGTTATTTGCTAAAGCCGTAGTAGTAAACGTAGAAGAGTTTGTGCCTACGTTGCTACCGTTCTTCTTCCACTGGTAAGTTGGTGTAACACCGGCATTAACGGCATTAGCGGTAAAGGTTACGCTGGTGCCTGCACAAATTGAAGTAGCACCTGTTGAAATTGTAATTGAAGGTGTTGAGTTCGGGTTAACCGTCATCAACAGCGAGTTAGAGGTAACTACTAATGGCGAAGCGCAGTTAGCATTTGAAGTCAGTTCTACGCTAATCACATCATTGTTTGCTAATGTGTTGGTAGTATAAGTAGTTCCACCTGAGCCAACGTTTACGCCGTTCTTCTTCCACTGGTAAACCGGCGCTCCACCGCCATTAGTTGAAGTGGCAGTAAAGGTTACGTTAGCACCGCTACAAACCGTAGTTTGCGGTGTATTGATTGAAACAGTTGGGGTAACGTTCGGGAACACCGTCATGGTAACTGCGTTCGATGTAGCTACCTGGTTGGTAACACACTGCAGAGACGAAGTCATTTGAACGGTGATTACATCGTTATTGGCTAATGAAGAAGATGAATAGGTATAGGTATTGATACCCACGTTAACGCCATTCTTCTTCCATTGGTAAGATGGAGATAAACCACCGTTAGTAGGTGTTGCAGTAAACAACACGTTAGTACCGCTACACACTGCTGTGCCCGGTGACGGTGTAATAATTACTGAAGCACTTTGGCCTGAACTTGGGTTTACAGTAATTAATACCGTATCAGCCAATGAACAGCCCCCGCTTACTGAAGACACAATGTATTGCGTTGTGCTGGTTGGTGTGGCAACAGGGTTAGCAATTGTAGGGTTGGTTAAGCCTGCAGTAGGTGTCCAGCTATACGAAGAACCACCTGTAGTGTTTAACTGCACAGATTGGCCTGAACATATAGTAGTGTCATTATTGGTAACCAGCTTGCCCGGATTAATTTTGAACAAGGCATCGCTGTAGTCAAACACTAATGGGTTTAATCCGCTTTGAACGCGCACCAGTACCGCTGGGGCATTGATGTTCGGAACTATCCACGGGTAAGTGCCTGATGTAGTAGCATAACCTGATACAATAGGAATCCAGTTAGTGCCATTATCAATAGAGTAACCAATGTTGTAGTTGCCAATAGGTGAGCCTGATTCAGTCCATGTAATGTTGTAAGCCTGACAAGCGCTCAATGAATCCGTACCGTTTGGCGCAGTTACTGTTATTGGGTTAGCAGTAGGAGATATTGTAAAGGCCAGGTCAGAAATATCTTCTTTACAGCTGTTAATGTTATCGCGTATGCGCAGGTAACAGTTTGTAGAAGGTGTGTTTGGAACAGTCCAGGTATAAGTATTAGACGAAGTGTTGTAGCCTAAAACAATATTTGTCCATGGTCCGCTCGGGCCTGCTGTTGAGTACGCAAGGTCGTAAATGTTAGAAATACCATCGCTCTGCCATTTTACGCTGTAGTTGGTGCCTACTACCAATACACCACCAAAGTTTGGTTGTATAATAGTAACAGCACGCTTAATAGTAAATACAGCATCGCTGGTATCGGCGCGGCTTAATACACCATTAGGATAAACACGCACCAACACCTGTGTTGATGGGTTATTAGGCACGGTCCAGTTATAGTTATTAACTGTGTTGTTATAAGTCTGGTTAGTAAAGATGGTTATCCAGTTAACGCCGTTGTCAACAGAGTATTCCATATTAAAGGCCGTGTAAAGAGGAGCCTTTTCAAACGTAATAGTTGTCTGCGTACAAGCGCCTAATACGTTTCCTCCGTTTGGCGATACCAAGCGCACATATGGACGTAGAGTTAAAAGCGCGTTGCTTACATCGTAGTAAGAAGGATTAGAATAATTGCTTACACGTATTAACGCACGGGCTGAGTTTACGTTAGGTAAAGTCCATGTATATGAACCGTTGTTGGTTTGGTTAGTAGCAATACTTACCCAGGTTGCACCGCTATCCAAAGAGTAATCCAGGTTAACGGTTGTGCTGAAGTAGGTATTCGGCAACCATGTAATGTTCTGTGTAGTACCTGCATACCATGTTTCGCCGCCATTAGGGGCGGTAACAACCGGTGTAGGTATTTGAATAGTAAACACAGCATTACTTACATCAAACAATGTTGGATTACCAACGTTACCGATACGGATCAGCGCCTGGGTAGAAGGCGTGAAAGGAACGGTCCACGCATAGCTTCCGGTGTTTGGTGTGCTGCTAACTACGTTATTCCATGTTACTCCGTTGTCAATAGAGTATTCAATAAACACACTTGTGTAAAGTGAGTTGGTTTGCCATGTAATGTTTTGTGTACTATAAACATTCCATACTTCGCCACCATTAGGGCTGGTTAATATTGGCGTGGCAGCAAGAATAGTATTAGCGCTATTGCTTTGGTCCTTACGACAGGTATTTTGATTATCCCTCACGCGAACAAACACGTTCGTGCTCGGGTTGTTGTTTACGTTCCAGGTATAGCTGTTGCCCGTTACGTTGCTCGCTACCGTTGAGTAGCTGGTGCCCCCGTTGGTGCTATAAAGAATATCAAAGAAGCCGCTGGTGCCGTTCGCTGTCCAGGTTACGT
>JBDHYB010000002.1:0-229369 GCA_039811145.1 Chitinophagales bacterium | reverse complement strand
GGATAAAAGGTACGCTGGGGATAACAGGCTGATCTCCCCCAAGAGCTCACATCGACGGGGAGGTTTGGCACCTCGATGTCGGCTCGTCACATCCTGGGGCTGGAGAAGGTCCCAAGGGTTGAGCTGTTCGCTCATTAAAGTGGCACGCGAGCTGGGTTCAGAACGTCGCAAGACAGTTCGGTCCCTATCTGTTGCGGGCGTTAGAAATTTGAGAGGAGCTGACTCTAGTACGAGAGGACCGTGTCGGACGAACCTCTGGTGTACCTGTTGTGGCGCCAGCTGCATTGCAGGGTAGCTACGTTCGGAAGGGATAAGCGCTGAAAGCATCTAAGTGCGAAGCCCACCTCAAGATGAGATTTCTTTTAAGGGTCGTGGAAGATTACCACGTTGATAGGTCGCAGGTGTAAAGGCAGTAATGTCATAGCCGAGCGATACTAATTGCCCGTTGACTTTCTAATTTTTTTGGTTTACCTGGTTGTTGCAAAAGCTGCCAGGGATTGATTTCAAAGAAGTTTTGATTTTATTAATTGCCAAGTGTCAAAAGTTATTGAGTAATACACTCTAAGTTCATTGCCTGCATGGTGTTCGGCTGCAGGGTCAAACTTAAAGGTGACTATAGCGAGGGGGATCACCTCTTCCCATTCCGAACAGAGAAGTTAAGCCCCTCCACGCTGATGGTACTGGACTAAGAACCCGGGAGAGTAGGTAGTCGCCTCCTTATTTTAAAAGCCTCACAGAAATGTGGGGCTTTTTTATTTTAAGCAAGTGAGAAACCTTTATTGCGTCTGCATCAACGAATCTCAATGAAGGAATTTGTGGTGGATTACGCGAGGTTATAATGTTTCAAAGCATCAAAGGCGAAGATTGAGCATCCGTTCAATCCGGCTATTCAAATAGTGCTCCTATAATCAAGGGGCTTTTTTATTGTTGCACAATCGAACATGCGATAATTCACTTAATTATGGATAGACGGTTAGCCATCATTGTTACAACTTTGCAGTAAAGCAAAGAATATGAGTTCATTCTTAAATTCGGTTGGGGCGTTTTTTAAAAATCTTTTTGGTGCTAAAGACAGCGAGGAGGTTGAAGTGGCCGTGCTGCCTACCCGTGAAACTGAAAAAAGGGAAAACACTGTGCCGGCCGATGCCGCCCAACTGCAGGAAAAATTTGAGGTGCTCAAAAATTTGGAATTTACTATAACTCCCGAATTGACGGATTACTGTTTGAAGGAGATGAAAGCGGGAACCGCGTTTACCTTCTGGAAGATTTTTGATGCTATGACCTTACTTGAGGTGGATGATAAATGCATTAGATATTCCCCCTGGTCTATTGCAGAATGTGCGGAGGTGGATGAATTTGTAGCCGATATGCAAAAGCTGGCTGCCGGCAAGCTGCGCATCACGGATGTTTCCTTTACTGAAGTAGAAAATGAGGAAGACGAGGGTGAAGAGGAAGAAAAAACAGAACCTATAACTTACCACAGGCTAATTTTTACCGTTAACGGTCATAAATACGATGAAACTTTTCAAGCCTGGGACGATTGGCGCTGGGGCGACGAAAATTATCTGCCGGTGGTTTTTATAAATCAAGCGCTGCAAAAGGATAATATACAAGAACGTATAGCGGTTACCACCGAAGATGAATTAGGCGACCCGGACGTAGTGGCAATTTATGGCCTACCGGAATATATAGAGGCAGTGAATAAAGCCACAGGCCTTAATTTTACCTTTACAACCGAGCTTAGGGATATATAGCGTAACCTTTTCGCACTGTCCCTTTATATAGGGATTTCATAATACTTATTTATAAGCCATTTTCATAACACTAAATCAGCGTTATGAAAAACATCAAGCATATAGTGTACCTTATGTTGGAGAACCGCTCCTTCGACAACGTATTGGGTTGGCTTTACAGTAATGGACAAAAACCATCGCGCTTTTTACCGGTGGGTACTAACCCGGTTTTTCAGGGCCTAACCCCCAACATGTATAACCCCGATAAGAACAATGTAAAACACTACGTTACTCAAATACCTGATGGCGTACTTAATATACCCACTGCCGACCCTAACGAGGGTTATAGTAATGTAAACAATCAGCTTTACGGCTCTACTGCCAATCCCCCCGTTAATCAACCCGCTTCCATGATGGGCTTTTACCGGGATTACGCTTCCAACAACTCCGACACTGCACAGATAATGTCCTCTTATACGCCTAATGCAAAGTCGTTATTTATGTTGAACTGGCTGGCCAAAACATTTGCGGTTTCAGATGCCTACTATGCATCGGTACCTACGCAAACCAACTGCAACCGGGCATTTGCAGCCACCGGCAACTCCATTGGTACGCTGGGTGGTATCAGCACAGGCATGGTAGATAACCACTGGGACGGTTACTACCCCTGGGACCCTTACGAATTTACACAGCCCACCATTTGGAACGTTTTACAGAATTACGGTTACAATACTCCTGATGATTGGACAATTTATTACAGCCAGTTATGGCCGGGGCACAGTTTGGGCGACTACTGCTTTACGCAGGATTTGTTTTGGCCCAACCTTAGCGGCTTAAGCAATCACTTTAGCGACATAAGTAACTTTTTTAAGCAGGCCGCCAGCGGCACACTACCGGCCTTTAGCTTTTTAGAACCGGCCTGGTTTGAAGAGGAATGGGGTATTGGAGCAAATGGTAATGATTACCACCCACCGGCCGACTTAAATGCGGGCGAAACTTTTGTGTTCAAGATCTTTAATGCCTTGCTGCAATCGCCGGCCTGGGCAAATACGCTGTTCATTATCAACTTTGATGAGCACGGCGGCACCTTTGACCATATGGGCCCCACCTGGAATGCAGCCGCGCCCTGGGCTAAGCCTGCGGATGGTACCAACCCACCGCAATCTACTGAATATGGTTTTCAGTTTAACCGCTTTGGCGTACGCGTACCACTGATACTTGTTTCGCCATATACAAAGGGCGGTACGGTGTTCCGTAGCCCAACAAACATACCTTTTGATCATGCATCGGTAATAGCCACAATACTAAAGCACTTTAATGTGCCTAAGAGTGGCTGGGGCCTGGGTAGCCGTGTGGCCAATGCCCCAACCTTTGATTATGTGCTGAACCAGAGCAAAGCTTCGCTTGATATACCTGAACTTAACTTTCAGTTGAACCTATCTACTATACGCAAGCAGTATGCGCCTAACGATTTACAGTTAATGTTAATTCACCGCGCCTTTGGCCGCATGCTTAAACAAACAGGCTACTCTAAAAAGAAATTTACCGCTTTATACCGGAAACACTTTAAGGGCATTAAAACCCTGGCAGAGCTTAAAAAGGCCGCAAATAAAATAATGGCCGAATTGCGGAAAACGAAACCGCTTGTTGCCGGTAAAGCAACACCGCCTAAAGCTGTTGTAAAACCTAAGAAGCGCAGCGCTACTAAGGCAGTTGCTAAAAAACGCCATGCTTTTAAGCCGGGGAGAAAAAGATAAGGGCTAGCGGCAACGCAATTTTTCTTCTCTGGTTTACCGGATGGTTTTCCGAAAGTCCGGCTTACTTAATAGTAATTAGTAGGCTTTCGCCAGTATTGGTTGGGGGCAGCAATACGGATGCAACTCTGCTTTGTTTGTTATAGTTGCTGTTCAATGCGGCCTTGCCGTTTAGTAAAACATTTGCGGGTTCTGCGCAATTAATAAACTGTATTTCCCAAACGCGTTCTTTTAATTGGCCCTCAAAATGCCGGCCATCAGGGGTAATGCTTAATTCAATGCCTTTTTGGCTCTGCGTGAGGTTGATTGCAGTGAAGGAGTAGCTATTTAATCGATAATTATCAGTGTTGCCATCATCTTCATATAAACTGAATGAGCCGTTTGCCCCACAATAAACTGACAGCATTACGGTATCCAACGGTTCATCGGCATGTTGCTTATCGTGCTGCTGTGGTATTATGCTTCCCTGTTTTACGAATACCGGTATTTCGTCCAGGCTGTAGTTGAGCGTGATTTTTTTTCCTCCTTGTATCAAGTTGTTGTTGCGGTAGTCGTACCAATTGCCATCGGGTAGCCAAACTGTTTGTGTTGCAGTGGCTTTTCCTTTTTGCGGTTTGCAAACCGGCGCCACAATCATATTCTTACCAAAGTAATACTGTTGGGGGCAGTGGTAGGCCTCTTCCTTATCAGGATATTCATAATACATGGGGTGCACTAAAGAAATGGCGCTGTCGTAAGCCATGCGGCTGTACGTGAATATGTATGGCAGCAGGCTATAACGTTGCAGAACTGCCTTTTTCATAGCCTCAAAATTTTCGATTGGGTATTGCCACATGCGGCGCTCAATGCCGGGGTCGTTAGTAGCGTGTGTGCGAAAGATAGGGCTGAATGCACCCCACTGACCCCAGCGGGTAAACAACTCTGCATCTTGCTTTAACTTTTTACTCATCGGCTGCATATGCCCGCCAATATCATGGCTCCAAAAGCCAAAGCCTACATTGGCTGCAGTGGCCGTAAACCAGGGCTGGTAGGCCAGCGATTTCCAATTGATAATTACATCACCACTGAAACCAATCTGATAACGCTGGTTACCCAGGCCACCATAACGGTGGAAAATCAGCGGCCGCTTACCTTGCCGCTGCATATCACTGAAGTGCACATAGTTTAAGTAGAAAGTTGGGTTAACGCCTTTTAGTTTGGTTTGGCTGTATTGCTGCCAATCGAGCCACCAAAAATCAACACCGGCTTTTTCGTAGGGATGCAATAGCACATCAAAATAACTTTTAGCGAATTGCTTATTGGTAATATCAAAGGGAATAGTGTGGCAGCCTGCAGTATCAAAGCCCATGGCATTGGCAAACTGGCAATAGGTGGCTTCATGTGCCTGCACGCCTGAAGCAGGATGGAGATTCAGGCAGGTCTTTATGTTTTTACTGTCCGTCCATTTCAAGAAACCCTGGTAATCGGGGAAATACTTTTTACTCCATGTAAAGCCCGTCCAGGCATCGGGTTGAGGGTTGAATTTGGCAAAGGCGTCAGGGTCGCTGGTTTTGGTCATGTGCCAATCCATATCAATTACTAAAACATCAAGCGGAAGTCCGTGGCTTTCGTAACCTGCTACTATATCCTTAAAGTCCTGTTCGCTGTACTGGTAATAACGCGAATACCAAATGCCAAAAGCAAATTTGGGAGGTAGCGATATTTTACCTGAAATAGAGGTGAAATCGTATAAGGCGGCTTTGTAGTTGCTGCCGTAACCAAAGAAATACCAATCAATATTTTTGGCCGTGGCGCTGTTTTGTACCCAGGGCCAGTCAGTGGTATCAAAAACCGGTTTCTCCGAATCGTTTATTAACGCCCAACCACTTCGGGAAATTAACCCTTCGCCGGTGTTTATTTTTTTAAGTGTTTGAAAACTGAACTTGCCTAAAGTGCCATCCAGGGTGCGTGTAGTGCCATGCATATTTTTGGGGTCGCGCATCCCGGGTTTCCAGGTAAATGAACGGCTGTTATCTGCGTAGTCAATCTTCAAGTTTCTGTTATTGAAACCACCACCACTTATTTTATAGGTGAGCGTTAGGTAACTAGTTGAAACAATCAGCACGCCGTTTTCTGTTCTGGTGCGGAATTCAGGCGTGGGAAGATTTCGGTTTAGAATGGTAATGGTGGGCTGGTCGTTAAAGGTAGAATCATTGGAATACTCCATGCGTATTAGCCGCTCCGTTAAAATGGTGAAACGGGCCTTACCTGCCTCAACTATGGCATTAGGTGCTGCAACAGGATTATAACTTTGCGCATAACTAAAGCCAATGTTGCAGGGTATTAAAATTAATGCCAGGTAAAGGCGTATAGGACGGAAAGAAAGTTTCATTTTTTAGCAGGGGCCTTTGTTGTTGAGCTTGAACTTTTGGTTGTACTGCCGCTTGATTTTTTATTGCTTGTACTTTTTGAGGTGGTGGCCGGAGCTGTGTAAAGCATTTTTTTGTCCTTCAGTTCTTTGTTAAACGCCTCAGCCTGCGCTTTAACGGTTTTATTGAAATAATCACTTAGCTGTTTAAACTCTTCAGCATTGGTTTGGCAACTATAGAGGGCGTCGAGGTTGCCCGAATGTTCACAGGGCTTGCCGCCGTCAAAAGAAAATATGCCTGTGGGGTTATAGTTTTTTGCATCGAAGTGAAAGTAGCGCACATTGGATATGCTGAAGGTTGCCGACCCTGCTTTAATGGCTATGGCAATATCATATTTAATGTACAGCATACGTATACTGGTAGTAGTGCCGCCAAAGTATTTGATAAGGCCCAGCGCCTGCAGTTTGTAAATGGAGGGGTCCAACATTTGCAGCGCATGGCTGTTATTAAACTCCTTGTCAACGGCATCCTTGTTTTTTTGCTTTACATCAGCCGGTGCTACGGCATTAGCTGACGTAAAAAGCGAAGGGTTAGTATTAAACCAGCTTTCGGCGGCAGTGTAAGCATCTTCCGGCTTTACCTTAGCGCCAAGCTTTATATTTTGCTGAAATGCCAAAAGCGGTAGCGGTGCCTTTTGTTGGGCATACAACACAGTGCATAGGAAAATTAGTGAAGCTGCCGGCAAAAACGAAAATCTCATTGTTTTGGTTTAGGCCCAAAAAATACGATTTGTTTGCAAAGCAAGCATAGTATTTATTCTTACAGGCGCGTGGCGGCCCTGCGGTTTGCAGCGGAGGACGAATTAGTTGCATTAATGGATCGTGGGTTAAGTGAAAACCTAAGCGCGAAACAAACTAAGAAGGCTATTAAGAACTGGCTGCCCGAATACATGCGCGTTTAACCGGTTATATCCGTTTTTATCGCTTCACTCTTTCGTCAACATGCTGGTGGCCCACAAATCAGCTTAAGAAAATCTTGTACAAGGCCGCCGTATTTATAAAGGGGGTCAGTTGTTTACAAGGAGGGAAAAACAATCAGCGGCTAAGAATAGCATCAATCTGCGCCTTCGATTTGCCGGTTTTAACCTGTACGCGCTTAAACATTTCCTCCTCTTCGCCTTCAATGAACAGAAAATCTTTAATGCGCAGAATAGGAAAGCGCTTTAATAAAATCGATTTTTCATGTTCCCATTTTTCCGTAATGCGGGAAACGTAAAGAGGTGCGTTTTTTACCATATAGCTTGTAATGTAAGAATATAAAGTTGCCGCCAACTTTATTCTTTTTTGGCACCACAGCATACGTTAAAACTACTGTGTTCCCGGTATTTTCTTCCAATCCTCTCCTTCAGCATATTGCTTTATTACCAGGTTGCGGTGTTCCAATAGCTGTTTAAGGTAGTTAGTTAGAAAAACGTAATTAAACAGCTTGCCCCAAAAACCTAAAGGCGATTCGAAATGAAACTCGTCTTCCATTAAAGTGCCCTCCGCTGTTTGTGTAAACCGGTGGTGGTGGCAAATGCTTTTAAATGCCCCCTGTACCATTTCATCGGTAAAGAAGGAAGGATACTGATACGCAGTAATGCGTGAGGTAAGTGTTTGCCAAACCCCAAGGTGCTTTGCCCGCCAGGTAACCGTTTCATGCAACAATATTTGCCCGCTGGTGCGTCCTGCAATAGCCTTTTCCCCTGTTCCTTCGGTGCTAACCATATGCAGGTCTATACTGGTTGCCAGTTTGAAACAACGTTCAACCGGTGCCTTAATGCTTGTTTTTAAATGAATTGTGGGCATATAAGGGCAAAGATGGACATATTTTATGTGCCTTACGTTTTTTGGCGAATGAGACCGGAGGGCTTGGATCTCCCCAACCTAATATGTGATTTCTATCATGTTTAAGAGGTCGCAATCTGATAAATGTCACAATTTTCATAACACTGCCTACCCCACCTTAGCCGTATCAAAATTTTAAGCAGCCTAAGGCAATAATCAATTACACCATGGTTTCTCAAAACAAACAAATGTCTGAAAGGGAAAATGTAAATGACATACTGATTTCTGTTTTGAATTCAGTAGAAGAGGGGGTGTTTTCAGTAGATATGAAAACGGGGGAGCAATTATTTGTTTCAGATAGCTGCCGCCAGATTTATGGTTATACCCCTGATGAGTTTAAAGCTAATCCTAATTTGTGGTTTGACATAGTATATGAGGATGATAAGGCCTACGTGCAGGAGCAAAACGCCAGGATGTACACGGGTGAAAAGCTTGAAGTGCAATATCGAATTGTAAGAAAGGACGGTAAAATACGCTGGCTGAATTTTAAAATGCTGCCTATAATAGATGAGCATGGCCAAATAAACCGGATTAACGGGGTTATTGCTGATATAACCGACAGAAAGAAAGATGAACAGATAATAGCAAGTGCTTACAAAGCGCTTAATAACATTTTCGATACTATAGATGAAGTACTTTATTCAGTAGATGTGCGCGCCGGCAGAGTTAAGCATATTTCAAAAGCCTGCGAAAAACTATACGGCTATAAAGCGGAAGATTTTTATGAAGACGTGGATCTATGGCAAAAGGTGATATTGCCGGAAGACGCGGCTATTGTTGAACAGCATATTGCAGCCGTAGCTAAGGGTAACAAGGATATAAAACAGTATCGCATAAAAACAAAGGATGGAAGAGTTAGGTGGGTAGAGAATAAAGTAATACCTACGCTGAACGCTGAAGGGGAATTGATATTGGTTGACGGTATAACGCTGGATATTACAGCCCAAAAAGATGCGGAGGAGCAGCTACAAGAAAGTATAAAAGACACACAGGATTATCGTGCGGCGCTGATTGAGAGCTCTATTGTTTCCATAACCGATAGGTATGGCAGAATTAAGTATGTAAATGATAACTTCTGTAAAATTTCAAAGTATGCAGCGCATGAGTTAATCGGCCAGGACCATCGTTTGCTTAATTCCGGGTACCACGATAAGGCGCATATTCAGAACTTTTGGGCAACAATTACTTCCGGTAAAATTTGGCGCGGAGAGTTTTGTAACCGAGCAAAGGATGGCAAGTTATATTGGGTTGATAATACTATTGTACCTTTTTTGGATGCGGATGGTAAGCCCTACCAATACGTAAGTATCAGAAACGATATAACTGACAGAAAGAGGAGCGAAGAACAGCTGCGAAAAAGTGAAAAACAGTTCAGGGAATTTTTCGAACTGGCGCCGGAGGCCATATTTATTATGGATGGCGATACCGGAAGATTTAATGACTTTAATGAAAATGCCCTTAAGCTTTTGGGTGTAAGTGAAAAGGAGCTACGGCAAATGGGCCCTGCGGACTTTAGCCCCTTATTGCAACCCGATGGGCGGAACTCAGCAGAAAAAGCAGCGGAGTTGATAAAAGACACTATGCATGGCGCTCAGCCAATTTTTGAGTGGCAGATTCTTTGCGCCGGTGGTAAAGAAATAACTGCCGAGGTGCGGTTGGTTAAACTGTACGATAGCGACCATAACCAATTGCGGGCAAGCGTTATTGATATATCGGAAAAGAAAAAGTCGCAAGAACTTATTCGCAAGTCTGAAGCAAACTTTAGAGCGATATTGGATAATACCGAAACGGCTTATGTGCTAACAGATCTGGATATGAATATTGTTTCATTCAATCAGCGGGCTGCGGTAAATGTTCCTTTACATTTTAAACAGGAAATAAGTGTAGGCATGTCCGTTTATTCGTTTCTTCGTGGTGGACGGAAGTCGGTGATGAAGGAATACGCCCAAAGGGTAATCAACGGCGAAAATCTTAGTTACGAAATTAATTTGAAGGAGCTGTATGGTACTGATTTGTGGTACAGCATGCGGTTGATAGGCGTTTGCGATGAAGAAGGGAAAATGTTTGGCATCACTATTTCAATGACAGATATTACACTAAGCAAAGGCATTAGTGCTGAGTTGGAACGCAAAGTGGACGAAAGAACCAGAGAGTTAAAGGATACTATTAAGGAGTTGGAGTCGTTTTCATATACCGTTTCGCATGATCTTATGGCGCCTTTGCGCGTTATGAACGGGTTTGCCCAAATGCTTACGGAAGATTACGCAGAGGTGTTAGACGCCCATGGCAAGAAGTGCATCGATGTAATAATGAATAACAGTATGCGCATGGGGCAGTTAATAAATGACCTGCTTGACTTTAGCCGATTGGGCAGAAAACCGATGGTGAGAAAAAAAGTAGTAATGAATGAATTGGTAGCTGCAGTAAGGGAAGAAATAAAAAGCCACGGCGGACCAACATACCATGCTGAGGTAGTGCAACGGAATTTAGCTGATGCAGTGGCAGACCCTTCAATGCTAAGGCAGGTATGGGTTAATCTAATTTCTAACGCCATTAAGTACTCAGCCAAAAAGGAGAAGCCTTTAATTGAGATTGGAATGGATAAGCAGGATAGTAAGGATGTATATTTTATAAGGGACAATGGGGCAGGATTTAATATGGCACATGCCGATAAGTTGTTTGGCGTGTTTAGTCGCCTGCATAATCAAAGCGAGTTTAACGGCACCGGCGTAGGCCTGGCCCTGGTAAGCCGCATAATAACTAAACACGGCGGTAAAATTTGGGCCGAAGCTGAAGTGGGTAAAGGTGCTACATTTTACTTTACACTGAATTGAAAAGAACTATGATGGAAAAATATATTACGGAAATTTTGGTAGTAGAGGATAATCCCTACGAAGCGGACCTGGTAAAGCGCTGCCTGAAAAAGCTCCTTCCCCCGGAGCGGATAGCGCATATAGAGGATGGCGCCCAGGCATTAGACTTTATTTTCGCCCGGGGGCAATACGCCTATAGGGAGGGTGCGGGTTTGCCCCGCTTAATTTTGTTGGACATCAAACTGCCTAAGGTTACAGGGCTTGAAATATTAGCCCAGATAAGGGCCAATAGTACTACCCAACAGGTCCCGGTAGTTATCTTCAGTTCTTCTAAGGAAGTGCGGGACCTTACGGATGCGTACAAGTTTGGTGCTAACAGTTACGTTGTTAAGCCTATTGATTTTGGCGATCTTGAAAATGTAATAGCTACAATTGTGAAGTATTGGCTTGATGTAAACTACTTTCAGGTAAATAGCAGTAATTCGCCTGACAAGCCTTGATAGTGGGCCTTTCCCAAATGGTGTATATTCTTACTACAACCGTTTTTGGTTTGGTGGCCTGGTTATATTTGTAGGTAAGTAAACAGTCTTTATATGCGTCAATTTTTTACCGTATTGTTTGTAGTTGCCCTGTGCACTTTTAGCCGGGCCCAAAAAACGCCGAAGTTTGAAAAAACGCCTATAGGCAATTCAGGCGCTTATGTTTATATGCCTGCAAAGACAGAACCCGCAGAGCTGACCTATAGCGAGGATAAATCGAAGGTGTATACCATGAACACAGAGTTTGATGATTATTTATACGATGTTGTTTTCGTAGAGTTGGCTGAGCCCCTTGAATCGGAAGCTATAGCCGAAGGCATACTGATAGAATACATCGACTACTTAAAAACTGTATTGGAAACTAAAGAATGTGCGGGTTATGGCAAGGGCAGAACCTTGAGTACCCACAATGGAGCAAGAGGTGTTATAGACTATTGTAAGGATAGTGATAACTATGAGTTACAGATTACCGGCTGGGCCGATAAAAAATATCTGGCTGTTTTAATTATAACAGGCGAACATCAATACCCTAATCCTTCAGTTTCCGATATCTTTTTCAAGGGTATTCGTTTCCCCGGTGATTAATCAGCTACTGCTAATAGCCGGCATCTTTCGTATTTTTATGGTCAGGCTCATAAAAATTCATGGCTTTTCGTTTTTCTCTGTTTCTGTTGTTGCTCTGCCGTTTGGCAGTTGCACAAACCCTCAAGTATCCGGTAAGCGCCTTACCCCTTATCCGCAATGGGGCAATAGTGCCTAATGCATGGACCGGAGGATTAAACGCCCCTGAATTTTCAGAAATTGATTTGAATACCGATGGTATAAAAGATCTCTTTGTTTTTGATCGCGTTGGGGAGAAGTGCCTTACTTTTTTAAATGATGGCACAACCGGAGATGCAGCATTTCATTATGCGCCTGCTTACGAAAAATTGTTTCCTCTTTTAAAAGTGTGGGCTGTAGTTAAGGATTACAATGCGGATGGAGTGCCTGACTTGTTTACAGCGCAAACAGGCGAAATAGTGCAGGGTACTCAGATTCCTCCCGGCATTAAAGTGTACAAGGGCAGCCGTGTTAACGGCAATCTGCGATTTGATGTTGTTCAGTATGTGCTGTATTACAAAGAGCCCGTATTGGCTAACCTATGGACGAACAGTTTAGGCGTGCCGGCTATAATTGATGTTAACCATGATGGCGACCTGGATGTATTAACCTTTGATCTTTTTGGAACGGATATAGAATATTATGAGAACCAGACCAAGGAGCTAAACCTCTCCCCGGATTCTATGATATTCAATTTAGTTACCGGCTGCTGGGGCAATGTATATGTTGGCACCAGTGGACTTAATGTTACGCTTAATGTAAGCTGTAAAGCTAATGGTGGCGCACAGGCAGGTGGCCCGAGGCATGGCGGTACCACCTTGTGGCCATTGGATAACGAAAGAGATGGCGATTGGGATGTTTTAATAAGCGAATCGCATTCTGATTATATGTCTTTGCTAAACAACACTGGCGATAGCGCCTTTGCGCATATTAGCTGGGTAGATACCTTGTGGCCGGCTTGCAATACGCCTGTGAAGCTGCCTTACTTTCCTGCAGCGTTTAGGATAGATGGTGATAATGACGGTGAAGAGGATATTGTAATAGCGCCAAACTTTGGCGGCCAAACGCTGGATGCTGAAAATATTTTGCTTTATAGATACAGCAACGGCAGTTGTAATTACCGCTTGTACAGCGACTCCTTCCTTACACATCATCTGTTGGACCTAGGCACTGATTCCAAAGCTGTTTTTTTCGATTACAATGCAGATGGGCTGATGGATATTGTTTGCGGCAACTACTACAAATACAATCCCGTGGTGGCGGCAGCTTCTCAGGTAGCCTTGTTTGAAAACACCGGTACACTTACCGCGCCAAAGTTTGAAATGGTAACTGATGATTTCGCAGGCCTATCCGCTTACCATACCAATGCAGGCACTTTGGCGCTAAGCCCCGCTTTTGGCGATTTAGACGGCGATGGTAAAAAGGATATGGTTGTTGGAGATGCCAATGGAGACCTTCATTATTTCAAAAACTCAGGTAACGGCTTAAACGCCTTTGCTGTAATGACCGGGCCCTATTTTGATAGCCTCCATGTAAACGGTTTTGCTTCACCCTTTATTTATGATTTTAATGGCGATGGCCTCAACGACCTGCTGGTAGGAAGAAAAGATGGCAAGTTGAGTTACTTTCAAAACTATGGCAGCAGTAGTGCACCTGAATTCAGGCGCGACTCCGTAAATAGTTTTTTTGGGGAGGTGGATGTAAGGCTGGGGCTTACTGATGGTTACAGTTATCCTTTTGTAACGAAGGATAGCACAGGTGCTGAGTTTCTCTTCGTTTCCAGCGAGCTAGGCGTGGTTCTAAAATACCGGGTTGATACCGGCAAATTAAAAAGCGGCGCATTTGTTTTACTTGATAGCAATGTATTAGGCTACGATGCAGGCTCAAGGGTAACTATGCAGATGAGTGATTTGAACAACGATGGCAAGGCAGAATACATCTTCGGCAATTCCCGTGGCGGTTTGCAACTATTCAGCGAAACGGTGTGGGACTCAAGCGCAGTGCTTGGTTTTAGGGAACCGGATGATAGATCAGGAATAAGTGTTTTCCCTAACCCGGCAAATGAGAAATTGCGTTGCCGCTTATCAAAAGAGCAGGTGAATGAGGAGTTTTGGGTGGAAGTTTTGGGCTTAAATGGTAAACAGATGGAGGTGCCTTATGCGGTAAGGGATAGGGAGGTAGAGTTTTTGTTGGCAGACCTGCCTGCCGGCCTTTACATAGTTCGTGTTTACTCCTGCTCTTGGGCCTATTCGGCCAAATTTATAGTAGTTCATTGATTTTCATTTTGTTGTAGAGGGTAAAAAACAGGAAAAACTGCCTGCTTTTCACCCCATCGGGGGATGTTTTTGACGTAACAACTGTGCGATTTTTACGTTCAAGTAATAACAATGACCCCAATCAAATCTGCCACCCTTTTAGCCTTGATGATTATTTTCAGCCTGACTGCATTTGCAGGAAGCAATGTGCCTGTTGATGCCAACAGCGGCGAAGTTATCTATAAGCAGACATTTAAGTTAAACACTAACTTAAGCGACGAAGCCATATACGAGCTTGCCCAAAACTGGTTTACCGAAGGAGCTGAAAAGTTTACCCGCGAAAATGAACCTGTGCCTGTAGAAAGTAACCAACTTAAAAACAAACAGGCAGTGGATGTAGCATTCGATAATTCCATTCCCCTTCAGTCTATTGATCCGGAGTCGAAGAGAATTGCCGCACGTGGATTAGTTAAGTATGCAGGGTCTGGCACTTCTTTTATTCACCTGCTTTACATAGAATACTACATAGTGCTTGAGGTTAAGAACCATGAACTTACTGCTACCATCAGCAAGCTAAAATACCACCACATCAACCGTAAAACCTATGCTCCAATGGCTATTTATAATTGGAGCAATAGCAGGCCATGCGATGCCGCCGATACCTTTGAGCACTTAGTAAGTAATCAGAATAATACTGATGAAATAGGCCGGCTTTGCAGCTTTTTGAACGATGATGTGCAGATGCTTTTCGGCGACCTGCGCGGTTTGCTGAAAGAAAAGAACGCCCTTAGCAGCAGCGAGAGCTAGCAGCGCTGTTCTACCTACCCCGAATTTTAAACCATTATTTCAAGAAAGGGCTTTGGCCTCCTAGCAGGATAAGCTAATAGGTTGATTTGCAGCCTACCCTTAGCTGCCATTAGGTATAGAATGAAGCGCTGATTCACTAAGGTTGAACACCGGCTTTAAGAGAAAGTAGTTAGGCGAAATTTTCATCTTATTGGTTTTTAAAAAATATTGTATTTTCATTTGCTATTTTGCAATGATAATACGAGCTTTGAATTAAATCCCCCTGATATGTACGCAAAGAAGATACTTCTTTTTGTCCCTGTATTTATAGTTTTTTTAGCCGCGGGCTTACTTTCTTCATGTAAAAAGGAAGTAAACTCACCTACATCCGGCAATACCACTCATTCATCTTATTTTCTGAAAGGAAAATTAGGAAATGAAACCATCGACTTCAGCGGAACAAGTAACTATTATACGGATGAAACAGTGTTGCAGAATGAGGATGAGGAGCATTGCGGAGAGCATTCCAATAATGGCCACCATAACGGCGAGGGTGAGGGTAACAGCAGCCAAGGAGGTGATGAAGATGAGGATGGCGATGACGAGGATGACCTGGCAGTAATAGTTTCAGGTAGCAGTTGGAACACTACGGGCTCAAACAATAAAATGTTGACACAAGGAACCATTGAAATACGTGGACTTGTGGTGCGTATTTGGGTTAATCCGGCGCTTGCCCAAACCTATTTCGATTTGTTTACCCCGGGTATCCATAGCTTTGCTTATAAAAACGGCGCTAAAGCCGGCGCTTATGTAACCGTGCGCGATAGCAATGGCGTACTTTGGACCTCGAAAGGAGACCAAACCGGCAGTACATTTGAGGTATTAACCCGCGGCGACCTTGGCACTAACTACACTACTGTTACCGGCGTTGTAAATTGTAAGTTGTACGACCCTAACGGAAACGTTAAGCCGTTTACCAATGGCACATTTAGCGCTACAGTTGGTATTGCCAACTAATAACGGGCTGCTGCTGCTATAGCAGCAAAACTAACTCTGGTATTTTTTACTTTTAAAATGGTTTGCAGGCAGGCTTCAGCTGTTGCGCCTGTGGTTACTACATCGTCAACCAGCAATACGTGTTTGCCCTGTAATTGTGCTTCATCCTTTACAGCAAAAATTTCAGCCACATTACCATAGCGGTCAAAGCGTGATTGTGTGGTTTGCGAAATGTTTTCGTGTATGCGCTCAAGTGCCGTAAGGGATGGCTTAACACCTAAGCCTTCTGCCAGGCTTTGGGCAAAGGTGCTACATTGGTTATAACCCCGTTTGCGTTCTTTTTTCCAATGCAAAGGTACCGGAACAACAAGGTCAATACCGGTAATTATTGAAGTAGGCTCTTTCATTCGGGCCGCAAAAGCTTCGCCAACCGCTCTGCCAATTTCTTGCCGGCCCTTATACTTTAAGTTATGTAAAAGCTTCTGAACCGGGCCATCCTTACGGAACTGGTAAAGTGCCGCTGCCCCTAGTAACGGTATACGTCCCGTGAATCGTTTTAGCAAAACATTTTCAGGGTCGGTAATATGGTTGGTTTGCGGCAGATCCGTTTCGCAGCTGCGGCACAAAAATTCTTCGTTACGCAACAGCGCCTGCGAGCACGCCAGGCAGGTGCGCGGATAAAAGAGCGCAAAAAAATCAGCTAAAGTATTTTGTAGCTGCGGCAGCATCATCCTGTAACAATTACCACCTCCTCTTCGCTCAGAGGTTGATTATCGCCTTTAAAGCGCAATAGTAAACGGGCAACTGTTACCACGTCCTTTTGGCAGTAGTTTACAATACGCTCCAGGCCTTTCTCCTGCCAGTAAACGCGGCAAACATCTTTCCCCTCAATTTCATCCTTGGGGGTAGGTATGCCCAGTACTTCTGCCAGTAATTTAAGTGAGGTGTAGTTTTTAAAATCACCAAACCGCCATAAATGCAGCGTATCAACACTGCTTACTTCCCAGGGGCGTTTACCTGAAATATCAAGCGTATCGGGCAAAGGAAGGCCCTCTATTAATAACCGACGACAAATGAATGGAACATCAAACTCCTTGATGTTATGCCCGCAAAACTGAAAGCGTTCGGCATCGGCAAAACTTTTGTTCAGTAGATTTAGGAAGTCTTGCAACAACTGCCGCTCATCATCTCCTGCAAATGATTTTAGGCGGAATTGCCTTTTACCGGATGCTTTATCAAACGAAAAAACCCCCAGGCTTATGCAAACAATTTTGGCAAACTCAGCGTAAACTCCGGCGCGTTTTAAGTAGCCATCTGCCGGAGTTTCGTTTTCAATCCTTAGTGTTGCGTGCTTAACTGCCCAAAGCTGCTGCATAGCGGGCGAAAGCTGCTCATGCGTGCCAAAGCACGGCACCGTTTCAATATCAATAAAAAGCAGGTTATGAATATTGATGTAAGGCAGCACAAGGATTAGTTGAGATTAAAATTAAATTTAGAAAGTAAAATTAAAATAAGGCATTAGCTAAACTGTTATGAGAACCCCCTGGAGCACAATACCCATGTTGCGCATATGGCTTGCGGCGGTAGCCGGGGTGCTATGCTATATAACCCTAAATTGTTTTGGGTGTACAGCTCCCTTCACTGCCTGCCTGGTGCTCGTTTTAGTAGTTACGGGCTTGTTGTTTCTTCTGGCTACCAATTTTCTTTCCTTTCAGCAGCAGTTCAAACTACAGTCGGCCCAAGGCTTTGCAACTTCAATCATATTGGCCGGTCTTGGTTATTTATTAGCCTGGAACTACAACGACAAAAACGACACGCGCTTTTTTGAGCACCATTTAAACAGCGGAACTTCTGCAATCGTACTAATAAGCGAACCGCCCGTTCAAAAAGATAAAACCATAAACGCCATTGTTACCGTTAAGGAATTGAGCGGGGATACTGTATGGGCTAACTTGCAAGGTAAAGTTGCTGTCAATTTTATTAAAGATAGTAACGCACTGGCCCTGCAATATGGCGATGTGCTGCTGATTAATACCAAAATAGAAACCTTTGATGAGCCGGCTAATCCGGCGGAGTTTAACTATAAAAAGTACCAGGCTAACCGCAATGTGTACTACCGCGCTTTTGTAAACGAAGGCAATTGGAAGCTACTGAGTAGAGAGGAGGGTAGCTTCTTTTTTGCGGCGGTTTATCAGTTGCGAGGAAAATTTCTGAATGTAATAGCGCAGTACATAAAGGATGAAAACGACTTTGGCGTAGCCACCGCTATTATGCTGGGTTATCGTGATTATGTGAATGCGGATTTGATGCAGGCCTATAGCAGCAGCGGTGTTTTGCACGTTTTAAGCGTTAGCGGTCTTCACGTGGGCATTATGTTTATGATGCTTAACTTTTTGTTGGGTTGGCTTGATAAGAAGGGCAGAAAGTATGCAATAGGCAAGGCAGTTTTTATTATAGGGTTTATATGGGTGTACGCCTGTCTTACAGGCTTATGTCCATCGGTACTGCGCTCAGCGTTAATGTTCAGCATGCTGCAGGCCGGCCTGGCTTTTCGCAGAGATGCCAGTATCTACAATATCCTGGCATCAACAGCGCTGCTGTTAATGCTGTTTAACCCTTTTATTATAACGGATGTAGGTTTTCAGTTAAGCTACCTGGCTGTGGCAGGCATTGTGTTTTTGCAGCCCCGCATTTATACACTGCTGGCTTTTAAAAACAAAGTGCTTGATTGGGGTTGGAAACTCACCTCAGTATCTATTGCGGCACAGTTGGCCACTTTTCCGGTAAGCATTTATTACTTCCACCAATTCCCTAATCTCTTTCTCTTCTCCAACCTTGCGGTAATACCGCTAAGTAATTTCATCCTTATATCCGGTACTGCCTTGTTTTTAGTTAGTTGGGTGCCGGGGTTAAATGCACTAACCGGCTTTTGCTTTAAATGGCTGCTTTGGTTAATGAACCGCTTTGTTTTTTGGGTAGATACCCTGCCATTCGCCCAAACTAAAGGATTAAGCATTTCTGCATTTGAGATGCTGTTGCTATACGCAGTAATATTGCTGTGCTGTTGGTTGTTGGTGGAAAGGCGAAGTAAAGTAGCGGTACTATCGGTAACGCTTTGCTTTGTACTGTGCTGTTCTTTTGCCCTTGATAGGGTACAGGCGGTAAACCAAAAGGAACTAATAGTTTATTGCGTTAAAGGCAAGAAGGCTATTGGTTTTATGAACGGCAGAACGCTTATACGCGATTTTGACGAAAGCCTGCTGACGGATGAGAAAACATTACAGTACCGCATACGGCCCTATTTGTGGCAACGTGGTATCAGGCAAACGGTTGCGCTTGATTCCGTTGTTGGCTTGCCCTTTGGTAAGTTAGTTGAATTTGAAGGCAAGCGGATATTCATTATTGATAAAGAATTACGATACACGAATGTTGGGAAACACTTGAAAGCAGATATCTGCATTGTGACACACAGCCCGCGGATTTATATGGATAAACTAAAAGCTGCTATTGATTGCAGCCTGATTGTTTTTGATTCTTCCAATAACAAAAGGCAAGTGGCCTATTGGAAAAAGGAGTGCGCTAAACTGGGACAACCTTGTTACGACGTAGCTGAGTCAGGCGCCTACGTGTTGAAGTTTTAGTATTTAGGTTTTGGCAGTGGGGCGTTGTTGTAGTCCCAGTTTACCACCTTACAATTTGGCAAAGCGGCTCGTAATGGCTCTATCTGCTCCTTGGTAATGTTATTGTAGCTCAGGTCCAGGTATTGCAACTGCGTCATCTTCATGAATTTTGGCTTCTCCATTTCATATTTCATTTCGGGATTCATAGAGAAGTTAAATTCTTTTAGCGACGTAAGATTGCCGAAGTCCGCAGGCAGTTGAGCAATGTTGTTGGTTTTTAGGTCCAGCCATTGCAGCTTTTTTAGCTGTGTGAAGGAAGCGGGCAATGCCGTTAACACATTGTCGCGCAAATCCAGTTTTTCCAGTTGAGTTAAATTGCCAAAACAGTCCGGCAATTGTTCTATCACATTATCCTTAAGGGTAAGCACTTTTAACTTAGGCAGCTGGCAAATGCTTGCCGGTAGGGCGGCAATTTTCTTATCGGCTTTATTAAAAAAGTTGCCATCAAGGTTTAAGGCTTCAAGGCTAGTAAGGCCGCTTATTTCTGCGGGCACAGCGCTAAAGTTGTTCAGACTTAAGTCAAGTGTTTTAAGCTTTGGCAGCTTGGTAATAGCTACAGGAAAGCTAACTAACTTGTTGAGGCTGGCATTCAGTTCTTCTAACTCTAACAGGCCCGAAAATGCATCGGGCAGTGCAGCTAATTGGTTACCTGCAAGGTTGAGGTACTTCAGCTTTTTAAGGTTACCAAAAGTTGGTGTAAGGTCCGCGATTTTATTCATGCGAGAGCCCATTTCAAAGTAGCCAAGGTCCAGGTATTCCAGTTTGGTAAGAGAACCAAACGTTAGCGGCAGTTCAGTAAGTCTGTTGCCTTTTAAATCCAGCTTTTTAAGGTTGGTTAGTTTGCTAATATCCAGCGGCAGCGTAGTGATTTCCGCTTCACTCAGGTTAAGTTCCTGTAAGGAGGAGATTACGGAAAGGGAGGTAACTATAGCTGTAAGATCCAGTTTAAGGTTGCGACTGAGGTTTACGCTTTGCAGTGCGGTTAAGCGATTGATAGTTGCAGGTAAAATATGGATGTCGTTACCTGAAAAGTTGATGGACTTAAGTGTGCTTACTGCACCTATTTTTTCGTTGATTTCAAAAAGCCCGCTATTGGCAAAATTTAAGTCAGCTAGCGGCAGGTTTTTTACACGGGCATAAACGTCTTCATCATACAGGTAGGCGTTATGTTCTAAATTTAAAACGCGCAGGTTTTTAAGCAACACAAACGAGTCGGGCAAAGTGGCAAAGTTGTTATCCTTAAGGTTCAGTTCCTGTAGGGTAGTAAGTTTACCTACGTTATCCGGCAGTTGCTTGTAACCGCCATTTACAAGGCTTACCTTTTTTAGCTTAGGCAGTTTTGCCAGCTGGCTAAAAAGGCCATTCAACTCCAGTTGGCGGCAGCGGGTGCACGAAAACTCCTCCAGGTTTTTAAACTGCAAAATTTCGTCCTTCAGCCTTTCCTTGGGGAAAGCCGTAAACGAAAGTGAAGTTATGCCAGAAGGGTTTTTGAGCGCATCCTCAATTATTTGGTTGGCATTGGCTTCGTCCGTGGTTTCGGCGGCAGTTCTTGCTTCCTGAAATTCTTTAAGTATAAGCTTGTTGATAGAGTCCTTAGAGGACTGTGGAAGTTTGTTCCAGTCGTCTTCAGTAAACAACTCTTTATACTGTTTAGTTGAACCACCGGGTTGGGCACTAACTAATAAACCTGCAGAGGCAAATAGAAATGCAAATAAGAATTTGCTCATGAATGGGGCATTTATGTGTAAAGTTAAAAACGGGCGTGTAATGTTTAAAAGGTGCCTTGGTAGGTTAAGTAACAAGCCTTAACACTACTTTTCAGTTGCAGCCTTTTCATTTTCCGGTTTGTTCTCCTTTTCCGGCCTCATTTGCGGAAAGAAAAGCACTTCCTGAATGCTTGGCTGGTTGGTCATTAACATGCAGAGGCGGTCTATACCAAAACCAATGCCCGAAGTAGGTGGCATGCCATATTCAAGGGCACGTAAAAAATCATGGTCAATAAACATAGCTTCGTCATCGCCGCGCTCCATTAGTTTGGCCTGTTCTTCAAAGCGTGCGCGCTGGTCCAATGGGTCGTTCAATTCACTATAGGCATTGGCAATTTCTTTGCCGTTTACCATAAGCTCGAAGCGCTCAACTAAACCGGGCTTACTGCGGTGCTTTTTGGTAAGCGGACTCATTTCTACAGGGTAGTCAATTATAAAAGTAGGCTGTATGTAATGCTTTTCGCACTTCTCGCTAAATAGTTCATCAATCAATTTACCACGGCCCATACTGTTATCTACCTCAATGTGCAGCTGGCGGCAGGTTTGGCGAAGTTGTTCTTCATCCATACCACTTACATCAATGCCTGTATGCTCTTTAATGGCATCGTAAATTGGTATGCGCTTAAAGGGCGCCTTAAAGTTTATAGTGTTATCCCCCACTTTTAACTCAGTGGAGTTATTGGTGGCTACTGCTACCTGCTCAATCAACTTCTCTGTAAAATCCATCATCCAGAAGTAGTCTTTATAGGCTACATAGAACTCAAGTACGGTAAACTCGGGGTTGTGGGTGCGGTCCATACCTTCGTTACGGAAGTTACGGCTGAACTCGTACACAAAATCAAAACCTCCTACAATTAAGCGCTTTAGGTAAAGCTCATTGGCAATACGCAGGTAGAAAGGAACATCAAGCGCATTGTGGTGCGTAATAAACGGACGGGCAGCGGCGCCACCGGGTATGTTTTGCAATACAGGGGTATCTACCTCCATAGCGCCATGCCGGTTCAGGTAATCGCGTATGGCCTGAATCATTTTTGTACGCTTGATAAACGTTTCTTTTATACCCGGGTTAACTACCAGGTCAACATAACGTTGGCGGTAGCGTAGCTCAGGGTCGGTAAAGGCGTCAAAAATCTCACCGTCTTTTTCTTTCACAATTGGTAGTGGCTTAAGCGCCTTGCTTAATAGTTTAAAGTCGGTTACGTGTATACTGGTTTCGCCGGTTTTGGTTTTAAACACATGGCCTTTTACACCAATAAAGTCGCCAATATCTAACAGGTGCTTAAACACCTGGTCATATAACGTTTTGTCTTCGCCGGGGGCAATTCCATCACGGCTGATGTATAGCTGTATACGGCCTTGTTGATCTTCAATAACCACAAAAGCTGCCTTACCCATAAGGCGCATAGCCATAACACGGCCGGCAATAGAAACATCGGCAAAGTTCTTCTGCTCATCGTTGTACTCGGCCAGTATCTGTTTACTGTTGCAGTTTACATCAAACATCGCAGCAGGGTAGGGGTCTATACCCAGGGCCTCTAACTGCTTTAATTTTTCGCGGCGTAATACTTCCTGATCGCTCAAATGCTGGCTCATGCTCTTAAAATTTTGGAAGGGCGAATATAAAACGAACGGGCGACTAATGCTGCACTTTCGTTTCGGCCCATTTAACGAAGTCGAAATAACGGTTTGGCGGGGTTTTCTTTAGCTCATTCAAAAGCTTCCCTGCCAGTTGAATTCTATGCTTTCGGTGCGTTGCCGAAGGGTATTTTTTTAAGAAGGAAATAATGGAAGTAAAAAGCAACTCAGCCCTCCCTTTTGCCATTTGCCTCTGGAAGGATGGAATGGAATAACTCAATAAATCGTAGTTGCCCAGCTCAAAGTGAATCATCAGGTTAAGCAACCGGGCAAAGGGATAGTTCTTGAATTTTTTTGGGGCCTCGGGGTGGTTTAGCAGTTCAAGGTTGTAAGAAAGGGCCTCAGCGGCTTTGGCACTTTGCAGGGCAGCCCTGCTAAGCAAATCAAGGTGCTGAAAATTATCATAGAGATTCAACTCTGCTTTATTCGCCTTGAGGTGAGCTTTCAAGTTGTTAGAGGCGGCAAGGATTTTGGCATAATTGAACTCCTTATAATGCCGCAGCATTTCCGTTATCCAGTTATGAGCAATAGCTTGTTCCCATAAACGGGTTGAGGGTTTCAGCGTTGCCAGCTGGCCCCGGAATTTAGAAAGGCGCACGTCAAAGTTTTTACAGTCGCCCAGTTCCAATAAAAGTAAAAGCAGGTTGTTGGTCAGCAATACATAGTCCTGCATGCGCAGGTTCAGTATCGGTGGGTGGGCTTCCAAAATATTCAGCTCTTGCTGTAAATGTTGGGTGCACTCCCTGGCCTTGCCATTGTAGTAATAAAAGGTGGAAAGGATATGATGAAACTTAAGTTGTGAAACCACACATAGCGCCTGCTTCTCGCTTTTCAGCAGGGCATGGCTCAGTATTTTTTTTACTCCCGCCTTTGAGGAGGGGCCGGCAGCCTGCAAAAGGCTGGTAAGGTTATATTCCAGCCTGTCGTAGTCGTACGTGTTTTGCATTTTACGCAGCACTAGGCCGCGTTCATCCAGCATGGCATTCATAGCCTTTATAGTGCCTGTGTCATAAGATTTTCCGAAAAGAAGCATGGTTTGTTCAAGACCGCTTATCTCAATCCATTCGCGGAACAGTTCTGCTTCCTCGGCCGTTTTGCGGCAACGCCTCAGCAGTTTTTGGGCCTGGGCATGCAGGCCTTTTTCGAAAAGAATAGAAACGTTTTGGAGTTGTGCCTTTAACTCTGAACGAATACTGGCGTCGGCATGGTAAACCCGCAGAGACTTTAGTATGAGGTTGTAGAGATAGTTTTTCAGCACCGAAAACTGCGAGGAGGACTTACCCCTGCCAAAGGTTTCTATAAGCGCTTTTTCACTGTATTTTTCCTGCGCATCAACGGCATCAAAAAGCAGGATATAGGTGTTTTCCTCGCCCAGGATATGCAGCTGGGCAAACTTTTTGAAGTACGACTTCTCGTTTTTGTTGAGCGACTTGATAAGCCGGAAGAGATCGTCGGAGGTGGTCATTCCTGTAATATAGGCCCCTTTTTCGACTCCTAAAAATGCGGCAAAGTTGATTAACCCCATGGACACCCTGTGCCGACCTTTGATGCATCAAACAAAATCAAGGGTTATGATAACAAAGCAAATTATTCTGGCGGCAGGTTTTCTTCTACTGTTGTTTACTGCCAGTTCTCAGGAAAAATACTGCGCAAGGGCCGGTAAGTATCTCCCGGAAAATGACTGTAACGAATGCGTATTAAACAGCAAATACAATGTTGTGGTGCAAACCATACTGGACGTAAGCGAGATAAACCGTATGGAGGAGGAGTTGCGGCAACTGGTGGAGAAGAGTGATGCTTATTACAAAACATATGGCAACCTGAAACAAAAGGGGTTTAATGAACTGGACCTTGATTTGAAAAAGTTATTCCTGGAAATGGAGAAGAATCCGCAGAAGGCAGATGAGTTGCTTAGCTGGCTGGAGGGAGTTTTGGAAGATGCGGGGTGTGGCAAAGGCCGGTTTGATGGCAGAACGGAAGGGGTTGACAATGGAGGTCTGCAGGGTGTTCGGGATGGGGCAAGCTCGGCAACCAATAACTTGAAGTTCCCGCAATACAGTGGCCCTGCCCGGTTAAGCCTTGACTGCTGCAGGCCGCAGGAACAACCCAATGATCACTTCATTCAGCAGGCCCGGCAAATCCATAGTGAATTTTTAAAGTTCAAAAGCATGTTTGAGGACCTGAAAATGATGCACGATGTAAATATGAGGGGCGTGCAGTTTGCTACATGGCAGTTTATGAAATACGATAAAAATGCCAGAGATAGAATGGAGCAACTAAGGAATAACAGCTTTACCAATGTAGTGGGCGGTGCATTGGTGCAATCGGGGGTAATGACACAAGCGCAGCAAAACCAGGTAAACAGTATTTTACAGAAATATGCTGAGAGCAATGATAAACTAGGGGCCAGGGCGGAAATAGAAAGATTGCTGGGCAAGGATATTGGCGATTTATACGGCGCCATGTTCGAGGATTTTACACCAGCGGATTTATTGGGTGCTTTTGGCGATTACATAAAGAACAATCCCGGAAAGTTAAAAGCCCTGAATAAACTGAGCAAATTCTTTCCTTCTACCCCGCAGTGGTTCGGCACTTTTATGAACCTGGTGGGCATTGCCGAAATGAGCGTAAACGTCATTTTCGATACCTTTTTAAAATTGGGAGGTAATTCGGTAGTGATAAGAACGCAAAATGAGTTGTGGTGTGTTGCTGCCTGGTATTATTACTGTGCGGCCTCATCGCTGCTTAAAAATGCAGCGGCCTTGTACCAGTTAAAACGTGCGCTAAACAATGTCCAGTCTTTCTTTCCGGAGAAAATAATACCCATGCAGGGGCCTGCACCGAAATTTGGCTGGGAAGCTGATAAAGCCATCTCCTCTGCCATTGGATGCTCTACCCAACTGAAGGGCACCCTGAAGGCGAACAATTACACTGTTCAACTACCGGATGAGAAAACTGTGGTGTTTGTATTTGGTAATTATAATTGCGGCAAATGGACTGAGCGGCAAAAGGCAGAGGTAACCCCCGGGCCTAACGAAAGAAAAACGAACTCAACCATTTTATTGGACCCTAAACCGATGGGTGGAACAAGTTACAAGGACACAATTCCAACATTCGGCTGGGTGCCGGCCGCTCAACTTCCGCCTGTAAAGCCCGTATATAAACTGAAGATAATTCCCGTTTACCCTAAGCCGGCAGATTCACTAAACAGTAAAAGCAAAGTTCAAGTTAATGCAGGTTTTATAGCCGGGGCGGGATGGTATATAGCCGGCAAGCCGGATGCCGGCTGGTTGCAACCTAAGGCCTACAGCGAATTCAGCACCGAACAAAAAGCAGAGATAAATGATAAACTGGATGCCGCACTCGTAACCCCCAACGGCTCTATGCGCACAAATCTATTACCTGCCTGCATGCTTGGTTTTACTGCGGGTGCCATTTTTGAAAACAGGTACGAGGTAAACTTTTCCGCCTTTGGCGGTATGTACAATGCTGTTGGCGATATTCCCATTAAAGCAATACGGATAGTGCCTCCGACTTCGCCTTCGACACCCCCTTCCACCCGGCAAAGCAATGAGAATATTAACGTAAAAATGCCGGTGGGTTTATTTGATGCCAAGCTGGGCGCCAGAATTTATTTCGGTAAGGCGGTTAAGGGCTTTGTTGATGCAGGAGGATTGATGGGGCTCAATCATACGAATGGTATTACTTACTCTTTTGGCAGTGGTCATTTTTCAGAAGCGGTAAAGCAAACTGCTGTTTATGGCGGAGGATATTTGAATACAGGTGTAAGTGTACCGATTACAGGATTTATGCGCTTTGAACTAACAGCAGGCAGCAACTTGTTGACTATTAAAAAGCAGTTTGCCGCTATGCCCAATGTTGGCCTGGGCCTGAAATTCAGATTGTAAAATAGCTAACGGATAGTGTCCACCACAAACGAAACACCGGAAATGGCGCAGTAATTGGTTTCAGTAACCAATATGGAATCATTGAGCTTTATGGTGGCAGTAACGCCCTGTGGGTGGTCGCTGGTGTTATAAGCCATTAGCAAAACCTCCTGCCCCGGTTTAGACTCGAAGCTGTAGGTCCAGCCCGTAGCTTTGTGGTACTCGCTTTCCTGGTTGCCCTCTGAATCTTTTATGTATGCAACCATACAATCTGTACATCCAATGTTGTAGGTTACTTTATAAGGCTTTGGGGCCGCCTCTTCCTTTTTGCAGGCTGAAAATGCAGAGGCGATAACAGTAAGTAGAAGTAATGCTTTTTTCATGCAGTGGGGTTTAGATGGTAGACGCAAGACTTAAACCGCCAGTTGCTCCTTTAAAAAGGAGCCGAGCTTTTTGTTGGCCTCGCGCGCTTTAGGCAATATACGCCAAAAGGCATTGAAAACATGGAATTTTTTCGGGAAAACCTCCATGCGAACATCGGAACCATCAGCTTTGGCTTTTTCATAATACCGTTTTGAGTCGTCCAGCAGCATCTCCTCCTCGCCAACCTGTATGTAGGTAGGGGGCAAACCGCTAAGGTTATGAAAGATAGGCGAGGCGTAGGGTGCTGTATGGTCAGCATCGCCCATATAGTTTTTACTCCATATAGGAAAGGCCACAGCTACCAGCATGGGGTCTTCATCATGCTTGGTGCGGTAACTTTCGCCCGAAAGGGTTTGGTCGGTCCATGGAGATAAAGCAACGGCACATTTTGGCAACGGTAGTTTGTTATCCTTTAGGTAAAGCAAGGTGCCAAGAGTAACACCGCCTCCTGCGGAGTCGCCCCCGAAGGCGATTTGCGTATTGGTGTACCCGTTTTGTAGCAGCCATTGGTAAACTGCAACGGCATCTTCAATAGGTGCCGGATATTTATGCTCGGGCGCCAGGCGGTAGTTTATTATAAGGGCTTTAATACCGGCATGCCTTACAATTTGCGATACCAGTGCGCGGTGCGTATTTATGGAGCCTGTTGCGTAGCCACCGCCGTGAAAATAAAGCAGCACCTTTTTTTCATCTCCTCCATCGGGTATTACCCACTCGCTTTTAATACCGGCAATGGTAGCCGGGGTATAAGTAAATCCGCTAAGCGGCTTATTGAATTTGCCCACTATGCGCTCAAAGCCACGTCTTGCATATTCAATGTTATCATATTGCGCATTGTTTTTAATGCGGCGCAGTAAGCGCTTTATGAGGAAGAGGCGAACTATGGACATAATTATTTGCGGTATTTTTCTACAACCATTAATATTTGAAAACCCAGTGGCAGGCTGCCTCTTACAATTTCAACTTTAGCCCGCTGGTGGGCTTCTTTTTCAAAAGCGGCAAAATCGTTTTTGTGTAACTCAAACATTTCCTGCATAAAGTCGGCCTGCTCAATTTCCTTTACCTCTTCTTCAGTTGGAAAGGCATGGAAAGTAGCGATACGGGCAATGTCATTACCCGACAGATAAGGTGACTTTTTTATACCATCAGGTAGTTGGTCAAATCCCAAGCCTACATCTTCCATCATTTTAAATGCCGGAACCTGTATAATGTTCTCCTGCCCAACCCTGCACCAAAACTGTTTGCCCATACGGGCAATGTAGTCCATTTTAAAAGGGTCTATACTTTCGCCATCTGCGGTTAAAACTTTCTCATTGATGTGAATGAGTTTTACCTCGCAAACAACCAGGTTGCCGGCTCCGCCACCTTTTCCGGTTTCTATAACATCCTTTACTGCACACTCAAATTGTACATAACATTCTGCCACCCTTGGAGGCTTTATGGTTTGCGATGCAACAGCGGTAAGGCCTGATTTTGCAAATTCATTCACCCCTTTAGGATACATACCCGCGGCCAGGTTCATTTGGTATAGTATATCGTAGTGCGCAATATTTACTACGCATTCCGGCACTTCTTTTACGTTATCGTGGGTATTTTTAGTATGGCCCGTTCGGCCGCTTAATGCAGGGGAGTACACCAACGTTGGCGGGTTAGAACCAAAGCAGTTAAAGAAACTGAATGGCGAAAGGTTCACATTGCCCTCTTTATCTATGGTTGAAACAAAAGCAATAGGGCGTGGCGCTATAGCATTTAACAAATGCTCATGCAGTTTGGGGTGCGGTATTTCTGATGGATTAATTGTGCGCATAACTAATGGGTAACAAACATGTAAGCAGCCGGGCCTAAAACACCAATTGAAAGTAAGATAACGAAAGCTACCCGGTTGCGATTTTGAAGATTAAACAATAATAAAATGTCCCCGGCCATCATAAGTATAAACCATATAGCCAGAAAGATAAGCCTGGTTGTATCGGCACCGGGTGCAAAGTCGTGTTCGCGGCCCATTGCATGGTAGGCAACTTCAAACATAGTGCGGGCGCCTGCGCCCATAATTATCAATAGCAATGCAAGCAGGTAGTACTTCATATCGCCGGCAGAATTTTTCCGCTGCATTCACCAAAGCCAACACGCACACCATTCTTCTCGCACCAGCCTCTCATAACCACTGTATCGCCGTCCTGTATGAATTTGCGTTCTGTGCCGTCGGGCATAGTTACCGGGTTTTTGCCCTGCCAGGTAATTTCTAACATCGAGCCGAAAGAATCTGCAGTTGGGCCGCTGATAGTGCCGCTTGCATATAAATCGCCAACCTGTATGTTGCAGCCATTTATGGTGTGGTGCGCTAGCTGTTGGCACATGTTCCAATACATGTATTTGAAGTTGCTGTGGCTAACGGTTTTTTTATCGCCTTTTGGGGTTACTATGTCTACAGCTAATTGTATATCGTAATTTTTCTTTCCGTTGAATTGCAGGTAAGGCAGCACTTCCGGCTCCTGTTTAGGTGTTTCCGTACGGAAAGGTTCCAACGCTTCAAGGGTAACAATCCATGGAGATAGCGTTGAGCCAAAATTTTTGGCGAGGAAGGGACCAAGAGGCACGTATTCCCACTTCTGTATATCGCGGGCGCTCCAGTCATTAAACAGCAGCAAACCGAAGATGTAATCTTCCGCCTTATCGGTGCTTACGCTTTCGCCTAACGAAGTTTCTTTACCTACTACAAAGCCCATTTCCAATTCAAAATCCAATAACCTACATGGGCCGAATGAGGGTTTCTCCGCATCATCGGCTTTGGTTTGCCCTTTAGGCCTGTGGATAGGTGTGCCCGACACTACTATAGAAGATGCACGGCCATGATAGCCCACCGGCAGGTGCAGCCAGTTGGGAAGCAAGGCATTTTTTGGGTCGCGGAACATACTGCCTACGTTGGTGGCATGCTCGCGGCTGCTGTAAAAATCAGTGTAATTGGGTATTTGTACCGGCAGCAGCATTTCTACTTCGTTGCGCTTTATTATGGCCCGCGATTTTAACTCCTCATTACCCTGCAATTCATTATTGCCTTCAGTTAATAGCTCAACAATGCGATTGCGAACGGCACCTGTAATTTGTTTGCCCTGTGCAATAAATGCATTCAATGTTTTTTGCTCCAGAACAGTTTTATCGAACAGGATATTGGCTAATAAACCTGCTTGAGCCAGGGCTGCCAGGTCTATCACGTAATCACCTATGGCGCTTCCTGCACGGGCAGGGCCCATTGGTGTTTTAAAAATGCCAAAAGGTATATTGTGAATACTGAAGTCGGAATCAGCCGCAACATTTATCCAGGATGCCATAAGTACTATTTGAAGGCCAAAAATGAAAAAGATAAATGGAATATTCAGTTGTTAGCAGAAAGCTTAAATATCAAAACTCCAATCACCCTGCCCACTGCCAAATGTTTTGCGGCTTTCCGCTTTTTCAATCTGTCGGTTGATTATGTGGTCTGCAATAATTTCGGCTGGATCGCCTTCCGTATTCTTTAATGCCTCGGTAAGCTTTTTCTCGCTTACATCAATCCGGTAAAGAATCCACTTGAGCTTGTTAAAGTCCTTTTGAATAAGTTCACCTATACGTTCAATAAGTAATTGGCGAAAGGCTTTAAAGCGCTCGTCACTATCCTTGTTTTCAGGCAGCAACTGTTCATTTAACTCAAACTGCTCTCTTAAATAATCTTCGGCCTCCATTATATAAAGGTAGTGGCTTTATCCAAAACACTAATTCCAAACAAGGCATAGTCGTACTTCACCGGGTCTTTAGGGTCGAAAGTTTTTAGGTTGGCGGTAAGTTCCAATACGGCCTGCCAGTTGGTCTGTTTATTCTTCACCAGGCCAAGTTTGCGGGCTATGCGGTCCACATGCACATCTAACGGAATCAGTAGTTCCGAAGGTTTAAGCTGTTTCCAAATGCCGAAATCAACGCCACTCTTGTCTTTCCGTACCATCCAGCGCAAATACATATTCAGGCGTTTGCAGGTAGATTTTTTTGCGGGGCTGGATACATGCTTCTTTGTGCGATGCGGAGCATCCTCAAGGCTGAAGAATAGTTGATTGAACCCAATAAGGGCAGCCTCAATCTTGCTCTGCCCGTTTAGCTTATCGGTTACAGGTTCTGTTGGTAGAAAGGCTTCCTCTAAACTTTGATGGCCATTATAAAACCATTTAAGAAATTCAATAAAATAGAGGGTGTCAGTAGCATTAAAAGTGCGGTGTTTAAATTGCAGAAAACGCTTAAGGTCGGTCTCTTTATGGTGCAGTACAAACTCATAAGGGCTGTTATCCATCCAGTCCATTAATCTTTTGCAGTTAGCAATAATGGTTTTGCGCTGCCCCCATGCCAGCGTGGCAGCAAAAAGGCCGGCAATTTCTATGTCCTGTTTTAAGGTAAAAAGGTGGGGTATTGATACAGGGTCGCTTTCAATAAATGCGGGTTGATTATACTCTTTGTACTTTCTTTCCAGCAGTTCGTAAATCTTTTCGCGTTGGGGCAAGCGCCTCTCCTTCATTCGGTAAAATTAAACTATAGCTGCCTTAGCTTGTTGGCGTATCGCTGCGTGGCTGAGGCTCTCCCGTGGTTTCGGGCCGGCTTTGGAAACGAAAAACCGAATCGGCCTGCAACTCTTCAATACTACGTTTGGAAATGCGCAGGCCCATAAGCAGTACACCTATGGTAAAAATGCCGAGGGCAGGGTACAGGTTCTGCATAATGAAAAAATCATAAGCGCCATGCATTAAGGTGGCGTAAAAAAGGCCCAGCGATAGATACTGCAATCTCTTTTCAGGCTGAAATTTAGCCTTGCCTACATAGTAACCCATTATGACGCCAAAAGCATAATGGGCGGGTACTGCCGTAAACATGCGCATTATAGCAACCTGCACCCCCTGCCCATCCGAAGCAAGAACGTAAAACACGTTTTCAAGCGTAGCAAACCCAAGGCTTACGAACACTGAATAAACGATGCCGTCGAAGGGTTCGTTAAAGTCTTTTAAACGGTAGGCATGAAGGCGCAGCATGGTAAACTTGCAGAGCTCTTCAATTAGGGCTACGCCTAAAAAAGCGGATAAGGCAAAGTTTCCAAGGCCTAAAAACTCAAAATCGAGCGGTTTTTTGAGAAAAAGCTCAATGATTCCGGCGGGAATTACGCTAACACAGCCAAGCAGGAACGCCACCAATAATATGCGCTTGGGTTCACGTTCGTACTTATCCTTACCATAAATGATAAGCATAAGATAGATGGAAGGCGCAAAAGCAAGCCCTAAAAGCACGGGTATACCCATAGCCAACGAAAGTATGTTATCCGATTTTAATTTTGTAACAGAAAAATGAGTTGAAGAAGTTGAGAACTTGTTTATTTTTAGCCTCGAACGCACGAAACAAGATTATGGTTACATCAACATTTAAGAAGCTGGTAGCAGTAACCCTGCTGGGTGTACTGGTAAGCACATGCGCTTTTGCGCAGAACAAGGATATTGATAAAGGTAAAGAGTACCTGAAAAAGGCCATGGAGCAAACCGATGCTGCCAAGCGCCAGGACCTGATTAACAAGGCCACGGAAAGCTTTACAAAAGGAGGCATGAAGCGCGAAATGTATGCGCTGGTTGGCGATGCGTTCCTGGAAAAGAAAGATTACACCAACGCCAGCAGCAACTATGCACGTTGCGATAAGCCCGAGAAAAAAGAGGGCATGAAAAAAATTGCCGAAGCCTATGTGGAGGATGCCTTTACCGGCGAAGAAAAGAACCAGGCTAAAAACCTGAAGAAAGCAATGGATTTTTACGCTAAAGGCGATGCTACCAAAGAAGGCGCCCGCGCTATTGGCGACCGTTTTTACGAACAAGGGATGGCAAGCTACGGCAAAGCGCTGGACTACTATATAACCGGCGAAGCCTCAGTAAAAATTGAAGCCATTGCTAAAGAATATTTTGATAAAGGCGGCGATGATGAAGTAAAGGCGGCCGAGGTGTATTTAAAAATGAAAACCAAGGAAGGTTATAAGAAAGGTGGCGACATCTATTATAACCGCAAGGAGTTTCAAAAAGCTATTGATGCCTACCTGGCAGGTGGTGTTAGCGATGGTATTCAGAAGTATGCTGATTACCTGTACTCAGAAAACCGCTACGAAGAAGCTGACAACCTGATTTTGAAACTTGCTGACGCACTTAGCGACCAGAAGAATGATGATGGCTTGGAAGCCTTAGCTAAAAGTGTGATGGACAAAGGCAGCTTTGCCCTAGCCGCTAAAATTTACGACAAAGCCGGCAACATGAATATGGGCGATAAGTGCCGCGCTTATGATGCCTTGATTGGTTTCCGATTAGAAGAGGCAAAAGGCCTGTTTACCAATATAGGCGACAATGCATCAGCTAAAATGATAACTGATAACGAAAAGGCTTTAAGCCCGCTGAAAGACGTTGCTGATAACATGGAAGACTTAATGAAAAATGCGCCTTTTGTAACGCTGATTGTGGACAGCGTTACCGGTAAAAGCTATCCTTCTCCTTCCGACCAGAAAATGCAGGAAGATTACTACAAGAGCATTAAGGACCAAATCATCAAAAACGTTTACGACATTTCTGCCAACTTTGCTAAGTTGACCAACCCTGAGTTGAAGCGTTATGTAAAAACCCGTTTCCTGAAATACGGCGCGGTACGTAACATTTTAGATAAAGAAACCCTTGCCGTTAAAAAACAAAAGCAGGATATTAAGGTGAAAGATATTGTGCTTTAACTGCTGAAGAAATAAATAAAAAACCCGGGCGATTTTCGCCCGGGTTTTTTATTTGGCCAGCTTGGAGTTTTAGCTTAATGCCTGCTTTAAATCCTCCAGCAAATCCTCTATGTCTTCTACACCAACACTTAAGCGAAGAAGGTTATCGGTAACCCCTGCCTTGTCTCTTTCTGTTTTTGGAACAGAAGCGTGCGTCATAGTTGCCGGATGGTTAACCAGTGATTCTACTCCGCCCAAAGATTCGGCTAATGCAAAAACATTAAATGAGGAAGCGATGCGGAATGTTTCTTCAATGCTGGCGTCTTTCAGCGTAAATGAAATCATGCCGCCGAAATCGCGCATTTGCTTTTTGGCAACAGTATGGTTGGGGTGGTCCTCAAAACCGGGCCAGTAAATTTTATCAACCTTGGGGTGAGGCTTAAGGAACTCCGCCACTTTGCGGCCGTTGTAGCAGTGGCGTTCCATACGCAGGTGCAATGTTTTAATACCGCGTAAAACCAAAAACGAATCCATAGGGCCGGGTGTTGCACCGCAACTGTTATGTATAAATGCCAGTTGTTCGTAAAGTTTGTCGTCGTTAACTACAAGCGCGCCCATTACCACATCGCTATGGCCGCCCAGGTATTTGGTAACGCTGTGCATTACAATATCGGCGCCGTATAAAAAAGGGTTTTGCAGGTAAGGCGAAGCAAAAGTGTTGTCTACAGCAAAAAGCACCTTGTTTGCTTTGGCAATTTTAGAAACCGCCTCCAGGTCCACGATCTGCATGGTGGGATTAGTAGGGGTTTCTACCCAAATCAGTTTAGTGTTGGCGTTAACGTATTGCTCAATGTTAGCGGCCTTGTGCATATTAATGAAGTGAAACTTTATACCGTAGTTGGCAAATACACGTGTAAACATGCGGTAGCTTCCTCCGTAAAGGTCGTCGCCAGTTATCACTTCATCGCCGGGGCGTAGCAGTTTAATAACTGCATCCATAGCGCCCATGCCGCTGCTAAAGCAAAGCGCGTGCTTGCCATCTTCCAGGGCGGCAATATTTTTTTCCAGTGCCATACGCGTAGGGTTTTTGCCGCGGGCATAAGCAAAACCTTTGTTTTTGCCGGGCGATTCCTGCACATAGGTGGAGGTTTGGAAGATGGGGGTCATTATGGCCCCTGTGGATGGGTCCGGCTCCAGGCCGGCATGTATAGCTTTTGTTCCGAATTTCATTTTTAAGAATTGTAAATCAAAAATAGAAATTGAAAATACTTTACTTAGTAACCTAATTACTAACTCAGCGCAATCTTAACATGAAAAGACTTTTACTGTTGGCAGCCGGCTGCATATGTATGCTATTTACCCAAAGCCAGGAAGCATACCGCAGCGGAGGCCGCTCTGCCCTTGATCCCGCATTGTATCCCTTTTACCACGGCGTGGCCTCGGGCGATCCTTTGTTTGACCGTGTGATACTGTGGACGCGCATTACGTTAGATCCTGCGCAGGACCCTGTAAGTGTGGATTGGCAAATTGCCACAGATGCTAACTTCGGTAACATAGTAAGCAGCGGAAATGCCAGCACAGATAGCACTAAGGATTACACCATTAAAGTTGACGCTACAGGCCTGCAGGCCAACACCTGGTATTACTACCGCTTTAAGTATGATACTTTTTACTCAGTAACCGGCCGAACCAAAACCCTACCTGTTGGAAGCGTTAATAATATTCGCTTTGCTGTGGCCAGTTGCCAGGATTACCAAAATGGATTTTACAATGCGCACCGCCACATGAGCCAGCGTAACGATATTGATGCCGTGCTGTTTTTAGGCGACTATACTTATGAAGACGGCGCGGATAGTGTTATTGCCGGACGTGTTCACGAACCGGACCATAAAACCGTGCAGTTGATTGATTACCGCATCAGGCAATCGCTTTATCACCTTGACCCTGATTTGCAGGAGTGCCACCGCCAGTACCCCTGGATAACCGTTTGGGATGATCATGAAACTGCGAACAACTCATACACCACCGGGGCTAAAAACCATAACACCGGTAGCGACGGCCCGTGGTACAACCGTAAAGTAAATGGCGTAGAGGCTTACCAGGAATGGATGCCTATACGCATGCCTGACCCCAACGACACCTTTAAGATTTTCCGGCGCTTTCCTTTTGGGGATTTGATTGACCTGAATATGATTGATACCCGTTTGTACGATAGAAGCAAACAGGCAGGTACCGTTATATCAGTATATGATTCAGTACTGAATGATACCAGCCGCACCATGTTAGGCCCGCAGCAGTTTAGCTGGTTAGAAAACAACCTTAGCGCTAGTACCGCTAAATGGCAGGTAATAGGGCAGCAGGTTATGATGGCGCCGCTTGTTATACCTGCAGGGGTTTTCGGCGATCCCAGTATTGCCAATGGCGACCAATGGGATGGCTACCCTTATGAAAGACAACGCTTTTATGACTTCGTAATGAATAACAATATCAGTAACGTGGTGGTATTGACGGGAGACATACACACCAGTTGGGCTAATGATTTGCCTTTGCCTAACTACGATAGCAGTACACATCAAAACTCAGTAGGTGTGGAGTTTGTAGTAGGTAGCGTTACCAGCGGTAACGAGTTGCCGCCGCTTATTACTGCCCCTGTTATCAGTTCCATTGCCAAACATGTTCGTTATGTTGATTTGGTGCAACATGGTTACTACGTTATGGATGTTACCCCCAGCCGCACACAAACCGATTTTGTTTATGTGTCTACCATACTTAACCAAAACTTTACCGTTAGCACCGGGCCTAGCTGGTGTGTAAACGATGGGGAGCGCAGTTTACATTCATGCACTACGCCATCAGCTCCTTTAAATACTTATCCTGCCCTGGCGCCCTCTAAATTCGGGACAGGCATAAACAAGGTGCAGGATAACATAACTACCATAAGCATACAGCCAAATCCTTTTGTTGAGCAGGTGGTATTACAATACAACACCTTTCAGCCGGAGGAAATAAACATGGAGGTGCGCAACAGTGATGGCCGGCTGATGCTTTCAAAAAATCTTGGATTAAGCACAACCGGCACCAACTATGCTGAGTTTAACGGCAGTAATTTTGCGCCCGGTTACTATGTGGTGCAACTGCAAGGCAGGTCAGGTGCTGTGGGCAAGGCTGTTATTAAGGTGCGGTAGGGGGCTAAAAAATAGTTTGCCTGTAATTAAGGCAGGTTTATCTTTAGCTAAAATTACCATCTATGAAGAAGGCTCTGCTGCTGGCTTTATTCGCTACCCCTCTGTTCTTTTTTGTAAACTCCTGTAAGAAGGATAAGGATTGCAACAACTGTAATGGCAATACCGATACCACTTATGTACAAACCACCTTATGGCCCAAGTTTGTGTTTCAGCATTGGGTGTGGGAAGATGAAGGAACAACAAGCAGTGCGCGCGCCCTTGTGGATGATTACCTGGCGCACGGCATACCGGTAGATGCTATTATTATTGACAGCCCTTGGGAAACAGAGTACAACACCTTTGATTGGGACAACAGCCTTTACCCTGACGCACAGGGGATGATTGATTACTTCCATAGCAAGAATATAAAAGTGCTGCTTTGGATAACCGGGGTGGTAGACACCAATGTACACCCTTTATACGATTACGGCAAGAGCAATAATTACTTTCTGAAAAACAATGCCGGCGATACTGACCCCAAGATTGTTAGTTGGTGGAAAGGAAAAGGAGCCCTAATTGATTTTTATAATCCTGATGCTGTGGCCTGGTGGAAGGGCTTAATGGATAAGTCGCTGAACATGGGTATTGATGGATGGAAATGTGATGGAACCGACTTTTATGCTTTCCCTTCTGCCTATTCTCCCGGCGCAGGGGGCAATGTTGCCCGCCTTGATTATTCGCATAAATATTACCAGTTGTTTCATGATTATACCCGCGAGAAGCGCGGCAATGGCGTAGCCATAATGGGCAGGCCGGTTGATAATTATAACCTGGGCGATTTTGGTGGCGACCTTGCCGCCTTTATGCCAAAAGAAATTGGCTGGAGCTGTTGGGTAGGCGACCAGGATGCCGACTATGGCGGATTGAAGGCGGCCCTAAATAATATGTACTGGAGCGCTGATTACGGCTATATGAGTTTTGGTTCCGACATTGGAGGGTACCGCGAGGATGGCTCCGCTTTAGGAAGAACCAAAGATGTATTTATACGTTGGGCGCAGTTAGGCACGTTTTGTCCGTTAATGGAAAACGGCGGCGGCGGCGAACACAGGCCGTGGATGTTTGATGACGAAACCAATACTATCTATAAGAATTTGGTAACCATGCGCGAGAAGTATTTGACCGGCTATTTGTTGGAGGCTTCAAAAACTGCATACGCCAACAGTAAGCCGCTAATGACGTTTATCGATAAAACAGTTTATAGCTATAAACTGGGCGATGATATTTTCGTTTCTCCACTTTTGGATAATACAGGAAACATTACGGTTAATTTCCCTTCAGGCAATAATTGGGTTTATCTATACGACAAAACCAAAGTATATAATGGAGGCACTTCGCAAACACTAACCTTTGCGCTTGATAAATACCCCGTGTTTTTAAAAGAAGGCAGCCACGCTGCGGATGTAATGACGACGAACTAAAGTGGGAGTCAAACTATTATTTCGTGCGCTTGTTTTTACACTGCTTACGCTGCTAACGCAGGTAGGGGGCCTTATTTATCTTTTATCCATTTTGTTATGGGGGCTATGGAGTCCGAAGGTTAAGACGAAGCTGCGATCGGTGGTATTAAAGTCCGGGATTTTTCTTTCGCTATACCTGCTTACTACTTTTTTTATTATACCCCCTGTAGCTGAATTTTTCGGGCGGGTGCCTCTGCCGCTTACCGAAACCCAGCACTTGAAGCCCTTGAACAGATTAACCTGCCTGCTTAACCGGAACTATGTACGGCCCCAGCTGCGCGACTGCGCTTTTACGGTAGCGGAAGAAATGAATGTAAAGCATCCGGGCACCATAGTATGTTACCTGGATGCGAACCTGCCTTTTATAAATGGCTTTCCGTTGGTGCCTCATTGGAGCCATAACGATGGGCGAAAGCTGGACCTTGCCTTTTGTTACCTTGATAGCAAAACAGGAGGTGAGGTAAATGCTTCGCCTTCATTTATAGGGTATGGTGTTAGCGAAGGCCCAAGGGAAGGTGAAGAGAATAAAGCGGCGTTTTGCGAAGAGAAGGGCTATCTGCAATACGGCTTACTGAATAAACTGGTTCCGCAATGGAGTAAGGAAGACTTTGTATTCGATTCTGTGCGCACTAAAACTATGGTAGAGTTGTTTGTAGCGCAGAAGAGCATACGCAAAGTTTTTATTGAGCCGCACTTAAAGGTGCGCTTAGGCCTTGATTCAGATAAGATACGATTTCATGGATGCCATGCGGTAAGGCATGACGACCACCTTCACATAGAAATGTAAATTCAAAACAGGTGGCTGAAAAGCCCATCCCGAAGTTTAGGCTCGAACCAGGTACTTTTAGGGGGCATTACGTTGCCGCTATCTGCAATGTCCATCAGCTGTTTTAATGAAACGGGGTAAAGGGCAAAAGCAACTTTCCAGTCTCCGCTATCAACACGCTTTTCTAATTCTTTTAAACCGCGGATGCCGCCGATAAAATCAATGCGCGTATCGGTGCGTTGGTCAACTATGCCTAAAAGTGGTGTTAGTACATTCTTTTCCAGGATTGTTACATCAAGAATGCCGATAGGGTCAGAGGTATAAGTGCCGGGCTTTGCGGTAAGCAAATGCCAGCGGCCATTTAAATACATTCCGAATTCGTGTGCATTGGCAGGCTTGGCAATGCCACCGGTGGCATGCACCAGAAATTTTTCCTGAAGCCCGGCTAACAGTTCCTCTTCTGTAAGGCCGTTTAAGTCCTTAACAACGCGGTTGTAATCCATAATAGCCAATTGGTCATCAGGGAAAAGCACGGAAAGAAAGAAGTTGTATTCTTCATCGCCACGGTGGTTGGCATTGGCCTCCTTCATTTTTAAGCCAACCTTGGCAGCCGAAGCAGTACGGTGGTGGCCATCGGCAATGTAAGTAAAGGGGATATCCTCCTGAAATACAGCAACCAGGTGGTTAATGAGTTGCTCGTTTTCAATAACCCATACGGTGTGCTGTATGCCATCTTCAGAAGTAAAGTCGTATACCGGTTTATGCTGGCCGGTGGTGTAAGCTTTTACCACCATGTCTATTTTAGCATTATGAGGGTAGGTCAAAAAAATGGGACCCACATGGGCCTGGAGGGTTTCCATATGATGGATACGATCCTGTTCTTTTTCGGGCCGGGTGAACTCATGTTTTTTGATTACGTCATTGAAGTAATCCTGTACGGATGAGCAACAAACCAGTCCGGTTTGTTTGCGGCCGTTCATTTCCTGTTGGTAGATATATAAATAAGGCTCACCATCCTGCTGCAAGGTGCCTTGGGTGATAAATTGATAAAAGTTCTCTTTGGCTTTATCATACACCTCCTGCGAATGCTCATCTACGCTTTCGTTCAAGTCAATTTCGGCACGGCTTACATGTAGAAACGTATAGGGATTGCCTTTGGCCATTTCGCGGGCTTCTTTGCTGTTCATTACATCGTAAGGGAGCGAAGCAACTTCTTTTGCCAATTGCGGTTGCGGGCGAACCGCTTTAAAAGGTTTTATGATAGCCATGAGATTAAGTTTTGAAGTGGCTAAAATATAAAACCATCAATCGGAAGATAATATACTGGCCGGGTTAAAGATTGTCCTAGCCTACATACGGGTTAAGATGGTATCAAGATAAAAGTATAGCTTTTGCCTCCCTTAAGAAGGCTAGTCTCTCTGTTAGCAATCTCACCAAAAAATGTATAAAAATCATGAAATGGACTTTCTGATTTTCCCAGCACGTCCTTGAATTCAAGCCGGTTGTTATTTTTTCTATCCGTTAAGTACCACCCAACTCCATAAAGGGTTTTGAACTTTTTAGCATCCTTGTCCGATAAATTCTTTTTGACTTGTTGGGCAATTCGGGCTAAAAGAAAATGTGATACTATGTCCTCACGCGAATCCTCATCTAAACCATCCTCTGATTCATAGATTGGAACAAAAATTGTCTTCTCATCACCATTTCTCTTTTTTTCACCTAAAAAAATGGTCAGATAGTTCGGGTTTTCGGGAAGTTTCGGTTTGGTATTGCTTATCGCGCGCTGAATGTCGTTATCCGAGATTATTCGACCGTTCTTTTTATCAGGTATTTTTCCCTCGTGCACCGCACTGAATAACTCTGCGAAAAAGTCATACAATGTTTTATACGTGTATTTTTTTTCGTCATAAATGTCAAGCAGATTTTTTACCTCTTCCTTTATCTCCGCTTTATTTTTAAACTTTACCAAAAAACACATGTTCTGTGTGTGGTCAACCAGTTCCTTTAGCATATCGTGGTTGAATTCAAGCCCGAGGTATTGTGTACCATTGTTCAGCTCTATCAAACAAAAACTACAAATGGCGTACTTGCTGTTTTCAGCGGCAATAAAATATTTGACGAAGCCAGGGGAGAGACGATTGCAGCTCTCCGCATGACTTTTAGAAAGCCCGTCAGTAAGACATTTGAAATTTCGGAAAACCAATTCATAAGGAATTTCGATTTGTTTTGCCACTTCATTTCCTTTCGCAATGAGAACTTGTATTCTCTTATAATCTAATGGCTTTTTTACCTGAGGAGATAAGCCTTTTTCCAGCAATCGAAGGAAAACTTCACGATGTTTTGTGTAAGGAGAAAACGCCCGGTTCATATTATTGTATGTATGAAACTTAACCACTCGTCTTTCTTCCGTTTCATCGCATAACAGCGTTATCAACTTTGTGTATAGCCCTTTCATATTTGTATACTTAAGACTTTCAACTTCGGCAGAATGGTAAATGCCTACAGCACTCTGCATTCTTTTAAAAGTGCGCATTATATTTTGTGGACGAAGAGATTCGTCCGTAAAATATTCGTCGTTCATCTTGAAATACTTATTTCTTAAATAAAGGCCGGTATGATCCAGATCCTTATAAACCGTAGCTTCGTTAATGCCAAACAGTTTCAATTCGCGTCTTATCTTATACTTGCTTTTCGCAGCAATGTAAATACGCTTGACATTGTATTTTTTTTCATCACCACTGTCCTTGTTGCTGTTCTCCGTTTTTAGTTTTTTATAGCCCTCATAAAAACTGATAAACGGGTGTGCTGTAAACCAACTGCTTTGATAATCTATTCTTTCTGAAAGCAAAGGAGGCTTAAACAGCACGATATTTTTATGGGCATCAATTGAGAAAGGGCCGGCATCGGGCTTGAGGTATTTGTTTTTTTTAACTAAGTTTTGGAACACTCCGGAGTTATCGTAAATACTAAAGTTGTCCTTTGGTTCAAAAACAAATATTACGCCGTCCTCATCTCGATGGGAGGGTTCGTCCGAAACTGCAAACCAAAGAGCGATTTGGGGATCACGTGACCAGTCTAGTATTCGGGTTGGTACACCATGATGCCTCGCCAGAGCGAGCCACTCCCAGTCATTTTGAGGAGCAATTTTTTGATAAAACCGGGCTCTTTGTTTGAAACTGGCAAACAGTTTTTTCTCAATTTCATCTCGGTACAGCGTGCCGGACTTTATATAGTCCTGCTCAAGCAAGTCATTGGAGCCAAGATTGAGCTTAACTTTTTCGCGGTCACGAAGAGTAAATCTATCGAAGTGAATCCTCCCGACAAGCTCAAAATAATCTGCTGGGGCGCCTCTGAATAAAACAAAGTCTGCAAGGCTAAAGGTAGACTCTTCCTTATCGGTAATTCGCATATCGGAAATACAACGCATGAAATCTGCTAACGAAGTGATGGGGTTTTTCTTATCGCCTATAGGGATTGCGACTTTTCCTGCTTTCATAAATGTCCGGTTTAAATGAAACAGGAAGTTAAAAATTAATTATAGCATATGTGTAAAATCATTAATGAAGTAAAGGCATTGGTCTGGCTTTTTGCCATGGGGTACGGCTTTTAGGTGCTTTCTTCAACAAACAACTCGGCCGCTATTCCGTCTGCAAACAGTTTACCTTCCTCTGTAAGCTTAAGAATATTATTATGCAAGCGGTAGTAAGCTGGATCTATATGTTGAAGGCTTTCTTTAAGAGCTAATACCGATGAGGGTGAGAGGGCGTCTAAGTTTAATCCCCATTGTGTGCGCAGGCTGGTCATAATTAACTCGTTTGTTTTTTGGGCTTCGGTAAGGTTTTCTTCTTCGAAAGGGAGAGTTCCTCTACCTAGGCTTTCGATGTAGTTAATATTGTTGGCTACGTTCCAGCGGCGGCTATGTAGATTGAACGAATGAGCGGATGGGCCAAGCCCCAGGTATTTTTTGCCTAACCAGTAATTAGTATTATGAATGGCGTAATGACCGGGCTTAGCGAAGTTGGAAATTTCATATTGCTCGTAACCGTTCTGCTGCATCAGGGCCATCAAAATTTTAAACTGCCTGGCACTTTGTTCCTCATTAACCGGTAACCGCTGCTTTTTCCTGATTTTGTTATCAAGCGAAGTTTTAGGCTCTACCGTTAGTGCGTAGGAGGAAATGTGCGGGATTTGCATTTTAAAAGCTGTTTCAAGGTTTTGCTGCCATTGTTCATCGCTCATGGTTGGCGTGCCGTAAATAAGGTCTATGGTAATGTTGCCAAAGCCTGCATCCTGCACGCGCTTAATTGAAGTAAGCGCCTCACCGGAGTTATGGGCACGGTTCATATACAAAAGGTCTTCCTCAAAAAAAGACTGAATGCCTATGCTGAAACGGTTTAGCCCAACAGTTTTCAATTCTGCCAGCTCCTTGATTTTTTCAGCGGTCAGGTCATCGGGGTTAGCCTCCAGCGTAAACTCCTTTAAAGGGCTTAGGTCATAGTTGCCGGCCAGCGCTTCTATAATAGAAGTAATTTCCTGTTGGGTTAATAAGGAGGGGGTACCGCCGCCAAAGTAAATGGTTTCTATCGGCTGGCCGGCCAGGTAATCCTTAGTCAGCTCAATTTCCTTAAGCAGGGCCTGCAGGTAGCGGCTCTTATTGCCCAGGGAGGTGCTGAAGTAGAAATTGCAGTAGTGGCAAGCCTGCTTGCAAAAAGGTACATGTATGTAAATGCCTGCCATAAACAGGTGCAAGTTAAGAGAATGCGGAATTTGGAATGTATAGCTTGCGCAGGGATAAAATCAAATTAGGTAGTTGGCGTTATCTTTACCTTATATAAATGAAGGGCGGGTTAGTTTTTGCTTTACTGTTTTTAACGCTGGGGGCCTGCTTTGGGCAGCGTACCTATGTGTTAAAGTTAGTGCCGGCCGATAAGCCCCTTACGTTTTTTCAAAAGAAGCTTTCAGTAAAAACCACCCTTAAGGATTCGGCGCAGGCGAATAGAGAGGTGGAAGATTTAATGCGCAAGTTAAAGGAGCATGGCTACCTGGCCTCATCGCTGGATAGTTTGGTGGAAGATACCCTTAGTGCCCTGGCCTATATATATGTAGGCGAAAAGGTAGAGAAAATACTATTGCGCAACGGAAATGTAGAGGAAGGCTTGCTTGCAAATGCGGGGGTACGCAATGTTGTGCTTAGCGGCAAACCGGTAAGTGTGGAAGGTGCTGAATTGATAAAGGAGAAGCTGATACGGGAATGCGAAAACAATGGCTACCCTTTTGCCAGCGCTAAACTGGATAGCTTTAAGCAGCAAGGCGAATTTTTTGTGGCCGGCTTGTATTTAGCCAAGAACGACCTTATTAAAATAGACACTATCCGCATTTTGGGACAAACCAAAACAAAGCGGGTGTTTTTAAAGAACTACCTGGGGCTTAAAACCGGCAAGCCTTATAACGAAGCAAACGTTAGAAAGATTACGCAGCGCCTGGGTGAGCTGCAATTTGTTGAGGCCATACAACCTTATACGGTTGAGTTTAAAAACAACAAGGCGGCTATAAACCTTTACTTAAAGGATAAGAAGGCATCGCAGTTTGATTTTTTGTTGGGATTTTTACCCGGCAGCAGCGGACAAAAACTTTTGGTAACCGGCGAGGCGAGGTTTCACCTCTTTAGTTTGTTTGGCGTAGGGGAGGAGATTTTTCTGGAGTGGCGTAAGCTACAGCCCAAAACCCAACAGTTGGATGTACGCTTTGTTTATCCGTACCTTATTGGTTTACCCCTGGGCATTAACGCCCGCTTTGATTTGTATAAGCGCGATACTACTTACCTTGACCTTAACGGTGACTACGGCATACAATACCAGCTTTTGGGCAGCAACTATATTAAAGCCTCGCTAAGGCAGCAGAGCACTATAATATTGAATGTAGATACCACCTACATTAAACTAAACCATGCCCTGCCGAAAAACCTGGACATACGTACCAATGAGTTTGCGCTGGAGTATTTTCTGCAAAAACTGAATTACCGTTTTAACCCGGTAGATGGGTACGTTCTGCGTCTTACCGGTTCGGCGGGGGTTAAGCAGATCAAAAAGAACAATGCCATACTTGGGCTGTACGATGAGGCCAACGGCAGGTTCTTTGATTACCTGTACGATACCACCAGGCTTAAAAGCTTTCAGTTCAGGTTTGGTTTAAGTATAGATAAGTATTGGAAGCTGGCCTCGCGGCATACTATAAAGACATCGCTGGAAGGCAAATACTTTTTTAGCCAAAAGATATTTGACAACGAGAAGTACAGGTTAGGTGGCGTAAACAGCCTTAGGGGCTTTGATGACCAAAGTATTTTTACGCCCTATTATGCTATGGCAAACGTGGAGTACCGTTTTCTGCTTTCCAAGAATTCGTACTTTAGCGCCTTCTTTAACGGTGCTGTTGTGGAGGATTTAAGACCGGGAAAGGGGCCTGTTGATTTCCCTTTCGGGTTTGGTGTAGGGGCGGCTGTTGAAACCAAGGCGGGCATATTTGGTATTACCTACGCAATGGGCCGGCAGTTGGATAATAAGCTATCGTTTAAAGACAGTAAGATACATTTCGGGTACGTGAACTACTTCTAATTGAAAACCAGCATTACTCTTCTTCTTATAACGCTGCTAAGCATCTTCGGCGGCTATGCGCAACAAGTGGATACCGCTTCGGCTGCAGCGGAGGATACCATAACCATGAGTATAGCCCCGGCAGATTTTGGGGCAACGGAACAATACCTGAAGCTTGCAGCGTACACTTCCCCCTTTTTAAACACTGCCGGTAAGCCGGTGGTGTACGATATACAACAGTACCAGCCACCGCGGGTAAATGCCATTGTATTTGCCGTGCTGGTTTTAATGCTGGTGATTATTGCCTACCTGCGCACCGCCTTTAGTAATGAACTGGAGGACATGCTGCAGAGTTTTGCCAACCGCAACATTGCCCAGCAAATTTTCCGTACACAAACCAGTGAACTAACCTTCTCATCTTTTTTATTGCACGTAAATTTTATTCTCGTAATAAGCTTGTATATTCGCTTCGCGTTGGTAAAGTTCTTCCAGGTTTCAAGTCTTGAAAGCTTCACCTCAATACTTTTTCTGATCTTTTTATTCACATTTTTTTACGGTGCAAAAACCCTAACCACTAACCTGATTGGTGTTGTGTTTGAAATGAAAGAAGTAACAGATGAGTATTTATTTAACTTCTTTACAGTATGCAAAACCCTAGGATTGACGCTGATTCCAGCGTTGTTTGTGTTTTATACTGCGCCTGACAAGTATTTTAAATTAATTTTTATTATAACATTAATTTTAGTGGCGGTGTTCACACTGCTATTCATCTGGCGAGGGTTATCCACAGGGTATAAGTTACTGTATAAGAGCGTGTATCATTTTTTTATCTACGTTTGTGTAGTGGAAATATCACCAATATTTCTGCTATTTAAATTGTTAACTAAAACAGTTGTTTAACCATGGCAACAAAAAAGAAAGCTGCTAAAAAAGCGGCTAAGAAGCCAGCGAAGAAGAAAGCCGCAAAAAAAAAATAAGTAAGCGGGCATCTTCGAGCGAGTCTGCCAAAGAAAAGGCACCTTCTGTAAAGAAGACTGTCAAGGGCAGCAAAACATCCAACAGTAGCAGCACTCTAAGTAAAAAGGCTGATGTGACATCACCTGAAAAGAGTGCTGCTTCTTTTTCTTCTAAGCCGGCCGTTGCCAATCCTACCTCATCTAAGCCACAGGTTATAATCCCAAACAGACCTGAAAAGAATTACGCCGAGCTAATTTCCAAAGAGCCTAAAACCAAGGTAAAGACTATACTGGTAGCACAACCTAAACCCGAAGGGCCGCGCTCGCCATACTTTGACCTTGAGGCAAAATATAAGGTGAAGTTTACGTTTCAGCCTTTTATTACCGTTGAAGGCGTGGCCGGGAAAGATTTCAGAAAACAGCGTATAACTTTAAACGACTACAGCGGCATAATTTTTACCAGCCGCAATTCCATCGACCACTTTTTCAGGGTATGCGATGAACTGCGCGTAAAGATGAGCCAGGAGACCAAGTTTTTTTGTACCTCAGAAGCTATTGCCCTGTACTTACAAAAGTACACCCAATACCGCAAGCGCAAAGTGTTTTTCGGCGATATGAACAACAATAAGGAGTTGCGCATGTTGCTGATGAAGCACCGTGATGCCACCCGTTTCTTATACATATGTGCCGAAGTTCGCCAGGATGAGATACCTGCCTTTATGCAGGCCAATGGCTTTAATTTTGCCGAAGGGGTAATGTACCGCACAGTGCCTAACGACCTTAAGGCAATTAATATAGAAAGCTACGACATGGCAATCTTTTTTAGCCCTACCGGTATCCATTCGTTGTACCACAGCTTTCCGAAATTTAAGCAAGGTAATTTAAAGATAGGCGCCTACGGTAAAACCACGGCTGATGCCATATTGGAAAAGGGCCTGCACCTTCATCTGATGGCGCCGCTACCGCACAGCCCAACGGTAATTGTTGCGCTTGACCATTATTTGAAGGAAGCGAAATAGGCATGAGTAGAAAGCAGAACTCAGAAAACAGATAATAGACAGAGCGGCCCGAAGTAATGAAGGGCCGCTTTTGTTTTTGTTGTGTACCGTGATGGCACGCTTTAAGTGCGGTTGTGCCTTGCATGCCTTGCCTTTGGCTAGCGTGTAGATTGAGATGCTGCATCAATCCTGAATAATAGGAACAGCATGACGTTTGTATTAATCACAAAGCGGAAGATCCCTGGCCGACTGAGATGCAACGGACCAAGCGGCACCACAGGCTGATAAAGCTTATTTAAAATAATGGAATAGCCCTGGTGATGACAGCTTATAATAAGCCGTCCAGTGGGGTCTTTCTGGTAGGGCTTAGCGCGGCGGAGACCCCGCTGAATAATTACAATTGTGCTTCCAAAAAATGACACAAACATTTTGATTATAACCTCACCCGCTTGCACACATGCTATGCCCCCTCTCCTTAAAAAGGAGAGGGGAAGAAATCTTCCCGCGGAAGATTTTGGGGTGAGGATTTATTAAAATACATTTTTAAACTTTACCAAGTATTGAGCACATAGCCTCAATACATCTTAAAGCTATGTGCAGTTGATTTAGCTATAACTTATTAAACGCTATTTGTTTGAGCTCGGTGCAATAAAACAGATGGTAACGGCAGCAGCCCCGTTATGGCTAACCGCCTAACTGTGGAATTAAGCAGCACCCAGGTAATAATACTGGAACAAAACGTGCCTAGCCCTTTTGCCGAGCAAACCACCATACAATACTTTATACCCGAAAACATTACCAATGCCCAAATGATATTTACCGATATGCTCGGCAACACTATTAAAACAGCCGAGGTAAAAAGCGGTTATGGCGTAGTTACTGTATTTGCCAGCAACTTAACCACCGGCCAATACAGCTATAGCCTTGTTATAGATGGCAAGGTGGTAGAAAGCAAGCGCATGGTAAAAACGAAGTAAATGGCATTAGGTTAAAACCCGGTATAAGAACAAAGAGTTTAATGCTGCGGTACTGAAAGTTGGATAGAATGCACTATCTTCATTACCCCGAATGAGCAGAAGGTTAGGTTTACTGTTTTTTGTATCTATTATATATATAGCTGTGCGGGCCCAAAGCGAGCCGCAGTTTACCCAATACATGTACAATCGCTACCTTTTTAACCCTGCTTATGCCGGCAGCGAGGAATCGGTTGAATTTGCTTTGCTACATCGGAGCCAATATGTGGGTTTAACCACCAAAGCCGTTGCTACCCAAGGCTTTAACTTTAATATGCCTATTTATGCTATAAGCTCTGGAATTGGAGTTACAGCTGTTAATGATTTAATTGGATATCAGCGTGCTACGTATGTTGCTTTAAATTATGACTATCGCAAAAAATTTAAGTGGGGCAATATGGGTATTGGCCTGGGTGCGGGCATTGTTCAGGCATCATTAGATGGCTCGCAACTAAGGGCTCCTGATGGCGATTACAATACCGGTGGCGTAAACCACAACGACCAAACTTTGCCGGTTAGTTTGCAGCAGGGTTTAGCGCCTGACCTATCGTTCGGAATTTATTTTAATAATGAGCGCTATTTTGCCGGGGCTTCCATTAATCATATAGCATTTTCTATTGCTAAATTAACTACGCCGGGGCAGAAGATGAACCTGGTGTTTTCGCGCAATTTATTCTTTACCGGAGGCTATGATTTTCCGGTAGGAAAGAAACTAAAAATTATGCCCAGCGTAATGGTAAAGACCGACCTGAAAGTGGTTCAGGCGGAGGCTTCTGCTACGTTTACGGTTATCAACAATATCCTAACCGGAATTTCGTTTAGAGGATATACTAAAAAGACCATTGACGCGTTGTCGGTGTTTTTGGGTATGCGATACAAGGGGTTTCAACTCGTATATAGCTACGACGCGAATGTATCGTACCTTACCCGTTTTAATACCGGCTCTCACGAGGTTAGCTTAGTTTATAGATATCCTTTGAAAAAGAAGGAGGTTCGGGGTTACTTTTATCATAATCCGCGATTTAACTAATAAGGGGTTAGAAGAGGAAACAAAGGGCCACGGATAACGTAATTAACAAGTGGGGTAGCAATTTTTTTTGGAATATTTTTGTAATTTCGAAATCTGGCTATATTTACGCTCTTCAAAAAATAACGGGGAAAAACTATCAAAAACGCAAACATGAAAAACGTACAAGCTCTTCTTGGCAAGGCAATGATTCTGCTGATTGTTTTCATTGCCGGCTGTAAAGGAGGTTACAACGGCCAGTTGCTGGGTGAACAGGATAGACCACGGTGGAATCCGATAACGCCATATGGCATGGTGTTTATTCCATCTGGTGTGTTGCACATTGGACCTAGCGACCAGGACGTAAATGCATCATCACAGGCACGTGCCAAACAAGTATCTATTGTTGGCTTTTACATGGATGATACAGAAATTACCAATAACGAGTATCGCCAGTTTATTAACTGGGTGCGCGACTCGGTTGCTCACAAAATGCTTAGCCATGTAAAGGATGACGGCAATGGTAAAGAAACCATTGACTGGAACCAACGCATTGAGTGGGGCGGTGGCAAAAAAGGCGAAACCAATTCGGAACTGGAGGAAATTTACCTGCCGGAGAACGAAAGAGTATGGGGCCGCAAAGAACTTGCCTTAAGCAAATTAAAGTACGACTACGAGTGGTTTGACTACAAAGCTGCTTCTTTAACCAAGAACCGCGGCAAGTCAAGAACCAGCTTTATCCATAAAGAAAGCTGCGATGTATATCCTGATACATTGGTTTGGGTAAGAGACTTCTCTTATTCATATAACGAGCCAATGACCCGTAACTATTTCCACCACCCTGCATTTGATGACTATCCTGTTGTGGGTGTTACCTGGAACCAGGCAAACGCTTTCAGCTACTGGAGAACGCGCCTGTGGGAAGACTACCGTGCACCGCGCGGAGAGCCTTTGATGGATATCTTCCGTTTACCTACCGAACACGAATGGGAATACGCTGCCCGTGGCGGCAAAAAGTTAGCTCCATACCCATGGGGTGGCCCTTACGTTCGTAACTCTAAAGGTTGTATCCTGGCCAACTTTAAGCCTGGCCGTGGTAACTACCCTGAAGATGGCGGTTTTTACACCGTACGTGCTGATGCTTACTGGCCAAACGATTACGGCTTGTATTGCATGGCCGGTAACGTAGCAGAATGGACTTCATCTGCTTTCTACGAGAACTCTTACTCTTTTATACATGACCTTAACCCTGACATCCGTTACGATGCACAGGAAAGCGAGCCTGAAGCTATGAAGCGTAAGGTTATCCGCGGTGGTTCATGGAAAGATATCGGTTACTATATTGAAACCGGCACACGCCACTGGGAATATGCGGACTCAGCCAAGTCATATGTTGGCTTCCGTTGTATTACCACATTCCTGGGCAGAGATATTACCGACCAATAATGGTATTTACCTTATAGGAAACGAACCGAACTTAGTTTTTAACCAAAAACTCAATAATTCTTTTTTAACCCTTAAATCTTAAAAACGAACGAATCATGGCAGCAAATCAGCATCCACTAACCGGTAAAGGTGCAAGAACACTTCTTAACTATGCATACTCTTTTGGTGCGGCGGTGGTTATCGCAGGTGCACTTTTCAAAATTATGCACTGGCCCGGTGCAAATATCATGCTTATCGCAGGTATGGGTACCGAGGTATTGATCTTCATTATTTCCGGTTTTGAACCTCAGAGTGCCCTGCACGAAGAGTATCAGTGGGAAAGGGTTTATCCTGAGTTAGCAAACGAAGGCCCTATCAACAGAAACCAGAAGCCTTTAACACAACAACTGGACAAAATGCTTAGCGACGCTAAGGTTGGTCCTGATTTAATTAACAGCTTAGGTAAAGGCTTTAGCACACTGGGCGAAAGCGTATCAAAACTGAACGACTTAACAGAAGCTTCAGTTGCTGCTAACGACTTTAGCAAGAGTGCGAAAAGCGCTGCCGGTCAAATTACTTCATTTGCACAGGCTGCTGCTAATGCAACTACTGCTGTAGGCCAGATTGGCGCCGGTGCCGAGCATACTAAAGTTTACCATGAGCAAGTACAGAACATGGTTAAAAACCTTAGCCAGCTTAACGCTATTTACGAACTGGAACTTCAGGACAGCAACAACCACCTGAAAGCCATGAATAAATTCTTTGGTAACCTGAATTCAGCTGCACAGGCGCTTTCAGAAACAGCTACAGATGCTGTGAAATACCGTGACAACCTCATTTCATTGAACAAGAACCTTGCTTCATTGAACCAGGTGTATGGTAACATGCTTTCTGCAATGAAGGCTGTTTAATTGTGCAGTGAATTATAATTGGTTTAACCTTAAAACGAGAAAATAAAAAATGGCAGGCGGTAAATTAACCCCAAGGCAGAAGATGATTAACATGATGTACCTCGTGTTAACTGCCCTTCTGGCCTTGAACGTATCGCAGGAGGTATTGAATGCATTCCGCTTGGTAAACGAGGGTTTGCAAACTTCAAACGGCTCCTTAGGCGAAAAGAACGCAGGCATCTACAAGATGTTTGACAAACAAATGGAGCAGGATAAAGGAAAAGCTCAGCAGTATTATGACAAGGCTCAAAAAGCCAAGAAAATTTCTACTGAACTAAACACCCTGCTTGAAGGATATAAAACAGAGATTGTTAAGCAGGCTAAAGGTATTGACCCTGAAACAGGAGATATCGTAGAACGCGATAACATCGATATTGCAACCCGTATGTTCGTTGAAGAAGGAGCCGGTGTAAAACGTGGCCGCGAACTTCAGCAAAAAATACTGGATGCCCGTAAGCAATTATTAGAGCTGGTTGACGAAAAGGACCGTGCTAACTTCAAAATTTCTTTGGACGCTCAAACACCAAAGAAAAAAGGTGAAGAAGGCGCAAAATGGGAATACCTTACTTTCAGCCACGTTCCAACCACAGCTGCGGTTACTATCCTTTCTAAATTCCAGAATGACGTAATCAGCTCAGAAGGTGCAGTTGTAGAATACCTTATCAAGAAAATCGGCGAAACGGATTTCAAATTCGACGCTCTTTCTGCAAAGGTTATTGCTCCATCAAGCTACATCATGCAAGGCCAGCCATACAAGGCGGATATCTTCCTTGCGGCATTTAACTCAACTCAACAGCCTGAAGTATTCATCGGTGGCTTAGGTGGTTTCAAAAGAAACCCTGATGGCACTTACGACAAAATGGATTCTCCGAATCCGCTGCCTGCAGGTTACTCTGAAGGAAGCATATTAAAGGCTGAAGGCGGCATGGCCAAATACGAAGTAGGCGGTAATGGCGTTGGTGAGAAGAAATACGGTGGTATCATCCGTGTTAAGAACCCTGTTGGCGGTTATACATTCTATCCGTTCGAGAGCGCCTACCAGGTTGCTGCCCGTGCGGTGGTTGTGTCTCCTACCAAAATGAACGTGCTTTACATTGGTGTTGACAACCCTATGAAGATATCAGTACCGGGCGTTGGCCAGAACGACGTTTCTGCCAGCCTGAATGGTGCCGGTAGCTTAGCTAAAAATGCCGATGGTACTTATACTGCAAAAGTTACCGCTGTAGGTAAGTGCAAAATTGCTGTTAGCGCTAAAGTTGACGGCAAAGTTCAAAGCATGGGAGAAGAAGAGTTCCGTATTAAGCGTATTCCTGATCCGGTTCCAACCTTAGGTGGTAAACTGCGTGGTGGTAACACTCAGCCCGGTTCTATCAAGGCTCAGAGCGGTGTAGTTGCGCTGTTGGAAAATTTTGACTTCGAAGCAACGTTTAAAGTTCAGAGCTTCCAGATGGTATTCTCTTCTAAAGGCGAAATCTTTAAATCAGAAACCACAGGCCCTCTGTTTAACCAACAGATGAAGAGCTTCCTGGATCGCGCTAAACCTAAAGACATTATCTTTATCGACGAGATTAAGGTTGTTGGCCCGGATAACCAGCCACGTAAACTTGGTCAGATCGCATTCCAAATTATCTAAAACACAGAACGATGTTTAACAAAGGGAAACTTGTTTTAGGATTACTTAGCCTGCTTAGCCTAGCGGCTGTAGCTCAGGAGCCATTGGATGGCGCCTGGGTTAAAACCACTACTAAGGAGAAAGAAGTAATTCCTTACGACTACATCCGCGAGGCCGACGTTTTTTGGGCTAAGCGTATCTGGCGTATGATTGACGTGCGTGAGAAAATGAACCTGCCGTTCAAATATCCTCAACAGCCGTTAATTGAGATTATGCATACGGCTGCCAAAAATGGCGAGCTTACTGTGTACGATCCGGCTATTGTTGATGCTGACCAATTTAAGCAGGTGATGAGCGTTGAGGATATCAAGAAAATTGGTACCCGCGTTGACACCGTTATGCAGATTAACCCAATTACCCTGGAAGAAGAACAGGTTATTCAAAAGAATGAATTAACATGGGACAAGATTGTGAAGTACCGTGTTAAGGAAGACTGGTTCTTTGATGAGGAGACTTCTACTATGATGGTGCGTATCATTGGTATTGCGCCTATTATGGAAGACTACGATGCCAGCGGTAACTATCGTGGTGATATGACCATGTATTGGATCTATTACCCTGATTTACGCCCTATTTTGGCTAAGTATGAAGTTTACAATCCTAAGAACGACGCTGAGCGTTTAAGCTGGGAAGACCTTTTTGAGGCCCGCCTGTTTGAAAGCTACATCTACAAAGAGAGCAACGTTTACGACCGTAATATACAGGAGTATGCTACCGGTATTGACGCTCTTTTAGAAAGCGACCGCATTAAGTATGAGAACTTTGCGTTTGAGCACGATTTGTGGAACTACTAGGATTTAAATGCTAACGACATTAAAACGGCGGACTGCAAAGTCCGCCGTTTTTGTTTTATGCACTTACAGTAATTTTTAGGCGCTAACGTGTCCGGCTTAACCTATTATAACGAGGTATTATGTGATGATATTTTGCTTTTCACTTTTTTTCGTTTGTAAGGCCGTGGGCCGGCAGATTTTCGCAATTTGAAAGAAGCCGGAGCCGTTGAAAGGGAATAATGGTTTAACCTAAAACATTTCCCCTATGGCAAATACGAATTTACCGCCGCGCCAGAAAATGATCAACATGATGTACCTGGTGCTTACCGCAATTTTAGCCTTGACTGTATCAAACGAAGTGTTGGATGCTTTTAAGAATGTGAACGATGGCATAAGCGTTTCAAACGCCTCTTTACAAACAAAGAATATGGAGGCTTTTCTGCAGTTCCAAAGGCAGAACGCCATTGATAGCGGAAAGGCCAGGGTTGCTTTTGACAAAGCGAATAAAGCCCGGCAACTTTCGCAAAAGCTGTTTACTCTGTTAGAACAGTATAAGCAGCAGATGATTAGTGAAGCAGGCGGGATTGATGCAGAAACGGGGAAGATTACGCGTGACGATGACATTGACGTAGCTACGCGCCTTTTTGTTGAGAACAACGGCAAAAAAGGTAAGGATTTGAAAAAACAGATTGAAACCACAAGAATTGAGTTGCTGGCCTTGTTGGATGAACCTGAACGCAGCGAGCTGGCAAAAAGCTTTAGCCTTAAGCTGGATGTCGCAAAGGACGGCAAGGACTGGGAATACGCCACCTTTAACCATGTGCCGGTAATTGCTGCTGTAACCACGTTATCGAAGTATCAAAACGATGTGCTGGCTGCGGAATCGCATATAGTTGACCAGTTGTATGGTTCCATATATGCTAAGAGTATTAAGGTAGATAAAATGGAGGCTAAGATTATTTCGCCAAGCGCCTACATTTTGCAGGGGGAAGCCTACAAAGCTGATGTGTTGGTGGCGGCTTCAAGCTCTAGCTTAACACCTGAAGTGTTTCTGGGAAGTTTTACAAGCGCTGTTAAGAAAAGGCAGGACGGAGGCTATGAAGCAATAAAGAGCAGCAGCGATGCGTTGCCATTAAACAATGCCACAAAAATTGATGTTGATGGCGGAGGAACAGGACGCTTGAACCTTAGTGGCAGCGGTATTGGAAACAGGAAATATACAGGTGTGGTGCGCGTAAAAGGTGACGATGGCAATTTTAGTTTTTACCCTTTTGAGGGGGAATACCAGGTAGCGCCGAAAGTGGCCGTAGTATCGCCAACCAAAATGAATGTGTTATACGTGGGGTTAGATAATCCGCTTAACCTTAGCGTACCCGGTGTTGCACAAAGCGATATAGTAGCCACTGTAGATGGACCGGGCGTATTGAAAAAAGCAAGCGATGGAAGTTACACCTTACAGGTTGATCAGCCGGGGAAGAAAACCAAGGTTAAAGTGAGCGCAAAGATTGATGGCAAAATGATGGCGATGGGTGAGCAGGAGTTTCGAATAAAGCGCGTACCTGACCCCGTAGTGAAACTGGATGGTATTGTTGACCCGGGACCTGCAGGTAAAGCAATGATAACAGCCCGTAAAGGTTTAGTGGCTACCATGGGCGATTTTATTTACGATGGCGTACAATGGAGGGTGGTAAGTTTTACAGCTACCATACGTAAAGGGCAGGACGTAATACCTGTAGATAACACCGGCGCTGTTTTAAATGAGAAAACAAAAACGCTCATTAACGGATTGAAGAAAGGCGACGCTTTATTTTTTGATAACATAATTGCCCAAGGCCCCGGTGGCCAAAGAAAGTTGGGCTCTATAGCTTACAATATAACGACACAATAAATTACACCTGCGGGGCACTCATTAGGTTAGGTATTGAGCTAACCCCGCAAACTAATTATTAATTGTAATGCCCGCACCTGCTGCAAGGCGGAGTGCGGGCTTCGCTTTCCGTATGAGCAGAAAAGAAGGAGTGGTAACTGTTACTTTTTTAAGGTTCGCTATTGTATTATAAAAGGGATAGCTATGAAACGAATATGGATAGTTGTGATTTTGGCGGCTCACTACAGTTTTGTGATGGGGCAGGAGCCATTGGATGGCTTTTACAGTACGACAATAAGTACAACGGGCGATGAAACTACTACCCGGCACTATCCCTGGGTTGAGAGAGATAACAGTGCTAAGCAACCTTTGGAGTACCAGTATCAGCGCGAAGCGGATGTGATGTGGAGCAAAAATATATTGAGAGTGGTGGACGTGCGTCAAAAAATGAACTTGCCATTTGCCTACCCACAAAGGCCTTTAGCCCAAATAATACACGAAGCTGCCAGGCACGGTGAGATAACGGTTTATGCCCCTACAGTAGTAAACGCCGACCAGTTTAAACAGGTTATGAGTGTAACAGACGCCGGCAAAATAGGGGAACGCATTGATACTGTTTACAACCTTAATCCGATCACTTTTGAGGAAGAGTTGACCGTAGTAAAAACGGAGTTGACCTGGGATAAGATTACGAAGTACCGCATTAAAGAAGTTTGGTTCTTTGATACCCGTACCAGCACCATGCAGGTGCGTATAATAGGATTAGCACCCGTAATGGAGTATTATGATGCTGCCGGCAATTATATGGGCGATATGACCATGTATTGGATACCTTATGAAGAGTTGAGAACGATGTTTGCCAGAGAGGTGGTTTACAATGAACACAACGATTGGCAACAGTTTAGTTGGGATGACCTCTTCCAAATGCGGAGATTTGAAAGCTTTATTTACAAAGAAAGCAATGTGTACGACCGCAACATAAATGAGTATACCGCAGGCATAGATGCGCAAATTGAAAGTGAACGCATTAAGCAGGAACTATTTGAGAAGGAGCATGATATGTGGAATTATTGATTAACCACTAACTCTCTTCCGTCTGTAACGGGCTTTCTCCTGACTCCTGAATCGGGGCATTTGAGTTAAGCCCCTCTAACACAACTTTTGCTTTAGCCGGACCAATCATTTCAGAAAGTTCTTCAAGCGAAACTTCCTTCAGTTTTTTAACGCTGCGGTATTTTTTCAGCAGCAGGTCAAATGTTTTTTCGCCAATGCCTTTTATCTGGGTTAGTTCAGAAGTGATAGAAGATTTGCTGCGGCGGGCGCGGTGGCGGGTTATACCAAAGCGGTGTGCTTCATCGCGCATTCGCTGAATAAGTTTTAGCGACTCCGATTTTTTGTTGATGTAAAGTGGTAATGAATCTTCAGGGTAATAAATCTCTTCCAGCTTTTTAGCAATGCCCACAATAGGGATTTTGCCATACAGTTCCAGCTTTTTAAGGCTGTTAACAGCGCTGCTTAACTGGCCTTTGCCGCCATCCACAATAACAAGTTGTGGTAGTTCCTGTCCTTCGTCCAGCATGCGTTTATAGCGGCGGTAGATTACTTCCTCCATGGTGGCAAAGTCATCCGGGCCTTCAACCGTTCGCACATTAAAAATGCGGTAATCCTTTTTGCTGGGTTTGGCATCGCGGAAAACAACACAGGCGCTAACCGGATTTGTGCCCTGAAAGTTGGAGTTATCGAAGCACTCAATATGCCGTGGCATATCTTTCAGCTTCAGGTCTTCCTTCAGCGTTTTCATAATGCGGAAGGAGGGGTGTTTCTCTTCGGCAGTAAGGCTGGCCTTTATCTTTTCTTCTTTAGCGTAAAGCACATTTTTCGTGGCCAGGTCCAGCAGTTTTTTCTTATCGCCGGCTAACGGCACTAACAGGTTCACCTTCTCAAAAGGAAGTTCAAAGGTGAAAGGCACAATAATTTCTTCTACAGGTGCGGCATCTTCTGCAAAGCTGTTTTCCATCACTGCGCGCTGTAGTATTTCTTCGCGGGTCTCATCCAGCACCTTTTTTACCTCAAAGGCTTTTGTTTGCACAATACTGCCATTGCCTATATGCAGGTAACTTATAAAAGCATAACTGTCGGTTTCGCTATAGCCGTAAACATCAATGTTGTTAAGGCGCGGGTTAACAATGGTGGTTTTGCTTTGATAGTTGGTCAGCAAATCAATCTTTTCCTTAAACTCATTGGCACGCTCAAACTCCATTTGCGCTGCGTACTCGTTCATTTTTCGTTTAAGGTAATTTACAACCGAAGGGAAATTACTTTTTAGTACATCCCGTATCTGCTCAATGCTTTCATCATAATCCTGGTGAGATTGATGGGCCTGGCAAGGGCCAAGGCAATTTTTCATGTGGTATTCCAGGCACACCTTGAATTTGCCTGCTGCAATATTGCTATCAGTAAGTTGCAGGTTACAGGTGCGCAGCGGAAAAATTGAGACCAGCAGGCTCAATATATTTCTAACATTATTAACCGATGTAAAAGGCCCCAGGTATTCTGATCCATCCCTGATTACCTTACGGGTTAGGAAAACGCGGGGAAAAGGCTCCTTCTTAATGCAGATGAACGGATAGGTTTTATCGTCCTTCAGCATTATGTTGTAACGTGGCTGTGCCTGTTTTATAAGTGAGTTTTCCAGCAGCAGGGCTTCGGCTTCAGAGTTCACTATGGTAAACTCTATGCGGTTTATCGCAAAAACCAGGCGGCGCACTTTGTGCGGCTGATCCTTGGAATGGAAATAGGAGGATACCCTTTTGCGCAGGTCTTTAGCCTTGCCTATGTACAGTATCTCGCCATCCTCACCATAGTATTTATAAATACCGGGTTGTTCGGGAATAGTCTTTCGTATTTCTGAATACTGCTCTGGGGTCATTGAAGGCGTAAAGATAATCAGCACCTCGGATTTAAAGACTGCGCAAGCCTGGGGCTTAAGGAAGATTTACAATGCTTATCACTGTTTTTTCAGCAGGTCGCGAAAGGCCAGATACATTCCGCCGCCAAGAAAAATAAGAGAAAACACAAGGGTAAAGTAAGGCTGGCTGGTATGTAGCCACTTATCTAAACCATAACCTATGGCAAAACCTAAAATTAAGCTGCCTGCTATTTGAAATCCTATACCGGAATAGCGGAATGCAGTGTTCAACGGACTTTTCTTTTCCTCTTTTTCTTTCATAATGTTTACTGCTTTACAAATAAACAAAGTATATATTATGAACGCCGGATATTGATTTTGCGTGTTACCCGGCACAAACAAAACAGCCGATGTTTTTTGCATCGGCTGTTTAAGAATATATGCTTACGCAGTTTATACTGCAGCACTTGCTATTTTAGGTCGGGCGGTAGTTTCGGCGCTGTCGTTACGGGCAACGCTAAGGCCCATGCTGCACTTGCCATTGAACTTGGCTCCTTCTTCAACTACCAGTTTCTTGATTTTTATATCGCCGTTAACGGTAGCTGTTTTACTGAGAATTAACAGTTCGCTTACTTCAATAGTGCCGTTTACCTTGCCATCAATGTAGGCGTTTTGGCAAACAATGTCGCCTTCGATAATACCGGTAGTGCCTATTACCACTTTGGCTTTGCAGTTTACATTGCCGGTTACTTTTCCGTCTATGCGGATGTCGCCCTCGGTGCTAACATCGCCGTTAATTACCGTTCCGTTGCCGAATTGGTTCATAGCGTTAGGGCCTGCGGGCTTGTCGTCCTTTTTGTTAAACATAGCTCGTTGTTTTTAGGGTTAGGGGTAGCTAAAATACGATATAATCCTGTGGATTCAAACTATGGCCTGCTTGCCATATTTCCAGGTGTAAGTGAGGCCCGCTGCTGGTTTCGCCTGTGCTGCCTACAAAGGCTATAGCATCGCCGGCCTTAACCAGCTCCCCCGTTTTTTTGGTAAGCTTTGAGTTGTGTTTGTATATGGAAATGAGGTTGTTGCTATGTTGTATAGCAATTACATAACCTGTTTCCAGGGTGTATGATGCTGAAATGATTTTACCGTCAAGTATGGCCTTAACGGGCTCATCTTCTTTGGCGGCTATATCTACCCCATAATGCTCCTTGGCGGCGTCATACTTATCCGTTACATAGCCAACCACCGGCTGCATCATATGCAGCGCCTTAATTTCGCCTATAGCCTCGTTGTTTTTTTGCGCCGTTACGCTCAGTGAAAAGTTTTCGTCCTCTTCAACTTCTTTGCGCAATGCCTGTTCGTTTTCTGAGCTTTTGCTCAGGTCAATTTTTGATTTATCAATATTGCCCGGTTTATCGGGGGAGGGCTTGGTGGAATCCACTCCACCCTCAGCTACATTCATTACGTTTTCAAGCCAAAGCTGGCGGGCCTGCATGGTGTTATTAAGGGAGTCTGTTTTAAACTGTAACTGTAAGATCTGGCCGCGGTAATTATAGTCGCCAAACCCCGGTATAAAGTACTTTAAGGGGGTGTAGATAATTGCAGCCGCAGTTAAAAAGATAAGGGCAAAGGCTACAATGCTGAAAAACACCCACACGTTGGTACGGCTTAATACCAAAGAAAACTTCTCCTCGAAGGTTTCGTCGTTGAGGATAACGAACCTGAACTTGCTTTTCAGGTTTTTGCTGCGTTTGGTTACCGCTTTTTCTGCCACAGTGCTTTACAAAATTTTTACCACAAACAGGTTAAGAATAAACTAAACTGCTATTGTGCCCGGCGTTTAAAGTCAGCCATTTAGGTGTTTTGGAGGGCTAAAAACCTTAACCCCTTTACCCCAATAGCGGCTATAGTTATTTTTTCCTTTCTTTACCCCTTCGGAAAACACGTGCTGCCGCGGCTTTTATTTTCTCTAAAACAAAATATTTTTGTTCGGAGCGTGTTTAATATCCGCGAAAAACATATCCCGTTGAGGCTGACAAAACTATCAATATTTTCCTTCCTTGCTTTGCTGATGTTGTTGTGGGGGTGTAGCACCACCAACCATGCGGTTTTGCCTACCATGGCCTACCATGATATTACCTCGCATTACAACGCCTATTTTAACACCAACGAGAAGCTGACCAATACCCTTAAAACGGTGGAAGCCAGCCATAAAGACAAGTTTGACTCCGTAATTTCGGTTTACTTCTATAGCGACCCCAAGGATTTTGCAGCATCGGTGGCTGATTTGGATGATGTGATTAAGCGCACCACCATGGCCATACAGATACATAACATAAGTAACTGGAGCGATGACCATATGCTGTTGATTGGCATTTCCAGCTATTTGAAAGGAGATTATGATAAGGCAAGCGGCAGTTTTAAATACATTACTACCGAGTTTAAAGAAGGGGTGGATTATGTAAAGGTGATGAAAGGCCTGGGTAAGCGTGTAGGCAAATACGTTAAGGCTAAGAAGAAGGTTAAAAAACCTGAGTTTAAAGAAGTAGTTCAACCGGACGGTACTAAAAAGCTGGAAAAGGTTGACAACCGGCCGGAATATTCCCTTTGGGTGCATGAGCCGGCCAGGGCACAGGCGCTTATCTGGTTAATTAAAACCTATACCCGCACAAGCCATTTTGATGAGGCATCATCAGTAGTAACCTATGTGCGTAACGATGATAAATTCTACAAAAATCTTGACCCGGACCTGGAACTGGCTGATGCAGATTTGCAGGTAAGCAGCAAAAACTACAAAAGCGCTATTGCCCCCTTGGAGAAATACCTGGGCTTTAAGAAGATAAAGAAGAGCAAGAAGAAAAGGGTTCGGCCGCTTTTCGTTTTAGCACAATGTTACGAAGCTGTGGGTAACAATGCCAAAGCTATTGAAACTTACAAGCTTGTTTTAAAGAGCCGCCCTAACTACGATATGGAGTTTTACGCCAAGCTTAAGATGGCGCGCATCGGAAGAGGAGCAGGGGCAGGTAATGCGGATATGCGCAACCTTTTAGCGCGCATGGCCAAGGACGGCAAGTACCGCGATTATTACGACCAGATTTACTATGAACTTGCGCTGCTATCTCTTTTGGATAACAACCGCGATGAGGCCCGGAAATTTTTACATAAGAGCATTGATAACTCTACCACTAACGATGATCAAAAGGCGCTTTCGTACTTAAAGTTGGCTGAGCTGGATTACAACGATGAGAACTATGTAAGCTCTAAATTCTATTACGACAGCACCCTGAATTTCATGGCCAAGAACGACCAGCGCTATCCCGATTTGGAAGAACGTGACCGTGTGTTGGACAACCTGGTGAAGCAGTTGAATATTATTGCTGAAGAAGACAGCCTGCAAAAGCTTGCTGCATTACCTGAAGCACAGCGCCAGCGTGCGATAAAAGATATTCTGGCCCGTAAAGAGCGCGAAGAAGAAGAGAAGAAAGAAGCCGAAGAAACTGCGAAGCAACAACAACAACTGGAGAATTTTAAAGGCAACAATCCGCAGAACCCTCAGCAGCAACAACCGCAAGGGCCGGTTTCTAACTGGTATTTTTATAACACGGCAGCAAGGGCAACCGGCTATAACGACTTCATCAAAAAGTGGGGCCGCCGTAAACTGGAGGAGAACTGGAGAAGGAAGAATAAGACTTCGGTAACTGCTGATGATACCCAGGAAACCAATGCAGTGGATTCATTACCTACGGAAGTGAAGAAAGAGGAGCCGAAGGGAACACCTGAGGAGCAATTGGAAGCCGGCTTGCCTACTACACCGGAGAAGTTGGAAAAAAGTAATGACCGCCTTATAGATGCTTATTACAATGCCGGAACGATTTACAAAGATGGATTGGAGGCTTACGACAAAGCACAGGTGATGTTTGAAACCCTGGTAAAACGTTTTCCTAAGAACAAAGTGTTGCTGGAGAGTTATTACTACCTGTACCTTATTGCACAGAAATTGAACAACGCTACCCTTGCAGAAAGCTATAAGGCAAAAATACTGGCCGAGTTCCCCGAAAGCGTAATTGCAAAGATTTTGAAGGACCCGAACTATGTGAACGCCAGCCGCGCTAAAGAGCAGGAGATTAACGCCTACTATGAATCGGCTTATAATGATTTTGCAAATAACAGGTTAGACTCCGCCTGGTTAAAAGCCAAGCTAAGCGATGTGCGTTTTAAACCTAATCCGCTTGCGCCTAAATTTGAATTGTTGTTAGCTTTAATACTTGCCAGGCAAAATCGCCTTGCGGACTATGTGCAGGCCTTAAACAAGATTATTAATAAGAGCACGGATATTGAAATTAAGAAAACTGCCAGCGACCTGTTGGCCGCGCTTAACAAATCAAGCCTGCCGCAAATTGATTTAAGCCAGGATAGCCTGATGCGCGATTCGTTGAATGCGCTTTATAAAGTGCAGGATGTAGGTATAGCGCCGGCTGATATGAATAACAGCAAGCCCGATAGCGCCGTGAACCAACTGCAGGCGCAACTGGATAAAGCCAAAGAACTGGCAAAGCAAAAAGGGGTTGACGTTAAGGTAGATTCTACCGCAAAGCCTGTTGTGGCCGAAGCGAAAGATACGGTTGCTGCTGTGCCCGGTAAACCCGCTGTAGCCGCAGAGGATACCACATCGCCTTATGTGCGTAATGATGCAGCGGTGCACCTGTTTCTTGTATATATAAAAGACCCGGCTGTAACACCAAATGCCACAACCAGCGTACTGGCCAAAATAAATGCCTTTAACAGTACGCAATACGAGGTTAGCCGCCTGCAAACCAAACAGGTGATAATTGACAGCAAGAACAAATTGATTAATGTGCGTCAGTTTAAAACCAGAACTGAGGCGATGGATTATTTTAATGTAGTGCGAAAACAGGATCAACTGTTTAGTGATATGCAGGCTGCCCAATACGAGTTAACCGTCATTTCCACTGTTAACTTTGCCACCCTTTTAACGTTGAAGGGCATTGATGAGTACCAGAAGTTCTTCCACCGCGTTTACGGCAAATAGTATTTATTCCCCTTTTTAATTATTGAATAGTAACCTTTTGGGTTGCCACCTTTGTATTGTTGTTATACAACTCAAGTATGTAAGTGCCTGCCTCAAATTCAGTAATACTTATTTGACCGCCGCTAATTGTGTTGTAGTCCTTTAGTAAACGACCGTTTAGGTCATACAGACTGGCGCGCAATCCATCGGCATTAGTTAGCGTAAGGTAAGTATGCGAAGGGTTAGGATACACTGTGATGTTATCGATAGAAGAGTTGCTTATTGAAGAGGCAGGCAATGCAGTAATAGCAATGTCGTCAACCGAAACTACGAACCAGTTATTAATGGCCTGGTAGCGTAGCGCAAGATACCCTGTACCTCCACCATTTAATATAATATCAGCCGAATCAAGCCATGCGGTTGAGCTACCTACCTTACCAGTTAAATCGGCTACCTTTTGATAGTTGGCGGTTGCCGGGTCGCTTCCATTGGTGCTGTACCACACGCTAAAATTATCAATAGGTGTTGCGCTGCCGGTAATGGAATAAACGTTGTATTTGAGTGATAGTTTAGCTCCGGTACCGCTAACGTTAAGCGCAGGCGAAACATACCAGTCGATAGTGGTATCAGTAGTTGCCGCACCAACGGGGTAATCGTGATACAACTTAGCGGGTGCTGAAACGCCACCTGCGTTGCTAACGCCCCAGCTAAAAGTTGAAGTTACACCCTTTCTGTATTCCTGCCAGCCTGCAGTTTGAGAGGTGCTATCGAAACCGGTGGTATAAGGCAGGTTTTGCTGTGCGAACAGTTTGCTGCAAAGGAGGAAGATTGCGAAGGTAAGTACAGGATTTTTCATGTGCGCGTTTTTATAGAAACGTAGGGGATGCAGAAAGCGTTGCTTCTGTACACGTCTTCTGCCTTTTCTTACATTTGTGCTCCTTCATGAGTAAAAAGATTTTCGTTGCTTTCTGGAGTTTGTTTCTCCTTGGTGTGTTAACCGTAGTGTTGGTATTTTACCTGGTTGCTGCCGGTAAGTTTGGTTACATGCCCAGCTTTACGGAACTGGAAAATCCTAATAGCTCACTGGCTACAGAAATTATTTCTACCGATGGCGTAATACTTGGCCGCTACTACCTGCAGAACCGCAGTAACATTACTTATTATAACCTGAATGCCAACGTAAAGAATGCCTTGCTGGCTACTGAAGACGTTCGCTTTTTTGAGCACACCGGTGTTGACCTGCGCGCATTAATGCGCGTGGTAAAGGGCGTTGCCACGGGAAACTCGCAGGGTGGTGGTAGTACGGTGACGCAGCAATTGGCAAAAAACCTTTTTCCGCGCGAGCGCTTAAGCAAAGTGCAGTTAGTGGCGCGTAAGTTTAAAGAATGGATTATAGCGGTTAAACTGGAGCGCAGTTATACCAAAGAAGAGATAATGGCCATGTACTTAAATACGGTTCCATTTAGCGATAACGCTTTTGGTATAAAGTCCGCCGCCTATGTGTACTTTGGTAAACCGGTTGATTCATTAAAAGTAGAAGAAGCGGCGATACTGGTTGGTATGCTAAAAGCGCCTTCTGAGTATAACCCCCGCCTGCATCCTGAAGCTTCTAAACTGAGGCGCAATACCGTGCTGGGCCAAATGTGGAAGTATAGATTCCTAAGCAAGGAGCAGCACGATTCGCTCTGTCAATTACCAATTGTAATAAACTTTCATGCAGATACGCATACCGAAGGTTTGGCGCCTTATTTCCGGGAATACCTGCGCTTATGGTTGAAGGACTGGTGCGATAAAAACCGCAAGCCCGATGGAAGTAAGTACGATATTTATAAAGATGGTTTGCGGGTTTACACAACGCTTGATTCGCGCCTGCAACGCTATGCTGAAGAAGCCCAGCGCGAGCAGCTTTCTGAAATGCAGAAAATATTTTTTGAGTATTGGAAAGGTAAGGACCCCTGGAAGGATTTTCCTACAGAATGGAAAGCCATTTTTACCCATTGCCCGCGCTATGTGGATTTAAAGAAACAAGGCAAGAGCGAGGAAGAGATTGAGGCTATACTGAAGAAGCCCATTAAAATGAGAGTGTTTGCCTACAACCCGGCAGGCGAGATTGATACCTTAATGAGCCCTATAGATTCTATTATCTATCACCGGCTGATTTTGCAAAACGGCTTTTTGGCTGTGGACCCTGAAAGCGGTTTTGTGCGGGCCTGGGTTGGCGGTGTTGATTATAAATATTTTCAATACGACCACGTAAACATAAATACCAAGAGGCAGATAGGTTCCACCTTTAAACCTTTTGTCTATACCGTGGCAATACGGGATAAAGGATATTCGCCATGCTTTAGAGTGCCTAACCAGCCGATAACATTTGAAGCGGGCGACCCCCGCTTTAATCTGCTCCAGGACTGGACCCCTAAAAACAGCGATGGCAAATACGGCGGCACGCTTAGTTTACGGCAAGGCTTGGCTAATTCGGTAAATACCATTACAGCTTATCTTATGCACGAGATGACCCCCGACGCGGTTATTAAGCTGGTGCAAACCATGGGCGTTAAGAGCGAGATACCTGCCCAGCCTTCCATATGCTTAGGTTCCGCTGATATTTCATTGTTTGAAATGGTGGGCGCTTACACCACCTATGCTAACCGCGGTGTACATTCTGAGCCTTTATTTGTAACGCGTATTGAGGACCGAAACGGGAACGTTTTGCAGGATTTTGCGGCCCAGAAAAACGAAGCCTTGGATGAACAAACGACCTATGTAATGGTAGAGATGCTTCGCCACGTGGTATTGGGTGGTACAGCAGCACGAGTGCGCTATCGTTTTAAATTGATGAATGATATTTTAGGCAAAACGGGAACTACTCAAAATTACAGCGACGGATGGTTTATAGGCTGTACCCCTGACCTTATAGCAGGAAGCTGGGTGGGCTGCGAAGACCGTTATATCCATTTTCATAGTATGCAGAATGGACAAGGGGCCAGCACGGCCTTGCCTATTTGGGCTAAGTTTTTCCAAAAAGTTTATGCTGATAGCCTGAATTTTAAAAGTGAAATAGACCCCGCCCGCCGTTTTGAGGCACCTGAGGGAAAAATTGCCATTGAGTTGGATTGCGGGCGTTTTGATGGTGGCAGCGCCGCACACGAACAAGGCAACGAATACGAATAGGGCTGTCCTTAGTTTCGCCCATGCCCTGTATTTTATACCGTACAAGGGCTGTTGTTTACAAAGCCGGTTTTGGACTCAAAAAGGCACAAATTGTATACATAAGGTGCTGAACATGAAAGAGATGAAAAAAAGTGCGAGCTGGGTTTACCGAGGGCATAATAATTGTTATATTGCATTTGGACTATCACTAAGCGAAAAGATTATTTATGAAAAAACTTGTACTCTTAAGTTTTATCGCCCCTTTACTGGTTACCGCCCAAAACGAGTTTTATAATGCCGGCGCGGATATATATGTTCAGAAAGGTGCGCTTATTCATGTTCAAGGAAGTTTTACTGATGAAAACGGCCCCTCTTCAAACGGCATCGTTAAGAATGATGGCATTATTGAAGTAAAGGGCGATTTTAAAGTGGCCAAGGATGCGCAGTTTTCAGTATTCAACGATCCTACTTCTAAGGACCGGGTAGTTAAGTTTATCGGTACCGGTCAGCAAAATGTATCGGGTGATTTAACCACTGCGGGCACTTCAAGTTTGTACAATGTGGTAGTTGATAAAGCCAGTAGCTCGGATGTGGTGGAAATGCAGTCGGACTTGATGGTAGAAGGGTCCCTGGTATTCGATAACAACAATACAACCGCAACCTACCAACCCTCTGCCCTTTGGACCACCAACGGCCAAAAAGGTTTTTTAAAAACATATACAGCTGCACAGGAATATGTTTTGGATATACAAAACGGCAACCAGGATGCTATTAAGGGCTATCCTGCTTTAATGATTGGTGGAGCACCTACCACAGGCTACATCTTAACAAAAGGCACCAGGGCATCTGCTGCCGGTGGTGTTCAGCGCCGCGTTACCAGCACCAGCTATCCATATGTGTACCCAATAGGCACAACCGCTAATGGTTTTCAGGCTGTTAATCTAAATTTTATTGCGCTGCCCGGCGGTGGTGGTAATGTTAAAGGTAAATTCTGCGATGGCTCCAATAACCCAACAGGCTACATTGGTAAGGTGTCGCAATATTGTGCAAACTGCCCTGTGCAGCCTTATGGCCCGCAGCCGCCGGATAACCAGGGTTACAACCGCTACTTTGCCAACGACCCCTGCAACAGCAACCTTGCGCAGTGGTTAATACTGGAAGATGCTGTTAAAGACCACGGCTACTGGAGTTACACTGCCAGCGGTGTTAATAGCAGCTACCAATACTGGATTGAAACATTCCCTAATTCCTATACAGACGAGGGCAGCAGTTCTGACTCATGGAGAACTGTTAAGTTTCCTTCTTCTTATGGAGATGACCCTTCTGATGCCAGCGATGACTGGACCCCTTACATCGAATCTACCGTATCTAACGTTAACGATCTTTTGACATATACGAAAATTACCGGCAGCACATCGCCTTGCTACATCGGTAGTGGTGTTCCGGGTGGTGTGTATACAGGCTTTTCTCACTTCTCAGATAAAAAATCAAAATCGCTTAACGCTTTACCGGTTGAGTTGATTTACCTGAAGGCTGACCCAATAGATAACCAATTCATACAGGTGTCGTGGGCTACAGCTATGGAGTTAAATAATGACGGTTTTGTTGTTATGCGCAGCACTGACGGCATTAATTTCAGCGATATCGGCTGGGTAGATGGCCACGATAATTCGACAGTAATGCAGGCATATGCTTATGATGACCACAACGTAACCCCTAACGTGGTGTATTATTATAAACTGCGCCAAATGGATAACGATGGTCAAAGCGAAGAAACATATGTGGTTTCGGCTATGATAACTGATGGGTTGTCGTTCAGTATTTCAGACTTTATTCCTAATCCTACAAGGGATGCCAGCAAGATTATCATTACTACTTCAATATCGCAAAGCGTTGATATCCGCTTCTACGATATTTTAGGAAGGGAGATAAGTGCCAGCACTTACAACCTTACTGCCGGGCAAAACACCATCAACTTCGATACCCAGATATTGGCGGATGCAACTTACACTGCCGTTATAAATGCGGGAGACAAGGTGTATAGTAAGAAACTGGTGGTTGCCAAAAATTAATAGCCAGGCGTTTTTCGCAAGCAGGGGCGTTAACACGCCCCTTTTTGTTTGTAGAAACCAAGTAAAATTGATTTTATGATAACCCATAATGTAGTTGGATGGTTTGAAATACCGGTTAAGGATATGAGCCGCGCCGTTAAGTTTTACGAAGCGGTATTTAACCTTACTATAAGCCGGATGCATTTGGGTAATGATGAGATGGGGATGTTCCCCGGGATAGAAAACAGCTTAGGCGCTGCCGGTGCGCTTATACACGCCCCCGCGCACTATAAACCATCGGGTGATGGAGTGCTGATTTATTTTACAGCCTTTAGCGGCGATGTTGCCATAGAGCTATCAAGGGTAGAAGCTGCCGGCGGAACCGTCCTTATCCCCAAAAGGCAGATATCGCCGGAGATAGGATACATGGGTGTGTTTGCTGATACAGAAGGGAACCGGATAGCCGTACATTCACGGTAGCCGTATCTAAAAAAAGTGGTTACCCCATTCTGAGTAACCACCGGTTCTTAATCCTTTAGTTATTAGCAAACTATTGAGTAGCCTTAAGCCCATCCAATACCGTATTATCAGATGGATGATTGAGCAACGCGCGTTGAAAGTAATCTTTGGCCGTGGCTTTATTGCCCAGTTTTAACTCGGTCCATGCATATAAACTTACACCGTCAAAATCGAAAGGGTAATTCTCGACATATAGGGCCAGGTATTTTTTTGCTTCCATGTATTGCGCACGGTAGTAGTAGATACCGGCCAGGCGATATAAGGAAGTAGCATGACGGCTATCAATACTTAGTATGTCTTTATATTGTTTAACTACATCGTCCCACTTATTAAGTGCCGAAAGCGGGTAAACAATGCCTAAACGGGCTTCGATAGAATTTGGCCTTTGCGAAAGGGCTTTTTCGTAGTAAGGGATAGCTTCCGTGCTTTTGGCAGCACAGTAAAGCAACCAGCCCATGCGTACGTTATCCTCATAGGCATCGGCCTGGTAAACAGCTTTTATCTTCTCCACTGCTTCTGCATATTTCTTGTTGTACTCCAGCGTGTAACTTTCGGTGTAGGCCTTTTTGCGTGCTTCAAAGTCCTGTGCGTTTAATGCAGCTATGGTAATAGCCAGCAGGGCGATGGTGATGATTCCTTTCTTCATAAATTAAATTTTAAGCCAAGCGTTAGTAAATGATTTTGATAGGATGTTTGATAAGTGTCGTAGTTAGTGTTGTTGGTGTATTTATAAATAGTGCCCTTCATTTGTCGGAATTGATAACCGAGAAACACCCCCACATTTTTGTGTACGGGCGAATAGAGCGTAGCGCCTAAACGGTACTGTGTGCTGTTTGTGGAGTTGAAAACTGTACTGCCATTGGTTTCGTTACTGTAAAGTAAATCGCCATAGGTGCCATAGGTTGATAGCCACAAATACTTGTGCAAGCGCCCCGAAACACTTAGCTGGTATAACAGTTTGTTGCTGCCTGCCAAATTCAGGTATGTTAGGCGCGGAGTAAACGATAGGTAAGTATTGCCCAAAGGATAATAAGTAACTGACGCATTAGCCTGCCATGTATTTACTTTACTAATGGAAGAGTAGGAGCCGCCTGCTTCAAACAGCACATTGCGGTATTGCTTGTACAGGTTAAACCCAAGGGCTGCATCAACTGATGTTAAGGGACTATTAGTGTAAGTAACTGAAGGGCGCACCGACTGAAACGTATCGATAGGTTGTGCTAAGTAATACTGAGGCTGTGTATTAAAGGACGTAAGCGTTGTGTTGTATATAAGTAAGTGAATAAAAGGAGTTAACCCCCACCCATAGGGCATGGAGAAATTAGCACCGATGTATGCCTGGTGTTGCTGCGTATTGTATTTGAAGGTGGCTGTAGAATCTGCCGGCTGGTAAATATTGCGCATATAAGGTACGCCATTGTTTTGCGAGGGTTGTGTGCCTACCAGTTTAGGATAGCCATATTGGTATTGATCGGAATGTGGAAGAATCATACCGGTATAGGCAATGTTAAAGCTTACTGTTTTGCCGGCATTAAGGGTTAGCCCTAATTGCCAGTAGTACATGCCGGTGGTTAAGTCCTGTGTTCCTAACAAGTGTTGAGGGTCAAATAAACGAGTGTTACCGTTTTGTTTTAAGTTGTTACTTACAACAGCGCCACCTTCCAGGTAAATGCTTTCCAGAATTTTGCGGCGCACACCAACATAATCCCGGAGGCCATCGGTCATCCATTTATCTATTACCCCTGCTGCTCCCTGCATGCCGCTGTTAACGTAGTTGTTGAAGTTCATAACAAGTGCATCCGCATCCTCTCGGCTTTCGTGCAGCACTTTGTTGTAGTAATAGGTAGAAGAAAGATACTTACGGCGCACGTTAAGCCCATAGCCCATGCGCTTATATACCCAATCGCTTGCAGCGTTTTTCTTAATAGCGGTTTTGCCGTGTTGATGTAGCTCCTTCCAGTCCGCTTTAAGGTAATCGGCATAAGTTAGGCTATCGTAATACGCGGTGCGATTAGTGCTTTGCGCCTGCGTTATACAGGCCAGGGATAATATGGCAAGCATTGTTACAACTTTGCGCATACGGCCTCCCATTTGGTTCCGCCTTCCTGCACTATAATGCTGTTAAGGCCGGTTTCGTTTACATTAATGGTAAAATACAGTTGACGCAGATTGGTGTTGCCAACCTTAGCTGAAGAAACTGACTGTAAGAGAATGCTACCACTATTGTTCAATGTTTTATTCTCTGCATAGCGTAACTCAAACTCAGTGCGCAAGGGTTGATAAAACGGGCGAATAAAGTCTGTAACAAACTCAGCTGCGCTGTTATGCAAAAATGAAACAGGCATTGTGCCGGGCAGTTTTAAGTCCTGGTAGTAACCTAAAAACACTTTGTAGCAGCCCAGATAAAAGTGGTAGAGAAAAGACTTTTTGCTTCCGTCAAAATCAAGGAATTTAAAAACAACACCATCATTGGCAAACCAAGCAGTGCTCTTGTATTCGTAGGAATAGATGTAGGTGCGGTTCCAGGCATCTGTAAACACTTCCCAATTTTCAGCCACACCATCGCGCACCCATTTCATCTTCATTCCCGGTAAAAGGTAAAATGCCTTTTCCAGTATCTGATTAATTTCAGCAGGCCTTATAAACTCTCCCTCGGCCGGCTTCTCAAATATTTTTAGCTCGTAATTACTGTTGTTGCGCACCACATAAGATGCCAACGGATAATCCAATGTTTTAGCGCCTATCATTGGTGTGGTTTGCAGCTGGAAGTGAATGTGCGGTTCAGGACTGCGGCCACTGTTGCCACAATTGGCTAAAGGTGTACCGCGGTAAACATATTCTCCCATCTTTACCTTAATGCTACCTTTTTTTAGGTGGCTTAACTGCGAGTACAGTCCGTTGCCGTGGCTTATGATAATGGTGTTGCCCCAATTCTTTTGCAGGTTCATGTCCGCAACACTGTTTTCTTCAATGCCATCTTCTATTACCACCACTTGTCCTTCGCCGGGTGATAGAATGGGTTTATCGTAACAGTAGAAATCTTCGGGCTTGGTTCCCGGGTTTTGGTACGATTTCATTTCCTCGTCCAGCACAATAAAATCGAAGGCTTTACTCCAGTCGCCTAGGTGCGTAATCTTTCCTTCGTGTCCTTGGCTTACCATCCACTCTCCCCAAAAAGGCAGTGATACCGGAAAGAATTTGCTGTATCTGTAATTCTCCTTAGTTACCAGGTAGTGCCGCAGGTTTTGTTCAGGCGAGCAGTATTGATAAATAACCTGTATCAGGTGCCGGGGATTAATACGCCAACTTAAAAGATAGAGCAGGAGTATAGTGGATACTGTGAACCCTGTAGTATAAACAGGCAGCATAAACATGCCAAATATGTAAGTGAGACTGTAATGAAGCGCTGCAACCAGTGGTACGATGCAAACGGCAAGCAAATACGAGTAAACATTGGGTATTAGGTAGAAGCCACCGATGGCTATGGCTGCGAAAAAGTAATTCGAGCCCACCAATACCCTGCTCAATTCGGCGGTGCTAATGCCGGCAATGTTGTAAAAGACGTAAGCTGCACCAAGGCCCAAGGCGGCAAGGGTAAAAGTGACGCGGGAATACAGCAGCATACCAATAGCAGTAAGTAAGCCTGCGGCCACATTTGGTTGAAAGAAAACCCCACCTAATGAGCGCAAAAAAGTAACTACAACTTCCGGCAGGTTAAGCTGAAGAATGTAATCTGAAAAATGCTGAATAATCGACAAGGGGGCATACGTGTCTATTGCGCGGTAATGTAAGGCAGTGAAAAACTTGGCAGCCAACAGTATAAGCCAAAAGGTACTTACAAATGGCAAGCCAAGGAATGGGAGTTTGTATTTATCCAGCAACCCTTTGAACAACTTTGTTGTGAGCAGTATAAGGAATGCGCTTAGTGCAAGTGTAAGAAAAAAGAAAGGGGTTATCTGAAAAGTAGCGCCAATACCCATGCCTACCAGGGCTGCACTAAAACCATATATACCCTCAGTAATAAAAAAACTGTTGAGTGAGAAAACTTCAGCTAACAAATTGGTAAATACCACGGCAAGCAGGCCGGCAAGGCCAATGCGCCAATCGGCAAAAGATACGAGTAGCAATAATGCCCCATACCATTTACTGCGCGCAAAAAACACCTGCGAGTAGCCGTGCAGTAATCCTTCAATATGTAGTTGCAGCTTCCGGGTCAGCATTTGGGACTGTTACAGTTTAAAATCTTTCAGGTGCACCGGCAACTCTTCCATTATGTTCAGGGTATCCACGCTTTCTTTATTGCGGATAATGTGGGGTTCGCCTTTCATATCAATCATAATTACGTTGGGTCGCATGGCAATAAACTGCATCCACTGCGTCATATTATAAGCGCCTACACGGTGCACTACAACATGATCGCCTCTGTTTAATGGTGGAAGGCTGATGCTCTCGCGTACTAAGTCAATATTCATGCACAACGGGCCGTAAAGCACCATGTCTTCGCTGTGGTGAGTGAACTCCTGAGCCGGTGTAATTTTGTGCTCGTACCAAAAGGCTGTGAACAAAACGTTTACCCCAAAATCCATAATGGTGGCGCGGCGGCCATCACTTAAACGTTTATTGGCAATAACGGAACCAACAAGGTATCCGGCATCATCAATCAAGGCTCGCCCGGTTTCTAATACCAATAGCGGCAATTCATCCTGTTTAAAACCGTAGTTGAGTATTACGCTGGTTATAGCTTCAGCATAATCATCGAAGGTGGGGCTGATATCGCTGCCCGGTAAGTATGAGCCACGTAGTGTGTTTTGGCTGGCAAAACCACCCCCTAAATCAAGGTATTGAATATTCTTGCCCCACTTCTGTTTTACATTAACAGCAAGTTCGCACAACTTACCTGCTGCCACGCCATAAGCTGCTGCGGTTAACATAAAGGTGCCTATGTGGCAATGCAGGCCTACAAGGTCCAGTTTTTCGCTGGCCATAATTTTAGTGATGGCGTTCCATGCCTGGTAGTTTTCGTAGTTAAAGCCAAAACGGTCCCACATAGGGTAAACGCCGGTATCCATGTTAACGCGTATAGCTACCTTAGCACGTTTGTTTAATTGTTCTGTCAGCTCAATCAAGGCATACAATTCATCAAAGTGATCGATATGTATGAGCGATTCATTTTCTATTGCGCGTTGTAGTTCGGGCAATGTTTTTTCGGGGCCGTTAAAAATTATTTTGTTGCCGGGAACGCCGTTGCGTATGGCTTTCTCATATTCAAAGCCGCTAACTACCTCAGCCCAACTGCCCTCTTGATGAAATACGTTGCACACCGCGTTTATGTAATTGGTTTTGTAGCTCCACGCAAACTGCACCTTTGGGTAGCGGGTGCGGAAAGCTCTTACAGCATTTTGGTAAGTTTTGCGTATGGTGCGTTCGGATATAACAAAACAAGGCGAGCCATATTGTTCAATTATGCGTTTAACCGGCACGGTATCAATATGAGTAAAGGGGGCATACTCCGTACGGGTGCCGAATTTATTCATCAGCCCGGCGTTCATGCGGCGCATCATAGGGCGCTCATAGCGTTGCTTGGTTTTGGTGGTCATGGTGGTCAGCTTTTTACTGTGGTTGCTTATTGCAATCACCGGTCATTAAATAATACTTATCATTTATACGTACGAGAATGCCAGGTTGGCGGCTGTTTCGCCTAAGGCGCTGAACTGTTGGAAGCGGTCGATATCCATTATCATGTCCCAACTGTAGCGTAGAAAGATTTTACCTACGGCGTAATCCTTATAAGGTTCAATCTTTTGTCCAAGGGCCATTTTAACCAGGGCGGCGGGTTGGTTTTGCCCGGCGCCAACGGTTAAGTATATCCATGCAGGAAAACGGGGGTTTATCTCCATGATGTAGTTCTTGCCGTCGTTACTGCGCATAATTTCCAGCTCAAAACCACCGCGCCATTTAGTAGCTGCAATAAATTGCCCGGCAAGTTCTACCAGGCTGGGGTCATCAAGCGTTACACCTGCCCAGGCCTTGCCTTTATCCGTAATAAATAGTTTGCGCATAGGCACTGCCGAAACTGTTTTGCCTGTTCCATCGCCCAGGGCGGCCACGTTTATTTCTGTGCCGGAGATAAACTCCTGCACAATTATAGGTAAGCCCCATTTGCTTTCGTACTTATGGAAAGCCTTAGTGGCCTGTTCCAGGGTATGGCATACGGTAGCTTCGTAAAACTTGCCCTTTACTACTATGGGGTAGCCGAATTGCGTAGTAACACCTGCCAACTCATTTGGCTTGTATAGTACCCGGTCTCGGGGCGCAATCATGTTGTGCTTATTGCAAAATTTAAAGAGGTTAATTTTTTCGCGAGCTTCAAATTGCTCAGCGGTAGGTAAAAATGTGTTAATGCCCATTGCTTTAAGCTTGCCCGCAATGCGAATGAAGTTGGGTAGCTCCGCATCAAAGTTTGGTATTAATACATCTATCTCTTCCTTATCGTGTATGTATTGCAGGCGGTTGTTGAGTGCCTCGCTACCTGCAGAAGGATAAGGTATCTGGTAAGTACGGTCGGCAATGTCTTCCATGTAGATGCCGGGCTCCAGCGATTCGTAGCTGAGGCCGATTATTTCTACGTCTAACTCTTTACAATCGCGAATGCCGCGTATTACCGCCACACCGGGACCCGGGCTGTCAATAGCATTTAAGCCGGTAACCGCCACACGTATTTTCTTTTTGTTGCCCATGTTATTCGTTTACCAGTTTAAAATCGCGCAGTTCAAAAATGAATTCATCCATGTCGCGTTCCAACATGGCTTTATCTACGTCGTATTTATCTAACAATGTGGTTTTTACCTGCTCTACCGATTTACCTGCCTTAAGCAGCATGATAATTTCGGTGGCAACAGGATTCATGGAGAAGGAATCGCCATTGGTGGGATTAAATAGAAATCCCGAATCGCTAACCGCGAGGTTGCTGTTCAATTTCATACGGATTTTTTTAAAAGCGTTAAACCATCAAAAACGGACGCTGCACTGGTATTAGTAGAGAAGGGCGATACGGGTTAGTTTTGGGTATTTATATGGTTAGACTCCCTTTTCAGGGAAATCCTTCGGCTGGTATGACATTTTATTTTTTTAAAGGTTTAACGAGCCGTTAAAGTTTTTTAGTCAAGGGCCATTAAACCTTTGCCCGGGGCTATTACAGCCTGCTTAAAACCAGCTCTTCTGCTTTTAGGGCATCGCTGCGGTATTTACTTAGAATGGTAACAGCCGCAGTTACAGGTACATGGTAAAAGCTTAGGTGCAGCCAATCCCGGGGCTCGTCTTTAGCATTGGTATGAGTTTCGGCGGTAAGCAGGCTTTCAATTGCTGCTTTGTTTTGAGGAGAAATGGCGATCAAGTTGGCGCGCATCTTCAATAGTTTCTCATATAGCAGTTTGCCTTCATTTCCCTCGGCTAACATTTGGGTAGAAATGTCAATATCATCCATGCGGACAATGTTGCCATTTTCATCTATACCGCCCGCTTTTGCAATCAATTTTTCCCTGAGCGTATCGATGTAGTTGCAATAATCATTTACCAGGCGGTGAACTGTATCGGCGGCAGGAGAGGATGCTACCTGATCTAAAATTTGCTGATTGCTTTTTTTGAGTAAGCTGTCTGAGGCCGTTATCTGCTGATTTATTTTACGGAACTCATCCAGCGCTTGGCTGCTCTTTTTCCATTGCCACCATGTAACACCTACAATGAAAGCAAGAGCAAGAACTCCCCATAAAAGGGCTTGCCTGCTTTTAGTATCCACCCATTTCTTTTATTGCGCCTACATAGTCGAAACGCTCTAAAAGTCCGGTGTCATACTTTCCGCTGCGGAATTCTTCGTTATCCATTAATACCAGGTGGAAAGGTATAGTGGTTTTTACACCTTCTATTACGAATTCTTCCATAGCCCGTTTCATTTTAACGATGCATTCCTCGCGGCTTTTAGCGCGGCAAATAACCTTTGCCAACAAGGAGTCATAATAGGGCGGTACAGAATAACCGGCATAGATATGCGTGTCCACCCGCACGCCATATCCTTTAGGCGTGTGCAGGGCTGTTATTTTACCGGGGCTTGGTGCAAAGTTGTGTAAGGGGTCTTCGGCATTAACGCGACACTCAATAGCGTGCATTTTTTCAGGAAAGTACAGTATGCCCGAAATAGGTGTTCCGGCGGCAATCAAAATCTGCTCTTTCACTAAATCAAAATCCATCACTTCTTCCGTTACGGGGTGCTCCACCTGTATGCGGGTATTCATCTCCATAAAGTAGAAGTTCTTGTGCTTATCTACCAGGAACTCAACCGTTCCTACGCTTTCGTAATTAATTGCTTTAACCGCTTTAACGGCAGCGGCACCCATCTTTTTGCGCAATGCTTCGTCAACAAAGGGTGAAGGGGCTTCTTCTACCAACTTTTGGTGACGGCGCTGAACGCTGCAATCGCGTTCGCTAAGGTGGCAGGCTTCTCCGTATTGGTCGCCGGCAACCTGTATTTCTATATGGTGAGGCTCCTCAATAAATTTTTCCATATATACACCATCGTTACCAAACGATGCGCCGGCCTCTGTACGGGCCATAGTGTAAGCCTTTTCCAGTTCTTTCTCGTTCCAAACAATACGCATACCCTTACCACCACCACCGGCGGTAGCTTTAATAATAACAGGGTAGCCTATTTCATTTCCTACTTTTTTGGCAGTGTCCATGTCATCTACCAAACCATCGCTGCCGGGTATGCAAGGCACGCCTGCCTTTATCATGGTTTCTTTGGCGGTAATTTTATCGCCCATGGCGCGTATCTGGTCTGGCAGTGGTCCGATAAACTTTATCTGGTATTTCTGGCACAGTTCACTAAAGGCAGCATTCTCTGCTAAAAAGCCGTAGCCGGGGTGTATGGCATCGGCATTGGTAAGCTCTGCCACCGCCATAATATTCTGCATGTTCAGGTAGCTATCCTTACTTTTTGGAGGGCCAATGCAAACAGCCTCATCCGCAAAGCGAACGTGCAGGCAGTCGCGGTCGGCAGTAGAATAAACCGCTACGGTTTGTATACCCATCTCTTTACAGGTGCGTATAATGCGCAGGGCAATTTCGCCCCGGTTAGCTATCAGAATTTTTTTGAACATTAGTTACGGTTAAATGGCTAAAGGTTTAAAGGTTTAAAAGGATAGTAATTACCCGTTTAGCCCTTTAACCTTTTAAACGTTTACACTTTTTCTATCAGGAACAATGGTTGGTCGTATTCCACAGGGCTGGCATCTTCCGCCAGTATTTTAACTACGCGCCCTTCGCCGCCATCAAATTCAATCTCGTTAAACAGCTTCATGGCTTCGATAATACAAAGCACATCGCCGCCTTTTATTACATCACCTACTTTAACATAAGGGTCTTTATCAGCGCCCGGTTTGCGGTAGAAGGTACCTACCATAGGCGATTTGAATGTAACAAGGTTGTCGTTTTTAGCTTCAGCAGCTGCCGGTTTTTCCTGGCTTTCGGCTTTAGCGCTCTCCTGCTTTGCCGGGGCCTGGCTTACCGGGGCCATTGCCTGGGTTAGCGGTGCGGTGGTAATAACTGTTGGCTGTTCGCTGCCGCGGTTTTTTATAGCAATGCCAAAGTCGCCCTCTTTTATTTTCAGCTCGCTTATGTCGTTCTTCTTTACCAGCTTAATCAGCTCTTGTATCTGTTTTAAATCCATGGGTTGCTTATTTGTCCGATAAAACATCCGAAAGCCTGGGGCTGTTCGGGAGGTCGAATGTAAGAAGTTTTCTTAAACGGGGGCAAAAAAGAAGGGCTAAAACGCGTTGAAGCTTTAGCCCTTTCAGTTGTTAAATTGCTGATATGCAATTATTTATTTCTTACACGCTCCACGTATTGGCGGGTGCGGGTGTCAATTTTAATTTTCTCGCCCTGGTCAACAAATAATGGAACGTTTACCACAGCGCCGGTTTCTAAAGTAGCAGGCTTGCTGGCGTTGGTGGCTGTATCGCCGCGTACGCCGGGCTCGCTATAAGTAATTTCCAATACCACGTGGGCCGGTAATTCGCAACCCAGTATCTGGTTGGTTTCTTCATGCAGGATTACCTCACAAACATCGCCATCCTTTAACAGGTCGTTGTTTTCAATCATGGCTTCTTCCAGGGTAATCTGGTCAAAGGTCTCCTGATCCATAAAGTTAAAACCGTTGTCATCTTTATACAAAAACTGGTAAGGCTTGCGTATAACACGGGCAGTTACAATCTCGTGGCCCGAAGGAAAGGTGTGTTCCAATACACGGCCTGTACGCAGGCTTTTCATACGGCAGCGGACGAAAGCATTGCCTTTGCCCGGCTTTACGTGTTGAAATTCAATAAATTGGTAGATGTCGTGGTTAAACTCTATACAGAGCCCGTTTTTGATATCGGCTGTAGTTGCCATAGTTGTCCTTTTAATTGAGGCGGCAAATATAGAAGGTACCGGCAAATTGGGAAACCGTTGGAGTTTTTGACAATATGATAGGTCCACTTAGATATAATCTGTAGCTAAATGCGGTTTAAAGTGGCATACAAGTGGCCTGCGCAGGCTAAAGGGTTGATTATCTGCCCCCAATAGAACTGCCCTCGAAAAATAAATGAGCATAGGATTCTTTTTTTATACATAAGGTTCTATCTTTTCAGCAGCGATTAACCAAACCCAAACATTTATGAAGAAAGTTTTACGCTTTTTGCTGTACCTTATATTGGCCGCAGTAATTATTATAGGGGGCTTTATAGCCTACATACAAATTGACGGTATACCTAAGTATCCGACTGAAAAAGTTGACCTGAAAGTTGAAAGTACACCGGATAAGGTTGCAGTAGGTGCAAAAATAGCTGCCGTACAGTGTATGGTTTGCCATAGGGGCAGCGATGGTAAACTTTCCGGAAGATTACTGAATGAGATACCACCGGAGTTTGGCGAAATACACTCTGCCAACATTACCCAAAGCAAAGAGCACGGTATAGGCAACTGGAGCGATGGCGATATTTATTACCTGTTACGCACCGGCGTTAGGCCCGATGGTCAGTTCCTGCCTATTTACATGCCTAAGTTTCCGCACATGTCGGAATACGATATACAAAGTGTTATAGCTTACCTGCGTTCAGAAAGGCCCGAGGTACAAGCTTCAGAAATTGCAAAGGTGCCCAGCAAGCCCAGCTTTCTTGTAAAGATGCTTTGTCATGTAGCCTTTAAAAAGATACCGCTTAATACCCAGCCTATACCCGAACCCGATACTACTAACCTGCAGGATTATGGTAAATATTTAGTAACGGGCCGTTATGATTGTTACCCTTGCCACTCTGCCGACTTTAAAAAAGTTGATATGGCTCAGCCTGAAAAAAGTTTTGGATTTCTTGGTGGCGGCAACAGTTTAATTACGCAGGAGGGGAATATAATTTATACGGCTAACCTAACCCCCGATGAAGAAACCGGTTTGGGAAACTGGACAGAGGATGACTTTCGCAATGTAATGCTGCTGCAAAAAAGCAAAGATGGACATTCTATTCGCCCGCCTATGCTGCCATATAATGGTATGACGGACCTGGAGATTAAAGCTATTTGGCAATACCTCCGCTCGGTACCCAAGATCAAGAATAAAGTGGACCGGCAATGGGATAAGGATTTATAGAAACATACATTCATATACTAACCCTGCTAAAAAGATTTAGCAGGGTTTTTTATTTTGGAACGGTGAGTGAGTTACATCAGCTGATACATACTCTTAAGAAAGAGGAGAAACGCCTGTTTAAGCTTTATGCCAAAGCATACAGCGGCGGCAAGGAAAGCAGTTACCTGAAACTGTTTGATGCCCTTGATGCGCAGGAGGTATATGATGAGGCCGAAATACTGAAAAAACACCGTAAGGAAGCCTTTGTAAAAAACTATTCGGCCGCCAAGCACCACTTGTACGAGCTGTTACTTAAAGTATTGCGGGTGCATTTTAATGATAGCGATGTGCATTCCGATTTAAATGCAGCTTTTGATGAGGTTCGTATACTGCACAGTAAAGGGCTCGTAAGTCAGGCACAACGTGCAATACGCCGCCTTTGGGAAGAAATTGATGAGAAGGGGGGCTTTCATTTGGGACTGCGCCTAAGCAATTTCGAACGCGGTTTAATTGCCGATTTGAAATACGAAGGAGAGTATAAGTTAAGCTTTGAGGAGTTGGCAAAGCGCGATGAACACGCGTTAAAGAGTATAGAACTGTATAACAGGATTTACCATTACCATACCATGGTAAAGTACTTTATGAATAAAGAAGGTAACCTGAATGTACGGGAAGATTTAAAGAACCAGGTAAGGGATATACTTTCCACGCCTGAACTTAAGGAGGACCCGGTAAACCTTATTTTCCGCGGGCGCCACTGGTTTTATATGACGCACCTTTACGGCAGCATTTTACTTGAAGATACCGGCGGTATGTACAATGCCGGGGTTCGGTTGGTAAGGCTTTGGGATGAGCACCCTGCCGAAATCAAACGCGAGCCATACAGCTACCTTGCCACGCTTTATAATTTTCTTAACGGTTGTATCCTTCATCAGCAGATGAATGAGTTTGAAAATACGCTGGAGAAGATGGCACAACTTAGCTTTACTACCAAGCGCAAAGAGGCCGTCAGATTGTATTATCTCTACTCCATGAAGGTGTGGTACTATACACGCACCAAAAATACCGCAAGGTTGAACGAGGTAATTTCGGAGGTGCAAAAAAATAAGGGAATGCAGAAAGAGAACCTGCGGACCGATGCAGTGCTACACCTGTTTTTGAATATTGCTTTTGGGCTTATTGAATTCGGAAGGTTTTCTGAAGCGCTGGATTGGTTAAATGAACTGAAAGATGAAAACTGGCGCGACGTGCGCGAGGATTTTCAACTGCACGTGCATCTGTGTCGCCTTATTTGCTTTTTTGAAATGGGAGAAATGGAAGTTTTCGGCAACCTGCTGCGGTCCGTAAAAAGAAACATGGATGAGGCGCTGAAGCACTCACCTTTTAAACTGGTTACTGACTATTTTACGCAGCTGGCATCCGCTTCTTTTCTGCCTGCACAGCTTCCTAAGGTTGCTGCAGAATATTTCAAAAAGCTGGATGAAGAATTAAATAAAATGCCCGGGGCAGTAGGCGATAATTATGCCCTTTATCTCAATTACATCAAAGCACGGCAAAACCCCAGATAAGGAAAAATCCCGCTCGTAGATTTTCTTATAAGTGCTTGATTATTAGTTGTTAGTATTGAGTATGATGGGTTGAAAATTTCAATCTGGCTAAAATTCGGTTTCATTCCGGCCTCCGCTGTTTTTTGCTTTGTGCCAAGTTAATTAAGCAAAAAGCCCTGCCATGAAACAAACCTTACTCTTCAGCTTCTTTTTTCTGGTAACAATCTATGCCCGTACACAGAATCTGTGCTTTGATCCTGCAAACGACAACCGCTACGAAACCGGTAGCCAACCCTACGACGTAGTAGCAGCAGATTTTGATAATGATACAAAGATGGATGCCGTTACATGCAATTTTGCCGGCAGCTCTATTTCATTTTTTAAAGGCAACGGCGATGGAACCTTTCAGCCTGCGGTGGTTTACTCAACCGGGGCTTCAGGTCCTGAGGATATTTTCGTTGCGGACTTTAACAACGATAACCGTCCGGATATTGTAACCCATAATCGCGATGCGAACGATATTTCTTTACTGATTAATAACGGCGCAGGTGGTTTTAACGCTCCTATAACTTTTGCTTACGGAACCAACGCCTCAAGTGCGCCGGCAAAAATGGCCGGGGGTGATTTTAACGGCGATAACAAAATTGATTTGGTTATTAACGATTATGCCGATAATAGACTTTATATCTTAAAAAACAATGCTAACTCTACATTTTCAGTAACCGATACACTGCTGACCGGTGTGCACCCCGTAAACATAAATACCGGTAATCTAAATGCAGATAACAAGCCGGAAATTGTGGTAGATTATGCTACCGGTAATACATCAAACGATTCTATTTCCTATTTTGTTAATAACGGCTCAGGTCTTTTTGGTAACCGCACCTCACTTTTTGTAATAAGCTTTCAAACACAAAACCGGGTACCGGTAATTGCTGATATTAACAATGATAACTTCGGGGATATTGTTTGTCATTCAGTTACTGATATGCAGCCCTTCATCAACAACGGCTCTTTGGTATTCACCGCGCCGCCGGTGTTCTTTATAGGCCAATATTCTAGCAGAATTTTAGTAGCAGATGTAAATAATGACAACAAGGTGGATTTGGTTAACAGCAGTGAAGACCAGGGGGGAGTAACTGTTCAACTGGGTAATGGTAATGGCACGTTCCAATCGTATAATGTTTACTCCGCTAACGGTTCGCCCAATGATATGCTGTTAGCCGATTTTGATGGAGATACCCGTAAAGATGCGTTGTGCGTACACCGCACAAAGGACTATATCAGTTTTTTGAAAGGGCAGACTGACGGCTCCTTCGGCCCATTTGAACTGCGCACAGCGCTCAGGCCAAAATCCTTAGCTGTAGGATTAATGAATGGTGACGTTTACGAGGATTTGGTTGTATGTAATTCGCAGAGCCAGAAGGTGAGCGTTATGCTTGGTAACAGTGATGGTACATTCCAGGTTACTATTAATGACAGCTGTTTTACAGGAATGCAGGATGTAGTGTTGGCCGACTTTAACAATGACACTAAAACCGATGCTGTTGTAATAGGTTCAACCAGCAACATACTGATGGGGGATGGGACAGGGCACCTTATTGTGCAAGGCAGCTTTAACCAGGGCTTTTTTATAGGCGGAGAGTATTTTGCTGTTGCAGGTAAGTTCAACAGCGATAATAATTACGACCTTGCTATTGCCTCCAATAACTCTGACAGTATTGCGGTACTGCTGGGTAATGGAGATTTTACTTTTGCCGCCCCTGTTAAGTATGGCGTGGGCGATGGCCCCAAAAACATTGAGGCATATGATATGAATGGCGACACACGCCTTGATTTGCTGGTGCCTAACGACTTAAGTAATACTGTTTCTATTTTGTTAGGTAACGCAAACGGTACTTTCCAAAGTCCTCAAAATGTATCGGTGGGCAACGGACCCCGCGATGTGGTTGCGGCCGACTTTAACCATGATGGGAAGAAGGATTTTGCCTGCGTTAACAACAACAGTGCAAACGTTACCGTTCACCTGGCCAATACACCAATGAATTTTGCTGCAGGAGTAGCCTATACTATTGGCGGGGCTTCTTCAGAATACATGGCGCTGGCTTACATAACCCCTGATACTTTGCCCGATTTAGTTTTGAATGGCTGGCCCAACAGCATAGTAATGTTGCAGGGCAACCTTAACGGCACGTTCCAGAGCTATGCCAGCTACCCTGCAGAATATGGCGTACAGGAAGTGGTGTCTGCCGACTTTAACAATGATGGAGCCGGTGATATAGCCTGCGCTAATCTAGGAACCAACAGCGTAAGCGTAATACTGAACAACAGCTCATTTCTTACCGCAGCCGGCCCCACCACTATTTGCCAGGGAGATTCAGTAATGTTAACTGCCGCCAATGGCTTTTCTTATGTATGGAACACCGGCGAAACCACCGCTTCAATTTATGCAGATGCAGCGGGTGTGTATTCCTGTTCGGTTACTAACCAGGCAGGCACATGTACCCTGGTTCCGCCAAGTCTTACAGTAAGTGTTTCTGGTTCGGTGCCAAATGTGCAGTTTAATATAAATAGTAATGATCATGTATGTATCAGCTCGTCGAATGTTAACCTTGCTATGTTAGGGGGCTCGCCACAGGGCGGTAGTTACTCCGGCTCCTTCGTAAGCAACGGAGTATTTGATGCCGCCGCCGCAGGCGCCGGAGGTCACGTAGTTTCTTACGCTTATACTGATCCGGGAGGTTGTGGTACAGGTACCGCAAGCGACACCGTTTTTGTTGACACCGAAGTGCTGGCTTCTATTACCCTGCCATCCGATACCTTTTGTGCAGCATCCACAGCCGTTAATCTAGTACCTTATGGTTTACCGGCAGGTGGCGAGTGGACAGTTGATAATGCACACGATACCATATTTGACCCGCAGCTATTCGGGGTTGGCTCGGGAACCAATGTACGATATGTAACTTTTAATGGCGCCTGTAAGGATACCGCTACAGAAGTATTGTTTGTTATAAGCACGGTAGTTGCTTCGCTTAATCCGGCGGACGACAGCGTGTGTATTAACAGGGGGGCAGTACTTTTAAATAGCGGTTCTCCTTCGGGCGGGCTTTTTGAAGGTGCCGGTATAAGCAATAACGTGCTTGAGCCATCGCTTGCAGGCCTGGGTGCGCACAACATTTCGTACGTATATAACATTTTTGGTTGTGCTGATACGGCTTATGGCACCATTACCGTAGTGCAGAAACCTACAGCTCAACTTAGTTTGTCATTTGATACTATTTGTAATAATAGTTCTCCAATAGCGCTTACCGGTGGCTTACCTGCCGGCGGCTTATATGGGGGCCAGGGGGTGCAATCAGGAGTATTAGATCCATCATCGCTTAGCGGAGGTATTCACTATCTTGGTTATGCTGTTACAGATGCCAATGGCTGTTCCGATACGGCAATTAAATCGTTTTATGTGGTGGTGTGCACCGGCATTAACGACTTAAGCAGCAATAAAATTCAGCTATACCCTAATCCTAATAATGGCCGCTTCCTGATACGTTGGGATATTGTAGAAGATATGGATGATTTAAAAGTGATGGACTTAACAGGGCGGGTAGTGTATCAACAGGCAGTGCACGGTAGTCAATCAGCTGAACTTTCACTACAAGCTCAACCAAAAGGGATTTATACCCTTCAGCTAGGCGGACCTTCAGGCAGTAGCCGCACAAAATTTGTGATACAATAGTTGCTGTTCCCCACAATAAAAACAAAGGCCGGATTTATATTCCGGCCTTTGTTTTTATGTCTTAGTGGGTAAAGTGTCTTAGTAATCTAACTTCTGCCTCGTTAAGGAAACGCCAGCGGCCACGGGGTAAATCTTTTTTGGTAAGTCCTGCAAAAAACACGCGGTCCAGCTTTACCACTTCGTAACCTAAAGCTTCAAATAAACGGCGCACAAAACGGTTTTTGCCCGTATGTATTTTTAGTCCTACTTCAGCCTTGTTCTTTGGGTTAGGGTAAGCTATCTCATCTACTTCTGCAATGCCATCTTCCAGCACCACCCCTGCCTCGGCAATCTTGTCAAAATCTTCTTTCAGTAATTTCTTGTCCAACACAACGTGGTATACTTTCTGTATTTCGCTGCTGGGGTGGGTTAGCTTTTGAGCAAGTTCTCCGTCGTTGGTAATAAGTAACACGCCGGTGGTGTTACGGTCTAAACGGCCAACGGGATATAAGCGCGGGCGAACCCTTGTTTTCATTTGCGGGTAGGCAGCGCGGATAAGGTCCATAACGGTTTTACGTCCCTTTTCATCGCTAACAGTAGTTATAAAATCCTTAGGCTTATTAATCAGTATGTAGAACTTCTTTTCCAGGGAAAGCACCTTACCGTCGTACTCTACTTCATCTTTAGGCTTTATCTTGTAACCCATTTCGGTTACCACTTCGCCGTTAACTTTTACGCGGCCTTCCTTAATCAATTCATCGGCCTTTCGGCGAGAAGCTATTCCGGCATGCGATAGATATTTATTCAGGCGGATTTCATCGCTTTGTTTTTCTTCAGGCGAGTAAATGCCATTAGTAGTGTCCTCTTCCTTCAGGAATTTTTTATTGAAAAATTCCTTGGGACCTGCGGTTTCAGTGCTGAATTTTTTACGACTTTTTTTAGGGAAGGGCGCGCCGCTCTTTTTGCTGAATGGCTTTTCTTCAAAGGCCTTCTTCCCTTTATCCATAGGAAACTTGGAGCCTTTTTTTGTGTCGGAGGAGAATTTTTTCTCTGCTGAGAACTTCTTCTCTTCCTTTTTTACAGCAGTTTTCGCAAACGGTTTTTTCTCTCCCCGTTTGGAAGGATTGTCGGAACTCTTATCAGAAAAATTTTTTCGCACGCGTCAAAGATAAACTTTCGCGCAAAAGAAACGACACAGATATTTTTTATCGAAAATCTTATTTCAGCTCCACTGAAATTATCTCCACCCTTCTTTCAAGGGCCGCTGCCGGACTATAAACTGATTTCGGTTTGTCTTCGCGGTTATCGCTGATGTTTTTTGGAGCAGTTTCCTCACCCAATGATTCATTTTTTAGCGTAAGGCTGCCATTGGCGATATAAGGAAGAAGAATGCCATCGCGATAATGGTAGAAGTAATTGCGAAGCGAAGCTACACGCCTGTAACCCAGCTTTATATTGTATTCGTTAAAGTTCAAAGGCGAGCAATAACCTTTGATGGTAATTTCCAGCTTATTGTTTTTCTGCAATAAATCCAGCAACTGGCTGCTAAAAGCTACCAGATTATAGTACCCTTTATCTACCTTTTCATCAAACAGCGCGGCAACCTGCTTTTGTGCATCGGCCTTGTCCTCGCGTTTTACACTCTTGGGGTATTCGCGCTCGTATTCGCTGCGCAATGCGGAGTATGCCTCGTAGGTCTGCCTATAATCCAGGGAGGTACTATCAGCCAGTGTTTTCGCATTAGGCTCATCGTTGTGGAAGTATAGCTGAACCGGTAAAAGCTGTTTTACCTTACGCACAGTTTCATCCACAAACTTTCTGGGTTCTTCCGATTTTGTTTCTGTTACCACTGGTGGATTTTCAGCCACAGGCGTTTGCATTTTTGGGGTGTCAATCGTAACTACAACAGGAGGAGCTATGGTATCAGGCCTTGTTATTTTTTTACCTGTGCGGTAAGCATATATATCGTTGCAGCAGGTTTCTGATTCAATAAAATAAGAGCCTTTGCGGTTTGAGGTGATATAGGCAATGGAGTTATCGGGCGCCATTACATAGTACAAATCATTTTGCGCACTGTTTACCGGTTGCAATAAGTTTTGCGGGGTCCCCCAGTTTTGTCCATCGCTTTTGCTGCTGAAAATATCAAAGCCCCCAAAGCCATAGTGCCAGTCGGATGAAAAATATAACTGCTTGTTGTTGGCATCATAAAAGGGAGTTATCTCGTTACCCTGTGTATTTATGGTTTTGCCGGCATTAACTGGCGGATCGAAAGTGCCATCGGCTTTCAATTTACTTAGCCAGATGTCCATGCCTCCCTGACCGCCGGTTCTGTCGCTTGAAAAATAGAGCACTTCATTGCCCGATGCATCTTTGCCGGGAGTTGGCTGCGTATTGGTAAAAGAGGGATCATTAATGTTCAACTTTTCTGCCGGGGTCCATTGGTAACCTTCGTAGCGGGTAACATATATATCGCAACGCGAGCTTGTTTTGTCTTTCTGTTCACATTCGGTAAAGTAAAAGCGCTTGCTATCTGCTGAATAGGCACCATTGCCAATGTTCAGGCTCTCGTTAGCACCGGTAGGCATATAAACAGGGGCCGGGTTGGGTGGCTGGTTGTAAATTCTCGATAGATACTTTTCATTCTTTTTATCTGTAGATATGTTGCGTAGCGAAGAGAACTGCAGTTTATCAGGGAATACCGGTATGGCATTAAACTCGCTTTTTTCGGTGTTTATGTCCTTGCCCAGGTGTTCAATTTTAATGGAATCCACTTTCTGTAAATGTTCAAGCACCCAGTTGGCTGATTCCATTTCCTGCTGGGCTTTAGAAGTGTAATAGTCTTTCTTTTTGTACTTGTTCCTGAATTTCTTGAATACATTAATTACCTCTTCGGTTTTGCATTCGCAAACACTGCGCAGCATTAGTCCCTGCCAAAAGGCTGCCAAGGGGTATTGATTTTGCTTATCGAATTTTACAGCTGCTTTATAGCCTGCCGCTGCACCGGCATAGTCGTTAAACATGCGGGCACTTTCAGCATATTTGTAATACAGTTCCGGGTTCTCTTCGTCTTTTTTAATGGCATCCTCGTAGTACTGCGCAGCGGCATAGTAATCGCCTTCGCTGTACTTTTGGTCGCCGGCTTTAACCAACTGGTGTACCGTTTGCGCCTTTAGGCTAAACGGCAAAAGTGCTGCCACCAGGGCAATGGTATAAGTCAGTTTCAGAAAACTTTTCCCTTGCTTCACAATACAGTGTGTTTTATAGGAACGCAGGGCAAACAGCTCCCGGTTTATTAATCTTTTTCACTTTAGCTAAAATGTAAATGATGCTTGCCTCAAAACCGCCGTTATACCTGCTGGCAGCGGTAAGCTTCGTAAAGTTTATATCGTAACTAAGGTTTACCTGCAGGTTGTCGAAATCTACACCTGCCAACAGCCAGCCAGCATCTACTATACGGCTATAAGCGCCTAAGTTAAGGGCAACCGTATGCGGTATCTTAACCGGTAAGTAATACTTGGCATGCAAGCCTAAATCAAATTCCTGCTTGGTATCCTGGCGTTGAAACAAAAACTCAGGCACCAGGTCAACGCGTTTGGCCACTTTAATTTGTGCGCGTACATTAAGTGTGTAGCGCAGGTCTAGCTTAACACTGTTATCATTAAAGAAAGTTTGCTTAGGCCTGCTAAGGTGCGATACGCCAAAGCCAACAGTTATGTTAGTGCGTTCGTTTTTGCGCCATTTATAAGCCAGGCCGGCATTAAGGTCGAAAAAGTTTAGCCTGGTCTTATTGAAGGTTTCGTCAACGGCAATGTTGGGGTCGTAAACATCGCCATTCCATTGGTTATCGAAATACAACTTAGTGTAATTAAAGCTGCGGTTAATTAATCCGAACTGCAGGCCTAAGGAGAGTGCGTGATTATTCTTTTTATCAAGCGACTTAATATAGGATACTGACAGGGCTGTATTTAGCGAAGTGAATTTCGAATCGCCCGCGCGGTCGAAATAAAATAGAAAGCCGCCACCGAGACGGTCGTTGTTTTTCAGCGTTAAGAAATTCATTTCGGCTGAAGCAGAGAAGGTGTTGAAGCGAACAGGCACGGTAGGCCATTGGTTTTTGTAATTGCCTACAAAGCGAAAGTCGCCATCGAACAGATTGGTGTTAGCCGGGTTTTGATTTAGGGGTGAGAAGTTGAACTGTGAGAAGTGGATATCCTGCCCATGTAAGCCGGCAGCTGATAATAACAGCACAGCGGCACAAAGGCCCCCAAGCCCTGCTTTGGTTAACCACATATAGTAAAGTGTAAACCTTCTTCTCATCTTAGTAAGGTTACGTTTCCTTTCTTAAAGAATTTCTCACCGCTGGGGCAAAGCCCTTCGGCGTAATAACCAAAAACGGCAGGGTCCAATCTTGCCCCTTTAAATGTTCCATCCCAACCTTTGGTTATATCTTTTGTTTCAAACATCTTCTGTCCCCAGCGGTCGTAAACGGCAAAGTAAAGCTGGGTAACATAATTCCCTCTTACATACAGCACATCGTTCTTGCCGTCGCCGTTTGGCGAGAATGCGTTAGGGATATAAATGTTAGCATCCTCGCATGGCTTTTTAAGCACCACCACAATTACTGAATCTGTTTTATGGCAACCCTGCGAATCCGCAACCTCTACATAATAAACATGTGTAGAAGTTGGATTAGCCAGCGGATCAGCAATGGTAGTTGCGCTTAAGGTAGAATCAGGCAGCCATTGAATAGTAACAACATTATTGCTTAAAGTAAGGCCAAGCTGTGTAGTATCCCCGAAATAAATACTGTCGGGGTTGGCAAAGGCATTAACGTTAGGAATACTACTGAGGATATTTATAGAAATAGAATCGGAAAAACTACAGCCTATTTGATTGGTTACATTAACAACGTAAGTAGTGTTTTGCGAAGGACTTACAAGCGGCGTAGCCGTAGTAGCTCCGCTTATAATGCCCGCAGCAGGAGTCCAGCTATAGGTAAGCTGCTGGCCGGGCTGGCCGTTTGTAACCGTAAGCTGCATGGTATCGCCGGGGCAAAGCACATCGCCGCCTTGCAGGGTTAAGGCATCAGTAAACACCACTACAGTTTGGTAAAAGGTATCTACGCAAATTCCATTAGATACCAGCAACTCGTATGTAGTTGTTTGGTTTGGTGTAGCAAAAGGGTTTGAAACGGTTAAGCTGCTTAGCGTTGGATCAGCAAACCAGGAATAGGTAGTGGCTGAATCGCCCGTAGGAGGGAAGCCAATCTGAACGCTTTGAGCATTACAAACGGTTAAGGTAGGTAAGGAGTCGCTACCGTTGCTGCCTATTACAAGTACCTTTTTAGTAATGGTATCATTAAAGTTGCAGCTACCGGGATCGGTAATTACCAGTGTTACGTCGTAAAGGCCGGGTTGGCTATAAATATGTGTTGGGTTTACCTGAGTTGAGGTTTGGGCATCGCCAAAAAACCATTGATACGTTGGATTAAGTACCGAACTGCTTTGGTTGGTAAAACTCATGGGGATGTTGGTGCAGGCATGCGGGAAATCAAAATCAGCTAAACACAATGGCACATTTAAATCAAACTTGAAAATGGCATTGTTGCAGTTGTTGGAGTTGTTGGTATTTGAAACAGCACCCGGCGTAGTAGGGAAATCATCATTACTGCCGCAACCCGCACAAACTGATTGATAAACTATTCCTTTTTTATCGAAACGGCTGGTGCCGCCATCTACGTGCTCTTCACTTACGTTACCTCCCATAAAAGTGGCATAAGTTAAGGAAGAGGCATCATCCTTTAATACCATAAGGTAAAAATCCTGCCCGTCAGTAGTAGCTTTAAAAGCATTGGCTGTAACATCAAGCCCGGTGGTGCCACCCGTGCCACCTACAATGTTGTTAACCCCCTGGCTGCCCCAGCCACAGGCATATACACTGCTGCATACATCTACCAGGAAGGCGGTAGGTGATATATCCGTTACGCCAAGGCCACGGCCCCAGCTGGTGCTCCAGATAAGGCTATCTAACTGCGGGGTAAACTTTGAAATAAACTGCCCGCCGTTTACTTTACTGTAGGCTGCATTTTTAATATAGTTACTTGCTGCATTATCAGCCTGACCCAATACATATACATAATTGGCCTTATCCAGTTCTACGAAATAAATCTGGTCATAATCGCCAAAACCATAATAGGTAGAAGCAATAAGTTGCTGCCCGTTTTTATTGATGTGCGCGATAAATCCATCCGCATCTCCGCCGGCAAAGGTGTTAGAGACGGTGCCTGATGTAACCGGAAAATTGGAAGAGCGTGTGCCGCCTGCTACAAACAGGTTTTCGTTGTTGTCGATAGATACAGAGTAAGCCGCATCATCGTCAGTACCGCCAAAGGTGGTACTCCATACCATTGAAGTAAGGTTGGCGTCCATTTTAAATACGCAGGCATCCAACCCACCGCCAAAGGATGATTGAAAAGTGCTGGCTGTGCGGGGGAAATTGGCAGAACGTGTGCAGCTAACCACGTAAACGTTGTTGCTTTGGTCAATGTCAATTTCGCCACGCACTTCATCGGCATAATTATGACGGAGAAAACCGGGAGAACTATATGGCTGGCCGGCGCGGTAGTTGATACCATCATTACCTGAGCCGCCTACATAAGTAGAAGAAAGAAGTTGTGAGCCATCGGCACTAAGGCGCGAGATAACAATATCGGAACCATTGGTGTAGTGCGCGGCTATACCATCAAATACGCCGGGGTCGTTACCGCCGTTAAAAGTGGTGTCGAAAGCAGTAGTGGTAACGGGGTAGTCATCGCAATCCGTAGTGCCCAAAATGTACAACTCATCGTTGTTGTTGGCGATAAGGCTGTGCGGAAGATCCTGCCCGAAACCTCCTAAATAAGTTGAATAGATGCGCTGAGTGCCATCAGGCGAATATTTGGTGATACCCATATCATCGCCGGGATAAGTTCCGCCACCGCTGAATACAATAGTTGGGCCGCCCACATAGTTCATTATAAAGGCGCCTGTTACCAACGGATAGCCAACCCCGAACACGGAACCTGCTGCAAAGGCAGCGCCTTTGGTATCGTAAGTAGCTGAATAGCCAAAGTTATCAGCCGTAGAGCCTGAATAGGTGGAAAACACCAGGGTAGGGTCAATAAACAAAGTGCTTGAGGTGCGATAACCCTCCGGTAGCTGATAGGTAACGGTGTTTTTACCCTCCAGTTTGAAAGCGCACTTTACATCGCTATACTTACCACCGGCGTTTTGATAAGCATAAGGCTTAAGGTCCATTATATCGCCTATACTAGTTTTAATAACCAACTCGCCCTTGTCATTAATATATAAGCTATCAGCCCCGTCAAAAGCTACCTGTATTTGTTTGGCATCGGCGCCCGGCTGCACTTCGTAAACATACTTCATGTGGCCGCCCTGGCTCATTACTTTTAAGTTGATGCCTTTGTATAAGCCGGTATAGATAAGCTGGTTAAAACCATGAACATTTGATGCCCACTTAGTGCGGTTGTTGCCTATAAAGTAGTTGAAATACTCGGCAATAGCATCCTGTCCACTTGCTTTTGCATCGCAAGAAGCACCCACAAACTTCATACGGAAGGCGTGAAAGTGCATGCGGTAATCAATATCGTGCTTGTAATTTTCAAGGCGGTGGTGGTCGCCTTTAATGCGCAATATGTCTTTAGGGTCAAAAAGGTTAAAGGTTATGGCGCCTTTCTCAAAAAAGGCTGCGCCTGTCTTCAGTTCGCTCTTATACAGTATGTTCTGCTCCCATTGCCCTTTGTTTTCTTTAAACACAAGGCAGTCCTTACAAGTTGTGGCTTGTAAGTTTAAAATGCTGGCATGTATAATAAGGCAGAGTACTATAAGCCGCTTCATCAGTTCAACACGTATTATAAGCAGTCAATTTTAGGTAAAAGACACATTAGCTGAAATACCATGTTGACTACCGCTACATGAATGTAGCAAATTAAGAACACAAAAAACACGTCATGAAAAACGTTTCTACAAAAATGCTTATTGGCCTAATAACCCTGGTCTTTGGCATTTGCTTTTTAACTGCCAACGCCCAATATGGTGTTTTCGATTCCGAATACTATAAAGGCACGGGTATCGATTTTAAGTGTACGGGTGGCCTGGTTTTGCCCGATAGCAGCATAATGATAACGGGGAAGTTTGTTTATGCTAATGAGCGCCATATAAATGGCCTGGTTAAACTCAAAAAGGATGGCTCGGTTGACTATAGCTTTAATACTGGCACAGGCGCCAACGACCACGTTAACGTTATTGTTCGCCAACCCGACGGCAAATTGGTGATTGGGGGCGACTTTACCCGTTTTAACAACCAAACCTTTAATCGTATAGCCCGCCTAAACAGCGACGGTAGCCTTGATACAAGTTTCCATGCCGGTACAGGATTTAATAATTCAGTATATGCCTTATACCTGCAGGCTGATGGCAAAATTATGGTGGCAGGATTGTTTACTACTTTCAATGGCACATCGGCTAACCGAATTGTTCGTTTAAATGCAGATGGTAGCCGCGATAATACTTTTGCTCTGGGCACAGGTGCAAGCTCTCAGGTGTTTTCAATAGACCGCACCAGCACGGGTCAATATATTATTGCAGGCGATTTTACCACCTTTAACGGTAAAACCGTTGGCCGTATTGCCCGCTTAAACAGCGATGCCACAGTTGATACCACGTTTAATTATGGCGGTACAGGTGCCAACAATATTGTAACCGCTGCTTATGTATTGCCAAACAACAAAATAATTGCCGGGGGATACTTCACACAATACAATGGCTACTCCTGGAGCCGAATAGTACGTTTGAATGCCGATGGCACTTACGACAGCACTTTTGCCCTTATGGGTGGTTTTAACGGCAACGTTAATGAGCTGGCTGTACAACCTGATGGCAAAGTTTTAGCAGCAGGTGGGTTCACTAACTTTAATGGAACTACTATCAACCGCATTGCACGTATTGACACTACAGGCACCCGCGACTTAACCTTTAAGGTTGGAACAGGTGCAGACCTCAGCTTGAACACTGTATTCTTAAACCCTGATGGTAAAATATACATAGGCGGCACGTTTACCGCTGTTGATTCATTTGCCCGTGTGCGTTTGGCCCGTTTAAATGCCAATGGTACGGTTGACCAAACGTTTAATGTTGACTCAAAGTTTAACTCCACCGTTAATACAGTCGCTTTTCAATCAAGCGGCAAGGCTATTGCAGGCGGACTTTTTGTAAAGTATAATCAATATAGCGTGGGCCGTATAGCCCGTTTGGATATACGCGGCAATGTTGACGCAACCTTTAACCCCGGAGGAACCGGTTGTAACAACCAGGTGCGCTGCCTTTTGGTACAAGCCGATGATAAAATTTTAGTAGGTGGAGATTTTACAAAATACAATACTACCACCGTTAACCGTATATGCCGTCTTAACGCTGATGGCACTTTGGATAACAGTTTTACGACCGGCACAGGCCCTAATGGCACTGTATATGCCATGGCACTACAACCTGATGGTAAAATTGTTTTGACCGGATCGTTTACTACGTTTAATGGTACGCCGGCAGTACGTATTGTGCGCCTTAATACCAACGGCACCATTGATAACACCTTTAACGCAGGCACAGGCTTAAACAACTACGGCAACGACCTGGCTATACAAGCCGATGGAAAAATAATTGTAGTTGGTGTGTTTACGATGGCCGGCGGGGTATCAAAAAACCGCATTGCCCGCTTTGAAGCTAACGGCGCCCTGGATGTTACCTACAACATAGGTACAGGAGCAGCATCTACTATTTATACTATTGCCTTACAAACTGATGGCAAAGCCGTAATAGGCGGGGCGTTTACCACGTTTAACGGCACCGGCAAACTGCGTGTTGCCCGGTTAAATACTGATGGCAGTATCGATTCAACGTATAACACTTCGCTTAATAATGTGCCTTACAAACTGTTGAACTACCGCGATGGCATGCTGGCTATGGGCGTATTCAGCCAGGCTAACAGTATTAACCGCAACCGTGTTGCTTACTTTGATATTAACGGCCGTGTAGATTCAGCAACCTTTAACTACAAGTACGGCACTACTTCAGGCATACCAACTTATGCTGCGTTTAACCCGGTTGAACGCCGTATATTTATAGTAGGCACATTTACGGATTACGACCTTTCTATTGCTAATAAAGTAGCGCGCATAAATGCGGCTAATGTAGAAGTGCTTTGGCCTTCAGATACCTTGTGTAAGGGTGCTTCTTTTTACCTGAACTGTAAATCTTTAAACCTTTTAAACAGCGGCAATGCTTATAAAGTGCAACTATCCGACTCTTCGGGCAGTTTTGCTAACCCGGTTGTGGTAGGCAGTAAAACATCAACTGCTCTCGTTGATTCGGTGCTTATAAATATACCGGCCAACATTCCCTTCGGCGATAACTACCGCTTAAGAATATTGACCACGCTACCTTCGGACACCAGCTATTATTCAGCGCCGTTTAGCATAGCTCCTCTGCCTGCTCCAATGGTTACCGCCGGTGGCCCAACATCATTTTGTCAGGGCAATAGTGTAGCGTTAAGCTGTGAACCTGCCACCACTTATTTGTGGAACAACGGTAATACTACTTCTTCAGTAACTGCTATGGTTTCTGACAACTACGTGGTAACTACAACAAACGTGTATGGCTGCGTTGCCATTTCAAGCCCTGTTGCTGTAACCGTGCATGCTGCGCCTGATTCATCAATAACTATTACCGCAGCTAACTTTTGCAATGGCGGCACGGCTCAAATTTCTGCTGCGCCCGGCTATTCCTACAATTGGAATACCGGCGCTACATCGCAAAGCATTGCGGTTACCAGCGCAGGAACTTATACCGTAAACATTACTACCTCTAACGGCTGTACTGCAGATTCTTCTTACTATATCAACCCTGCTAACTTTAGCAGTAACCTTATAACCCCTTCAGGTAACGTATCACTTTGCCAGGGGCAAGCACTCACCATCAGCTCAATACCTGCTTCAGGCATTACCTATAACTGGAGTAATGCACAAACAACCCAAAGCATAGTTGTAAATACCACTGGCAATTACACCGTAACCTTAACTGATGCCAGTAACTGCACGGCCTCATCTACTGTTGTAGCTGTTACTGTAAATGCCTTGCCTGATGCAACTATTAACGCAACCGGAAATATGGTTTGCCCCGGTAGCTCGGTATCGCTTAACGGTCAACCGGGTTTAAACTACAACTGGAGTAACGGACAAACTACTTCTGCGGTTAGCATAACCATCGCCGGCACCTACACCCTTACTGTAACAGATGGCAACAATTGTTCAGCCACTTCATCAAAAACAATTACTGCGGGTAATTTGCCTAACACTAATGTTAGTTATAATGGTTCAACCAACCTGTGCCCGGGTAGTTCATTACAGTTAAGTGCTTCAGCAGGCTTACTTTATGCATGGAGCAGTGGTGAAACCACACAGGCTATTACTATTACCAATGCCGGTAACTATGTAGTTACCGTAACTGATGGCACAACTAACTGTTCAGCCGCATCTAATGCCGTAACGGTTAATGTGCTTAATGCACCTGATGCAAGCATTAACTCAACAGCAACACAAATTTGCCCATTCAGTTATGCTACTTTAAGTGGCCAGGCCGGGCTTAGCTATAACTGGAGCAACAACCAACATACTTCATCAATTGTTGCGCAGCCGGGTGTTTATGGCCTAACTGTTACTGATGGTTCTAATTGCACGGCTTCCTCTTCTTACACCTTGAATTCGCTGCCAATGCCTGATACGATGATTTACGAAAGTGGACCGACAACCATTTGTAGTGGTGAGTCGGTTACGCTTACAGCAGGCACTGGCTTTACGTACCACTGGAGCAATACCTATGCATCGCAATCTATTATTGTAAACACTGCGGGCAATTATAGTGTTACCGTAACAGACCCTTCTACCAGCTGCACAGCCGCTTCAGAAGTGGTTACAGTTACTGTAAAAACAGCTCCGCAGGTTACATACGATCTTCCTCAAACTACTGTTTGCAACACGTCTTCGGTTATACAGCTGAGTGGTGGTTTGCCTGCCGGCGGAACATTTTATGTAAACGGCACCAGTGCCACGCAAATTGACCCAAGCCAATATGCCAACAGCAAAGTGGTGGTTACTTACCTTGTAACTGACGTAAGCGGATGCGATGGATTTAACCAGGATTCAATATTTGTAGCTGTTTGCACAGATGTTGAAGAAACAGCGGAAAGCAGTGTTTCAGTTTACCCTAACCCGGCCACTAACTTTATAGTGGTATACGCACCGGGCATAAGCCTTAATGAAGTTAAGGTGGTTGACATGCTTGGCCAAACTGTACTGCAACAGCATGTAGAAGGGCAAAGCCATGTAAGCTTAAATATAGCGCAGTTGGCAAGCGGCAACTATTTTGTAGTAGCGGGCAAAAACACTTTTAAGTTTATTAAAACAGAATAACAACACAAGAGTTTCATGTGCTGGGGGCGCCTTAGTGCGCTCCTTTTTTATGTACGGTTTATTGATTAATAGTAAGCGTGCCTGTTTGCACTGTGTTGCTTTGGTGCCCGGCTCTGTCCACAACATATACTGAATAGGTGACGGTTTCGCTGGTGTGACTATCATCAACAAAAGCCTGGGGCGGAAGGTGTATGTTAACTGGCGCCCTAACAATGATGTTTGAGTTATCGGGCGCTTGTTGCGGAAGCCGGAAGGAGCTTATCACGTTATTGCGGTTATCGGTAACAAATACATTTTTAACGTCCGGAGTGTTCTCACCTATGTCGCCATCGCCATCGGTAATCTCAATAGCAATAGTTACAGTGTCCTGGTATTTAATAGCCGGGTTGGGTGCTATAGTCTTAAACTCAATGCTCGGCGTGCTGGAAATGGCTGCTTCTTTCTTACATCCGTAAAGTAGAATAAAAGGAAAAGCCAGCGCTGCTATAAATTTCAATTGTACTGTCATAACTATTGCCTGATGAAGGACCAGTAACTTTTGTAAGGGAATGGAGATTCAGTTCTTGGGAATTCGGTGTTCTGAGGATGGTCGCCATCGTTAACGTAATAGCGCATAAACAAGGTGTCGTTTAGCGGAAGGCCCGTAGGATTTATGGTAGCTATCCATCCTTGTTGCCCGCCAAGGTTAAAGAACACGGCGGGAACCTCAGTAGCACCGCTGAAATTGTCAGCATCAGTAGAAATTTTCAGCTTATTGTATTGCAGCAGGTTTAAGGCTGTGCTGTCATCCTGCACCTGAACCCCTAAATAAAATGATGTTACGGCTGCGGGAAGAACAAAAGGGTTGTAATAAATGGAATCGAGTCTCGTATTAGAGTATATGGTCTGGAGGTCAGTGCTTGCTGCAATATATCCGCCTATGGTAGGTTCAGCGTTCGGAAACTCAGGGACGTTGCCAAACATATCGCGTGCGCCGTGCATTATCCATTGTGCTACAAGGTTAATACTGCTATCAGGCAAAGCGGTGCCAATGTTATCCTGCGGCATGCGGTCGTTAATGTTTACGAAGCAGCAATTAGTGATGCGTTCATATAACACACTATGCATAGTATCGAAAGGGATAACGCGGAATTTAAAATCGCCGGCCGCATTGTTTTTTACGATAGGGGCATATACCAGGGTTGAGTATGAAGATTGCGGCGTGCGAAAATCAGGTTCGAAGTTGCCCACGTGGCAGCCCGGTAAGGCGCATTTGCTAAGCAGCAACCTGGTGTGCACGTAAGTAATGGTGAGGGAGTCCACGGGAATTTCGTTAACAGTGGTGTCGTCCCTTATAATATCGTCATAAGGATTATGAGGCAGGGGAGTATCTTTTTTACATGCCTGTACCAGCGATAAGGCGATGATTATGATAGCAGCAAGTTTGAACAGTATTTTCGCTTTCATTGGCACAATTAGTTAAATGCTTCAGTTAATACTCTTCCATCCAGCAAGCCGCCCGGTATATCATTATCAAAACCAAGTATGTTGGCAATGGTAGGTACGATGTCTACACTTTCTCCCTGCTGGGCACTGAATACCTGCCCCTGTTTTACTATACCTGACGGGCCAACCATTAAACAGAAAATCTCGCGGCTCATTTGATCGTTGTTGTGGTCAAGGGCATAGCGGCCATACGCATCAACTACGCTGTTCGGTTGCTGGTTGCGGCCGTGCTCTGGTGCTACTATCAAAATGGTATCGTTAGCCATACCGGGAGTGTTTTGGATGGCATCCCATAGTTTATAGAGTGCAAAATCGGCCTGGCGGATGTTATCTACGTATTTGGTGTAATCAAAGTGGCCGATGTCAATGTTCTGCATATTGATCACCATCAGCTCCGGCTTAAACTCCTGCATAATTTTGGTGCCGAAATAAATGTTGGCCATGTCGCCATTCATGTTTACGCCCCAGGGGTTGCTATGTAAACCCTGCGATACTTCGTACATCAATGTGCGGATGAAGGTTTGCAGGTGTTCCGCATCTTCTGCTGTATTCTTTATGCCTGCCGAGGTTATTTCCTGGGGGGCTTTGAACTGTCCGTCAGCAAAGGCGCGCATAAGGTCGCATTTGCTTTTTTCGTTGGCATTTAGTTGTAACGAGTTGCCCAACACCGAATTGGCATCGTAAGAAAGTATGGATGCCGGTTGAATCATGTTTGCCCCGAACATAGGGCCGTAGCCTTCGTAAGCGCTGTAATTAAGGAACGGGTATGGACCCAGCGAATCGCTAATCCACCATGCATTTAGCGCACTCATACCCGGGCTGTTATGCTTGCGGTAGTACTCAAATATGGTGGGGTACTTAGGTGGTTGTTTCAGTTGTATGGCTTCATCGCTGTATTTGCCGGTTAGCGCAGTAGTGTGCCCATTGTAGTGCCCGGTAGGCCCGGTGGAATATCTGAACTCCTTAAATAAAGTGCCTAAGTTTTGCAGCCTTGTGCTGGCAAGTTGAGGCAGGGGGCTCATGCCACCGGCTATATCCGCAGAAATTGATTCAGAGCCGTTGAGGGTGTTTACCATCAGGTTGCCCTCGGCTTTATGCATGCTTTCCAGGTTGCGCACCCCACCGGCGAAAAGACAAAACACTACGTGGTTAACCTTGCGCGAGCCTGTTGCTGCAAACAGCCTGCCCGATGGCAGAATGTAAGGCGCTACAATTGCCCCTGCTGCAGTAAGCGCTGCATTTTTTATGAACTGTTTTCTTTTCATGTTTCTTCGGTTTAATAAAAGCGGTATTCCTCAGCCGTCATCATGCTGTAGTACACCATTTTGGAGGTTACATCAGTATTGTTGTCTATAAGGCTTTTCATTTTCCAGGCTTCCACTTCAGTGGGTTTGCGGTTATACAACTTTAAGTAAGCATCATTAACAAAAGCAGCTACATCGTTGCGCATTACCTGGTCGGCTGGTATGGCTACGCCGGGCCGGTTAATAAAGTTTTTAACTATAAGATCCTGCACCACGCTTTTGTCGCCAACCGCCTGCAGGGCAATATCCAGTTTGTTTAACTCAGTAGTAGTAATGTTATCGTTAAACAAATCGTTATAGGCAATAGTTATAAACTGCGTAGTGGTTTTCAGGTTGCGTTTATCGTTGGCGTTTTGATAAAGTTCCTGCTGCTGTGTTTCGTACACATAGCGTTTCTCTTTGTTGCAGGCCTGTGCCAGCAACAGAACAAGTAATGCAATGCCCAGGTGTTTTTTCATATAGATAATTCTTCAGTTATAATTTAGTTTATACCGGCGTATTCATCCAGCGAGAATATCTCTACCCCCAGCGCTTTGTAATCGCCACTGCTTTTATAGTGGCCTGAATAGAGGGCTATTTCGGCAGAGGTAGGTTCGCGGAAGAGATACTTGGTAAACATGTAGCGCACTTGCCCTTCGTAATAGTCATCGCTGTTAAAAAAGATGTTGATATAATCGTTTTTGTTTTGGCCCTGTTGCAGAAATACAACCGACACGCTGCCATCAACCATTAATTTACCTGCCAGCAATTCTGCATCGGTGGGGTAGCGGAACAGAAAATTTTGATAGGTGCTTACCACAAAGTTCTCGGTGCCCATATTTATCTGGTCGTAGAAGTAGTTATCTACGCTGCGTTTAAGCAGGCCTTTGTAATCTAAAGTGCCTGCAGTAAGGTCAGGCAGGGCCTGTTGCCAGGACTGCAGCCGGCCTATCTCCATATTTAATATGCCGTAGAATGGCGCGTATTGTGGCTCCTGTAACAGTTGCTGGAATACATAAATCTGAAACGCTACTTCCAGCGAATCAAGCCCTCTGAGGTATTCATTACGGGTAACGCGCAGCAGATTACTGTTATACTCAGGTTTGGCAAACAGTGCGCCTACAAATTGCTGTCGGCGTACCTGTGAAAAGTTGTCCTGCTTTAAAAGGGTTATTCCATCCTGCCGTTCGTTGCCTATCGGTTCGCGGCCAAGTATGTTGATGTAAGCTTTGGTTACATAAATTTCAATAGTGGTGGAGTCTATGGTATGGTCAGTAGGGGGGGTATTGTCCTTTATAACTACTTCCTCGGTTTTATTGCAGGCGGCAATAAACAATACCGGCAAAAGCAAAAGCAATAAGTTTTTCATTCGCATCGGGTCGGGGTTCCTTTTAGCTGGGTAACTCTAATTTATAGTTTAAATCTGCGATTGCCAAACAGGTATTTGTTGCCCTAAAACCCTTAACAAAAACTTAATGAAGTTACCGAAGAGGAACGTGTGGTAAATACCATATTTCCGATAGGTCTTTTTTTATATCGGTAACAATACCCGGAATAAGACTTTTTGAGGTAGCGAGCATTTCTTACTGCCTGTAAACGATACCCTGGATTAAGGACGTACTGCGGCTGTTTAGTTATCCTGGCCAAGGGCAAAATAAGACGAACGCCAACAGTAAAACCGTTAAAGGCTTGTAATGCGTTTGTTGCTTTATAACATGCCCTTTAACTTCAATGCCAACTAAAACTGATAAGTGATGAAAGTGAACGTTCTTATTTCGGCAGTATGCCTTTGTGCTCTTGTTGTTTTTGTCAACTCCTGTAAAAAAGAGGATAACAGCGATTTTGTTAACCGTGTTACCTGTAATGAGGCTGACGACTCTTTAAATACTTACAATGGCAAAATCAAAATATTGATTGATGGCAATTGCGCCAAGAGCGGCTGCCATGATGCTATAAGCCATGAAGAGGGTATAGACTTAAGCACTTATAATGGAGCTGTTTCCGGCTTTAATGATGACGGATTATGTACTATTTACAGGGAAGGCGGCTGTAAGCCCATGCCGCAAGGAGCATCTAAGTTGTCGGACCCTATTATTCATGACTTAACCTGTTGGGTAAAGAATGGGTACCCCCAGTAGGGATGCTAAGGGTTTAATACTTTGCTAAATCGGATATGGAAATGATTAAAACTGGGTGAGCGGGAACAAAGCCATGCAGAATCGAAGAACTGCATAATTTCTTTCACTTTTGCCTTACTCAAGTCTTTATAAGGTTTTTTCGTGCCGTAGACCTGTTTCTTTATCTCGCCCCGTTTTTTGTTGTCGATTGACACATTCCTTGTGTGGCCAGGATTTTCATGCTTCCACTTTAAATGCCAAAACCAAAACTCTATAGCACGCACAGGTAATAAAATAACAGTCTTCTCTTTACATTCAGCACTTAGTTGGTCAAACAGCTTGTTGTAGTAATCATTGAAATAGGCAATATCCCAATCATCATAATCCGCAATTATAAATAGCAAGTCGAGACTGTATTCCTTAATAAACCTGCCAGAAGCTTCTGCATAGAAGTTCAACACTTTTGCCTTCGAAGAGAAATCATATCTCTTAGCTACAAATTCATTTTTAGTAAAAGCGGTATTCGAGTTTTTTGCACGTAAAATCTCAAGGTATTCCTCTATAAAGGTGGAATGAGCAATGTCCTCACAGATGGTATAATAGTTTATTTGCCTCATTTTGCAGGAACACCACCTAAGAAACCAATTGCCCAATGTTCGCCTAGACTGTGCTTACTAAAATCCAATTTGGGGTAGTCTTTATCTTTGGCATTCTTATTATCAGGTTCGATAATGTCAGTAAGTAAATTTTTGATTTTGGTTTCCCCGTTTTCTATATCAAATACAAAAACGCTTTCAGGTATATCTTGAAATGCATCTACCACTTGTGTGCTATGCGATGTAAGGATGATTTGGATATCCTTTTCTTCCGCCAAACGGAAAATCAAATCCATTACTTCAGCAATACGCCGCGGATGAATACCTTTTTCAGGCTCCTCAAGCAACAAAACCTTTGGAGGATTAGGTTGGTGAATTATTGCCAGGAGGGCGAGGAAATAAATTGTGCCCTCGGAGAGTTCTTCTGCCCAATATGTTCTTTTGGCAGTATCAATCAGACCGAATCTTTTTCCTATTTGCCCTTCTTTATTATTGATCTTTACTTTTTCAAAGCGAATGCCTTTAAATGCAGGTAAGCATCTGTTTAGGTCTTTCTCTATACCTCCATAAACATCTGGATGCTCGTCACGCATGTTATCTAAAAAAGCCACTAAATTCGAGCAGTCTTCATTAACATGTTTATCAAACAATAGCAAATTTTCTTTAGTTATTCTTGAAGGATCGGGTTTGTAAATTTTAAGCGTTCTTAAGACTTCGGATAATCGAGGAATAAAATAGGTATCCTTTGCATCTAAAAAGCCTCCTATATTAAAATTATGGTCGCCCTTAGAAATTGATCCCGTCTTAATGTTTATACTCAAATTATAATTTCTAGATGGCAGTTCATTTGCTTTAGATAACCATTGATCAATAGCTTTAATCTTTAGATATGAAAGATTTGAAAAAAAGATGTCAGCCTCGTAAAACTTTTTTATAACAAAATCGATTTCTTTTAAATTCAACTTAGGGTCAATTGGATTTTTTGAACACCCTATTCCCTCACGATATGTAAAAATCTTCTCCTCTAATCCAAGTATTTCAAGTCGGTAAAAGAACTTACCAATATTTTCTTCAGGAAAATCCCAGCTTAAGCCGATAGCAATAGGTTCATATCTGTATAACTCTTGCCCAAAAGCAAATCGATTTAAGCCTTGACCTTGGGAGGAAAGATTTCCATCTATATGCTCCTTTAAAAAAGTTAAAGCCTTCAAAAAATTACTCTTGCCGGAATTATTCGGCCCAATCAAAAGATTTACCTTTTGAAGTTTAACCGTAACATCCTTAAGACTTTTGAAGTTTTGTATGGTTACCGTTTGCAGCATCTATTCCAAAAATAAGCTTTATACAACAAAAAACCGCTATCCGAAAGAGTAGCGGTTTTTGTTTGTATTAAGCCCTCCCTTTCGGGGAGGGTTTGGGTGAGGTTTAATCCCAGAAACAGTATCCGTTTTCGGCTATCAGCTTATCAGCTACGGCGCGGCGGATGTTTTTGGTGTTTATCATTTCGTATTTAGTAAAACGCTTTAAGCCCATAGCCATAATGCGGAGTTCATCGCCCTCGGCAAAAGCGGTTAAGGCACTCTTACCGGCTACATTAATGCGGTCCATAGCATCAAAGAAGTAACACTTAACCATGTCCACATAAATCTGAGAGGCTTCAAGGCCATGCAGGTTAACCAGCTTTTCAGCGCGTAACATGCCGCTTTCCATATTCAGGATGTCCATCAATACATCAGCAGCGTGCATCAGTATTTCCTGTTCTTTCTCCAGCCCCATCATCAGCTTTTGCACTGCGCCACCTGCAATTAACAGGAATGCCTTTTTAGCATTTTTAAGCGCTTTGCGTTCTGCACCAAAAATATCATCAGCATCAGGCGTGCTCATGTCAGGCACGCTCATCAGTTCTTTTTGAATAGCCATGCCCGGGGTCATTAAATCGATTTTGCCTTTCATAGCAAACTTCAATAGCGCATCTATTGAAAGCATACGGTTGATTTCGTTAGTGCCTTCGAAAATGCGGTTGATGCGCGAATCGCGGTAAGCGCGTGCCATTGGGTACTCTTCGCTAAAGCCGTAGCCGCCGTGTATCTGCAGGCCTTCATCCACTACAAAATCCAATGCCTCTGAACCTAACACTTTCAATAGGGCGCATTCAATCTGGTATTCTTCTGCACCTCCGGTTAAATACTCAGTCATGGTTTTGCCGGCTGCCTTTAATTCATGCTCTTTTTGCAGAATCAAATCGCATACGCGGTAAGAAGATGATTCGCTCATCCAAACACGGATAGCCATTTCACCTAATTTGTGCTTGATAGCACCGAAGTTTGAGATGGCAGTTTTGAACTGTTGACGCTCATTAGCGTAACGTACAGCCTGGCTTATGCCACGCTTAGCGCCACCTAACACACCATTACATAATTTGTAGCGGCCGATGTTCAGAATCTGGAAGGCAATTTTGTGGCCTTTGCCGGCTTCGCCCAATAAATTTTCTACAGGCACTTTTACGTTATTGAAGAAAACCTGGCGGGTTGAAGATGACTTAATGCCCATCTTTTTCTCTTCAGCGCCTACGCTTACGCCTTCCATTGTTTTTTCAACTATGAAGGCTGTGAACTTTTTGTCGTCGCCGTCAATTTTAGCGAATACCACAAACACATCTGCAAAACCTGCGTTGGTGATCCACATCTTCTGGCCGTTCAATACGTAGTATTTGCCGTCTTCGCTTAACACTGCTTTTGTACGGGCGCCTAATGCATCGCTACCGCTCCATGGCTCAGTTAAACAATAAGCTGCTTTTAACTCGCCGGTGGCCAGTTTGGGAAGGTACTTGGCCCGTTGCTCGTCGTTACCATAGTATAAAATAGGGCAAGTGCCGATACCGGTGTGCGCACCGATAGCAACTGAAATACCATGACCCCAACCCAACACTTCGGTAACGTAAGAGAAGGTAGTCAAATCCTGACCGGAACCGCCGTACTCCTCAGGTATGTGCAAGCCGAGTAAGCCAAGCTCAGCGGCTTTGTCTATTACCTCAGGCCCTTTCATAGGGTCTTTGTCCAGTTCTTCCAGGCGTGGATCAACTTCTTTTAAGATGAAGTCCTTTGTAGCCTGGCGAAGCATAGTTTGCTCTTCAGTAATTTGCTCAGGAATGTAAACATCCTGCCACTGCGATTCCTTGATAAGGAATTCGCCGCCTTTTAAAGCGGTGGTTTTTTTGTCAGCTGTAGTCGACATGTTTTGGTATTTAGTATTTATTGAGTAGTTAGATAAATCAATTAAAAGCAGTAGCCGTTCTCTTCAATAATCTTATCGGCAATACGACGACGGGCGGCTACTGTATTGTATGGCTCGTACTTGGTAAAGCGCTTTAAGCCCATCAGCATAATACGCAGGGTATCGCCTTCGTTAAAGGCGCAAATAGCATGCTTGCCCGAAAGATTGATTTTCTCTAATGAATCAGAGATGTAAGTGCGCGCAATGTCAATTTGTAATGAACAAGCCTCCGCACCGCGAACGCTTATCAATTTTTCCACGCGCAGTAATACTGATTCAGAAGCATACAGTTCAATAAGCATGTCAGAAATATTCATGATTACTTCCTGTTCTTTCTCCAGGTTTTGCATAAACTTTTGAACGGCAGCACCGGCAGTCATTAATATTGCTTTCTTGGCGTTCTTCAGCGCTTTCTTTTCGGCGGCAAAGAAATCATCAGAATCATCGCTGCCGAAATCAGGCACGCTCATTAATTCTTTTTGAACAGCCATGGCAGGGGTAATCAAATCCAATTCGCCTTTCATCGCCTTTTTCACCAGCATACCAACTGAAAGCAAACGGTTGATTTCGTTAGTCCCTTCGAATATGCGGTTGATGCGGCTATCGCGGTAAGCGCGGGCAACAGGATATTCTTCGCTGAAACCTGTACCGCCGAAAACCTGAACAGCTTCATCTACCACAAAGTCTAACACCTCTGAGCCGAATACTTTTAATAGGGCGCACTCAATGGCGTATTCTTCAGCAGCAATCAATTTAGCCTGTACCTTATCCGTACCTTTGGCAACCAATGCCTGAATCATATTATCAATATCACCGGCAGAACGGTAAACAGCAGATTCGCATACGTAAGTTTTGATAGCCATTTCAGCCAACTTGTGCTTAATAGCCCCGAAGGATGAAATAGGCACATTGAACTGAATGCGCTCGTTAGCGTATTTAGTAGCTACGGTTGTCGATTTTTTAGAACCGCCCAGCGCTAAAACTGCCAGCTTGTAACGGCCAATGTTCAATACGTTGAAAGCAATTTTGTGGCCTTTGCCGATTTCGCCTAATACATTCTCAACAGGCACTTTTACATTATTGAAAAACACCTGGCGGGTAGATGAGCCTTTAATACCTAACTTATCTTCTTCGCTGCCTAAAGAGATGCCTTCACTTTTGGCATCAACAATAAAGCCGGTAAATTTCTCACCGTCAATTTTTGCAAATACAGTAAAGATGTCAGCAAAACCACCGTTGGTAATCCACATCTTCTGGCCGTTTAATACGTAGTATTTGCCGTCTTCAGAAAGCACAGCTTTAGTGCGCGCACCAAGCGCATCACTACCTGAACCGGGTTCAGTTAAGCAGTAAGCTGCTTTGATATCGCCTGAGGCTAAACCCGGCAGGTATTTGTTTTTCTGCTCCTCGGTACCAAAGTACAGAATGGGTAGCGTACCTATACCGGTGTGCGCCGCATAGGCGGCAGCCCATGAGTGGCCTTTACCAACTTCCTCATTAATTACACTATCAGTAATTACATCAACACCCATGCCGCCGTACTCTTCAGGTACCGTAGCACCAAGCAAGCCTAGGTCGGCCGATTCCTTTACTAACTGTACCACTAGTGTATGGTCGCCTTTATCAATACGCTGAACGTTGGGTTGAACGCGCGTGGTTACAAAGTCTTCCGCAGTTTTACTGAACATTTGCTGTTCTTCAGAAAGTTCATCGCGTGTGGCGATATTGGTGAATGGAGTTTCCTTTACCAGGAATTCGCCACCTTTTAATGCAGTGCCGGTTTTAGTTTCTGTGCTCATAACTGAGTATTTAGTATTTAGACGCTTAATGCGCTTTTATTATTAACAATAAGATTTGGATTCAGTTTAGTCTGGAGAGTATAATTCATTCTCTGTATCTCATTTATCTTCCCGCAAAGAGCATTAGAAGATTCAGCAGTAATCAGTTTTAAGCGTTCGGAAGCGATAATCTGGGTTTCCAATTCATAGGATGAACCATGTGCAACTGCCAGGAAGTGGCAAAATTCTTTATCAGAATTCCGTCCTGCACCTTCAGCAATATTAGAAGCTATTGAAACTGCACTTCTACGGATTTGAGAAGTAAGGCCATAGGTCTCAGTTTTTGGAAAATCAGCAGTAGCCTCGTAAATAGCTACCACCAATTCCATAGCCTTTTCCCAAACTTTCAACTGCTTATAGTTATGCACTACCTTTGTCTTAATACTTTATACTAATTACTTAATACTACATTCTCCTTATAATCTCTCAAATATACCTGCAATGCCCTGGCCGCCACCAATACAAGCGCTAACCATTCCGTACTTGTTGCCGCGGCGTTTCATTTCGCCATTCAGCTTTTGGAACAGGTAAGTGCCCGAAGCACCCAGCGGGTGACCAAGCGCTACCGCACCACCGTTTACGTTAATGATATCGGCGTTCAGTTTTGCTTCCTGAATAACAGCTAATGATTGCGCCGCAAATGCTTCGTTCAATTCTATTAGTTCAATGTCGTTAAGCTTTAAACCGGCTTGTTTTAAAGCTTTTGGAATTGCAGCCACAGGGCCAATACCCATAATAGTAGGGTCAACACCAACTGATGCAGCCGTTACTAAACGCGCAATTGGTTGCAGGTTCAATTCTTTTACGATACGCTCGCTAACTACTAATACGAAAGCAGCAGCATCAGATGTTTGCGATGAATTACCGGCAGTAACCTGTCCACCTGCTTTAAACACAGGCTTTAAACCGGCAAGGCCTTCTTTGCTGGTATCCTTACGCGGACCTTCATCCTGGGCAACAGTAAACTTGCGCGTTTTCTTTTTGCCGTCTTCAAAGTATACTTCTTCAATTTCAACGGGCACAATGTCCTCATTGAATTTACCTGCTTCAATAGCGGCAATGGCTTTTTGGTGAGAGTTGTAAGAAAACTCATCCGCCTGCTCGCGGGTAATGCCGTATTTGTCAGCAACGTTCTCTGCCGTTAAACCCATGCCGATGTAGTATTCAGGATGGTCTTTTGCTACTTCATAGTTAGGTACGGTTTTGTAACCAACAGTGGGCACAAGGCTCATACTCTCCGTACCGCCGGCGATGATAACATCAGCCATACCTGCACGAATTTTGGCTGTAGCCATTGCGATGGTTTCAATACCGCTGCCGCAGTAACGGTTAACCGTAACACCGGGAACTTCAACCGGCAGTGAGCGAACAGCTACCCAACGGGCCATCTGTAAGCCCTGCTCGGCTTCAGGCACAGCGTTGCCTACAATTAAATCATCAACCAACATAGGGTCGAAGTTTGGAACTTTCTTCAGCAGATCTTTAATAGCGTAGTATGCCAAGTCTACCGGAGTAGTGAAGCGGAAACCGCCTTTTTTTGCTTTGCCGATGGCAGTGCGCGAACCGGCTATGATATATGCTTCTTGCATTTTATTTAGTATTAAGTTATTAGTAATAGGTTTTAAGAATTAGTTGCGCAGAGGTTTGCCGCTTGTTAAAATGCTCTGCATTCTTTCCAGTGTTTTCTTTTCACCGCACAGGCTTAAGAAAGCTTCTCTTTCAAGATCTAACAGATACTGCTCTGTTACTTTACTTTCGCTGGTTAAATCGCCACCGCATAATACGTAGGCTATTTTCTTAGCGATTTTAAAGTCGTGGTCGCTGGCGTATTTACCTACGTTAAAAGCTGCAGCACCGGCATATAAGGCAGCCAGGCCTGAGCGTCCTAACACAAGGATGTCATCGCGCTGAGGTTTTTGCACGTAGCCTTCTTCGTATAGCTCCAACACGCGGCGCTTGGCATCGGCCAATTGACGTTGTTGATTTACTACAACTAAGTCCTTCTTCTTATCTAATACAGAAATACCGAAACCTTCGTAAGCTGATGTAGCCACCTTAGCAGAAGCAATAGCTGTAAAGCGCTCTGCCAATTGTGGTATCATAGGGTCGCCATTGTAGTAAGCGTCGCTTGCACGCAGGGCCATTTCTTTAGTACCACCGCCTGCGGGCAGAATGCCTACACCAATTTCAACCAGGCCAATGTATGTTTCAGCAGCCACCACGGCACTATCGCTGTGCATGGTGAACTCGCAACCGCCGCCAAGTGTTAAACCATGCGGGGCAGCCACTACCGGAACGGAAGAGTAACGGATACGCATGGATGTTTGCTGGAATGCACGAACGGCGAAATCCAACTCATCATAATCCTGGTCAATAGCCATCATGAAAATCATAGCCAGGTTAGCGCCTGCACTAAAGTTTGGCGCATCATGACCAAGCACAACACCTTTCCAGCCTTGCTGCTCGGCAATCTCAATACCTTTGGTAACAGCCTCTAATGTTTCGCCACCAATGGCGTTCATTTTAGTGTTCCAGCTTACGTTTAATACACCATCGCCAATGTCGTCAATACGACAAGCGCTGTTTTTCCAAACCGGTTTTTGCTCGGCATAGTTGCTTAGGATAATGAATGACTCGCGGCCGGGGATTGCCTTGTAGCCTTTGCTTGCTACATCGTAATACTTCTGTACGCCGTTCTCTACTTTGTAGAAGGTTTTATAGCCGGCAGCCAGCATTTCATCAACCCAGGCATTTACTTTAAAGCCTGCTTCTTTCATGCCTTTAACCAGGTTCTCTACACCAATAGCATCCCACTGTTCAAAAGGACCAATCTCCCAACCGAAACCTGCGCGCATTGCATCATCAATGCGATACAGCTCGTCAGAAATTTCAGGGATACGATTGCTAACGTAAGAAGAAACATAGTAGGTTAACTTACGCAGGAAGTCACCATGCTTATCTTTTTGCTTGGCAATTAAAGGCAAGCGCTTCTTTAAATCTTCCACACTCTTTAATTCGGTAGTGGCTGATTTTGTTTTGGCAGAAGGCTTGTATTCTAAAGTCTTCCAATCCAACGTAGCGAATGACTTTTTACCCGTAGCATCTTTGGTTTTCTTAAAGAAGCCCTGGCCGCTCTTATCGCCCCACCACTTGTTCTCGTTCATCTTCATTATCCAATCAGGCACCTGTAGCACATCGCGGTATTCATCATTAGGCAGGTTATCATACGCGCCCTTCATTACTTTAATCATGGTGTCTAAACCAACCACATCCGTTGTACGGAAGGTGGCGCTCTTAGGCTTACCGATAAGGGTGCCGGTTAGTGCATCCACTTCGTCAATGGTCATATCCATTTCCTGCATCAGTTTAATAACCGCTGCAATACTGAATACGCCAACACGGTTAGCTATAAAGGCAGGAGTATCCTTACACAATACGGTTTGCTTGCCTAAATACAGGTCGCCGTAATGCATCAGGAAGTCTACCACTTCAGGGTGCGTTTCGTTGGTTGGTATAATTTCTAACAGGCGCAGGTAACGCGGAGGGTTAAAGAAGTGCGTGCCGCAGAAGTGTGCGCGGAAATCATCGCTACGGCCCTCAGCCATTAAGTGAATAGGAATGCCTGATGTATTTGAAGTAATTAAAGTGCCGGGCTTGCGGAACTTTTCTACCTTTTCAAACACCTGCTGTTTAATATCCAGGCGCTCTACTACTACTTCAATAATCCAGTCGGCGTTTTTTACCCAGCTAAGGTTATCATCAAAGTTGCCGGTAGTAACACGGCTGGCAAAGTTTTTATCGTATATCGGTGATGGGTTGCTTTTTAAGGCAAAAGCCAAAGCATCGTTCACCAGTTTGTTACGCATGGCAGGTTTCTTGGCATCTGCCTCGCTTAAGTTAGGGGTTACAATATCCAACAAATACACCTTAAGGCCTATGTTGGCATAGTGCATTGCAATGCGCGAGCCCATTACGCCCGAGCCTAGGACAGCCACGGTTTTAATCTTCCGGGCTTTAGCGGGCGTTACCTGCACCGCACTTTTTTCTGTAGCTACTGCTTCCATTTTTTCTTTAAGTATTGAGTAGTTAGTAATTAGTATTAAGAATTAGTTTTTGCTCTTGTTTAGACGATTAAGTCCTTTATATCTTTCATTTTACCGACCAAACGTTCGGTAAAATTTTACACTATTTTACCTTTTCGGCCTTCTTCACTTTTTCCTCGCCATTACCATTGCTTTTGGCCGGTATGGTATCAATTCTGTTCAAAATCCTTTTTGTTGTATTCTTTAAATAAGTATGGTCGTTAAATACGCGGCTGAACATAAGGCTGCCTTCTAATTCGGCTACGCTGCGTTCAGCTAATTCAGTAGCAATTTGTTCAGGATACTTATCTAAATAAATGGTCTTTACAGCGTGAAAGAAATCCTGGAAAAAGCGCTGCACCAAAGTATTGAACTCAGGCGCCATTAAAGCGGTTTCAACCCCCATGTTGCCCAACAGGTTTCCTTTCTCATTATCAAGGAAAACACTCTCGGCAGAGGTGAATAACATCTCCAGTCTTTTTTGTGGCGGAAGGCTCTTATCGTAAGCGTGTGAGAATACGTTACTCTTAAAGTACTCGTGTACCATTTTTATCACGCGCTTCATCAAATCTTCCTTACTGGGGAAGTAGTGATACAATGACCCTTTTTGCAGGCCGCAGGCATCAGCTATCTCGCTCATGCTGGTGTTGAAATAGCTTTGCTTTCTGAATAACTTCAGCGCTTCTAATATGATGGTTTGCTCGTCAGCTTTTTGCTTAGGCATGTTGCCTCTTTTGTTAGGGGTAACGAAGCTAAAAAGTCTTTTTTATTTTACCAAACGGTTGGTAGGGAAAAATGATAATTATGGCAAAAGCTTGATTTATAAGCAGATTGAATCCTTTTAGATGGTAAATTTTAACTTTCAAACATGAAACCGAGCCGGCTTGCGAAGTGGGTGCTATGGGTGATGCTTACGCCCATCGCAATTATGCTGGTGCTGGAACTGTTTTTTCGGCTAGCGGAATTTGGCTGGAGTGCTATATATAAGAGGTGGATTGACGACGACCGCTATACTTATATATATGTGTTGGGGGAAAGCACCAGCGAAGGGGTGCAATACCAGGATAAGATTTCGCCGGCTATTTTGGTGTCCTATGCCTTTAATGATACTATTGAAGGGCGCCCAACCAGGATAATAAATCTGGCATATTCAGGCACCAATGCTTCGTATACCTACTATCAATATTACTTCAGTTTGCTGTTTAAGCCGCACCGCCATGCATTGGTACTTATTTATTCAGGTATTAATGAGGGCATAGAAAACCACGAAGACCCCGGTTTCGAAAACTGGAAAGCGCTGCAACATTCCATAGTGCTGTCAAAAATGGCGTTTAATTGGAACTGGACCGGTAACTCACCTGCGAGGTATGAATTTAGATACAGGCAAATTGTACAGTTGGCAAAACGACACGAACACAAAATCATTTTATCGCAGTTAGTAGGTAATTGCCGTGATTTTGACCCGGGGCTTTCGTCGGGCTCCACTTTATTGAACGGAGAGGCCTTTAAAAAACTTGAAGGGGCAAAGAAGTTTTTTAACCAAGGTTGTTACGCTGAAGCTGATTCTGCGTTTAAACTGCTTTTGACGCAGCACCCTGCTGATGAAACCTACCTTTTATTTCACATCGCTCAATGTTGTTTAAAAATGGAACAGCCCGAAAAGGCTGCGGCTATTCTTAATTCACTGCAGGATAAAAACAACTACCTGGGTTATACCCCGTGGAAGAACCGCATAATTGAAAAGGTAAGTAATGAAGAAAAGGTACCGATGATTTTTTTGTTTGACCGGTTCCGCGATTCATCGGGATATGGTTTAGTTGGTTACCGCCTGATTAACGACGCCCACCACCCCAACCTGGAAGGCTACTGCATAATGGCCAATGAGTTAAGCCAACAGGTAAGCAACTTATATAATGAGCCGATACACTTTGTGCTGAGCCCTGAAAACGTAGCGGCACACTTTGGGTTTGATAATGAATTTTATGGCGGCACCTATTTTAAAATGATAGAGTGGTTTATATACGCCTCTCTGCAAACTGAAGACCGAAGCTTAAGGTTAGAGCGAATACATTTCTACATGAAAAAGTATGCAGGATATAAAGGAGAGGATTCCAACCTTATGTTATGGAGACTGGTAGTCACAGTGCTGGAAAACGATAGGAATGCCTTTTTTACGGAACTCCATACAGTAAAGTCCTCCGGCAAGAGCGAAGAAATACTGGACCGCTTTTATAGCGCTTTTGAGAGCGAGCCATTTCACAGCACTATAAAAACCATTATTACCGGGTGGAAATGGGATAACGAGCAGCAAAAAGCTGAAGCGAGTGAATTTTTAAAAGAAATGGATTAGCTACTCCTTTACGATGCGCTTGCGGGCAAATGCAGTTTCATTTTTTAACTCTACCATATATACTCCTGCCGCTAAGGTGCTTAAGTCAACTGAGTGGGTAAAAGCTCCTTTTAGCACGGCTTTGCCGTTTAAATCGGTAATAGAAATAAACTCGGGCCTGAAATCGCCGGTGCTGAAAGTAACGGTTGTGTTTACCGGATTAGGATAAACGGCAAACTGTTTTTCCTGCAGATTTTTGATGCCTGTTGGAGAGTATTGAACAAGATCGCCAATTGGTTGAGCGCCACCCAGGCTGCCATCGCAGTTGCTAACTACTTCGTAAGTATGGTTGGCAATATCAAAGTTAAACACCACCCCAAGGCCATAAGTGCCCCCTTCCGGTGTTACGCCATAAAGCACGCCGGGGCTTACTTCTATAAGGCTGCCTATTGGCGCTGAGCCTAAACTTTCATCGAAGCTGTAGATGGCGGTGTAAACACCGGTGCCAATGCTGTAGCTGAAAATTTCTCCTGTGCCGTTATCGCCACCATAAGCGGTAACGCCATATAAAAGGCCGTTGCTTGCCTGCATAAGGCTACCCGATGGGTAAGCGCCGTCAGCACCGTTAAAGTCGTGCAGTTTGTTAACGCTGAGGGTTGGAATGTTATAGCTGAACAATACGCCTTTGTTGTTTAAGCCGCCCCAGGTGGTCATGCCATATAGTAATCCGTTGTTAGCCTGAATCAGTTTGCACTTGGTGGGTAGTTCACCTTCCTGGCCATAAAAGTTATAGATAGTAGAATACTGCGATAACAGAGGCTGGTAGCAGAAGATTACACCGGTTTGCTGAAAGCCACCCTGCCTGCACATGCCGTATAAGTTGCCATCGGCAGCTTCCATAAGCCCTTGCGGGTCGGCGCCGGTAACAGGGTCAAAGTCTACCAACTTTTCAAAGCTTTTGTTGAATGGGTCAAACGAGTAAAGTACGCCTGCAGCATTCGGAAAATCCGGGCTGATGAAAGAACCGCCGGTACGGGTGGTACCATACAAACGGCCGCTTGAAGCTATCACCAAATCGCCGGGGTAGCTACCATCCATACCGCTAAAATGATGCAGCACTTCAAACACACTATCAGAAGGGCTATAGCTAAACAGCACCCCCAGGTTAAATTGTCCGCCACTCTGTGTAGTACCGTATAGTTTATTATCAATACCGCGCACCAGGCTACCGTTAGGGTTAGCGCCGTTGGCACCGTCGAAATTAATTACAGCCCCGCCTTGTGTTCCATCCTCGTTAATTGCATATAGTACGCCTAAGCCATGCGAGCCACCACCGTAAGTGCTGGTCCACAGTTGCATTTTATGTTCGCCGGCCAATACATGGCCAAAGGCAAATAGCCAGATGATGGAGGTAACGAAGTAGTGTAAGAATTTCTTCATAACACAGGATTTAGGGTTTATAGGTATCGCAGGGGTAATTATTCTAACTAAAATTAAACAGAATATTCGGATAATTCAAAATTTGTTTGACGAGCGACAATAAAAAAGGGCCATATTGCTATGGCCCTTCCCTCGGTTAGCTGATAATTTAATGGTGCTGTACGAAAACGCGTTCAACAAACTGTACCCCGCCGCCCTTTAATTGCAAGAGGTAAATGCCTGATGGTAAGGCAGTAAGAGGCACATTTACGTTTATTTCTGTACCGGGCTGCAATTGCCTTTCGTAAACAACTGCCCCTATACCGTTAACCAGCTTTATTTCGGCCTCCAGCGGTTCGGCAAAGTTGGCGGCCACCTTCAGCCAGTCATCTGCAGGGCTTGGGTAAACCCTTATGCTTTGCAGGGCAGGGTCGTTAATACCGTTCCACTGGTGGTCAATACAGGCGGTATCCTTACATCCTGCGCCATTGCTTACTTCTACACAGAAAAGGGTGCTGAAACTAGGCGTGTAGAATTGATTTACTTCTCCGCTAAGTAGTTGCCAGTTAGGCGGACCTACATACCATTGGTAGGTCATGCCTGCCGGATAGGCATACATAGTATTGCCCACCTGGTTAACCGTAGCAACAGGAGGAGCGAAAACGCAAACCGTATCAGGACAGCTCATTTGCACATTGTTACCCGTTATTACAAGCATTACCGGGAAACAACCGGTGCCACTATATGTAACAGTATGCGGACCCGGGCCGGTAGCTGATGAAGGCGAGCCGCCGGTGAAGGTCCAGTTAAAATTATAACCTGCCGTTGGGCCATTGTAATTGAATACTGTGGACTGCCCCTGGCAAAGGGTATCGGAGAAAGTATAGTTACAAGTTGGCGTAGTGTTGCCGGTGTCGCAGTTTAGCGGGAAACACATGGTGGTATCTTTACATACAAAAGTGCCCGTGCTATCGTAAAGCACAAAAGTAAGGCATAGATGGCTTTGCGGAGTTAAGCTGGAGTAGGTAAAGTTGATTGTGTTTGGACCATTCAGCATATACGGGTTAGTTACGTTTATGCTGCCGGTATCCGGTAATTGAATAAACAGTTTACCACAGGCATCAATGTTCAAGTTAACCATGTAATCATACCCGATTGGTGTTGGATGGCACATTACTCCGCTTTCTACAAAACCAAGGTAACAACAGCCGGTGGAGTGGCCGGTGTCTTCAGGACATGGCGGCAGTACCACACACTCGGTATCGGTATTACAACAGAATGTTTCCATGCCGAAACTGTCTATCTCATGCACATATGCCTTAAAGCAAATGGTATCGTACGTATTAGCCGTGTAGAATGTTATGGAATGCACCGATGAAGCTGCGTTGTTGGGGATTGTTTGATAAACCGAAACGGGTCCGTAAATGGTGTTATGGTGTGGCGGCAAAACTGCAATGGTCATTTCATTGATAGGATGCCCGGATGTATTTATTACGTGATAATAAATTACATGATGTCCATCCGTATCGCAGCCTAAAGAATCGATTACCAACTCGGCACAAATGCTGTCACATTCGTATAACGTCAAATTAAGCGGGCCAGCTGTATCAATACAGCCAAAGGCGCTGGTAAGTATTACAGAGTAGGAGCCGTTTGTCATAGCCATGTAGGATGGCCCGGTTTCGCCCGGCAGTATAGAATCATTTTTAAGCCATTGGTAAGCTGCGGCTCCATATGGAGCGTAAATGGTAAACGGACCACAGGTGTCTAAACATCCGGTCCAGAAAGAGCAAACATCCGGTAAAGGATTAACGATGATGGCGGCTGTATCCTTGCTTTCGCAGCCATTGGTATCTATTGCGGTAAGGATGTAGTTGCCGCCTAATGTGGCGTAGATAGTATCTGTTACCTGTCCTGTACTCCATTGTAAAGTTACGGTGCTATCCGGGTGAGAACCGATGAGCATCACCGTATCGCCTTCGCAGATGGTTGAAGAGCCTACTACTGTGATGGTAGGTGGAACCGGAAGCGGATGAACAATAATGGTGTAGGTTAAAGATGTATCGCTGCAGCCTGTGGTAGTATCTGTTATGGCAACCTGATAGTTGTAGGTGCCTACGCCTAACAAGGGCGAATTGCAGAACACTGCATTTGAGGTGTTACCATTACTGAAGGTGTCGTTGGATATCCAGTAATAGAGATAGTTAACGGAGTAGGTAGTTGAAAGCGAGGCAAAATCGCCAAGGCAGATTTCGTTACTGCCGCTGTTGTAAATAATTGCCGGAGGTGCGGGGTTAACCACTACTGTAATAGAGGTGGAAGAAGTGCAGCCGTTTGGATCGGTAACCTTAACGGTGTAAATGCCGGTGGCGCTTACAATGATTGAATCATTAGTGCTGTTGCCCGGCAACCATTGATAGTTACAGCCTGCGCAGAATGGTGCAACTAATAATACAGGCGTGCCTGCGCACACAATGCTATCAGGAAAAGCGGTAATGTTTCCAATAGGAGATGGGTTTATAACATTGATGGATGCAGAAGCCGTATCAGTGCAACCCAGGGTGTCAGTTACCTGCAACAGTATGCCGTATAGTCCTATATTATTGTAAGCGTGTGTAGGGTTTTGGTTAAGCGAAGTGCCTGCATCGCCGAAGGCCCAACTCCAACCGTTAAGTGCGCCTGCAGGCGTACTTAAATCAGTAAAAGAAACAGAACTGTTGACACATGCACTCAACGGGCTGCTGAATGCTGCTACAGGCAGTGGCGGAATGATGAACGTATCAGTAATAGTGGAAGTGCAAACGCCATTACCTACTGTTAGGGTAACTATGTAAGTGCCGGCAGCGCTGTAAATGTGTGTAGGGTTTTGGGAAGTGGAAGTTCCTGCATCGCCAAAGTTCCAGTTCCATGTAGTTATATTGTTTCCCACAGTAAAGGTTGAAAGGTCGGTAAACACAACCGGTGTACCAAGGCAGCCTTTTACATATTTAAAATCGGGGGCAAGCGGAATTTGAACATGGGCAGTATCGGTTAGCAAGCAGCTATCAGTACCGGCAACGTTGGGCACATAGCCGCTTAAGGTTACAAGGTAAAAGCCTGCCTGCGCATAGGTATGTGTTGGGTTAACTGCGTTGGAGTAGGTGTTATCGCCAAAATTCCAGCTATAACTTAAACCGTTAACGGATGTATTGGTAAAAGTTACCGGATTGCATCCGTAGAATGCCGGATGATTAAAACTTATGCTACCATTCGGTTGACACACGCCGGGGCCACCCCCATTGCAACTATCCTGTATAACGGTTATGAAATTAGATTGAGCCGTGCAGCCGTTTGCATCTGTAACAGTAACCCAATAAGTACCGGCAGTATTAACTACGTTAGGGTTACCACTTGGGCCATTGCTCCAGTTATATGAATAACCGGGATTGCTCATGGCATTAAGGGTAACAGCAAAGCTTTGTCCAAAGCAATAATGCAGCAGGTCGCTGGTAGAGATACTGGCCAGCGGGGCAGGCTGGGGCACTGCGGTAAATTGTGCGTGTGCTGTACAACCACTGGTAGCCGTTACCGTAACATGGTAAATGCCGCCCTGTGTAATTGTGGTGGGGTTAGTGTTCGACGAATAACCGCCGGAGCCACTCCAGTTATAAGCTGTAAAGGCGCCACCGGTAACATTTAATTGTGCCGGAACACCCGGACACAGTATGCCGATTTGATTTATAACAGGAACCGGGGGCGGCAATAAATTCAATGTTATATTTTTTGTAATTTGTTGGCTGCACACCGTAACTGTTAGTGTTACCGTTACACTGCCGGTATTATTACCCCATTCAATAGTTGCTGATGGGGTACCCTGGCCGCCGGTTACGGCTCCGCTGTTGGGTAGGTTGATGCTCCAGTTATAGGTAGCCCCGGCAGGGTATGCCGTAGTGCAGGTGAATGTACTTGTGCCGTTAGCGCAGGCCGAGGCCGGAGCAGTAACAACAGGCGTAGCAAGCGGCAATGCGCTGTAAACATTAAGTACGGTAGTGTCGGAAGAGCAGTAAGGTTGCCCGTTCATTTGTACAAAAGCGCGCACTATATAAGGGCCGGTGTTGCCCCAGGTAACAGTAATGCAACTACCAATAGATGCGGTTGGAGTGCCGCCGGTAATCAGCCAGTTTACCTGTCCGCTTGCCGAAGAACAGTACGAATAGCTGGTATTAGGGCAAACAATGGTATCGCCAGAAATGTCCGGAGCCAAAGGCTTAGGCAACACCGTAATTTGAATAATGGCAGAATCGTTACAAACCGCATTAGGGTTTAGCGGTATGGCAGAAAGCAGGTAGGTGCCCGGCTGATTGTTCCAGTTAATGTTGATGTTTGGTGAACCATTGCCGAGGATAGTAGGGCCTGCGGGGTAAATATTCCACTGGCAAGGTACAGAGGGGTTAACGTTATACCCTGAAAGGCTATTGACACAAACAGGACTTTGCCCGAAGATGGACATTTCGCTACGCACCTTTACAATCATGGTGGCGCTGCCACCGCAACCTAAAAAGGAGTCGTAATAAGTAACGGTAAGTGTATCGTTACCCTGGTAAAATGCAGGCCAGCAAATTTCAACATCATTACAGCTTTGCTGGGTTATTACGCCCGCACCGCCAACGCTCCAGGTATAGGTTGCGCCTGAATAAAAAGTTACGGAGTAATCATAACAGCCCGGTGAACAAACCTTTTTTGGCCCTACAATGGTATCGTTTGTACCTACTATTGGAATGTAAGCAAAGGTGGTATCGGTACATAAACCGCTGCAACCTGTAACATAAAGCCATAAAGTTCCAAGCGCGCCGGGACCCCAGGCAACAGTAACTTGTTGCGAGGTGCTGCTGCCTAAAATGGTTCCGCCAATGGCCCCCCACTGGTAGGTGCAACCCGGTAAGTTGGTTTGGTAGGTTTGTGTATCGCCGGCGCATACTGTAGAGGGGCAGGTAATCTCAGGTCCCGGTAAGGAATCAACAGTTATAGTTTGCTGGAAGGTATCGCTGCAAAAGCAGGCATTAAAAGCTATAAGTGTTACTGTAAATGTACCGGCACTGGTATAGGCGTGTGTAGGGCTAGCTGCGTTTGACGTTGTGTTATCTCCAAAATTCCATTGGAAAGTGTTGGCACCTGTTGATTGATTGGTAAATGTGGTGGAGGTGTTTAAGCACACACTGCTTTGTGCGGTAAACTGCGCAGTTGGCCTGCTTACTTTTTCTACACAAATTTCGGCAGAGTCTACACAGCCCCAAACATTGGTTTCAATAACAGTTATGCTGCCGTTAAGGCTTGCATCCCAGGTTACGTTAACGGCATTGGTACCCTGGCCGGTGAAACCCGAAGCGCCTGTAACAATCCATTGATAGGTGCTTCCGGCGTTCAATGCCGTTGAATAACTAAGCGTGGCATATTCGCATACCTTGGCGCAATGGCTACTGCCATCGGGCTGGCCTGAGCCACCTTGCGTGCCCGAGCTGGTTGTAGGGCAGGTTAAGTATGGTGCAGTTACAATTGAAGGATTGGGTAAGGCATGTATAGTAACGGCAAGGCTGGCATACACAGGGCCTGCATTAGTAAATACAGTAGTAATAATGTTACCACTGCCGGCCGGCCCCCATATAATAGCCACCGTATCATTATTTGGGTTGCCGCTTACCGTACCGCCGGTGATATTCCAACTGTAGCTGTTGCCTGTTGGCATTACACTGTAATAAACCTTCTCTCCGGCGCACACTGAGGTATCGCCGGTAATGGTTTGAGCGGTTAGTACTTGGGAAAGTAAAAGAAAGGGGAGCAAGGCAAAAAATGCGCGAGAGATTTTCCTTGTGAAAGGTTGTAGACATGTAAGCATAAGCCGGGGGTATTAGTCCTGTAATTCCCTTAAAGATAACTTAACAAGCCTAACGACTGAAATTTTCGGACAACTATTTCATATGTTATTTATTTGAGGCCTTCCTTTTCCAATGATGGTTATCATAGCCTGCTTTGACGCCCCTCACTAAAAATGCTTTACCCTACCCGGTAAGTTTGCACAAACGTTTGATATGAAAAAGGAGCTGTTTTTAAGTTTAATTCTTAGCCTGTTACAGGTTGTTGTGTTTGCCCAGGAAGATGCAGATGGTTGCAAGGATCATCCATCGTTTAACCGCATGCCCGGTTTTTACATTAGTGAGTGTGAAAAGAACTTTGACATTACCGAAGTATGGATGAGCGGTACGGAATCGAGGAATATTGAAGGCAATAAAACCAAAATTGTTTACCTGTTTAACAGCGAAAATGGCGGCACGGCCCCTTCTTTTTACCAGGTGGTAAAGAATTTTGAAAACGCTATAGCCAAATACAACGGCAAGCGCGTTTATATGGGCTCGCAGGATGCTACCTTGTTTTGCCGTAACGGCAATAAAGATGTTTGGGTTCTATTAGATGCAGCAGCCAGTACTGCTGAAACGTACACATTAACCATAATAGAGGTGGAAGCTATGAAACAGGATATTGCCGCAAGTGATATGCTGAATGCCCTTAACAAGGATGGCCATATAGCGTTGTATATCAATTTTGAAACCGGTAAGGCAGACATTAAAGCTGAATCGCAAAAAATTATTGAGCAGATAGCGGAGATGATGAAGGCCAGCCCAACTTTGAAAGTAAGTATAGAAGGGTATACCGATAATGTGGGCACCCCGGCTTCAAACAAAACTCTTTCTGAAAGCAGGGCAAAGGCTGTGGTTGAGGCTTTAGTAGCCAAAGGTATAGAACGCACGCGTTTAACCTCTAAAGGTTGGGGACAGGATAAGCCCGTGGCTGACAATAAAACAGAAGAGGGCCGGGCAATGAACCGTAGAGTGGAAATAGTAAAACAGTAAACCAATCATTTAACAGGCGGTTAGCCCGCGCTTTTTATCTTCGCGACGCTTATGGGTAAATTAATTTCAAAGTTCATTTTTTTCATTTTTGGCTGGAAGCTGGATGATCACCTGAAGGCTGATTTCAGACGATGTGTAATGATAGCCTCTCCGCACACCAGCAACTGGGATTTTATTTTTGCGAGGGCAGCCTTTTCTCTACTGAATATTCCCGTTCGTTTTACAGTGAAAAATGACTGGATGAAATTTCCTTTTAACCTGATAATGGGCCCGCTGGGCGCTATTGCTATTGACCGTTCAGCCAAAGTGCCCGGCCAGCCAAGGCCAAGTATGACCGAGGCAATGATTGAGTTATTTAAGCAAAACAAGGAACTGGTGGTTTTAGTTACGCCTGAAGGAACACGAAGCCTTGTTACTAAATGGAAAACCGGTTTTTACCATGTGGCGGTAGGCGCTAATGTGCCTATTGCTTTAGGTTATCTGGATTTTAAGAACAAAGTTGCCGGCGTAGGAAAGATAGTTTACCCCAGTGGCGATATGCAAAAGGATTTGCGCGAGATAATGGCGTTTTACAAACCTATTCCGCCAAAACATCCTGAGAAATTTTCTATTGACCTGGACTATGCGTAGTTGAGGAAAGTCAGCAACTACTGTAACTGCTTTGTTATTTTTGTAGTATGAGATACTACAAGCTGTTGCCTTACCTGCTCGTCCTATTGGTGGCGGCAGGCTGCCACGATGATAAGCCCGATAACACTACCCCACCGGACATTACCGAAACTACTGAAGTAAAGGGTTACGGTTTATTCAATCATTTGCCGGGCATTTGGTCGGGGCCGATTGTTTCCTCAACATCTGTAGGTAATTTTCCGGAGTATACTGCCGACTACCGCCCTATATCAGCAGCGCAGATTTCCGCCAAAAATGAGATGGATAAAAAGAATGACCTCTTCATGTCGTTCTTTATAGTGTGGCATTGCGATGGTTATAAGCTGGCATTCAGAAACGGCGGCTACTTCAGTGGCATGCAGCGTATTTCGTACCTTATAATAGATAGCGTTTACGAGGATAGCCAAATTGCTTTTTATCGCTTTAAGGATTTTAAAGCAGGGAAAACGCGTTCGTACGCAGACCTGCTTTTCCGCAATGACAGTTTGTATATGGCGGTGTATACCAATAAGTATAATACCCTCTCTACAGCAGTAATGCATTTTAAATGGGATGCAGGAAGACAGGATAACAGCGCTGCGCAGGACGCGGTAGTACATTTTGGTTACCCCAAAAAACAAAAGGTAAAAGACCTTTGCACTGCGTTTGACAACAAAACAGAATCTATTTTTTACGATCCTACGGATGATGTGTACCGCGAAACTGACCAACCCTACTTAGGTAAAACAACTGTAAACGTAACTTTGCCAGGCGGTGTCGATACCACCGGCAAAAAAGTGTTTTTGATTGTTACCACACAGCCCCTTTTCAGCGGATTTACACCTCAACTGCAAAATCTGAAGTATAAGAGCCGGTATGTGATATTGAGCGCTTCGGATGCGCAGTTTGTGTTTAATTACATGCACCCGGGCAGCTATTACATTTACGGGCTTTTTGATGTGGACGGCAACAACACCTTTAGTTCGGGTGATTATATATCATCCAACTTTACCAGCCCCGGATTTAGCCTGGGCGATAAGGAGCAGAAATCAATTAACCTGGGTATCAGCTTTCAGATACCATAACATCTTTTTGCTTTTTTAAGAAAGCTTGCCATCATTTTATTGCACCTTTAGTGCGTGATTATGTGGTATAAAATCCTTTTGTTTTCCTCATTGGTTGTGGCACTTGCTGTACCGGAAATAAAGCTTGTGAGCTTTGCACAATATCAAAACCTGGCGGAGAAGAAGAATAACGATACACTTTACGTAGTTAATTTTTGGGCAACCTGGTGCAAGCCCTGCGTTGCGGAGATGCCTTACTTTGAAGCAGCGGCCAAAAAGTTCGGCAATGAAAAAGTGAAGGTGCTGTTTATTGACCTTAACTACCCGCGCGAAAAGGAACAGGTGCAAAACTTCATAAACGAAAAAAAGGTAACTTCGGAAGTGTATTTGCTGGATGCGGGTAACCCTAATAACTGGATACCGGCCATTGACAGCAACTGGAGTGGCGCCATACCCGCAACAGTAATGTTTAAAGAAGGCAAAAAGGTGTTTTTCCGCGAAGGAGATATGACTGCAAATGAATTGGATTCTATTATTAAAAATAAAACCGGATTAAAATGAAAAAGTTAGTTGCCCTGTTTTCTGTATTTATCTTACTATCCTCTTTTTTACCGGAAGGTAAATATGCGGTGGGTGATAAGGCCGTTGATTTTAAATTGAAGAACATTGATGGCAAAATGGTATCGCTTGCTGATTACACCAAAGCCAAAGGTTTTATAGTGATTTTTACCTGCAACCATTGCCCCTTCTCAAAAAAATATGAAGACAGGATAGTAGCCCTGGATAAGCAGTTTAAAGAAAAAGGCTACCCTGTTATTGCCATAAACTCTAATGATGTTACGCAACATGAAGAGGATAGCTATGACAATATGAAGGTGCGCGCAAAAGAGAAAGGCTTCACCTTCCCATACCTGTACGACGAAAGCCAGGCAATTGCTAAGGCCTATGGGGCCAGCAGAACACCTCATGTGTTTATTCTTCAAAAATCAGGTAATGATTTAGTGGTGAAATATATCGGCGCTATTGATGATAACAGCGATGACGCCGATGCAGTGCACGAAAAGTATGTAGAGAATGCCGTTAATAATTTGCTTAACGGTAAAGAAGCTGACCCATCAATGACCCGCGCCATTGGCTGCACTATTAAATGGAAAACATCATAGTTTAATTCAACTATTCAACTAAAGGCCCGCAACAGCGGGCTTTTTTATTGGGCAAAAAATGCCAGCAGCTTTTCGTTTACCCATGTTGGGTTATCGTGCTGTACGAAGTGGCCGCTATGGGGTTCATAAAAAATGGTAGGTGGTTGTTCGCAATAAGCTGCAGTGTTATAGGTAAGTTCCTTGCCAAGGGCAGTATCCTGCTCTCCCCAAAGCATTAGCACAGGCGCCTTAATTTTAGGCATGTGCGGTTGCGAGCCCAGTGAGCGAAAGGTGGCCCTGTAATAATTGATTGGGGCGGTAATTGCGCCGGGTTGTGAAAAAGCTTTACGATATTCCTCAATATCTGCCGTATTAACGGCATTCTTGTTGCTGCACATGCGTTGAAAGGTGCGCGGAAAAAAATCTTTATTGCCCACTACTTTTTCAGGCAGCCACGGTAACTGGAAAAAGAAAATGTACCAGCTCTTTTTTATCTGCGCCCAGTTTGAACCCATCAGCGCTTTTTTCATTTCGGCAGGATGAGGTACGTTAAGGATGCCTAATTTTTTTACCCGTTCAGGATACAATGCTGCAACAGCCCAGGCAACGGCAGCACCCCAATCGTGCCCTACCACTATTGCTTTTTCTTCGCCTAGAGCCTTTATCAATTCTGCAATGTCGGAGGCAAGAATGTCAACTTTGTAATCAGAAACTTTTTTTGGCTTGTCGCTTAAGTTGTAGCCGCGCATATCGGGCGCTACTACGCGATACTGTCTGGATAAAACAGGCATTTGATTTCGCCAGCCGTACCAAAACTCCGGAAAACCATGCAAGAGGATAACCAACGGCCCACTGCCTTCTTCTACATAATGCAGTTTAATACCATTTACCGATGCGTAAGCTTCTTTCATGCTAGCCTTTTAAAAATTCGCTAAACCATTTGCCGCTTGCTTTTATGGTGCGCTGCTGGGTTTTAAAATCTACACCCACTAAACCAAAACGAGGTTTAAAACCCTCAGCCCATTCAAAGTTGTCCATAAAGCTCCAAATGAAATAACCGCCAACGTTTATGCCTTCCTTTTTTGCTTTAAGCACATACTTCAGATAATCTTTCAGGAATTGAACTCGCTTTGTGTCATTTATTTCTCCGTTGATGAGTTCATCTTTAAAGGCAGCGCCGTTCTCGGTAACAATCAACTTTTTGATGTTAGGGTAGGCCGCGAATTGTTTGATGATGCGGTAAATGCCTTCAGGGTAAACTTCCCAATTCATTTCGGTTATCTCGTGTCCCAGTTTTTTGGGCGGTACATTTATAGCCTGTATAATGGGTACCAGGCCGAGGCTTTTTGCTACCATGCGCGAGTAATTCTGTACACCGATAAAATCAAAATCGAATTTTAGTTTTTCCTCATCGCCGGGTTCCATATGTTTTATTACATGCTTCAATGCGGGTAAATCTTTAACCGGGTAGCCCATGCCTAATACCGGCTCAACGAACAAACGGTTAATCATAGCATCGGCACGCACTGCAGCTTTTTTAGCGGCCGGCTTATCCTTCCAGGCATCCAGCGGACTACATGAAAAGGTAGTGCCTATGTTAGCACCTTTTACATTGTTGCGCAAAACGCGGCCACCTGCACCGTGGCTCATGGTTACGTAGTGCGCCGCTTTGTAAAACTTATTAAAGTTAACTATACCCGGGGCGTGTATGCCCAGTAAGTAGCCAATCATGGTAAAGGCTGCGGGCTCATTAAATACCATCCAGTTCTTAACACGGTCGCCAAAGTTTTTAGAGATAACATCCACGTAATCTTCAAACCACTTAATTACATCACGGTTAGCCCAACCGCCTTTTTCCTGCAGGGCCTGTGGTAAATCCCAGTGGTAACAGGTTACCCAGGGCTCAACATTTTCTTTCAGACATTTATCAATTACCTTATTGTAAAAGTCTATGCCTTTTTGATTGATAGCGCCCGTGCCCTGCGGCATTACGCGGCTCCAGGCAATAGAAAAGCGGGAAGCAGGTATATGCATTTTGTGCATCAGTTCAATGTCGCTCTCGTAACGATGATAAAAATCGCAGGCTACATCGCCGGTTTCATGCGTTTTAACCTTGCCTTTGTGGTGATGCACAAAGTGGTCCCATATGCTTTCGCCTTTGCCGTCTTCATTCCAACCGCCTTCAATTTGGTAAGCGGCAGTAGCAGTACCCCAAATAAAATCTTTTCCGAAATCGCTTCGTTTCAATTCGTCATTAGCAAAGGCTGCCAACAGGTGTTGCGGTAATAATGCGCCTGCGCCTAAAACAGCGCTTAACCGTAACCATTCTTCGCGGGTCATAGTGGTGTTTTTATGTAAGCAATAAATAAAACCGTTTTTTATCGAATGAAGGAAGATAAAGTGCGATAAACAAAAGCGGAACATTCGCTGTTTAATACTAAGGCTCGTATGCGGGCGTTACCATTTATGAGATGTCAATAAACCAAATGTTATGAGCAACATATTAATACTGGCTGGCTGTATATTAACCCCATTAGCTGTAGGCGGCTTTTCAGGCATGGCTACCCGTACGGCAATTAAAGGTTGGTATAACCAGTTGCAGAAGCCGGGGTTCAATCCACCCAACTGGATATTCGGCCCGGTATGGACGGTGCTTTATATTCTGATGGGTGTTTCGCTTTATATTATTGTAAGGCAGGAGCCTTCGGCAGAACGGGAACGCGCCTTGTTGTTTTTTACCGCTCAATTGGTACTCAATTTTTTTTGGAGCATTATTTTCTTCTATTACAAGCGCCTTGACTTTGCCTTAATTGAAATTGCGGTGTTGTGGTTTTTTATCATTGGTATGATCGTTTCTTTCATCGCTGTAAAACCTTTAGCCGGCTATTTGCAAATACCGTATTTATGTTGGGTAAGTTTTGCCTCCATATTGAATGCTTCTGTGTGGCAGCTTAACAGAGATAAGCCGGTGGCCTAAGTTTTATGAACAAAAAATCATTTATTGCGTATATTTGGATATGCGATTGAAATGGCTGACCCGGATATTAGTAATGGTTTTACCAGTAACCCTTCTTACCAATGCATGCAGTAAAAAGGATCATAAGGTTAAAAACCCTACAGCAGTTGAATTATACCAGGTAAGTATTACTGCTTTTCCTGAAAACAATGCGCAGGGAGATACCTGGGATAGCAAAATTATTGTTAGTGACCCCTGGGGCAGGCCCGACCTGCATTTTGCCATTTTAGATAACAATTGGGATACCATAGGCTCAACCAATGGCTATACGCGCCTGAATGCCAACCATGGTAACCTACCTCTGAGTTTTGATGTAGAGCCCGCAGCTACTGTTAGCCTGGATAAAACCATAAGCCTGTATGTGGCTGATGATGATGAATTTGATGCCAGTGATTACATGGGAAGCGTAACTTCAGATACCTTAACGCACTTTAAGGATGAACAGCCGGATTACCTTACCGTTAGTTCAGGCAACGTAGCTGCCCGTTTATACATTAGGTGGAAGTAGTAGCGAAAGGTAAAGTGATAACAAATTTAGCGCCCCCCAGATTTGAATCTTCTACCCATATTTTACCCTTCATACTATCTACCACTTTTTTACAGATAGCCAGTCCTATGCCATTGCCCTCATGGTCCTGCCGGTTGTGCAGCCTTTGAAAGATAACGAACACCTTTTCGCGATATTCCAAAGGAATGCCCGGGCCATTATCTTCAATTTCGAAACGGTGCTCATCCGTACCTGCCAGGTAAGAAATATGGATTACAGGGTCCTTGCCGTTGCGGTGGTAAATGGCGTTGGTTATAAGGTTTTCGAATAATTGGAAGAGGTACTCGTTATCAGCAACAAGCTCCGGCATTGCAGTGTAGGTAATTTGCACTTTGTGTTTGGTAATTAATTCGCCTAATGTAAAAATTAGGGCGTTGAGCAAATTATTTACGTCTACCAATTCCTTATCCGGGCTTAGATTGATTTTTGAAAGCAGCAAAAGATCCTTGAGCACCTTCATCATTCTTGTGCCCCCCTGTTGCAGGTAGTTTATGTACTCCCGCTGCTCATTGGTTATTTTGCCGTTAAGGCTTTTTTCCAACAGTTGGCTGTAGTTGGTAATCATGCGCAGCGGTTCCTTTAAATCATGGCTGGCCACATGCGTAAACTGCCGCAACTCGCTATTGGTTAACTCCAAAAGGTGGGCATACTCTTCAATCTCTTTGTTTTTGCGCTGTAGTATTTCTGCCTCGCGCTTTCCTTCTTCTAACTGAAAACGAAGTTGCGCCTCGGTAACCGCTGCTGAGGTATTAAAATCCTGCATAGCCTCGCGGTGTTTTTCGTGCATGTCGTATTTCTCCAGTGCCTCTGCAAATTTTCCCTGCCCACGCAAGGCATCACCCCAAAAACGGTATAGGCCATAGTTAGCAAACTGAGCGCCGCTATCGGTAAACAGCTTGTGCGCTGTTTCAAAATACTGCAATGCTAAATCAGCCTGCCCCATCTTAGCATATGCCTGCCCCATGTGTTGGGCTAAATCGCATTGATACCGTTTGTGGCCAAGGCCGGAGATAATTTCATAGGCATTTTTGATATTGGCCAGGCCTTCTTCTAAATCGCCTTTTGAACATAGCCACGCACCCTTATTACCCTGTATTACACCGGCCGCTACCATATTGTTTGTTTCGGTAGCATATTGTATGGAGGTATTGAAGTGATAAAGTTTTTGTTCGGGATCGGTAACGCGGGAGGCCAGTGAGTTATGGGTAAGGCATAGCCTTGCCTTGTCGTTGGTAGCGCTAAAAATTTCGAAAGCCTTTTGAAGGAAATCGTCTGCCAGTTTTTCCAGCTTAAGGTCAATGAAAAGAGCTGCCAGATTTTGATAGATAATACCGAGGCGCCCTTGACCCTTGCGGCTTAGTACCTGGTTTTCTAAAATGCTTTTGCCTTTTATGTAAGCATCGCGGCACTTATTAAAGTTACCCAGCAGGGCATAGTTTCTACCAATGGTAACATAGTAGCCGCCCAAGGCTTCATAATCTATTACCGGGTCAAGTTCCGCCGCTGCTTCTTCGGTAAAATCAATGGCATATTGATAACGATTCTGTACGTCGCTATAAAAGTTGGCCAGGTGAACGTTTACAAAATTAACGATAGCCTTGTTGCCTTCAGCCCTTGCTTCATCGCGCAGGGCAAGCCCCATAGCAAGCGCTTCCTCCTTACGCTGCTTAATCAATTGCTCAAATTCCAGGAAGCGGGGTTCCTGTTCAGGATCGGTATGCAACATTCTTATCTAAAGATAATATACTCAATGGGAAGATAGAAAATCCTTTAATGCCATTTCCTTTTCAGCAAAAAGGTTAAGGTCGTTATGATGGCCGCCATTAATAAGCACTAACGTTTTAGGCGCTGTAATGGCTTTATAGAGTTGCTGGCCGTGTTCGCATGGAATTAAGGTGTCATCTGTGCCATGCAGAATGAGTACCGGTATTTTTATTCGAACTGCCTTTTCGAGGTTGTTGAATTGATATCGGAGAAGGAGGCCCGGGAGCAGGAATGGCATCTTTTCTTTTCCTAATTGCGGAATGCTGCAATAGGGCGATTCAAGAATTAAACCACCGGCCTGCTTACTAACAGCCAGTTGCGTGGCTATACCACTGCCAATGGAACGGCCATACAGAATTATGTTTTGTGGTGCGTAGCCCTGCTGCTGTAAAAATTTTAAAGCTGCATGTCCATCCTCGTAAAAACCTTCTTCGGAAAAGGTGCCTTCGCTTTTACCGTAACCGCTGTAATCAATAAGTAGCAGATCTTTGTTATGTACCAAAATTTCCTGCGCCATGTGCTGCCAACTCATCAGGTTGCCGGCATTGCCATGCAGGTAAAGCACTACACCTTTATTGCCATTGCGCCTGTAGAGTATTCCATTTATTTTTTCGCCATTGCTTTTGGGTATAAAAACTTCGCGGTCTTCGGCAGTTAAATTGAAAGGATAGTCTTTCCGCAATTTTTCAGCAGGGAAAATGATTTTTTCCTGCAGGAAATAAACTGCAAGCAAAAGAAGAAGGTATAAACCGGCTATAACGAGTAAGGCGAGCTTAAGCACTTTCATTTCAGTGTTCTGAATACGAAATCAAAAACGGGGTAAGAGATATTGAAATTGTATTTATCCATAAGTTTAGTGTTGTGGTGGTTGTGATGCAGCCGGCGAAGGGTTTTAAGAAAGGGAATGTTGTAAGCCCAATGGGTTTCGGGCAGGTGATAGGCTAAGTGCAGCCACTCGTAATTAAGGTAATAAGCCAGGGTGGTGGCAATGTAAAACATGGCAGCATTTAGACTGAAGAAATAAAACACCGCTGCTGCAATGGGCAGCACAAAAAATACGGAAAAGAAAATGAGCAGAACGGGAGGGAAGAGAATGATTTTAAAATCGTTTACTGTATCGCAATTCATTTTTTCATCAGTAAAGAAATGGTGATGCTGTAGTGTGTGGCGTTTGAAAACCGCCTGTAAGGCCTTGTACTTATGATGCATAGGGTAGCGGTGACCGATATATTCAAACAGGTTAGTGTACAGGAAAGTTAGAGGCACTATCAGCAATTGCTTGAATGTTACGGTGTGAAGATTATACAGGCAAAGAGAAACACCGCTCACGCACCATAGTGTTACAAAAACAAAGTGAAGCTTGCCGGAGTAACTTTTACCGATATACTCATGCCTGAATCTTTCCCTAAAAATCTCTACGCGCTCCATTAATTACTAAAGGTAGATTTTTAAAAGCAAGCGCTGAAAGTGTCAACTTTTTAAAAAGGCTGACTTCAATGCATCTGTTTAATAATCAGCAGGATGTGTCAAAATTTGGGAGAGTTGACAAATTTTAAAGTGTCAACTTGTGTCAACCTTTTTACCTGTACTACCAAAACACCAGGTACAAAGCAGCCAGAATACCCAACACCAAAAGTGAGCCTACTTTAAAGCTGTTAGATACTTTAAATAAAGAAGTATCAACCTCTAATGCATGGGCTTTGGTGCCATCGCGGTTTTGTAAAAGGCTGATGAGGTACATACCCGATACGCAAAGAACGAATACAATTCCCATACGATCGAGGAATGGAACTACATAAATGCCTTTATCGTTTGGTGCGGCAAAACCTGATGAGGCCAGGAAGGAGAGGTCAATCCAATTAGGCAGCAGCGATATAAGCAGCGAAAAAACAAAGCCGCCAACCATAGCGAACAGTGCGGCACTGCTGGTAGTGCGCTTATAAAAGAAGCCCATAATGAACATGGCAAAAATGCCGGGGCTTAACATGCCGGTGTAATCCTGTATAAACTGGAAGCCGCCTTTTTTATCAATACCCAGCAATGGGGCAATAATTACTGCAATTACCATAGCGGCTACTATGGTTATGCGGCCTACGTTTACCACTTTTTTCTCATCAGCATCTGTTTGCAAATGCTTTTTGAAAATATCTAATGTGAATATGGTAGAGATGCTGTTTGCCTTGCCTGCCAGCGAAGCTACCACCGCCGCTGTTAAGGCGGCAAAGGCCAGGCCCTTTAAGCCCACCGGTAATAAGTTGAGCAAAAGCGGGTAAGCCTTATCGGGGTTAAGGTCAGTGCCTGAGCCCATGGCGGTAGTTATATCACCGCCTTGCTGGTAAAGCACAAAAGCCGCAATGCCGGGCAGCACAACAATTACAGGCATCAGCAATTTCAAAAAGGCCGCGAACAGTAAACCGCTGCGTGCGGTAGGTAAATCAGCTCCTAAGGCACGTTGGGTAATGTATTGGTTGCAACCCCAGTAATTTAGGTTGGCAATCCACATACCGCCCAGCAGCACCGTTAGGCCGGGTAAATCAATGTAGTTGGGGTTATCCTTTTTTAATACCATATGGAAATGGTCACTCGCGTTTTGCAGTAACAGGTTAAAGCCGCTGAGCACACCGTTGCCACCAAATTTCGCAGCAACCAGGTTAAGCGCCAAGTAAGTAGTGGCTAAACCGCCCAGGACGAGGAAGAACACCTGGATGATATCGGTATAACCTATAACCTTCATACCACCAAGAGTTATAACCACGGCAAACAGGGCAAGCCCATACATGCAGTAGGTAATAGGTAAACCGGAAATACTGCTAACCGCTAAGGCCCCCAGGTAAAGTATAGAAGTAAGGTTTACCACTACATAAAGTAATAGCCAGAACACCGCCATTATCATAGCAACCGTACCATTATACCGCTGATGTAAAAACTGCGGCATGGTATATATTTTATTCTTTAAGTATACCGGCATAAAAAACACCGCCACTATAATTAAGGTAGCTGCCGCCATCCACTCGTAGCTGGCAATGGCGAGCCCCATTTTAAAACCTGAGCCGCTCATGCCAATAAACTGCTCTGCACTAATGTTAGAGGCTATCAGCGATGCCCCAATGGCCCACCAGGTAAGTTGCCCTTCTGCCAGAAAATAGTCTGTTGAGTTTTCGGCAGCTTTCCTCTTGCGCTGATAGATCCAAAGGCCAAAGCCTGCAACAATCAAAAAGTAAATCAGGAATACAATGTAATCGGGCGTACCTAGTAAGTGCATTGGGTTGGGGTTTGCGTGAACGTAAATAAAAATCTGAACTTGAGCCACTGTTATTTATGGCTTTAAAATCATGCTTCCTGAAAGCAGGGTGGCATATTGCATACAGAAAAACGTATAATTGCTATATGAGAAAATTCCTCCTTCTGCCCTTGCTTTTTGTTGCCTGTTTGGCTACTGCACAGGTTAAAGAAATGTTGTACGCCGGCCCGCCTGTTTTTCATGGGGCTAAGGTGGTAGGTAATTACCCTAATACTGACTTTTTGTTTACGGTGCCCGCTACGGGGGAAAGGCCGATTACTTTTTCGGCAGAAAACCTGCCCGCCGGTTTAATGCTGGATGCAGCCACAGGCATTATAAGTGGTAAGGCCGGCAACAAAGGCACTTACATAGTAAAAATAAAGGCTGTTAATGCAAAAGGGCAGGCTACTGAAGAGCTTAAAATTGAAGTGGGCGATTTGTTATGTCTTACCCCGCCAATGGGCTGGAACAGCTGGAATGTTTTTACACGCGATATTGACGAAAAAATGTTGTTGGAAATGGCAGATGCAATGGTAAGTATCGGCATGCGCGATTTGGGCTACCAATACATTAACATTGATGACTTCTGGCATGCGGATACAAGAGACTCCTTAGGTAATCCGGTGGCTAACCCGGCAAAGTTTCCACATGGTATTAAATACATTGCAGACTATGTGCATGCAAGAGGACTTAAGCTGGGTATTTACTCCTGCGCCGGCAATATGACCTGTGGCCGTTGTTTTGGCGGTTATGAGCACGAAGAAATTGATGCTAAAAAATATGCGGAGTGGGGCGTGGATTTATTGAAGTATGATTACTGCTACGCCCCCTGGACGCGCAAGCCTGCTAAGGAGCGTTACACCGCTATGGGCACTGCCCTGCGTAACTCAGGCCGCTCCATTATTTTTAGTGTGTGCGAGTGGGGGATACGCAAACCCTGGTTATGGGCGCATCAAACAGGCGGAAGTTATTGGCGCACTACACCCGATATTTTTGATAGCTGGCACAGTGGCAGCCCATGGCAAATGAGTGTGATGGAAATTGTGCGCCGCAACCAAAAGCTGGCGAAGTATGCCGGGCCCGGGCATTGGAACGATCCTGATATGCTGATAGTTGGTAATTATGGAAAGGGTAAGGCCACCAGTGCAAGTGGCCGTTTTAAGGGAATGACAGACACAGAATACCGTAGCCATATGGCCCTGTGGAGTATGTTTTCTTCTCCTCTGCTTACCAGTTGCGATTTGCGCAGCATGAATGAGGCCACTTATAGTATATTGATGGATACCGAACTGCTGCAGATTAACCAGGATGAAACGGGGGAGCAGGCTAAGTTGGTAGCAGTACAAAAGGGCATAAGGCTATATAAAAAGAATCTCGCCGGTAACCGCCAGGCTTTAATGGTATTTAATACAACAGCAAAAACCGTAACCATTCCTGCCGATTACTTTGGCCACAAATGGGGCTTGAAGGAAGCAGCAGAATTGCAACCTCACGGAGTTAAAGTGTTTGTAACCGGTAAATAGCGCTATATGACATTTGAAGAATATCGCCAATATGACGCAACGGCCCTTGCGGGTTTAATTAAAAGCAAGGCAGTAACCCCTGCTGAACTTTTGGAGATTGCTGTTAAAAGAGCCGAAGCGGTTAACCCGAAGATTAATGCCATAGTTACCCCCTTGCATGAATTTGCCCAAGGGCAATTGACGCAGGTGGATAGCACGGCTCCATTTGCGGGCGTGCCTTATTTAATAAAGGACCTTGGGCCACAACTTAAAGGCACGCGTTATACACAGGCCAGCCGCTTACTAAAGGATAATATATCTGCAGAAAACTCAGAAGTAACTAACCGAATTATAAAATCGGGACTAATCATTTTTGGTAAAACAAACACTTCGGAGTTTGGCTTAAATCCATTTGTTGAAAATGAATTGTTTGGTGCCAGCAATAACCCCTGGAACCTGCGGCACACCACCGGTGGCAGCAGTGGCGGTAGTGGCGCAGCGGTGGCAGCGGGCATAGTGCCCATGGCCAGCGCCAACGATGGAGGAGGCTCGATACGTATACCGGCAAGTTGTAACGGGCTGTTTGGTATGAAACCAACGCGCGGTCGTGTTACGCTGGGCCCTCAGGTTGGTGAAATGTGGAGCGGTGCAGTAAGCGAAGGCTGCGTTTCCCGCTCAATCCGCGATTCTGCCATTTATCTTGATTGTATTGCCGGAGCTATGGATGGCGACCCTTATATCATACAAAAACCTGAGCGGCCATACGCCGAAGAAGTAAATACTGCCCCGGGCAAGTTAAAGATTGGCTACAGCCTGCAAATGCCTGAAGGGCTTGGAGCAACTCAATCTGAAGAGAACAAAAAAGCCATTGAGCACACTGTACAACTGCTGCGCGATTTAGGTCACGGAGTGGAGCAAGTAAAGCTGCCTTTTGATAAAGTGTTGCTAACGGACCTGCTATATATGTTGGTGATGGGCGAGTTGTCCTCCGCACTTGAATACATAGGCGAGCAAAGAGGCAGTAAGCCAAAGTACCACGAAGTAGAACCTAACACCTGGTTGCTGTATAAACTGGGCCGCGTATTTTCAGCGGCTGATTTTACATTGGCACGCATACGCTGGAATGAAATGAGCCGTGCTATGGCAAAGTTCCATTCGCAATATCACTTTTTATTGACGCCAACCCTCGGCATGCAGCCTTTTAAAACCGGCGCTTTGCAAACCAGCAAAATAGAAGACAATGCCCTTAGGGTGATGAACGCTTTAGGCATATCGCAGGTGGTTAAATACACAGGCTTGATTGAGAAAATTGCTTCTAAAATTTTTGCCTGGATCCCTTACCCGCCATTGGCCAATATTACCGGTCAGCCTTCAATGTCAGTACCCCTGTATTGGAGCGATGATAAATTACCGGTGGGCGTAATGTTTACCGGTAAAATGAACGACGAAGGCACAATGTTTCGCTTGGCGGCGCAATTGGAAGAGGCGGACCCTTGGTTTAATAAGGTGCCGGCACTGTAAAAGCAAATGCAATTATTGTATCTACAATTATTTTGTTAGTTTTGCAACATGGGTCTAGAAGAGGACATACAACAAAAGAGATTCAGCACCGAGTACGAGAAGGCGGCCGTTAACGTGTTGTACACTGCCAGTTGGCTGCATAACCTTAATGCGGTGCGTTTTAAAAAGCACGGCATTACCCCTGAGCAATTCAATGTACTAAGGATATTAAGAGGCTCCTTTCCAAAGGCTTTAATGCTCTCCGATATTACCTGCCGCATGGTAGATAAAAGCAGTAACGCCACCCGCCTGGTTGAGAAACTGCGCCAGAAAGGCCTGGTAAACCGCGAAACCTGCCCCAACAACCGCCGGCAGGTAGATATTACCATTACCGAAAAGGGGTTGGCTATACTAACAAAAATTGATAATGAAAGCGAAGAGTGGCTGGCTACCTTAAAAGGTATAACGGCCGCCGAGGCAAAGGAACTTAACCGCATACTGGATAAGTTAAGAAACTAAAATTTTTTACTACAATAGTTGTATATACAACTATTGTAGTTACCTTTGTATCGTCAAACGAAATTCAATAACCATAAAAAATCAAAGTATATGAGCACCAAAAAATGGACAATCGACCCGCTGCACAGCGACATTCACTTTAAAGTGAAACACCTGATGATTAACACCGTTACCGGCAAATTCAAATCGTTTGCGGGCAGCCTGCAACACGCTAAAGAGGACTTTACAGACGCTAAAGTTCAGTTTACGGCAGATATTGCTTCTATTGATACAGGCATGGAAATGCGCGATAATCACTTAAAAAGCGATGACTTCTTTAACGCCGAAAAATTCCCGCAGTTGAAGTTTGAATCAACTTCTTTCGAAAAGAAAGGCGATTCGGAGTATGTGCTTAAAGGCAATATGACTATACGCGATATTACCCGCCCGATAGAATTAACTGCCGAATACGGTGGCCAAATGGGTGACTTTTACGGTAATACCAAAGCCGGTTTTGAGATAAGCGGTAAGCTAAAGAGAAAAGAATTCGGCTTAAATTGGGATGCAGTTACCGAAGCCGGTGGGGTGGTAGTTAGCGATGAAGTTAAACTACACCTTAACGTACAACTGCAGTTGGAAAAAGCAGCGGAAGTAACAGCCGCCACTGTGTAACAAGTGTTTCTGCAATACTGCTGCTTTATAATAATTACTTAATACTATTTATATGAAAACGGTTCTTCATAAAGCGGACGAAAGAGGCCATGCCGATTACGGTTGGCTGCAGGCCCGTTATTATTTCAGTTTTGCTAACCATTACGATCCCTCCAAAATGCATTTTGGCTTACTGCGGGTATTGAATGATGACCGCGTAGCACCGGGGCAGGGCTTTGGCACTCACCCTCATGATAACATGGAAATAATTACTATTCCCTTAAAGGGCGTAATTAGCCATAAGGATAGCATGGGCAGTGCAGGTAATATTAAAGCCGGTGATGTTCAGATTATGAGCGCCGGTAGCGGTGTTACGCACTCTGAGTTTAACGGCTCTAAAACTGAAGAACTGAACCTGTTTCAAATCTGGATATTCCCGAAGGTGAAAAACATTGAACCCCGCTACGACCAACGTACGTATACCGTGGAAGAAAGAAAGGGCAAATTCCAGCTGTTGGTTTCTCCGGGAAAAGAAGAAGGTACGCTTTGGATTAACCAGGATGCCTGGCTTAGCATGGGCAACTTTGTAGCCGGCGATAAACCCGCCTATAAACTACATGCTAAAAACAATGGGGTTTATATGGTAGTGGTGAATGGTGAAGTAGAAATTGCCGGCCAAAAGCTATCGGACCGTGATGCCATAGGTATTTACGACACGGATAGTATTGAGGTTAAAGTAAACAAAGACAGCGAATTGTTGTTGATTGATGTGCCAATGGCTTAATATAGTTTTCGCAAGGGCAATGGTGAATTGGTCTCCATTGTCCTTGTTTTTAAATTCCGGTTATGAAAATCACCATTATTTCAGGCAGCCCGCGTAAGCAAAGCGTAACAGTGCGCGTTGCACGCTTCCTCGTAAAATATCTTCAGGAAAAATACCCTGCCCATCAATATAACCTTATTGCGATGAGCGACCACCCACTCGCTTTTGTAGATAAGGTATGGTCCACCATTAATGATGTGCCGGAAGAACATAAGGAATTGGCGCAGTCTGTTTTTGAGGCTGATGCATTTATACTGGTAACTCCGGAGTATAACGGTGGTTATTCTACTGCCTTAAAAAACCTGCTCGACCATTTCCCCAAGCAAAGCAAAAAGGTGTTTGGTATAAGTACGGCCTCTCCAGGGGCAATGGGTGGCATGCGCGCTGCACAGCAAATGCAAAACATGATTTGCGGTTTGTTCGGCATACCTTGCCCTAATATGCTTCTTGTTCCTGCGGTTGATAAAAAGTTCAACGCTGAATCGGAATTGATAGAAGATTCCTTCTCTAATAACGTGCACACCTTTGCCAACGAGTTTGTTTGGCTGGCAGAAGCAGTATATAACAGCAAAAAAGCAGCTAAGTAGCTACCTACTGTTTCACAAAGCGTGTTACTGCTTTGTTGGTTCTTAGTATGTAAATGCCTGCCGGCATTTCAGCAATACTTAAGTTTTTAGTGTAATTGCTAAACCTCTTTACTGTCCTTCCTGTAAGGTCCTTTATCTCAATATCGCCAATATCTTCAGCATCTGTATCCATGTATAACACATCGCCCGCAGGGTTTGGATAAACTTTTAAAGCGCTATTAGAAGGAAGGGTTTCATTGATGCCCGTGTTTATCTGACCATTCCATACGGGGACATCACTGCACAATAGCTGATTGGGTATTGAGCTATATTGACTCTGCCACTGGTTCAGTTTTTCGGTATGCGTAGCCCAAATTATATGTCCGTCATCAATCAAAGGCTTCAGAGAGTCGCAGATTTGCGCTGCATATTTTATAAGTAGGGGGTTCAGGTCGCGCACATTCCATTGTATACAGGCGGTATAGAACTTACCTGCCGGTAACTGCCCGTTATTTATCTCGTGGCTGAATTCTCTGATTTGATTTACGATATCGCTTACCACACCGGGTATGGTATCATGCAGTAGTGGCGAGCATCCGTTGCCTATTAAAACCAAATGACGGTTTGTGTTGTGTGTAAAAACGGCATGTATAGTATCCGGTTTCCAGGCGCCGTATGTATTTAAATCGTCCCCGGAGTGGTTCGGTGTTCCACCTCCCCACACCACATCAAACTGCCACTTCATATTGGCATGTACTTTACCGGGCAGGCTATCCTGCATATCGGTCCAGTTGCTGCCCGGCATAGAGGGTGTCATTACTGTATCATATAAAAAGCCGCCCACTATGTTTGAAGGGGTAACTCCTATTTGCTGATAGTACCACGCCACGTCTGTTTCATTCTTCTGCGTTTTGTGTGCATGTACGTCCTGTTCAATTTGGCCGTTGTTATCATCACGCATCCATTGGCAAACGTTTTTGCCGTTAGTGGATGGTGTTCCGCTATCATAAAGTTTAACGCCGTCCAAAAAGCGCCAGTCACTTTGAAAGTTGTATTTGGCTCCCTTTGTTCGCAGGGTATCGCACATTTGAACAAGCAGCGCCCGGTACTTGGCAAACGTATCGGGTTTTTGATTGTAGCTATTGCCAAAGCCTCCATCCGTTTCTTCGTTGTGCGAGTTGAAGTTCAGATAAAGCGGAGTTATGTTTTGCGCTCCTAACTGTGTAAACGCTATTGCAAGTGCCAGTAGTAGAATCTGTTTCATGTTTGGTTTGACGATTTCCTTTAACAAAGGTTTAACAACTACAGAAAATAGTTAACTTGGAACTATGGAAGAGACCAAGGAATACACCAACGGCGAAGTAACTATTGTATGGAAGGCTACCTTATGCCAACATTCGGGTAATTGCGTGCGTGGCTTACCTTCGGTATTTAAGGCTAAGCAAAAACCATGGATTACACCTGAGAGTGCAGCTACCGACCAAATCGTTGAACAGGTACAAAAGTGTCCAAGCGGCGCCTTATCCTTTTACATGAATAAGGATAAGTAATTCATTAGTGCGTTTACCCGAATCCTTTACATTTGGGTAAACTTCGCTTAATGAAACTTAAAGCTTTACCCTTTGTTTTATTGCTGCTAACGCAGTTCTCTTTTGCCTCGCAAAACCGCAAGGTTTTACTGTTGGGCATTGACGGCTGCCGTACTGATGCCTTTCAGCAGGCCAATACGCCTAACATAGATGCCCTGCTGCCTAACAGCCTATATTGTTACGATACCTGGCATGTAGGTATTACCTGGTCCGGCCCATCGTGGTCAAGCATATTAACCGGCGTTAACTGGAACAAGCACCTGGTTACAAGTAACTCTTTTACCGCAACCGATTTCAATCAGTACCCTCCCATAGCAACACTCGCAAAGCAGGTTAATCCCAATTTGAACTCATCAATTATTGCAGAGTGGGATCCTTTGATTGATAACATTACTAATGGTGGGTGGACCCGTACAATAAGAACGGTAGATGGCAGCACCTATCCAACCGCCGATTCGGCAGTAGTTGAATTACAGAATTCTGACATCGACTTTCTGTTTACTTATTTTGATGCGGTGGATTTAGCGGGGCACACCACTACCTTTTCACCCTCTAACCCTTTTTACATTAATGCTATCCAAAGGGTGGATACTGCAATAGGACAAGTGCTTACTGCCTTACATAACAGGCCAACTTACGCTAACGAAGATTGGTTGATTTTGGTAATTACTGACCACGGTGGCACCAGCTTTTTTCACGGCGGTAACTCAAACGAAGAACGACATATCTGGTGGATTGCTTCAGGTGATGCTGTAGCACACCAGCAGTTAAGCATGCAGGACCCCGGCACGTACAACTGTGGTGGCAATAATGTATTTGATACAACCTGTGTAGATGTAGCCAAGCTTAAAGCCGCGCCTGCCCAAAATGATATAGCGGTTACTGCCTTGCACCACTTGATTTATAACAGTGGCATTAATCCTGAAACAAAGCCCGAATGGAAGTTAGACGGAAAGTCGTGGCTTTTGAATCCAAACGCTATTGCTAAAAACGAAGAGGAAGTGGTTGGCGTTTATCCTAACCCGGTGGCGTATCATTTATATATAGAAAATGCCAACTTGTTTAACTCTGCTGCTGTTTACGACTATAGCGGCAGATTAGTACTGGAACAAAAGCTTTCAGGAACATCTCTTGATGTTAGCAGATTGCCTTCCGGCAGTTATACATTACAGCTTATCAATACAAAAGGAAGTGTCAATAAACGTTTCGAGGTAACCCGCTAGACGAATCACCTCGAAAACTTATTTAGAAAATGAAAGTGTGGATTCTAAATACTTAATACTAGTTACCCACTACTTTCTTAAATATCCAATCCAAACTTGCGCGAAGTTTCTTTGGCTAACTCATAGTCTGCATCAGCATGGCGTATAACACCCATAGCAGGGTCGTTGTGCAATACACGTTTTAAGCGGCGGGCGGCATCCTCTGTTCCATCAGCCACTATTACCATACCTGCGTGTAAGGAGTAGCCCATACCTACACCACCCCCGTGGTGAAAGCTTACCCAACTGGCTCCGCCTGCTGTGTTTATCAGCGCATTTAATATCGGCCAATCGGCAACGGCATCGCTGCCGTCTTTCATGGCTTCTGTTTCGCGGTTAGGTGAAGCAACACTACCGGTATCCAAATGGTCGCGCCCTATTACTATTGGCGCCTTAACCTTGCCTTCTTTTACTAACTGGTTAAATGCAAGCCCGGCTTTTTCGCGGTCGCCCATACCCAACCAGCATATCCGCGCCGGTAATCCCTGAAAGGCGATTTTTGATTTCGCCATACGTAGCCAGCGGTGGAGGCCTGTGTTATCGGGGAAAAGCTCTTTCAGTTTTTCATCACACACATAAATATCATTTGGGTCTCCACTCAAGGCTACAAAGCGGAAAGGACCCTTGCCTTCGCAGAACAGGGGACGGACATAAGCCGGCACAAAGCCCGGAAAGTCGAATGCATTTATAACGCCTCGCTTATCTTTTGCTTGCCCGCGTATGTTATTGCCGTAATCAAAAGTTATGGCGCCACGTTTTTGTAATTCCAACATCAGTGTAACATGCCTGGCTATAGTATCCAGTGAGCGCTCAATGTATTCCTGCGGATTGGCTTCGCGAATCAGTTTTGCTTCTTCTACGCTCAGTCCCTCAGGGAAGTAACCGATCAACTCATCATGCGCTGATGTTTGATCCGTTAATGTATCAGGCGTTATGTTTCTTTCAATAAGGCGCTGTAGTAAATCAACTGCATTGCAACATACACCTATTGATACGGCCTCTTCTTTCTCTTTTGCTTCAAGCGCCCAACCAATGGCTTCATCAATATCATGCGTATACTTATCTAAGTAGCGTGTTTCAATTCTCTTTTTAATCCGCCATTCTTCCATTTCTGCGGCAAGACAAACACCCTCATTCATGGTTATAGCCAATGGCTGTGCACCACCCATACCACCTAATCCGGCAGTAACGTTTAACGTGCCACGCAAACTTCCTTCATAATGCTGGTGCGCTAATGATAAATAAGTTTCATAAGTGCCTTGCACTATCCCCTGGCTGCCAATGTATATCCAGCTTCCCGCCGTCATTTGGCCATACATCATCAGCCCTTTCTTTTCCAATTCGCGAAAATGCTCCCAGTTGGCCCATTTGCCAACCAGGTTACTGTTAGCGATAAGCACCCGTGGTGCATCTTTATGCGAACGCAATACCCCTACAGGTTTACCACTTTGTACAATCAGGGTTTCGTCTTCTTCAAGATCCTGCAGGCTTGCTACAATTTTATCGAAGGACTCCCAATTGCGGGCAGCCTTACCAAGTCCGCCATATACAATTAAGTCTTCGGGGCGTTCAGCCACTTCCGGGTCAAGGTTATTGCATAGCATACGCAATGCAGCTTCCTGTACCCAGCCTTTGCAACTCAATTCTGTTCCGCGCGCAGCGCGTATCGTTTTTGTTTTATTTGATTCCATAATTTATAGAGGGACGAATTTAGGGTATTACGCTAAAAATAAGCAGGTGTCGTTTTTTCCATTTTTACTCCTTACTTTGCAATCCACTAAAAACCAATATTATGAAAGTCCTCAAAATTATCGGAATAATTGTGCTTGTGCTGGTAGCTATTGTTGTTATCGCCGGCCTTATTGCACCTAAAGATTTTGATGTTAAACGCGACATTGTTGTTAATGCCCTGAAGATGTTGTGTTCAAAAACATCAGCAGCCTGCAGGCTTTTAATAAATGGAACCCCTGGGCGAAACTTGACCCTAACCAAACGGTTAGAGATAGTGGCGTAGATGGCACGGTAGGCTCTTCACACTACTGGAAAGGGAATGACTCAGTAGGTGAGGGCCAGATGACTTTAACTAAAGTGGAAGCCAACAAAGGAGTGGAGTACGATTTGCATTTTATGAAGCCTTTTGAGTCGCACAATACGGCTTACATGAACATGGAAAAAGCAGAAGGCGGTTATAAGGTTACCTGGGGTATGAAAGGCCACATGCCTTTCCCTTTTAATGCTATGGGCCTTTTTATGAATATGGATAAGCAGGTTGGTAAAGATTTTGAAGCCGGCCTTGCTACCTTAAAGTCAATGTGCGAATCAACACCGGTTTCTGCTGCTACTTACGAAATAAAAGAAACAGAATGGCCGGAGACCAACGCTCTGTCTATTCGCCAGGTAGTTAAGTTTCAGGATATGACCAGCTTTTTTGGCACCAACTATCCTAAAATGGATGAGGTAATTAAAAAGGCAGGTGCTAAAGGCGGTATTCCTATTGCTGTTTACTATAAGTATGATGAAGAAAAAGGTGAAGCCGATGTTGCTGCTGCTATACCGGTAGATGCTAAAAAGGACTTTGGAAAGGAGTTTACGCTAATCAACCTTCCTGCAAGCAAAGCATACCTTATAGATTATTATGGGGACTACAACAATATGAAAGCCCCGTACGATGCTATGGCAAAATTTTTACAGGATAACTTTAAGCGCGATGATCCTGATATGGTGGTAGAGCAATATATCACCGACCCTATGACTGAGAAAGACCCTGCTAAATGGCATACAGCAATTTACTTTTTTGTAAAAAACGAAGTGGCTGCTAAATAGATAGTTGCTGTTTCTATAAAAACAAAAGGGCTCCCGAACGGAGCCCTTTTGTTTTTATTCCTTTTCCATCACATTGCTTTGATGGCGTATGCTTTCGTTGTGTATTTGCTGAAACAGCTTTAATAAAAATTCTTCTGTTAATCCGCCGGTTCTGCCCTTTTCAAGCGCACGCTTTACAATATACGCCCATCGCTCTGATTGGTGTATGGCCAAATGGTTCACTTTTTTCAGGCTTCCTATTTGTTCCGAAATCCCCATGCGTTCGCTCAACAACTCAATAATGTAATCATCAATACGATCAACACGCGCACGCAAATCGCGTAATGGTTGCAGTTCATCGGTGGCAATCTTGGGTTGACGCACAATAAGCGCATTTAAAATTTCGGCCAGCCTTTGTGGTGTTACCTGTTGTTTTGCATCGCTCCAGGCTTTGTCGGGGTTGCGGTGGCTTTCAATCATCAGGCCATCAAAACCCATATCCATACCCTGCTGCGCCAGGGTATAAATCATATCGCGGCTACCGCCCATATGCGATGGGTCAACAATTATCGGTATCTCAGGGTAGCGGCGGCGTAACTCTATAGGTATCTCCCACATAGGAGGGTTGCGGTAAGCTGTTTTTTCGTAAGAGGAAAACCCGCGATGGATAGCACCCAATTTTTTTATTCCTACAGCATTCAGCCTTTCAATAGCGCCAAGCCATAGTTCAAGGTCAGGGTTAACGGGGTTTTTTACCAGCACAGGTATATCAACACCCTTCAATGAATCGGCAATTTCCTGTACGGCAAATGGCGACACAGTTGTTCTGGCTCCTATCCATAAAACATCAATTTCAGCTTTTAAGGCAGCTTCCACGTGTTCCGGGTTGGCCACTTCAACGGTTACAGGCAGACCCACTTCTTTACCGGCGCTTTTAAGCCATGGCAGGCCTATTTCACCTACGCCTTCAAAGCTGTTGGGGCGTGTGCGGGGCTTCCATATGCCGCCTCTTATCAAGTGTATTTTATCGCCGGCGTTCTCAACCAGTTGCCGTATGGTATCAAAAACCTGCTCCTCGCCCTCCACACTGCAAGGGCCGGTAATAATGTAAGGTTTCGTTTTTACACCGCTCCATTGCTCCAGCGGCGTAATGTTGAATTTAGATGACATGTTGCGAAATTAATGGAATACTTCAGAGCATCTTTATACGAACAAAATCATTGCTAATAGGTTTTTAATAATTGTATTTTAGTTGTGTTATGCAGCAAGAAGCTTTTGATTATATCGTGATAGGCTCCGGCTTTGGGGGCAGCGTTAGCGCCATGCGCCTTGCCGAAAAGGGGTACTCGGTTTTGGTAATTGAAAAGGGCCGCCGTTGGCAGCCAAAAGAATTTCCTAAAACCGATTGGAACTTGCCTAAATACTTATGGATGCCGTTTTTAAAATGGTTCGGTATTCAAAAGCTAACCTTTTTTAACGAGGTATTTGTGATAAGCGGTGTTGGTGTTGGGGGCGGCTCCCTCGTGTATGCCAATACGCATATGATGCCCCGCGAGAGTTTTTATTCCAACAAATTGTGGAGCCATTTTAAAGATTGGAAAACTGTATTAACACCATACTTTGAGCGCGCTAAATTTATGTTGGGCACTACCCAGTATAAAAAAGATAATCCTGAAGATATTGTGCTTAAAGAAGTGGCTGCCGAAATGCGCAAGGCCGACTCCTTTAAAAGCGTGGATGGAGTAGGCGTTTATCTGGGTGATTCAGCCAAGGAAACAGACCCCTATTTTAATGGCCTTGGCCCCTTGCGCAGGGGGTGTACGGAATGCGCTGCGTGCATGGTAGGTTGCCGCGTTGGCGCAAAAAACACCCTGGATAAAAACTACCTGTGGTTTGCAGAAAACATGTTTGGTGCCCAGGTTTTGGCAGAGACGTTGGTAGAAAAAATTGAGCATGTTAATGGAGAATACCGCATCCATACCAAAAGTTCCACCTCCTGGTTTTCGAAAAACAAAAAGGTCTATCGCTCTAAAGGTTTGATAGTTAGCGGTGGAGTGCTTGGCACTGTGGATTTGCTGTTAAAGCAAAAGTATATTCACAAAACACTGCCTGATCTATCAGACAAGCTTGGTGAAAATATATTGACCAATTCTGAAATGCTGAGCGGTGTTGGCGGTGCTGACCGCAAATTGAATCACGGCCTGGCCATTTCGCGTATCTTCTCACCTGATGAAAACACGCAAATTGAAATCTGCAAATTTCCTGATGGCAGCGGAGCTATGATGCATTTAGGCACTTTAGCCGTGGGGCCTGGCTCGCCGCCGGTGCGTACGGCAAAGTTGCTTGGCGCACTGCTAACTCACCCCATTACTTTTCTCAAGCTGTTTTTCACCAAGGCACCTTCTGATAAAGGAGTTATCTTCCTGATTATGCAAACGCTTGAAAACTCCATGCGTATTCGCCTGCGTCGTGGTTTGTTCGGCAGTAGTATGAGTATGGTAAACGATAGCAAGCAGGGTGTACCAACCTACATACCGGTAGGCCAGGATGCTTTATACCGTTACGCTAAAAAAGTGAATGGTGTGCCAATGAACGCGCTTACTGAAATTACCCTGGGCCTGGCATCTACTGCGCATATATTGGGTGGCTGCCCTATGGGTAAAACCAAACAGGATGGGGTGGTAGATGATTTCTTCCGTGTGCATGGGTACCCTGATATGTATATACTGGATGGCTCTATAATGCCGTGCAACTTAGGGGTGAATCCTTCTTTAACTATCACCACGTTTGCTGAGTACGCAATGGACCATATTCCTGCAAATGGAGGAAACAAGGTGAAGTCGCTTGATGAACGTATGAAGCAAGTTGCCGCAATTGCGTAAATTCATCGGCATGAAGCAAATTCCTCTTCACCGACTTGATGCGGAACTACAACAGCCCAAATTTGAGGTGGCTTTGTGGAAGAAGGATATTTCCAAGTACGACGTATCGCTGCCCCACCGCCATAACTATTACGAGGTTTTGGTTTTTTTAAAGGGTGGAGGCACACATGAAATTGATTTTACTACCTACCCTGTTAAATCTAATTCTCTTCATTTTGTTTCTGCTAACCAGGTACATGTAGTTCGCCGGTTGCCCGGTAGCGATGGCTTTAGTTTGCTGTTTGCTGAAGAATTTCCCGGGCCCAACTTTCAATTACGCGAGTTGGAATTTTATAAGCCGGGTACCCCCAGAGTATTAAATCTATCGGCTGCCGACTTTAAACAGTTTAACGTTTTGTTGGAAGAGGTAAAGAAGGAATACTTTTCAAAAAACAAGAGAAAACGGGAGGTGTTACAGTCACTAATGCAGGTGTTGCTTATAAGGGCGCAACGTTGTTACGAGCAGCAGGCGGGCGCTAAACAACAACCGCTAATTACCCAAAGTGAATTTACCATAAAGTTGGAAAGGTTGATCGAAAAGAACTATCAACTGCATTGGCGTGCCGGCGATTATGCCCGTGCACTTAATATGAGTATTATTCATCTCAACAACCTTTGTAAACAGCACTTTTCAAAAAGCACAGAATCGCTCATACAGGAAAGGTTAATGCTTGAGATTAAGCGGGCCCTTGTTTACTCTAACAAAGCCGTTAAGGAAATTTGTTTCGAACTGAATTTTGAAGACCCCGCCTATTTCGTGCGCTTCTTCAAGAAGCACACCGGCACTACGCCAATGGAGTACCGCAGGTCTGTTCACGAATAATTAATGAGGCAGCGGTAGTGTAAAGTAAAAGCGTGCACCTTTCCCCGGCTCACTTTCAATCCAGATTTTTCCGCCATGCCGCTCAATAATCTTTTTGCAGGTTGAAAGGCCCAGTCCGGTACCAGGATATTCAGCACGGGTATGCAGGCGGTGGAAGGGTTCAAATATGCGTTGCTGATGTTTAGGGTCAATACCAATGCCGTTATCAGCAAAGCAATAGGTAAGATGATGATTATTTTTTTCGCAGCTTATGTTTACAGCAGGCTCTTTGCTCTGGTTGTACTTTATGGCGTTCAGTATAAGATTCTGAATAACCAACTGCAGCAGGTTTTTGTCAGCTTCGGCCTCGTATAATTCCGTAGCGTTAACCGTAGCATGTTTCTCATCCAGCTCAAGGCGTACGCTGCGCTTCACTTCGCTAACTAAGTCGTTCATACCAATCCGCGTTTTGTTCAATTCCGTGCGTGTAATTCGCGAATAGGAGAGAAGGTCTTTTATAAGCTGGGATAAATTAATGGCGCCACGGTTAGCAAACTCAATATACTCGTCGGCCTCTGCATCCAATTTGCCGGCATACTTTCTTTTAAGCAATTGCATGTAGTTAGCAATCATGCGCAGCGGCTCCTGCAAATCATGCGAGGAAACAAAAGCAAATGTTTCAAGGTCGGCATTGCTGCGTTCCAACTCGCGTGTGCGCTCCTCCAACTGTAATTGATAATTCTTGCTGCGGCGTATGTCTCTTGTTTGGCTCAGTACAACGCCGGTTTCGCCGTCTTCACTTTGCAGGGCCACAAAAATGGTTTCTATCCAGATGTAGTTGCCGTTCTTGTGTCTTAACCTGTATTGTATGGGTTGTTGCAGCGATGGGTGATTGGGCACCTTCAGGTTTAGCGTCCTTATAATGTGCTTGTCGTCGGGATGCGTTATTTCGTAAGGTTTGTGGCCAACCATCTCCTCAGCCTCGTAACCTAAAAGTCTTTTAATTGATGGGCTTGCAAACTCCAGGGTTCCGTCAGAACTGTGAACGCATATCAGGTCGAATGAGTGCTCTGCCAGTAAGCGGTATTTCTGTTCGCTTTCTGTTAATCGTTCTTCAATGGCAAACCGATAGCGGATAAGGATGTACTGTGCCAATGCCGCCAATACATACGTTGCGTAAAAGTCAAATCCCGCAAGCTGGCTACCTTCGGTTAACAGGGCTACAGCAATTAAAAAGCTGTTTACTATGCCGGTATGCAGAAAGTAAGATTTCTGTGAACGGAAAAACCAACCGGAAATAGTGTAAACCACCACAAATTGATAAGCATACTGTTGGCTAAAGCCCGTACCGTACAGTATGTAGATGTTGCCAATGTTTAAGAGGTAGATAAGGCTATAGGCAAACTCCTTGTAATATTTACGCCATTGTGGAACGACAGTTAATCCTAAAAACAACAGAAATGCAAAAAGGGCATCTATCCAGTTTATCGCCCGGTGGCTTATGTAGCCCTTCATCGGTTCGTTTTCAGCAAAGGCTGCGAATGCCGTAAAACCTAAAGCAGCAACTAACAGCAAATAGCGTGCTGTGGTTACTTCATCCTGTATTAGTTCTGAGGAGGTTCTGTAAATGCGTTGAAAAATGCCGTTCATCCCGGTGTTGACGGCATGAATATAACACGGCAGAAATGGAAAAGTATAGTAGTAAGGACTTTTTAATATTTGTCCATACTTTCATCTATTTCTCCTGCCCAGGCCAGTATACCACCTTTAAGATTATAGATGTTCTCCAGTTGTAGTTCCTGTGCAATGTAATTGCAAACCTGCCCGCTACGGTTACCGCTGCGGCAGTAAATTACCACAGGCTTATCCTTCGCAATTTTATCAAGAGAGACAGGGATTTCACCCATGGGTATTTTATCGCCTCCTATGTCGGCCATTTCATGCTCGTATGGTTCGCGCACGTCAATAAGCTGAAAGTTCTCCTTGTTATCCAGCATGGCCTTTAATTCCTGAACAGTTTTTTCTTTCATATGTGGTTTCTTCAATGAAATTAATCAATAATCATGCAAGCGCCTACGGTTACGTTGGTGGCTTCATCAATCAGGATAAAGCTGCCTGTATCTCTGTTTTTGGTGTAGGCATCAAAAAACAAGGGAGCCGTGGTTCTTAAGCTTATTCGTCCCACATCATTCATTCCTATAACGGCATTTTCGGTAATACGATGCAGGGTGTTAATGTCCAGCTTGTACTTAATATCCTTAACTACAGCACGTACATCTTTACTGGTATGCTTAAGGGCATACTTACCGTTTAGCTGCAGGGGCTTATCGCTCATCCAGCATATCATCGCGTCAATATCCTGCGATTGCTGTGGCACGTTTCCTTCTCTTACCAACATATCCCCGCGCGAAATATCAATATCGTCTTCAAGCGTAACCGTAACGGAAAGCGGTGCAAAAGCCTGGCTCAACTGCTGCCCATCTAATTCAACAGTTTTTACTTTGGTGGTAAAGCCGGATGGCATTACCAGTATTTTATCGCCGGGGCGTATTACACCGCTGGATAAACGGCCGGCATAGCCGCGGTAATCATGAAAATCATCTGAGTAAGGCCGAACAACATACTGCACCGGAAAACGCATGTCAATGTGATTGATATCGCTGGCTATATGGATGTTCTCTAAGAGGTACATCAGCGTAACTCCTTCGTACCATTTCATTTTATCTGAACGGTGCACCACATTGTCTCCGTTTAGCGCGGATATAGGCAAAAAGTGAATGTCCACTGTTTTTAAACGGGTGGCAAACTCTCTGTATTCTTCTACTATGCGGTCAAATACTTTCCGGTCGTAATCTACCAGGTCCATTTTGTTTATGCAAAGTGCAATGTGCGGTATGCCCAATAGCGATGCTATGATTGAATGCCTTTTAGTTTGCTCAACAATCCCTTGGCGCGCGTCCACCAAAATAATGGCGAGGTTAGCAGTTGATGCACCCGTTACCATGTTACGGGTGTATTGAATATGGCCTGGAGTATCGGCTATTATAAACTTCCGCTTGGGAGTGCTGAAATAGCGGTAAGCCACATCTATAGTAATGCCCTGTTCGCGTTCTGCCCTTAAGCCATCTGTAAGCAATGCAAGGTTAACGGTACTTTCCCCTCTTCTTTCAGAGGTGGCTTTTATGTTCTCGTACTGGTCTTCAAAAATTGATTTGCTGTCGTAAAGCAAACGTCCAATCAGGGTAGATTTTCCATCATCCACACTTCCGGCTGTGGTAAAGCGCAGTAGCTCCATATTCAGGTAGCTTTTGCTGTCGAATTTCTCAACCGTTTCGTTTTGCTTATAAGTGCCGTTATCGCTCATTGTTATCACATTCAAAATTGGTAAATCAGAAGTAGCCTTCCTTCTTTCTGTCTTCCATACTGGTTTCGCTACGCTTGTCATCCGCTCTTCCGCCACGTTCAGTCGTTCTTGAGGCAGCAACTTCCTGTATTATATCATCCAGAGATGAGGCAGTAGAAAAAGTGGCTCCGGTGGAAGTAATGTCCCCTATAGTTCTAAAGCGCACCACTTGCTCTTCAGCCACTTCGTTAGGCTTCATCGGTATATAAGGGCTTTCGGCCAGCCAAACACCATCGCGGTTAAACACCTTACGTTTATGGCTAAAGTACAGGCTTGGCATCTCAATGCCTTCCATAGCTAAATATTGCCATACGTCTAATTCGGTCCAATTAGAAATTGGAAATACCCTGAAATGTTCGCCCTGGTGCATTTTGCCGTTGAATAGGTTCCACAACTCAGGGCGTTGATTTTTAGGATCCCACTGGCCAAACTCATCGCGGTGCGAGAAGAAACGTTCTTTCGCGCGCGCTTTTTCTTCATCGCGTCTTGCGCCGCCCATGCAGGCATCAAACTTGTATTTTTCAATCGTATCGAGTAGAGTAGTTGTTTGCAGGCGAATACGCGAAGCGCTGTAACCTTTTTCTTCAGCAACCCGGCCATTATCAATAGATTCCTGCACGGAGCCTACAATAAGTTTTACGCCTAACTTTTTAACCAGGTTATCACGGTAGTCCAGCGTTTCCTGAAAGTTATGGCCTGTATCAATATGTACTAACGGAAAAGGTATGGCCGCAGGGTAAAACGCCTTTTTAGCCAGGTAGGTAACCAGAATGGAGTCTTTACCTCCGCTGAACAAAATTGCAGGGTTTTGAAATTGTGCAGCCACTTCGCGCAACACAAAAATTGACTCAGCTTCCAGCGTTTTCAGGTGATTTAATGTATAGGACATATTCTATTTATATTACGAAGCCCGCGAAACTAATGGCAGGGCATACACCACCGCTTCATTCACACTTGCTTCAACACTTTTATTCTCTGTTTTTATTTCAAGGTCCGGTTTTATGGGTGCTTCAAAAGGAGCATTAATGCCCGTAAAATCCTTTATCTCTCCTTTGCGGGCCTTGGCATATAAACCCTTCACGTCGCGCTTTTCGCACTCTTCAATTGGCGTATTCACAAAAATCTCCTTAAAGTCCGCAGTGCCTATAATTTCTCTGGCCTGTTCTCTTATCTCCACCGTTGGCGATACAAAACAACAGATGGTTATAACCCCTGCGTTTACAAAAAGCTTTGCTACTTCAGCAATTCGCCTGATATTCTCCTTGCGGTCCTCATCACTAAAGCCAAGGTTATTGTTAATACCTGTCCGCACATTATCACCATCAAGCACCATTACAAGGTAGCCCCGTTCATGCAGCGCCTTTTCAAGGCCTTGTGCTATGGTACTTTTGCCTGAACCGCTAAGGCCTATAAACCAAAAAACTATGCCTTTTTGGCCCAAAAGCTCTTCCTTGCTTGCACGGGGCAAAAGCTGGTTAAAAGGGTGAATATTGCCTGATTTACTATTCATTAAACGGGCCGCAAATTTAGCAATAAAGCCTACTAAATATATAGGTTAATAGTATAGCCATAAGTGCCTGAAAACCCTTGTTTTTAACGACTTACAGGGTAGGAACAATCAAATAAATTGTATTTTTCTGGACCTAAACCTACGCTATGAAAAGTCTTTCCCTTACCCTGGCTTTCTTAATTGCAACCATATTTCTATTTGCGCAAACCCAACCAGCCCAACCTGCAACAGGCCCCGGCGGCAGCGATTATACTTATGGGGGTGTAACACAATTTGATTATGGCACAAATGGCAACGGACAGGACTTTTGGTTGTACGAACCCAATAGCCCCACTCCCGATTCGGCCAATGTGGTAGTGTTTATACACGGTTTAGGTGAAACCAACCCTAAGCTATATGGCGCCTTTATAAAACACCTGGTTCGTAAAGGCAATATTGTAATCTACCCGCGTTACCAAAAAGACCTTAACAGCGATAACACAACTTTCAGTGATAGCTGCGCTAAAGGCATTCAACGTGCATTAGATACGCTGCAGCAGGCCGGCCACGTAAAACCGCGTTTGAATAACTTCTTTGTTCTCGGCCACTCAGTGGGTGGAATACTTACAGCTAACATGAGCACGCGCTATGCTATGTATGGCTTACCCAAGCCACTTACAGCTTTTAGTATGCAGCCCGGCGCCAACATTCCGCAGATATTATTGTCGGATTACTCCGGGTTTGAATCGGATATAAAATACCTGATACTGGTAGGTAATGATGATATAATAGTGGGCTCGCAAACCGGCGAAATGCTTTTTAATCAAACTACATCTGTTCCTACTTCGCATAAGAATCTTTTGAAACATTTTGCTGATTCGCACGGTAGCCCTGCTTTAGGTGCCACCCACTTTGAGCCACTGGCGGGTGATGTTGCTTTTGATAATGGAGAAAGTAATTTGTTTATTCTGGCATCAGGCACCGGCCCTGTTGATGCCTTTGATTATTACGGCACATGGAAGCTGCAGGATGCTTTGATGGACTGTGCCCTAAATAACCAAAACTGCGATTTGGCTTTCGGCGATACGCCCGGGCAAAAGTCTCTCGGTAACTGGAGTGATGGCACACCGCTAACGCCTATGCAGGTTACGCCGTCGGCGGCTAATACCATTGGCTATTTAGATAAAACCATTGCCGCTGATATTTTCCCTAACCCGTCCACAGGCGGGGCCTGGCAGCTAATGCTTGATGCATCGGAAGAAGGCGCAACACTACTGCTTTATGACCTTACAGGCAAAATTGTGGAATCGAAGAGTCTTGTTAGCGGTTCAAATAGTATTGGCAGTAACTGCGCAGCCGGAACTTACTTCTATAAAGTAATTGATAAAACAGGCCGTGCCGTTGTAAACGGAAAACTGATAGCGAAATAGCACTAAGCATTAAGTGCAATCCAACTCATAAGGCCTATGCTGTCTTTGAGGGCACTTTCGTCAATATCAAAAGTTGGGGTGTGTAAGCCGCTGGTTATCCCTTTTACTTTATTGCCTACCCCCAGGCGATAAAAGCATGACGGTACTTGATGAGTGTAATAACCAAAATCTTCGCTGCCCATACGTTTCGGTATTGTCAGTATTTTATCTGCACCAATATAACTTGCCGCCAGCTGCGCAGCCTGTTTGGTTAATGCTTCATTATTTAAAACTACGGGCGAGCCAACCACAATATTTAATTCGCACTTTACCTTATGGGTAACAGCGGCGCTTTCGCATATTTCTGCAATACGTTTTTGCATTACGCCTCTAAAGGCTTCATCAAAACAGCGCAGGGTACCTGCTATCTCCACCTTATCAGGTACAATGTTCGTTGCTCCCGGTCCTGTTATCTTACCGAAGGAAAGCACAAAGTCGTTACCTTCCACGTTCAGCATATCCAGTTGTATGAGCAAATGGGAAGCGGCTATCAAAGGGTTTATCAGCTTCTCCCGTTGCGCTGCATGTCCGCCTTTGCCAACTACAGTTATATAAATTTCATCGCTGCTGGCCATAAAGCGCCCTTCATGAAAGCCAAAGGTCCCTGCTTCTAATTCCGGCGAAACATGAAGCCCTAGTATTTTTGAAACAGCAGGCTGGTTCAATACCCCGGCCTCAATCATTGCTGCTGCGCCGCTTGGTGTTTTCTCCTCGCTGGGCTGAAAGATGAATTTTATGGTTCCTTCTATTTCTTCTTTCAACTCGGAAAGAATCATGGCAACGCCTAAAAGGTTAGCTGTATGCACATCGTGCCCGCAGGCGTGCATTACACCTGCCTTGCATGATTTATACGGGGCGCTGTTCTCCTCTGTAATGGGCAGGGCGTCCATGTCGGCCCTTAACGCAATACATTTAGCAGAAGGATTTTTGCCCTTGAGAAGAGCTACAACCCCCGTTTGCGCCACGTTGTTGGTTACTTCCAGTCCGCATCGTTTAAGTTCTTCTGTAACTACCCCGGCGGTGCGTTTTTCCTGCCAGCTTAGTTCGGGGTTGGCATGTAAATCGCGGCGCAGTTCAACAACGCGCGCAAAATAATTTTCAGAAAGTTGTTTTATTCTATCCTTTAGCAGGCTCATTCTAATTCAAAGGTCTAAAACTTTCTAAAACAATTACAGCCATTTTTAAGCTGCCGGATTAATTTCTCGTATTTTTTCCAGCAGCCAGCTTTTATCAGCTACATTAACTGTGGTTTCAATTTCCTTTTGCAATGCAGCAATTTGCTTTCTGTCTTTAACATCAGCCTTAAATAGTTTAAAGGTCAATTTGGCCAGGTTAAGGTAGTTTTCCCGTTGTTGTTCGCTTATAAGTTTTTTGCGCGAAAGCAAAATGCGGAAGCTGTCTTTCAAAGATTGCAGTGGTAATTCTTCACCCAATTCATAATATGTTTTTAGTAGGGTCGTTTTTGAATCAAGCTGGTAAAATATATCGCTGTACTTTACATTCTGCAGCAGTTCCAGCACTTTTTCGTAATCTCTTTTGTAAAAGAATAAGCGGGCCCGGTTAAAGGTGTAAGCATTGTGCCTTTCGCTCCGGGGTAAGCGGGTACGGTATTCTTCAATAAATTTTTCTGCCCAAGCGGTGTCGTTAACGCGCAATGCCGTAGTGATGATGTTCTTGTAATCCCACGGAGAAAGCATACCGTCTTCCGTCAGCAACTCATCGCTAAGCGCTTGCTTATACAAAAGCAGAAGTTCCTTCAGGTATTGTTGTTGCCCGTAGTTTATTTTGGTAATGCAGTAATTCATAGCAAACACAAAAAGCCCTTTCAGTTCATCGCGCAAAAAGCTTTTATGGTGTTGCAGTAGTAATGAAGATAACCTTCTGTAATGTTCTTCTTTATCAGGCTCAGTAAATGAAAGTATGATGGCGTGGTAAATGGCAATGGCCGGTATGTTATAGGTCCGCTTTTTCAGGTGTTGAAGTATCTCAGGCAAAAGAGGAACCTCCGTTTCTATGGAAAGGAAGTTCTTGTAGTGCAGGAGCGCCGCTGTATACTTTAGTTTTTGTACCAGGTAATAAACATCTGTGCTTTCCAGTACGCTTTCAATGTTTTTTTCGAGGGAGCGCTCGTCCTTATTCTCCAGGTAAAGATTCTTTTGTTGCTGTAGCATCAATTGCGTATGCCAGTAGCCGGCATCTTTTATCTCCTGTTCCGTATGCTTACGTTCAGCAAAACTTATCAGTTCAGGTACGTGCTTCAGTAATTTGCGCTCGTTCATAATTTCCAACAGGTAGGCATGCTGTACAGATGCCTGTTGCCTGAAACGGTCTATCACAAGAAATTGCTCCAGTTTCTTAACCGTATCTGAAAGCAGGCGGTTATACTTCAGCCTGCTAAAGGGGGTAGTTTTAAATACTTTTTTCCATATAACCTGCGGGTCCTTGTCGGTAACACCTTTTCTCGCCTGTTCTGCTAATTCTTCAACTAAGGCCTGTATTCTGCCATCTTCATTATATAAGGGTGAGCAGACAAACTTTCTGAACCTGTTCCACTCGTAGGCGGTAAGCGTTTTGGTGAAATCGTAGAGTTTATCTTCTCTCATTTTTAAAAATTATCCGTATTTAAATATAACACTTACCTATAAAAGTGGATTAAAAATTAAAAAATAGTCCGTATTCAGGCCTTAAAATGTTCTTGTTTAGGCGCGCAACAAGCCATTCATTTGTAGCGTCAAATAATGTGTAAGCGTAATTGGTTACTTTAAACTTCGATTCATGAAAAGACTTTCCGCCCTTTTAATTCTTGCCTTTTCCTGCTTTTGTGCAGTGGCGCAATCCATATCTGTAGTTTCCCCCAATGGCGGCGAAACCTGGGATATTGGCAGTTCGCAAACTATAACCTGGACCTCAACGGGGGTAAGCCAGGTGAACATCGAAGTATCAGAAGACAATGGACTTACCTGGAGTTTATTAGGTACGGTTAATGCCACCCCGCCAACCTATGCATGGAATGTTAGCGGTGCAGGTTCTATGCAGGCCCTGGTTAGAATAACAGATGCCGGCAACAATACCATTACTGATGTAAGCAATGGTACGTTTATTATCGGACCGCAAGCAGCAGTTGACGCAGGCCCTGATGTCGCAATCTGCTTTGGTTCTTCGGCGCAGTTAAATGCCTCTGGTGTTTATTACGGCAATTCCGGCCCGCCGCCCGCTATCTATACCTGGTCTCCATCAGCGGGGCTCAGTAATGCCAACATTGCTAACCCGGTAGCCTCACCTGCCGTTACTACGGTTTACACTGTTACGGTTGAGTACGGTGGAACACAGGCGGTAGATAATGTTACCATTACTGTAGATCATCCCACTGCCGGTATTACTATTTCTTCGCCTATTACCTGTAATGGTGCAGCAAACGGCCAACTGTGCCCTAACGTTAGTGGCGGCGCGCCGGGCTACACCTACCTTTGGAACACCGGCTCTACCAGTAGTTGTCAAACCGGCTTATCAGCTGGGGTTTACATTCTTACTGTAGTAGATGGCGTGGGTTGCTCTGCTTCGGCTTCTGTTACACTTAATGAGCCGCCAGCAATAAGTTTAAGCTTTTCTACTACAAATGTTAGCTGTTTTGGCGGCACAAATGGCGCCGTTACCTGCGTGGTCAACGGTGGCACACCTCCTTACAGCTATCAATGGAGTAACGGCGCCATTATGCCGGCCGTTGTTGGCGTATTTGCAGGCGTGTATACAATAACGGTTACTGATGTTGGCGGCTGTACCGCAACGGCTACTGCCATTATTAATCAGCCAGCTCAAATAAACATTAGTATCAGTAGTACTGATGTAACCTGTCACGGATTAAGTAACGGAGAGTTGTGCTCATCGGTAACGGGCGGTACCACGCCATATACTTATCAATGGGACATAATGGGTACGGCGCAGTGCTTTTCTAATATACCTACGGGTACCTATCAACTTAGTATTACAGATGCTAACGGTTGTACAGCAACAAGTGCGGGAACTGTGCTCGAGCAATCTAATTTACAGGATTCAATTGTGGTTACCGGCGGAGGCTGTAGTGGCCAGCCGGGCAACATTTGTGTTTATTCGTTTGGAGGGGCAGGTGCAGTTAGTTATAGCTGGTCAAACTCTCAAATTTCATCCTGCGCAACAAACCTTAGCGCCGGAACTTATTTTGTAACCGTTACCGATGCTTTAGGATGCACGGTGGTGGACAGTGCAGATATTGCATCAGGCGGACTGGTTATAACAAGTTTTACAACAACCAATGTAACTTGTTTTGGGGCGGCAAACGGAAGTATAAGTATTACAGTTAATAACGGCTCCTTACCTTATCAATATAGTATTGACGCTGGTTTAACGCTTCAGCCCACCGGCCAGTTTAACAACCTGCCCGCAGGCGGCTACAGCATTTACGTTACCGATGCCAGTAATTGCCTGTTAACTGACACCGCAACAATCAGCCAGCCCGGAAGTGCTGTAAGCGTTTCAGCGCAGGTAATTGGCGATAATATTTTACCGGATACAATAATACTTACAGTAACAGGTGGAACCCCTCCGTATACTTATAGCTGGAGCGATGGGCAAACCCTTCAGGATATTAGTGTTACCACATCCGGTATTTATACGGTTACGGTAACAGACGCGAACTTTTGCAGCGTAACGGTTACGAATACAGTAGGTTGTATTGGCACGTGCGTATGGCCGGGTGATGCCAACTATGATGGCGTGGCTGATAACCAGGACCTATTGGCTATTGGAATTGGCTATGGTACCAGCGGAAGTGTACGCACCCAGCAGGACAACCAATGGTACGCCCATGTTTCAGCAGATTGGCCTGATACCTTGAGTACGGGCAGCAACTATAAACACCTGGATTGTGACGGAAGCGGAACTATTGACAACGATGATACACTGGCCATTGTTTTAAATTACGGATTAAACCATCCCCGGAGCGGCACCGACGAATGGCGGGGTGGAGCACCGGAACTGAGAATAGTTATGGTGCCCGATACCCTGGCTGACGGGGAAACCATTGTGGCACATTTAAGCCTTGGCGATGCCATTGTTCCTGCAAACAATGTTTATGCGCTGGCATTCACCTTTAACTTCGATCCGCTGGTGGTAGATTCAAACGAGGTAAGCATTACGTTTGACAATAACTCCTGGCTTTGTAATTCTGCAGCTGACCATTTGGATATAGATAAGGTGCTTTACCAAAGCGGCAGGATAGAAACAGCCCTTACAAGAATTGACCATACCAACCGCAGCGGTAATGGCGAAATCGGTTCGGTAAGCATGAAGATTACTACAGGAAACATAAACGGTAAAAATCTGGCTCATTACGGAATGAATTGCTTTATAAGCGATTTGATAGTAATAGATAACCAGGGTAACCACCTTGCTGCTAACTCCGGGGCTGATAGCGCTGTAGTGGAATATGAACCTACCGGATTTACTAATCTATCTGAAATATCTGATTTGGGCTTATACCCTAACCCTGCTAAGGATGAACTGATTGTAAATGGCGGAGATTTAAATATTCAACAAGTAATAGTGTTTGATAATGTAGGGCAGCAGGTAGCCGGCTACCATAGCAGCGGTAGTTCCATTATGCATTTGGATGTCTCTTCCCTTGCGGAGGGATTATACTTTGTAAAAGCGATTTGTAAAACCGGCAGTGCCCGGGGGCATTTTATCAAGGTTAAATAATTTTGTTAAGCCTAACGTAGCAAACGCAGCCCTAAAGGCTGCGTTTTGCATTTAATGCAGGGCTCTACATTTGGTGACGCTTCTCATTACTTATAAAGCCTGTCTTTTCCCCAATTTTTATACTTTCGCCAAGCTATGAAATACAAGCGTATTCTACTGAAGTTGAGCGGTGAGAGCCTTATGGGCAGCAAACAATTTGGTATTGATGCCGAAATGGTAATGCAATACGCAGAGGAAATAAAAGCAGCGGTTGAGAAAAACGTGCAGGTTGCTGTTGTTATTGGCGGAGGAAATATTTTCCGCGGTATACAGGCCAGCGCCAACGGTATTGATCGCGTTCAGGGCGACTACATGGGCATGCTGGCCACTGTAATCAATAGCATGGCCCTGCAAAGCGGGCTTGAAAAAATAGGTGTTTATACCCGCCTGCTTACAGCTATTGAAATGAAGGAAATTGCAGAACCTTTTATTAAAAGGCGTGCAGTGCGCCACCTGGAGAAAGGCCGTGTGGTAATTTTTGGCGCCGGCACCGGTAACCCTTACTTTACTACTGATACTGCTGCAGCCTTACGCGCTACCGAAATTGAGTGCGACGTTATTTTAAAGGGAACAAGGGTGGATGGTATTTATGATTCGGACCCTTTGAAAAACCCTAAGGCGAAAAGGTTTGATACACTTACGTTTGGCGAAGCTTTAAAACGCAAGTTGAACATTATGGACCTAACAGCATTTACCCTTTGCCAGGAAAATCACTTGCCTATTGTGGTGTTTGATATGAACAAAAAGGGCAACCTTAAAAAGGTTTTAGAAGGCAAAAAAATAGGAACTTTAGTTAACGATTAATCACTTATAAATCTTACTCCAATGACTGAGGCTGATGTAAAAAAGCTTTTAGACGAAACCAGAAATGCGATGAAGAAGGCTATAGAGCACTTCGAGTATGAACTGTCGAAAATCCGCGCAGGACGTGCCAGCGCCGGTATGCTTGACGGCATTGAAGTAGATGCCTATGGCACTAAGTCGCCCTTAATTCAGGTGGGCAACGTATCTACCCCTGATGCCCGTACTATTTCTATTCAACCATGGGACCCCTCTTTACTGCAACCTATCGAGAAGGCAATTTTAGCTGCCAACATTGGCCTAACGCCGCAAAACGATGGTAAAATTATACGTCTTAACATTCCTCCTATGACTGAGGAGCGTCGTAAAGAACTCGTTAAGCAAAGCAAGCATGAGGCTGAAAACTGCCGTATATCTTTACGTACCCTGCGCCGCGATAGCATGGAAAAAGTGAAGAAGATGCAGAAGGATGGTCTTACCGAGGACAACGCAAAAAGCGCTGAAGAAAGCATCCAGGGAATCATTAATGAATTTACCGCCAAGGTGGATAAGCATATTGAAGTAAAGGAGAAGGAGATTATGACCGTTTAGGGCCGTTACTAATCCCTTTTCAAAAGGAGCTAAGCCTTGGGGTTTAGCTCCTTTTTTTTGTCCTGTACTTCCTAACGTAAATCATGTTTTAAGCGGCGATGCCTGCCTAGTTTTGGGGTATGAAAACCTCCGCCACCATCCTTGTAACATCGGCTTTGCTTTTTTTAAGCCTTACTACGGCCGATGTATTGCAACAACTTAAACTAACCCAGCAGGAAGCCAACGATTATGTGCTGCAAACCGTGCAGTTTGAACGATTATCGTATCCCTCTTCAGCACGAAGCCTGCCGCTAACCGCAAGGGTTGAGGTAGCCAAAGGTATTTTAGGTTTTGCCAAAGCATATACTCAAACCGCTACTTTTAGAAATGAATATGCCGCCTGGTGGAAAAACCAGGAGCCGGAAGCGCCTGCCACCGTTGAGCAGCGCTTGAAGGAAGCACAGGAAGAAAAGGAGCGCAGTGAAAAAGGAGCTGACGAAGGTGAAACCAATTTGCGGAAGCAGATAAGCGAAACTACTGATCCCCAGCTAAAGAAAACTTTACAGGACGCTCTTACCGCTTACGTTGAAAGCCGCAAGCAGATGGAAGCACAGATGCAAACACCTGAAATGAAACAAATGGCTGCGGACATGGCAGTAGCGCAAAAAAAGCAGTATGAAGAAGACTTTAAGAGGGAAACTGAGGAGTACAAAAAGAAGTATGCAGATTGGCAGTTGCGCAAGGATCCTAACGCCACTATACGGAAAATGTTGAAGGGATATCTTGATTTAGCTGCTACCGTTGATTTTAGCGCTCAAACCACGAGTAATCAATACGGCAAAAAGATTTTTGTGAATCCCGCATATCAGGCAAAGCCCGGAGACTGGAAAATGTGCTACCGCGCAGGTAAGGAGGTAAACGATGCCGTGCAGCCGTTGGTTAAGCAGTGGTTAACGGAACTTGGTGGTAAGTAGAGTTAAAGAGTTACGAACAATTCAGGCCCAAACCCTGGTGCCCTCGCTGCAATTAGTGCAGATGTCAATTTCTTTACGCGAACTTAAAATGCGCGAACGGAACGATTGGTATAAAGTGCTCTGCCAAATATCTCTGAACGATTTTTCGTTTAAGTCGCCAAGTTGGTGTTGAGCGTCTTTGTCAAAGCAACAAGGTACTATACGGCCATCCCATGTAATTACACAGCTATGCCAAAGTTTCCAGCAATGGTTTAGTAACTCATTTTTTATGGTGTATTTGCCGTTCTTTTCTTTGTAACGGGAGTAGCGGTCAATACTTGGTATCAGGTCATTGCCGTTTTCATAATCGTACACCTGGGCGGTTTTTAATTTTACTTCGTCCACCCCCAGCTCCTTTCCTAGTTTTTGAACTTCCTCAATCTGATGCTCATTAGGCTTTACCACTAAAAACTGGAAAATGATATGGGGTGTTTTAGACTTTAACTCGCGCCGGGCTTTAACCAGGTTTTTAGTTCCTTCTATTACTTTCTCCAATTTGCCACCTACACGGTACTGTTCGTAAGTTTCCTGCGTAGTGCCGTCAATGGATATCAAGATGCGGTCAAGTCCGCTTTCTACTGTTTCACGGGCTTTGCGTTCCGTAAGGTAGTGGGCGTTAGTGCTGGTTACGGTATAAATATTTTTTTCAGCGGCATACTTAACCAACTCTAAAAAACGTGGATGCATATAAGGCTCGCCCTGAAAATAGAAATACAGGTAAATCAGGCTTTCGCCAATTTCATCAATCGTCTTTTTGTAGAAGCTGTATTCCAGGTTGCCGGTGGGCCGGGTAAATTGCTTTAAGCCACTTGGGCATTCAGGGCATCCCAAATTGCAATTGGTGGTAGGTTCAATGGAAACATTAAAAGGAACCCCCCATTGCAGGGGTTTGGCTGTCCATTTGGCTAAATAAAAGGAACTTACCACTGCCGCGGCGTTAAAAGCCTTGCGTGGGTTTAGCTTACTTAAAAAATTAAGGGTATCCCTTTTTTGCACGCTGCAAGTTACCCATAAGTCCCGGAAATTAGCTCCTTCAAGAGGCAAAACAGAATTTAGGGCGCTTGCCGTTTCGTATTTTACAATTTGCACTTAAAAATTACTTTTGCAGTCCTCTGAAAAGAGAAGTGCCGTGCCGGCTGTTGCCGGCATAATCTACCGCCCAGGTGGCGAAACTGGTAGACGCGCTCGTTTCAGGTGCGAGAGCCGCAAGGTGTGGGGGTTCGAATCCCTTCCTGGGCACGAAATGGTTGGCTTTAAAGGCCGACCATTTTTATTTAAGCCTGGTTACTTATTTCTTTCTGCGGGTATACCTAAATCCTCCATTACCCCTAACTCGGTGGGCTTCTGCAATAACAACAATAAACTGCCTAAAAAAGCCAGTGCTACACTTATGTAGCTACCCGTAATCATAGTAACCGTGCAACAGAAAAGAGTGGCGCCCTCAAGCATGGCAAGGTTTACTATTAAAGCGGCACGGTAAATATCCATTTTCGCTTCATTGCTGTTTTCTGTTTTGGCTTTTTGGAGCCTGCCGTTGAAAATAATCCGCGATAGGACAGCCATTAGCAGCATCATACCAATAGCAACACCTACAAATACCTTTTCTTCTTCAGCAGGGTATAGGTGCAGCGGTTTAAAGGCAATCATGCCCGTAATAAATATATAAACCAGCGATCCCAACGTAAGGGCGAGGTGAATAATTTGAAGCGACCTCAATTTTTCCTTATTCATAGCTGTAAAACCCTTTTCCTGATTTCTTTCCTAAATGCCCCGCATCAACTTTTTGTTGCTGTATGCGCGATGGGCGGAATTTTGCATCTTGGTGAAAAGATTCAAACAGCGAGGAAGTAACTGCGAAGTTGATGTCGTTGCCAACCATATCCATCAACTTAAATGGGCCTAACTTAAATCCTGCGCTTTCCATAAGCGCGTCAATGTTCTCCATAGACGCTACATTTTCCTCCAGCATCTTCAGGCTTTCAACATAGTAGTGCCTTGCTACGCGGTTTACAATAAAACCGGGCGAGTCTTTACATATTACGGGTGTCTTACCAATTTTGATGACCAGTTCCTTTAACACGTCCACTATCTCTTTACCGGTTTCTGCAGCAACAATAATCTCAACCAGCTTCATTATATGCGCGGGATTAAAAAAATGCAGGCCCGCAACGCGCCCCGGGTTGGCAATCTCCTTGGCTATTTGTGTGATAGGAATAGAAGATGTATTGCTTGCCAGTATAGTGGTAGCGGTATTTATTTCCGCCAGTTTTTTGAATAGCTCCTGCTTAACCTCCAGCTTTTCTACAATGGCTTCTACAATCAAATCTGCCTTTAAGTCCTCAAGCTTCTCAGTAAACTGTATGTTGTTTAGGCAGCTATTCTTTTCGGCTTCGTTCATCTTGCCTTTAGCTACTGCACCTGCCAGGTTTTTTTCTATCTCGCCTTTTGCCTTGTTTAACTGCACTTGGGTTAAATCATAAAGCACCACCGCAAAGCCTTGCTGGGCAAAAACCTGCGCAATGCCAAGGCCCATCGCCCCTGCTCCGGCCACACCAATTTTTTTAATCTGCATACAGCATTTCGTTTCGGTAAAAATGCTGATTTTTCAGATAACTGCTGCGAAACCTCAAAGTAGCGCATTAATTCAGCCGTCTTTTTATTTTCATTCCGTGAGTTCGCTGGTTACATATGTTGATGTCATTTTGCCGTTGCCTTTGCCGCAGGCGTACACTTATGCTGTACCAGTGGACTTGGTTGCTTTTGTTAAGGTAGGCCAGCGTGTAATTGTTCAGTTTGGTAAAAACAAGTTTTACTCGGCTATCATTAAACGCATTCATAATAATAAACCTGCCGTGGAGGCCAAACTTATTGAAGGCCTGGCAGAGGAAGATGCCGTGGTAACTGAAAAGCAATTGACCTTTTGGGCCTGGTTAGCCTCCTATTATATGTGTACAGAGGGAGAGGTGATGAATGCAGCCTTACCGGCCGGTTTAAAAATTTCCAGCGAAACCAAAATCCGCTTTAACGAGAGTTACGAAGGGGATTATGAAATGCTTAACGACGAGGAGTTTACAGTGGTTCAGGCTCTTCGTGCACAGGATGAAATGCGGGTTCCCGATATACAGGACCTGTTGAAGAAGCGCAATGTTTACCCGATACTCAAAAGCCTTTTTAACCTGGGCATTGCCATCTCAGCAGAGGAGTTACTGAATAAGTATAAGCCAAGGATTGAAGTGCTGGTAAAACTTAGCGATGAGTACCGCAACCAGGACCGTCTGGAGCAACTATATGAAGAATTGAGCCGCGCCCCAAAACAGGTGCAGCTGCTATTGGCATATACACAATTGGGCACTAAAGCCAGGCACATACGAAAAAATGAGTTGCTTGACTTGGCCAAGGTTAGCAGCAGCGTTTTAAAAGGGCTTATTGATAAAAAGATTTTTGTCGAGTTACGGGTGGAGGTGTCGAGGCTGGGTAGTTTCAAATCGGAGGAGGTAGAAACCCTGCCTTTAAGCGATGAACAACAACAGGCGCTGACCCAAATAAGAGAATACTATCAAAGCAAACAGGTGGTTTTGCTGCATGGAGTAACCGGCAGTGGTAAAACCAACATCTATATCGAAAAGATAAAAGGACGCGTTGCCAATGGAGAGCAAGTGCTTTATTTATTACCTGAAATTGCCTTAACTGCACAAATCATCAACCGCCTGCGCAAGGTGTTTGGCGATACCGTAGGTATCTATCACTCTAAGTTTAATCAGAATGAACGGGTAGAAATATGGAATAAGGTATTGAGGGGCGAATACAAAATTGTAATTGGCGCACGCTCAGCACTGTTTTTGCCTTTTAAGCAATTGGGTTTGGTAATAGTAGATGAAGAACACGACCAATCTTTGAAGCAATTTGATCCGGCGCCCCGTTATAATGCCCGCGATAGTTCCATTGTGCTGGCGTCCATGTTTAACGCACATGTAATTTTGGGCACGGCTACCCCCGGCATAGAAACTTACTATAACTGCGAGCGCGAAAAATTCGGACTTGTAAAGCTTAATAAGCGGTACGGGGGCATGGAAATGCCCGAGGTGATGTTAGTGGATACCCGGACAATGAAACGCAAACATAAAATGCAGGGAAACTTCAGCGCTGTATTGGTGGAAGAGGTTTCTTTGGCGCTTCAGAATAAAGAACAGGTAATTCTGTTTATTAACCGCAGAGGATTTGCGAACTACCAGGTTTGTAAAACCTGTAATTATGTGTACAAGTGCAAAAACTGCGACGTAAGCCTTACTTATCATAAATTCCAGCACCAGCTTATTTGCCATTACTGTGGTTATTTTGAAAAGGTAAGTAACAAGTGTAAAAGCTGCGGAGCCATTGATCTTGATATTGTGGGTATGGGCACCGAAAAAATTGAGGATGAAATTGCAGAGCATTTTCCTTCGGCGCGCGTAGGGCGTTTAGATTATGATGCCGTGCGTACCAAGCAGGGCCATGCGGAGGTTATCTCAAAGTTTGAAAACCGCGAGATTGATATACTGGTAGGTACGCAAATGGTTACTAAAGGCCTGGATTTTGACCATGTTAGTTTGGTGGGCATTATTAACGCAGACCAACTCATTAATCACCCCGGTTATAGAGCGCATGAGCGCGCCTTTCAGTTAATGATGCAGGTTGCGGGCAGGGCAGGTCGCAAAAACAAAAAGGGTAAGGTGCTTATTCAATGTTCCGATCCCTTACATCCTATAATTCAGGATGTGGTGGGTAATGACTATAAAAGGATGTACGAAAGAGAGTTGTTGTATCGCAAGCAATTTCAGTACCCGCCTTTTACCCGCTTAGTAGAGATAACGCTTCGGCATAAGGAGGTACAAGCTGTGGAGAAGGCAGCTTTGTTTTTGGTAAACGAGGCGCGCAAACATAAGAATGCGCTTATACTGGGGCCATCAATTCCGTTTATTTCTAAAGTTAATAACAACTACATACGCGAGGTGCTTATTAAAACCACGGCGCAAACGCCGGGCTTACCTGCTTTAAAAGATTCGATACGAGAAGTATTGGATAAAATGAAAGGAGTAGCCGAGTTTAAAAGTGTAAGCATCAGTGTTGATGTTGACCCCTTATAGCAAAAAAAGCCACCCGTTTTGCAGGTGGCTTATCAGTTACAAGTAAGTGTTTTTAGTTTTTAGCAAGGTATTGCGCTACCGCCTCATGAGTATCTTTCATGCCGGCTTTGCCGCTGGCCCAGTTAGCAGGGCAAACCTCACCATTTTGTTCGTTGAATATTAATGCATCTACCATACGGATAGCTTCATCAATATTACGGCCAAGTGGCAGGTTGTTTACTAGCTGGTGTTGAACAATACCGTTTTTATCAATCAAGAAAGTGCCGCGGTAAGCAATTAGTTCTGCTGTTGCCTGCATGCGGTTTTGATCGTCGAAATAATATTCGCCGTTTAACACATCAAAATTAGCTGCTATGGTTTTGCTTGTATCGGCTACAATAGGATAGGTAACACCCTTAATGCCGCCTTGCTTTTTCTCTAACTGCATCCAGCCCCAATGGCTTTGCTCAGTATCGGTGCTGCAACCAACAACTACAGTTTCGCGGTTTTCAAACTCGCTCAACTTTTCCTGAAACGCCCACAATTCAGTAGGGCATACAAAAGTGAAATCTTTAGGATAGAAGAAGAATACTACATATTTTTTGCCTAGGTATTGATCCAGTGAGAAATTCTCAACTATCTCTCCGTTAACCACGGCCTGCGCTTTAAATGAGGGCGCTTTTTTACCAACTAATACTGCCATACATTTTTATTTTTTAGGTCATTAAATTTTCCGTGCGAATATAGGCAAAGGTAGCTTAGCGTGTAGCCTTAAGGCATGACGGCTATCACTATTAAACCTGATTGAAACTGTCTTTTTGAAAAATTCACAAGCGTATCGAAGTTATATCTTTAGAATACAATGGATAAGTTTGGATTATGGCTAAAAAAAGTGCCGGAATATTGCTGTTTAGGAACCACGCTAAAACGCTGGAAGTGATGCTGGTACATCCCGGAGGGCCCTTTTTTGCCAATAAGGAGGATGGCGTTTGGTCCATCCCTAAGGGAGAATACGATGAAACAGAGGAGGCTCTGAAAGCCGCCTGTCGCGAATTTGAAGAAGAACTGGGTAGCCCGGTTCAGGGCTATTTTATCCCTCTTGGCGAGGTTAAACAGAAAGGTGGAAAGCTGGTGCATTGCTGGGCGGTAGAAGGGGAGTTGGATACAACGGCAATTCGCAGTAATACCTTTAAGATGAGCTGGCCACCACGATCGGGTAAAGTTAGGGAGTTCCCGGAAGTGGATAAGGCTGAATGGTTTACAATTGCCATGGCAACGCAAAAAATAAACCCTGCCCAGGCTATTTTTCTGGAGCGGCTTCAACAACTGTTTTAAGGCAGTTATTTTCTTCTGAATTGCTTTTAATCGCTGCTCTTCTATATTAGAGGTTCAAACCATCTTATGAGCAAAGGCAGAATTTTTTTGATTTCTATAGCAGTATTGCTATTCGCCGTTGGAGGATTTTTTATTGGCCTGTTTAAAGGCGTAAACCTGGTTAGGCAGGGCTTAGTAGATAATTACCCAACGGTGCGTAATGTAATTACCGGTTCCTTTATTGAGGTGGACAGCACAATGGAAGCAAGTATTACCAGGGCTGAAAATCCGGAATTGTTTGAATTATTGAAGGGCAATAACCAGGGCGATTCCTTAACGGTAATGGTACCATATTACGGGCGCTATGGTGTGGATATGAACCGTTACATACGGGTGGTACGCGATGGTGAATTTGCTGAAGTAGCTGTTTCAAAAATGATAATGACTTACTGCGAAATCAAGTTCCAGGACCTTTTGGTAAACGGCCAATCTGCCGCAGCAGTTATTAAGGAAGGTAACTATCCTTTATTGCGCGCAAAAATGTACGACTTCGTTTTACCTGTACTTTCCAAAAACAAATCGCACATCGCTAAAGCTAAACTTAATGTGGCTAAGGCCCTTGTATTCTATTTCGAACCGTATAAGTTTCATCTCCGCTTCTTTATTGATAATCAACTGCAACCTGTGCCGGTTGTACCAGGCGCCAATAAGGATGTAGATGAATACATCCACGAGGTGTTTGAGAAGAAGTAACCCTCTATAATACAAAATCCCGACGCCGGAGCAATCGGGATTCTTGTTGGACATGAGGAAATCTTAAGGTCTTATCGGATAAGGGTAATACTTCCTTTGAATGTTTTGCTGTTGGTTCCGTCAAGGAACACAACTTTCATCACGTATACGTAAACGGCCGGCTCAAGTTTCTCTCCTTTGTAGGTGCCGTCCCATTTAAAGTCCGGAACATCCGCATCAAATACTTTCTCACCCCAACGGTCAAAAATCAGTAGTTGGAAGGTGCGTATGCCTGCCAGGTTGCCATACAATTGCCAGAAATCGTTGTTTCCGTCGCCATTTGGCGAGAAGGCGTTCGGGGTAAAGGTGGTATGGTCAGCTATTACATCAACGCTTACTGTATCCTGGGCTACACAACCATTAGTATCGGTAGCTACTACCGTATATAAAGTGCTTTGACCGGGTTGCACAGTGTTATCTGCACAAGTAGGGCAAGGAACATTAAAGGTAGGGGTCCAGTTAAAGGTAGTTTGGTTGCTGCCGGTTGAGGTAGCATGTATATCTACTGTTTGACCTAAGGTAATAGTGCCGCCACCAGTGGCGTTAACGGTAAACAGGTTCTGATTTACTACTACAAACGCAGTATCAAACGGACAGCCGTTGGCATCCTTAACTACAACACTGTAGTTGCCCGGTAGAATGTTGTTCAGGTCTTCGGTAGTAGCGCCGTTGCTCCAGTTAAAGGTGTAAGGGCCGGTGCCATTGTTTACAGTTAAATCAATACCACCTAAATCCTGCGCACACACCAACTGGTCAACAGTAGCATTTACGTTCAATTGAGGAAGAGTATTAATAAAGCCGCTGGCAGTTTGCTGGCAACCTTTGCTATCGGTTACCGTTACCGCATAAGTGCCGGCAGTTACATTAGTTAAATCCTGAGTGGTTGTGCTGTTGCTCCAGTTGTAGCTGTAGTTTGGCGTGCCTCCGGTTACAGTAACATCAATAGCGCCATTGTTACCACCTGCACAGGCCACATCAGTTACCGCTATGCCTATACCTATTATTGCAGGCTGGCCTACAGTAACTGCGCTTAGGGTGTTGCTGCAACCATTGGCATCTGTTACAACTACATCATAAGAACCTGCAGTAATGTTACTGATGTTTTGAGTAGCAGCTCCGTTGCTCCAGTTGTAGCTGTAAGGTTGTGTTCCGCCGTTTACCGTAATGTTTACACTGCCGTTGTTACCACCAAAGCAGCTCGGCATAGTGTGTGTTTCAGCAATGGCTATTGCAGCAGGCGCAGCTAAAGAAGTGTTGCCGTTCTTCACACAGCCGTTAGCATCGGTTACTGTTACCAGGTAGTTGCCGGCGGCCAATCCGCTTGGGTCTTCTACACTGCTACCGTTGCTCCAGTTATAAGTGTAAGTTGAAACACCACCTGCTACGGTTAAATCAATGGAGCCGTTGCTTCCGCCACTGCAGCTTGGGTTAGTTGCTGTAAGCGTAAGCTGTAAAGCAGCAGGCTGGCTGATAATAAATGTAGCCGTTGCGTTGCAGCCCTGTGCATCGGTAGCATTAATAGTATAGGTAGCCGCAGTTAAGCTGCTCAGGTCTTCTGTATTACCACCGGCGTTCCAGCTAAAGTTGTAAGGTTGGGTGCCGCCCACGGTAGTTACATCTATCGCACCGTTGTTACCGCCAAAGCAGCTAACATTAGTTTGGGTTCCGTTTACGGTTAAAGCAGCCGGTTGTGTTATAGAAGTTGTAGCAGTAGCTTGGCAGCTCTTGGTATCCGTAACGGTTAAGGTGTATGAGTTTGCAGCAACACCATTTATGTTTTGTGTGCTTGCACCGTTGCTCCAGTTAAAGTTGTAAGCCGGAGTGCCGCCTGTTACTGTAGCTATAACACCACCATTGCTTAATCCATTGCAGCTTACATTGGTAGCAGCAAGGTTAATTGCTAAAGCAGCGGGCTGGGTAATAGTAACCGGTGTGCTTACCGCGCAACTGTTTACATCGTTTACTGTTATCTGGTAAGTGCCTGCGGTTAAGTTATTGCGGTTCTGGGTGTTAGCGCCATCATTCCAAGTAAAGGTGAATGGGAAGGTGCCTCCGTTGATAGCAATGTTTATAGAGCCGTTGTTACCGCCATTACAGCTAACATTAGCATGTGTTTCGCTAACGCTTAAGCCCATAGGCTGTGTAAGCGTAATGTTTGCATTGCCAATGCAATTGTTGGCATCGTGAATTATTACGAAGTAGTTACCGGCGGCAATATTGCTTAAGTCTTCAGTAGTTGCGCCGTTGTTCCAGGTATAGGTATAGCCCGGTGTAGCGCCGCTAACGGTAAGGTTGATGTTGCCATCCGTTCCGCCATTGCAGCTAATGTTGTTGTAAGCCAGGTTAATATTAAAGGCTGTTGGCTGGCTGATAGCTACAGTTGCAGTAGCCGTGCAACTATTCGCATCGGTTACAGTTACGGTGTAGTTACCGGCCATTACACCTGAAGGGTCCTGGCTGTTATCGCCGTTGCTCCACAGGTATCCATAGTTGCCGGCGCCGCCGTTTACTGTAATATCTATTAAACCGGTTGCATAGCCGTTGCAAAGCACATCACTATGTGTTTCGCTAATTGCTATAGCAGCAGGCTGGGTAATGGTTTTGCTTAATGTAGCGGTGCAGCTGTTGGCATCGCTTACGGTTACAGTGTAAGTGCCTGCAGCGATATTGCTTAAATCTTCAGTAGCTGCCGCATTGCTCCAGTTAAAGTTGTAAGCAGAAGTGCCACCACTCACGCTCAAGTTAATAGCACCGGTTAAGGCGCCGTTACACATTACGTTGGTTTGGGTAGCGCTGGCTGCTAATACTGCAGGTTGAGTAATTACTACGCTTAAGGTAGCAGAGCAGCTATGATTATCAGCTACGCTTACGGTATAAGTTCCGGCAGCTAAGTTGCTGCGGTCTTCAGTGGTTATACCTGCACCCCAGTTATAAGCATAAGGTGAAGTTCCACCTGTTGAGGTCACATCAATAGTAGCATTGCTGCCGGCATTGCAACTTACATTGGTATGTGTTTCGCTTACTGCTAAAACCGTTGGTTGGTTTACGGTAGCTAAGGTAGAAACAGTGCAGCCGTTGGCATCAGTAGCGGTTACGCTGTAAGCGCCTGCTGACAGGTTGCTGCGGTTTTGTGTTGTAATGCCGCCACCCCAGTTGTAAGTATAGCTGCCTGCGCCGCCTGTTATAGTTAAACTAACAGCGCCGTTGTTGCCGCCATTGCAGGCAACATCAGTTACAGTAGTTGAAGCAGACAGTGCAGTTGGTTCATTTACGCTGGTGCTCTTACTTAAGGTGCAATTGTTGGCATCCGTAATTACTACGCTATAGTTACCCGCTATTACGTTGCTTATGTTTTGTGTAGAAGCCCCGTTACTCCAGTTGTAGCTGTAGTTGGTAACTCCGCCGCTTACGCTTAATGCCACACTACCGGTGCTTCCTGCATTGCATAGCACGGCAGATGGAGTAATAGTGGCTGCTAAGGCTGTTGGTTGAGTAATGGCTATGGTTGAAGTAGCTGAACAGTTGTTCTGGTCGTTTACAGTTACGGTATAGCTACCGGCAGTTAAGTTGCTGCGGTCTTCAGTGTTAACGCCTGCACCCCAGTTGTAGCTGTATGGAGTAGTGCCACCGTTAACGCTTAAATCAATGCTGCCGTTATTACCTGCATTGCAGCTAACGTTAACATGCGTTTCGCTGGTTGTTAAAACTGCAGGTTGGTTAATTATGGCATCAACAGTAGCTGAACATGCATTAGCATCAGTTACAGTTACACCGTAGTGGCCGGCAGTTAATGCACTGCGGTTCTGCGATGTATTGCCATCGTTCCAAATAAAGTTGTATTGCAGTGTGCCGCCGGTTACGCCAACGCTTATTGATCCGGTGTTTGTTCCAAAGCAGGTAACATGTGTAGGTGTTGCAGTTGCGCTTAATACCGCAGGTTGAGTAATAGTTATGTTGCCGTTGTAAGCAGCAGTGCAAAGGTTGGCATCAGTTACGGTTACATCATAGTTGCCGGCAGTAGCAGCAGCCAGATTCTGTGTGCTTGCGCCATTGCTCCACAAATAAGTGTAAGGAGTGGTGCCACCGTTTACGGTTAAGGTAACAGTGCCGGTATTACCGCTGTTACATAATACATTGCCAGAGGTATGGCTTATGCTTATTGCGGCAGGTTCAGTGATAGTAGCCGCCACAGTTGCGGAGCAGCTGTTAGCATCAGTTACAGTAAGGTTATAAGAACCGGCTGTTAATCCGCTACGGTCTTGAGTAATAGCGCCGCCATTCCACAAGTAGTTGTAAGTTGTAGTGCCGCCGCTAACGTTTACATCAATTGCCCCGTTGTTTCCGCCGTTGCAGCTAACGTTGGTTACGTTTGCAACAGTTGCGCTTAATGCTGCCGCCGGTTGGGTAATTGTAGCACTTACAGTAGCTGTGCAGCTGTTGGCATCGCTAACGGTTACAGTATATGTTCCGGCGCTTAGGTTAGTGCGGTTAGGTGTAGTAATGCCACCACCCCAGTTATAAGTGTAAGCTGGTGTTCCGCCTAAAGTAGTAGTAGTTATGCTGCCGTTGTTACCGCTAAAGCAACTTACGTTGCTTTGGCTGGCCACCAGTACGCTAAGTGCGGCTGATGGTTGTGTGATAACTGCATTTAAAGAAGCCGTGCAGCTGTTGTTGTCAGTTACCACTACTGTATAAGAACCTGAAGCGAGGTTGCTTATATCCTGGGTTGCTGCGCTGTTGCTCCAGCTATACGTATAAGCCGGTGAACCGCCGCTAACGCTTAAATCAATGCTTGCATTGTTGCCGCCATTACAGCTTACGTTGGTTTGTGTATGCGATAAGCTTAAAGCCGTTGGCTGTGCAACTACACCGCTTGCAGTTACTGAACAGCTGTTGACATCGGTTACAGTGGCCGTATAAGTATTCGCAATTACGCCGCTTATGTTTTGCGAAGCGGCGCTGTTGCTCCATACAAAACTATAAGGAGATGTGCCGCCGCTTACATTCAAATTAACTGCACCGTTATTGCCGCCATTGCAGCTAACGTTTACTACTGTGGTAGATGCGCTGATAACTGTTGGCTGGTTAATAGTGGCAGAAGCAGTCATGCTGCAGTTGTTACCGTCAGTAACGGTTACTGTATAAGTGCCTGCGCTAAGGTTAGTGCGGTTTTGCGTAGTAACACCACCGCCCCAGTTGTAGCTATAAGCGCCTGTGCCGCCGCTAACGGTAAGTGTAATTGCGCCGTTAGTACCGCCATTGCAGCTTACGTGCGTTACAGTGGTGTTTAAGATTATAGTAGAAGGCTGAGTGATGCTTACGCTTACTGATGTATTGCAGCTGTGCTGGTCGGCCACAGTAACGGTATAGTTACCAGCAGTAAGGCCACTAATTGTAGCGCTGCTTTGGCCGCTGCTCCAGCTGTAAGTATAAGCAGGAACGCCACCTGTTGTGCTGATACTTACGCTGCCGTTGGTGCCGCCGTTGCAGCTAACATTACCTGGTGTAGCACTAGCCTGCAGTTGGGTTGGCTGTGCAACAGCTACGGTAGTAGCTGCGGTGCAACTGTTGGCATCAGTAACTGTTACAGTGTAGTTACCGGATGTTAAGGCTGTGCGGTCCTGCGTGGTAATTCCTCCACCCCAGTTGTAACTGTAAGCAGTGGTGCCGCCGCTAACGCTAAGGTCAATGCTGCCATCGTTACCGGCAAAACAGTTTACATCAACATGAGTGGTGCTTAAAGTTAAAGCAGCAGGCTCGGTTACGGTAGCGCTTACGCTGGCTGTGCAGCTGTTGGCGTCCGTTACGGTAAGGCTGTATGAACCGGCAGTTAAGCCGCTACGGTCTTGTGTAGTTGCGCCGCCATTCCATAAGTAGCTGTAAGCAGTTGTGCCACCGGTAACGGCTACATCAATGGCGCCGTTGTTACCTGCGTTGCAGCTTACATTGGTAATGCTTGCTATGCTTGCAGTTAATGAGGCAGCCGGTTGTGTTATAGTAGCGCTTACAGTAGCCGTGCAGCCGTTAGCATCGGTTGCAGTTACAGTATATGTGCCGGCGCTAAGGTTAGTTCTGTTTGGTGTAGTAATACCCCCGCCCCAGTTATAGTTGTAGGCTGTAGTGCCGCCGGTGGTGTTGGTGGTTATGGTTCCATTGTTACCACCAAAGCAGCTAACGTTGGTTTGGCCTGCAATCAACACGGCAAGTGCCGCCGCAGGTTGTGTAATAGTAGCTGATGTAGAAGCTGAACAGCTATTAGCATCTGTTACGGTTACATTATAAGTGCCGGCGGTAAGATTAGTTCTGTTTTGTGTAGTTACGCCACCACCCCAGTTGTAAGTGTAGGTAGTGGTGCCACCAGTAACGCCAATATTTATTGCGCCGTTGTTACCGTTAAAGCAGCTAACGTTAGTGGTGCTGCTTACGCTAACATTTAAAGCAGTAGCAGGTTGAGTTACGGTAGCGGTTAAAGTAGCAGTGCAGTTATTACTATCAGTTACTACTATGGTATAATTGCCGGTGGTTAAGTTAGTTCTGTTTTGTGTGGTTGGGCCGTCGTTCCAGGCAAAGGTGTAAGGTGTTACACCGCCACTAACGTTTACGTTAACAGCGCCGTTGTTGCCGCCAAAGCAGCTAACAGCAGTTGTGCTTCCTAAGCTTACGCTTAAAGCTGCAGCAGGCTGTGTAATTGTAGCGGATGATGAAGCGGAACAACCGTTGGCATCAGTTACAGTAATGTTGTAAGTGCCTGCAGGCAGGTTGGTTCTGTTTTGCGTGGTTATACCACCACCCCAGTTAAAGCTGTATGGCGAAGTGCCTCCGCTAACAACTGTAGAAATGCTGCCGGTTGAAGCGCCATAACAAAGCACATTGCTTACTATAAAGCTATCGATACTAAGTGGTGCCGAAGGCTGGTTAATAGTAGCGCTTGTGGTAGCGGTGCAGCTGTTTTGATCGGTTACAGTTACCATGTATGTGCCGCCCAGCATGTTGGTGCGGTCTTCAGTGGTTATGCCATCGCTCCAGGTGTACGAGTAAGCAGGAACACCACCATTGGCGGTTATGTTTATTATGCCGTTTGTATCGCCATAACACGCAAGGGTGTTGGTGTTGTTTACTACCACGCTAACTGCATTGGCCGGTTGTGTTATAGCTATTGAAGCAGAAGCCGTGCAACTGTTATCATCAGTAGCTGTTACGGTATAAGCGCCTGCGGCAAGCCCGTTCGGGTTTTGGCTCATATTGCCGTTGCTCCAGGCAAAAGCAAAAGGAGAAGTACCGCCGGTAGTGCTGTTTACTATGCTGCCGTTGCTGCCGCCAAAGCAGCTAACATTGGTTGCGCTTAAGGCAATAGCAATAGCGGTAGGTTGGGTTACGGTAGCCGAAGCCGTGCCGGTGCAGCTGTTGGCATCTGTTACAGTTACATTATAAGTTCCTGCAATAAGATTAATTCTGTTTTGGATAGTAATACCACCACCCCAGTTGTAGCTGTAAGCGCCTGTGCCACCGGTAGTGGTTAAGTCTATAGCGCCGTTGCTCATGCCATTGCAGCTAATATTGGTTACCGCGGGCACTACGCTAACGGCAGCAGGAGCATACATAGCAATGGTTGAAGTTGCAGTGCAGCTATTGGCATCAGTAACGGTTACGGTATAGTTGCCTGCAGCAAGGCCGCTTATATCTTCGGTTGCCGGGCCATTGCTCCAGCCATAAGTATAGCCTGAAGTACCGCCACTTACTGTTAAGTTGATTGCACCATTATTTCCGCCGTTGCAGGTAACGTTGGTATTTACATAGCTAAGGCTTAAAGCAGTTGGCTGCGTTATAATGGCTGAAGCAGTAGCTGAACAGCTCTTGGTATCTGTTACAGTTACGGTATACGTGCCGGGTGCAAGGCCGCTGCGGTTAGGTGTGGTAATACCACCGCCCCAGTTGTATGTAAAGGCAGGTGAGCCACTGCTAACGGTAGTAGTAATGCTGCCGTTAGCGGCTGCATTGCAGCTAACATTAGTTGGTGTAGCTGCAACTACAGGCTTAGGGTTAACTACCACAGGTGCAGTTACCGTATCAGAACAGAAACCACGGTAAACAATATGTATAACATTATATGTACCTGCTGTAGCATAGGTGTTGCTTGGGTTGTTGGTGGTAGAAGTTGTACCATTACCAAAATCCCAGAAGTGGCCGGTTATATTGCTTGAGCCGGTGTGTGTAAACACTACAGTAGCGCCCGGTGCACAGTAAGTGCCGGCATTGCTGAAGTTGGCGTTTGTGTTGTTTCCTGATAGGCCTACAGTTACTGAAGCGGAAGCGGTACATCCGCCGGCGTCAGTTACGGTTACTGAAATAGGGCCTGGTGCAAGGCCGGTTAAGGTTTGTGTGTTAGCGCCGCCATTGCTCCATGCATAGTTGTAAGGTGAAGTGCCGGTGTTATTGGTTACTGCAGTAGCTGTGCCTGTTGCATTAAGACACACGCTGGTGCCGCTGTTCATAGTTAAAGTAAGCGCAGATGGCTGTGTAATAGTTGTGCTGCTTGTTGCTGTGCAGCTGTTGCCATCAGTTACAGTTACGGTATAAGTACCTGCTGCAAGGCCGCTGCGGTCTTCAGTACTAATGCCGCCACCCCAGTTATAGGTATAGCTGCCTGAACCGCCGCCAACGCTTATGTCAATAATGCCATTGCTGCCACCGTTACAGCTTACGTTACCCTTTGTTACAGTTATGCTGATAGCCGGCATTTGTGTAACGGTTTGGGTGCCGCTGGCAGAACAGCTGTTTGCATCTGTAACAGTTACGTTATAGGTTGCTGCTACAAGAGCGGTGCGGTCCTGTGTGGTAATGCCACCACCCCAGTTGTAAGTGTAGCCGGCTGTGCCGCCATTAACGGTCAAGTCAATAGCGCCTGTGTTGCCGCCATTGCAGCTTACGTTAGTAGTAACAAAGCTTAAAGTAAGTGCACTAACAGGCTGGCTCACTGAGGCTGTAGTTGTAGCAGTGCAGGCGTTGGCATCGGTTACAGTTACATTGTAGCTACCTGCGGTTAAGCCGCTAACATCCTGGCTAACCTGGCCGCCATTCCACAAATAAGAGTAAGCAGCAGTGCCGCCGTTTACACTTAAATCAATAGCGCCATTGCTGCCGCCATTGCAACTTACACCGGTTGTTGTTGTGCTTAAAGCTAAAGCAGCCGCAGGTTGTGTGATAGTAGTAGTGTTGGTAGCAGTACAGCTGTTGGCATCAGTTACAGTTACAGTGTAACTGCCTGCAGTTAAGCCGCTGCGATTTTGAGTGGTTATACCACCGCCCCAATTGTAAGTGTAAGCGCCTGTGCCACCTGTTGCAGATATGCTTATAGCGCCATTGCTGCCGCCGTTACATAACACATTGGTTGGTGTGCCGCTTATGCTTATACCTGTTGGCTGAGTGATAGTATTAGAAACTATAGCTCCGCAGCCTGCACCGTCAGTTACAGTTACGCTGTAAGTTCCGGCAGTTAGGTTGGTTCTGTTTTGAGTAATAGCAGCATCATTCCACAAGTATGTTACAACACCAACGCTTCCTGTTACGGTTAAGGTAATAGTGCCGTTGTTGCCGCCATTGCAGCTAATGTTAGTAGCTACTGAGCTTACACTTATACCAGCACCTACCTGCGATACGGCTATAGCTAAAGAAGCTGAACAACTTGCGGCATCGGTAACAGTTACATTATAAGTGCCGGCTAAAAGATTAGTGCGGTTTTGGGTAGTAATACCACCGCCCCAGTTATAAGTATAAGCACCTGTGCCACCGCTAACAGCTAAAGTTATAGCGCCATCAGGATTGCCACAGGACGCCTGTGTTACCGTAGGGTTAATAGTTATAGCAGCAGGCTGCGTAATAGTAGTTGAGTTAGTAGCAGTGCATCCGTTGGCATCGGTTACGGTTACTACATAGGTGCCTGCATTCAAAGCAGTGCGGTCTTCAGTAGTTGCACCACCACCCCAGTTATAGGTGTAGGCTGTAGTACCGCCGCTTACGGTAATGTTAATGCTACCTGTAGCTGCGCCATTGCAGGTAATGTTAGTTGAGGTTTTGCTTATGCTTAGCGCTGTAGGTTGTGTTAAGGTAGCACTGCGTGTTACTGTGCATCCATTGGCGTCGGTAACAGTTACGGTATAAATGCCTGCCGCAAGGCCGCTGCGGTCTTGCGTAGTTATACCACCACCCCAGTTGTAAGTATATGCAGTAGTGCCGCCGCTAACAGTAATATCAATTGAGCCGTTTGCACTGCTGTTACAACTTAAGTTGGTATGAGTTTCAGTTGCGCTTAAAACGGCAGGCTGTGTAATAGTAGCTGAAGTGGTGGCTGTGCATGCGCCGGCATCAGTTACAGTTACGGTATAAGTTCCGGCAGAAAGGCCACTGCGGTTTTGTGTTGTTATGCCAGCGCCCCAGTTAAAGCTATAGGCAGTAGTGCCGCCGCTTACAGTTACTGTTATCGCGCCATTACTTCCACCATTACAGCTAATGTTAGTTGAGGTATTGCTTGCAGTTAATACGGCAGGCTGTGTTAAGGTAACGCTGGCCGAAGCTGTACAACTGTTGGCATCGGTTACCGTTACGTTGTAAGTACCTGCAGCAAGACCGCTTCTGTTTTGTGTAGTAACACCACCACCCCAGTTATAAGTGTAAGCGCCTGTGCCACCAGTTACAGTTAGTGTAATAGTGCCATTAGTACCAGCATTGCAGCTTGGGTTTACCGCAGTGGGCGTAATACTAATTGCGGTTGTTTGAGTAATGGCAATGCTGCGTGTTACGGTACATCCGTTGGCATCAGCTACGGTTACGGTATAAGTGGCAGCAGTTAAAGTAGTAAGGTCCTGTGTAGCTGCGCCATTACTCCAGGCATAGCTGTAAGCGCCCGTGCCGCCGCTAACACTCAGGTCAATACTGCCGGTGCTACCACCGTTACAGCTAATGTTAGTGTGTGTTTCAGTAGTGGTAACCGCTGTTGGCTGGTTAATGTTTACTGTTCTTGTGGCTGTGCATCCGTTGGCATCAGTTACAGTTACGGTATAAGCGCCTGCTGTTAGGTTGTTCAGATCTTCGGTAGTAGCGCTGTTGCTCCACAAAAAGCTGTAAGGTGTTACTCCACCGTTAGCCGTTAAGTTAATGCTGCCATTGTTGCCCCCATTACAGTTTATTGTTGTATTAGTAGCAGAAGTTGATAGTGCAGAAGCCGGTTGAGTAATAGTATAAGTGGCGGTTACAGTGCAGCCTACAGTGTTACTGGCAGTTACCGTATAAGTGCCGGCTACCAGGTTAGTTCTATCCTGCGAGGTAACCCCACCGCCCCAGTTGTAAGTAAATGGAGCATTGGTTCCGGTTACTGTTATATCAATAGCGCCGTTGTTGCCGCCCATGCAGCCTACGTTGGTGCTGGTGCCGCTTATGGCCAGGTTGCTTATAGTAACGCTGCGGTTAGCGCTACTGGTACAGCCAAAGGCATCAGTAGTAGTAACGGTATAGGTGCCACCGGTTGGTACTGTTATGTTTGGTGTAGTTGCACCTGTGCTCCATAAATAAGAATAAGGCGTTTGTCCGCCAGCCGGTGTTGCTGTAAGTAATACACTGGCCCCGTTACATACAGTGCCTGCAGGGTTAGCAGTTACGCTTGTACTTGGGTTACTTACATAAATAGTTTTGGAAACTACTTTAGTGCAGCTTCCGAAGGTCATTGTACATGTGTAAGTGGTGGTTACGGTTGGCGTAGCAATGGGGTTCTTTATAGTAGTGCTGCTCAAGCCGGTTGCGGGGCTCCAGGAATAAGTAACGCCGCCATTGGCTATTAACTGAGTGCTTTGGCCGGCGCATAAAGTGCTGTCGGTTGCAGTAATAGTAGCAGGTATATCATCGCGTATAGTAATGGTAGCGCTGTTGTACGGTAAGTTAGTGCACGGGTCAAGCACGCTTACAGTTACGTTTTCCATTGGCTCGGTTAAACCATCCTGTATAGCATCTATATCTATAGTAGCTACGGTTTGGCCGGGCTGAAAAATTATTTGAGTGGGAATAGTTACATAGTCGGTACCATTGGTAGCTGTACCGGTTACCTGCAGGTTTACTACAACAGGTACTGTTTGTGCGCTGCTAAGGTTAAAAGTAAAAGTTCCGCCAACACAACCTTCATAAGCTGAAGTAAAACCGGCATAGTCTAAAGCAGAAACAGCCGAAACCGTTACCGGATTCGATGTAAACGAATAAGCCTGTAAAAACACGCCAGAGTCGTAAATGCGATCGGCTACATCGGCCAGCGCAATTTTGAGGTGATAGGTTTGGCAAGGTGTTACGGCAGCAGTGGCAGTAAGCACGGTTGTCATACCGTCATAAATAATATTCGCATTAACCGGGCTAAGGTTATTGCGGTAGTAGCTGGTGTAAGCTAAACTTTGGTTAGCGCCGTTGCACTGGCCTCCACCTGAACTGGTGCCCGGTGTGCCGGGGTTTATGGTGTTAATGGCTACCGGTAAGGTGGTGCTTGGTATTTTAGCAATGTTTACGTTGGTATAGTTGCCGCCCACAGGGTTTGGTCCGCTGATGAAGAAACCGAACACATCGTTATACTGCGAGCAAACCCATTCTGGATATTCTTCTGATGCAAAAACGTAGTTAAATTCCAGAATAGGGCCTTGCGGGGTAATATCAAACTCCAGCACACAGGGGTCGTAAATGGTGCCGCTGGTTAAGGTACTTAACTGGGCATCGCCATTGGCGGTAAACTGGGTAGAGGCAAAGTTGTTAGCTGCGAATGGTACGTTGGTAACGTTGCCCGAAGCTAATACAACACCGCCGGGCAAACCTAAGTTGCTGCTTACGTTGGTAAATGTGCCGGTGCCGTTGTTGGCGCAGGTCTTGGTCCAGTTGCTGATAGTAACTCCGGGGCCTGCCAGCAATTGAGCCAGCGCCTGCGAGTTACTGTTTTGCACAATGGTAATTTGAGATTTAGCGGGGAAGAGCGCCAGAAACACAAAAAGAACACCAAGCGCAAAGCGGGTTCCAATCGCTGTGGCGGGTTTTTCCTGTGGTATGTTTCCCTGAGGGTAGAATGCCTTCATGTCCAGTGAAGTTTATATACAAGTTCTACGTTGTATAGGCCTAAAATGTTTCCTGTTGTAATGAATAGCCGAAACATAGTCTATAAGCCTCTAAATCAAAGGGTTTTACACATACAGGTATCCTTGTATTTATCCGAACCCAAATGTGGATTGGCGCCTTTTTTAGGCGCTTCTATTATATATGGCGCAAAATGCCCGCTTTAAAATGACTTAAATACCATACAAATTGCAGTTTGTATCGAAATTTCAGGACTTAACAAGGTAAGCCCTTTTTGCAGAAAAGCGGATTCAACAAGCATTTTTGCTGCGCATTTTAATGTTCATCGCTTTGTAAAAAATCAACAAAGGGAATCAGATGCCAACAGCAGGGCTTGAGCTTTCCTGCTATCTTCGCCAACGTGCTACACAAACTAAACATCCGGAACTACGCCATTATCGATCGTCTTGATATAGAGTTCTGCGATTCTATGAATATAATAACCGGCGAAACCGGTGCAGGTAAGTCTATATTGCTGGGCGCCCTGGGGTTAATTTTGGGCGAGCGCGCCGATACAAAGGTGCTTTACAACCAAGAAGAAAAATGCATTGTTGAGGCGGACTTTGACGTTACCGGCTATGACCTAAAAAACTTTTTTACCGCCAATGAGTTGGACTTTGAGGCTCACACCATCGTTCGCAGAGAGATAAACCAAAGCGGCAAATCGCGCGCTTTTATCAATGATACCCCTGTAAACCTGAATGTGCTGAAAGAACTGGGTGAAAAACTGGTTAACCTGCACAACCAGCACGAAACCCTGGAGTTGACAAAGGGAGGATTTCAGCTGAATATTATTGACTTACTGGCCAAAAACAAGGAACTCTTATCGGAATACCGCTCAAAGCTTTCGGTTTACCGGAAAGATCAGCGCCGTTTAGAGGAATTACAGCAGCAATATCGCACGGTTGCTGCGGAATTAGACTACCTGCAATTTCAGTTAAGCGAATTGACTGAAGCCAATCTGCAGGCCAATGAGCAAGCAGGCTTAGAAGCAGAACAAAACACCCTTAGCAATGTAGAAGAAATAAAACGCGCGCTGCAGCAGGCTCTTCAGTTGATGGAGGAGGGAGAAATATCTGCAATAAACCGCTTAAGCGAAACGCAGGGCGTATTGAAGAATGTAAAGAACCTGAATAGCGATATAAAGGCATTGGCCGAAAGGTTACATTCTGTTTATGTGGAACTGAAAGATATTAGTGGGGAATGTAACAACCTGCAAGAGGCTACCAGTCTTGACCCTGAGCGGCTTGAAGAAGTAAATAACCGCCTTAATGTGCTTTATCGCTTGCAGAAAAAGCATAATGTAAATGCGATTGAAGACCTTTTGCAAATAAAACAAACCCTGGAAGAAAAAGTAAGTTCGGTTGACAACAGTAGCGCTGAAATTGAAAAGTTGAAAACAGCTTTACAGCAACAGCATAATGCACTTATTCAACTGGCGGAAAAATTGCACGCAGGCCGGGAAAAAGTGTTGCGTGAGTTTCAGAATAATGTGGTGGTGCTGCTAACTAAAGTGGGCATGCCCAATGCTTCTTTTAAGGTTGATATTAAAAAGCTGGCTAACGATAACCTGAACGAAAATGGCCTGACTGAATTGAAGTTTTTGTTCAGCGCTAACAGGGGCTTTGCCGTGCAGGAAATTAAGGATGTGGCCAGTGGGGGTGAACTATCACGCCTTATGCTCTGCATAAAATCATTAGTAGCTGATGCCGGGGCATTGCCTACTATGATATTTGATGAAATTGACAGTGGTATTAGCGGGGGCGTAGCGCTGAAAGTGGGCGAAATAATGAAGGCGCTTACTAAAAACCACCAGTTAATAAGCATTACACACTTGCCGCAAATAGCGCGTACTGCCACGCGGCACCTTTATATCTATAAAGAAATCCGCGATAACCGCACCTACACCCGCATTAAAGAACTGCAGGGCGATGAACGCGTTATTGAATTGGCAAAAATGCTGGGCGGTGACGTAGTTAGCGAGGCTGCATTGGCAAATGCCCGCGAGATGTTGGCAGGAGTTTGATAAAGGGAACTTTTTCTATTTTGCATTTTACTTAACAAGCATAGCATGAATAATTTACTACAAGGTAAACGGGGAATAATTTTTGGCGCTTTAGATGAAAACTCTATTGCGTGGAAGGTAGCGCTTAAGGCACACGAACAGGGCGCTAAATTTACCTTAACCAATGCCCCGGTAGCTTTACGTATGGGCGAGATAAATAAGCTGGCCGAAAAGTGCGGTACCACAGTGATAGGTGCTGATGCAACATTGGTGGAAGATATTGAAAAGCTGGTTGACCAAAGCGTGGAGCAATTAGGGGGCAAGCTGGACTTTGTATTGCATAGCATTGGTATGAGCCCTAACGTGCGCAAAGGCAAAACCTATACCGACCTTAATTACGAGTGGTATCAAAAAACCTTGGATATATCTGCCTTAAGCTTTCATAAAACGCTGCAAACGTTAATGAAGAAGGATGCCCTTAACGAATGGGGCAGTGTACTGGCGCTAACGTATATAGCTGCGCAAAGGGCTTTTCCCGGTTATGGTGATATGGCTGACGCAAAAGCAACACTTGAAAGTATAGCACGTTCATTTGGTTACTACTATGGTAATGCTAAAAAAGTGAGGGTTAATACCATATCACAATCGCCAACCGTTACAACGGCGGGTAGCGGTATTAAGGGGTTCAATTCTTTATACGATGTAGCTGAAAAAATGAGCCCGCTGGGCAATGCCCCTGCAGAAGATTGCGCTAACTATTGCATTAGCCTTTTCAGCGATTTGACGCGCTATGTTACCATGCAAAACCTTTACCACGATGGTGGTTTTTCAGCTATGGGCATTAGCGAAACCTTATTGAATGTGCTGAACAAAGAGTAAACAAAAACCCGCAGCCACCTGGGGGAAACTGCGGGTAACTAAAACCACTAATTCTTTTTACTCGTAGGTGCTTATGTGCAGGGTTTTGTCCCCTTTCTGAAACAACTTACCTTCTTTTTGTATGGTTTCTTTTTGCTGTTGCTCGTTAGTAAGCAGTTTATCGGCATAGGCTTTCATGGTTGTGTTACTTACCGTAACCTTATCTCCATTCAAAATAGCTTCTGTAGTATATGCTTGCAAAAGGTTATCTAACTGTTGAGTAAATAAGGTGCTGGTGGCAAACATATCGCAACCAATTACTTTATTACCTGAGGCTGCAACAAGGCCTATCACATTTTTCTCTTTCGCCAGCTCGCCCTTAAAAAACTGTATGTACTTATCGCGTTTTTCGGTGTATTCTTTGTTATTGTCCATGGCTTTGTAGGTGCCAGTGCTTGTTTCAGTTCCGTTTTTTGTATTGGCTTCTCCTACCTTACTCCATACGGTGCTTTGATTTTGTTCAACATCTGCAGCCTTGCGCACGGAATTACTTACGGTGCCAACGGTGCCATTAAAAGAGTTGGAGTTTGAAGGGCTATTATACGTCCATCTTCCGTGCTCTACACAAAAAACGCTAAGGTTTACCTTTCCGCTTTTGGGCGGCAGCACAACATCCTGCGCAACCACGCGGTCCTGTTTGCCACCGGTTACAACTTCACCACTCATTAAAAAGATGGTGTCGCTTGATAAGTTTTCAATGTATAGGGTATTGACAGTTGGCGAACCGTTTCTGCTCTCGCCACCGGTTTCGGTAATTTTTACTTTTTGTTTTTCAAGAGCGGTTTTAAGCGGGGTGTATTTGCCGAGGTATTGGTGATAGGCAACAAAGGATTCTTTTGCGTAAATGGGGTAAAGGCGAAGTTTTTCGTAGGTAAATCGGCTTTGTTCTTCTGCTGTTAACTCAGTTTTTAGGGTAAGGTTGTCATAGGTGTACTGGGCTGATGCTGCTATGTACGCAAGCAACATCATAATCAAGGATGTTAGTTTCATGGCATTGGGTTTTGGGTTAGTGATGTAAGCGGAACGTACATGTGGATGCGGATATTATGGGCTTTCCATGCCCTTTAAGGTTTTTTTACACTAATGACTTTAGTGTGACAAACTATTGTTTGCGGAAACAGATGTGTGTTCCTTCGTTGTCGCGGGCGGTCCAGGTGGTGTAGAAGTAATTACCGGAGGAGGCCATAGAAATGTAATCGCCCATAAATACCGAAGTACTTACATGGTAAGGCTCGTTGTAAACTTCAGATAAGAAATTCAGTCCGCCATCTTTGGAAACATAAATTCCGGCGCGCAATACAGTGTCCTGAAAGGAACTTAAAGCGTAATGAAAAACAGCAACCGTACCGGTTTTTTCATTAACCCGTACGCAAGGGAAATAGAGAGAGTTTCTGGAAATGGGTAAGGAAATTTGATTCCAATGCACCCCTTTATCCTCTGAGGTCATTAACACAATTTCACTTAGGCGTTTATCCTGCAAACCAAAGGCGCAATACATTTTTTCCGTTGTGGAACTTCTTCGGTCAACAGAAAAAGATGGCCAGCCATTGCACCACATCAATCCCGGTAAACTATATCGCCAGCCATTCTGTTGCGTACTTACTAAATGTTCAATGCTATCCCATTGCAGGGTAGTTGCATCAAATTTTTTAATCCAGATAGAATCCAACCGTGGCCATACGGCATAAATGTTTCCATCTGCATCGTAATCTAACGCAACGGCTGTTGCAGTGGAATCACCCAAAGAACAATCTCCTGCTATGGTATTAACTTGCATGGGAGCTGTCCAGCTTTTACCGCTATCATCCGAATAGGAAAAAACAATGTTCGATTGGCCGTTATGAGTTGAGCCGGGCATGGAATCAAACTCCGTCCATGCTGCTGCAAAGCGATTTTGTTTTGGTATGTAAATAGCACAGCATTTATCCTTCCATTTGTAGTTACTGCTATCGCCAAGAAAAGCAAGTGGTTCCATTTCGTTTTTTTCGTCGTTCCACTTTTGGCAAACAATACGATCTAACCAACTTTCCTCTTCGTATCCATTGGGTGCCGATAGATGAAAAAGATAAAAGTTGCCTTCGTTATCACTTACAAGGCAGGGGTCGCCCCAAACACCGGCGGCTGAACTTACTTTATAAGTATTCCAGGTTTGCCCTCCGTCCTTGCTGCGGTAAAACCAATTCATATTAGCAGCTATCGCAAGGTTGTTATTGCTTTTTCGGGATACGGCAATAGTAGGTTCATTAGGAAAGCGGTAGTCAGCAATGCCGGTATTGATGTCAATAGCAAAATCAGAGTGATTGCCGTTGCAAGCAGCAATGAGCACAAGAAGCGGAATGAAAAAATGACGCAACTTCATATCAGGCTCTCCACTTTTCTTTCCATTTTAAAAACAGGCGCTCAACCAAAAGGTAACTTATGGCAGAAATTGTATAAGTAATGCTATACGAAAGCAGGTATAATAAAATATTTTGGCTCCACGTATTTTCAAAAGCTTTTCCGCTAATGCTTTTTAGCAGATAAAAAGAAAACAGAACAGCAATAAAATGCCACATGTAAACGCTGTAACTTATTTTGCCTAAAAACTCGGTGGCTTTGGGTGCTTTTACATTTTTACCCGCCTTAATTGCAAGCCATGAAATAATAAGCGCAAAGGATAAGGCATAAAAAAAGTAGTCGGAGCCGCCTTGGGTAACACCATAAAAAAATGTAACTGCTAAAAAGGCGATACCTCCCATTAGGCCTATGGGAGTGCCTGCAAATTTGCACCACATGTCATTGCAATTATGTGTCAATACGCCTATCAATGCGCCAACCAAAAGGCAGTCTACCCGGTTATAGTAGAATACTAGGTAGGCTTTGTAGTAAATGCTTCCGGCAACGCCACTGTAGTAAAAACAGAAATACTTAAGGGCGTGGTAAGCGGCCATAAGCGCCACAATAGTAAAAAGTGGTTTTTGAATTTTCTTTAAGACTAGCGGCCATAAAAAGTAAAAGATTTCTTCGCTGCCTATAGTCCAGAATTGCTCGGCACCCGGAACAGGCTTATAGCCGCCCGCAAATAAAAACTGGGGAAGTAATAGCGCGAAAAAGACCAACTTGATGCTGAAGAAAGCGGCCAGCTCCTCCGTTTGCTGCGGAAGGTAAAAGGCAGAAAAGCGGGGCAGAACGAAAAAAATAATGGCAACCAAAAGATAGTAAAGCGGCCATATGCGCAAGCCCCGGCGCATGTAAAACTTCCCTAACTTAATGGAAGCGTTCTTTTCTTTTTCTGCAAGTAAAAGGTAGGTTATTAAAAAGCCGCTAAGCACAAAAAAAGCGCCTACCGCAATTTTGCCGCACTCGTAAATAACACTTTCCGAAACAAGTGCGGTATATCCGCGGTAGTATTTAACCAACTCTATATGGCAAAACACTACGATAGAAGCCGCTACAAAGCGAAGTGTATCTAATCCTCCGAAATACCTGGTTGGTGTATTAATCAATGCCAGTGCACTTGTTGCCTCAAAAAAAGGGAAAAGAAACGAAAGCGAACGCGCTATTTCTTGCGTCGCTTAATGTACAGGTTTACATTGTAGGTTTTGGTGCCCACTTTATCCATCGCCAGACTGAATGTAAACTCGGGGCTGGTGGCAATCCATTGTTTCTCCTCTGTAAAAAAGAGGGTAGTAGTATCGTTGCCCAGTTGCGGCGCCCATTTCCAAATGGTAGTATCAAGGCAATAACCAGTAAAATGTTTTAGTTCCTCCAGCCGCTGCAAAGCACCGAGTGAATCGTAGCTTTGATTGGTTTTGCCAATAAAACGATGGTCCTTATCCACGTAAATTATACCAAAGGGCTCAAGCTTAATACTGTAGCCCGGTACGGGTAAAAACGGACTTTGTTTCTCATTCATGCCATTAATGGATTCAAAGTTCTCCATGCGGCCATCCTCCAGTACTTTCTCAAGGTTTCTGCAAAAGTTCTGTTGCTCTTTAGTTGGTTGCTCCTGCGCACGGGTTACCAGATTGAGGCAGATGAATAAAAAAAGGAAAGGCTTTTGCATAACTGTGCTAAGTAAAGGAAAAGGCACACATACACCCACCGCTTAACAAATTTTGAAGGCATGGGTGCTGCCGGAAATTTTAGCACTTTCGCACTATTGAAAGCCATTTTTAAAATAGGAGACCGACAAACGTTTGAGCGCACAGTGCGCACCGAAGATACTGCTGCGTTTGATAGCGGCCAGGTACACCCCGTATATGCTACCTTTGCGCTTACAAGGGATGCTGAATGGAGTAGCCGCCTTTTTGTTTTGGAGATGAAGGAAGACGGTGAGGAAGGTATTGGCACCTTTGTAAACGTAGAGCATGTAGGGCCGGCCTTTGTTGGCGATAAGGTGGTTTTTGAAGCAGTAATTGATGAACTGAAAGGGAATGAGATTAATTGCAGCTTTACCGCCAAAGTGGGCGACAGGCTGGTAGCAAAAGGCAGAACAGGACAAAAGATTTTATTAAAGGAGAAAATCAATCGCCTGTTTGATAGTTTAAAGATTAGGGAATAGAAATGATAAGTGCAGATAAAATAGACATTAAGAATAAAAAAGCAGGCTTCGAATTTGAGATACTGGAACGCTTTGATGCCGGTATTATGCTTACCGGTAGCGAGGTGAAGAGCATCCGCAACGGAGGAGGCAGTATTACCGAAGCTTTTTGTTTTATGCGCGATGGTGAGATTTATGTACGTAACATGAATATTCCCGAATATTCGCATGGCTCTTATGCCAACCATGAGCCTATGCGGCTGCGTAAGCTTTTACTTAATAAACGGGAGCTAAAGCGTATTGAAGCTAAAATGAAGGAAAGAGGCCTGGCAGTAATACCTATCCGTTTGTTTATTAATGAACGTGGCTTTGCCAAGCTGGAGATAGGCCTTGGCCGGGGTAAAAAGAAATACGATAAACGCGAAAGCCTGAAGCAGAAGGATACCAAACGCGAAGTTGACCGCGTAATGAAGAAATACCGGTGATTGCCTCACCCATGTTCAAAAAACTTATACGGGAAATTTCTCCACGGGTTGTTTTGTATACAGCTAACAGTTTACTCATTATAGTTTGTTGGTCATTTTTTGCGGTTTGGCTGAACCCTGCTTACTTTTAAGACGTATTTGGAACTGAGGGAAGCTATCATCTGTTTTGGATGACTCTGTAATTTCCCTCATCGCTAAAATGAGGAAGCGATGAAAAATATTTACGCCATTTTATTGCTGCTTGTAATAACGGCAACAGCGGGTGCGCAGGCGCCGCAGAAATTCAATTACCAGGCTATTGCCCGTAATGCGTCAGGAGCCATTATTCCCAACCAAACTATTAGCGTTCGGTTTACCATTCGCGATATTTCGGAAACAGGCCCTGTGCTTTACCAGGAAACCCAAGCACTGCAAACAAACCAACTTGGGCTTTTTTATACGGCTATTGGTATTGGCCCTGCCGGTATAGGCACATTCAGTACTATTGATTGGGGAAGCGGACCTAAGTTTCTGCAGGTAGAGTTTGATCCCGCAGGTGGCAGCAATTATTTAATAGTAGGCAGTAGCCAGTTGATTAGTGTACCCTATGCATTGTACGCCGAAACTGCAGGTAACGGCGGCGCAGCAGGTGCTACCGGACCTACCGGTTTACAAGGCCCTGCAGGCGTAACAGGTGCACAAGGTGCAACGGGCGCTACAGGCCCTACCGGCCCTACCGGAGCTGATGGCCTTACAGGCCCTACGGGTCCTCAGGGTTCAGGTGGCGGCGCTACCGGGGCAACGGGGCCAACAGGGGCGGATGGTATACAAGGTATTACCGGGGCCACGGGGCCTACGGGTGCTGATGGCCCAACAGGCGTACAAGGAGATACCGGTCCAACAGGACCTACCGGTCCACAAGGCTCCGGCGGAGGCGCTACCGGTGCAACCGGCCCAACAGGTGCTGATGGCGCACAAGGTGCTACCGGAGCAACAGGGCCAAGCGGATTAGATGGTGCAACAGGATTACAAGGTCCGCAAGGCCCAAGCGGTGAACAAGGCATAACCGGGCCAACGGGCCCCACCGGTGCAGGAGGTGGCGCTACCGGGCCTACAGGAGAAACCGGCGCTACAGGAGTAACCGGGCCCCAGGGAGATATAGGACCAACAGGCCCAAAAGGCGAAACAGGTGCTACCGGTAACCAGGGGCTTATCGGGCCTACAGGCCCGCAAGGTGCTACGGGTGCCAATGGCCCACAAGGTGTAACCGGTGAAACGGGGCCAACAGGTGCGCAAGGGCCAGCCGGCGCTACAGGCGCAACGGGTGAAGTTGGCGTAACAGGTCCGCAGGGCGCAACGGGCCCCAGCGGCGCTACAGGCTTGCAAGGCGCTACAGGGGCCACCGGCCCAAGTGGCCCGGGTGTTGCCCACGGCACACTTAACTATGTTGCAAAGTTTACGCCTGATACGGTTTCGCTCGGTAATTCAAGAATTATAGATGACGGAAATTTTGTAGGTGTTTCTGTTGTAAATCCGCAGGCTAACCTGCATGTAAGTGGCGATACTACTACTGAATTTTTGCTGACTAACAGCAGAACCGGGTTAACTGCTAATGATGGCTTTGTAATTACTCAAGCTGCGGATTCAGGAACGGTTGGCTTTGTAAATAATGAGAACCGCGCTTTGTATTTTGCCACAGGTGGTAATGAACGAATGCGTCTTACGCGCGATGGTTTATTGGGAATAGGTACCGCTAATCCTACACGCGATATGGTTTTGGTAACGCAATCAGGGTTGCCAACTACTTTCCAAATAGCATCTGTATTAACCGGCCAAACTTCTACTGATGGTTTGGTTATTGGCCAAGCGGATGTGTTTGGAAGTTCTATGCTGATGAATATGGAAGCACAGCCTTTAATTTTTGGTACCGGCAATGCGGAAAGAATGCGTATAACGGATATAGGCCGTGTGGGTATTGGTGTTACTAACCCGCAACGAGACGTGGTAATAGGCCATGGCAGCGATACCTCAGCTCTGCAATTGGTTACCAGCTTTACCGGCAGCGGCAAGTTAGATGGTTTAGTGCTTAGCCACACCAGCGCCGATGGTGAAGCGCAGTTGATGAATTACGAAAATCGTGAACTTGTATTAGGAACGAATGCCAAACGCCGTGTAGTAATTGCACAGGATGGAAAGGTTGGCGTTAACGTAAACCTGCCTGTTAATGACTTTGTAGTAAAAAATGCCGCAGGGGGTATAACCCGTACACAAATTACAAGTGCCCAAACAGGAGATGGTCCTTCTGATGGATTGGTTATCGGTCATTCTGATAGCAGCGGTACTGCGTTTATTATGAACTATGAGAACAAAGGGTTGTTTTTAGGTACTAATTTCATTAACCGCCTGGGCCTTTCTGCCGATGGTAAGGTGGGTATCGGACAATTGGCAAATACGCCATCTTATAATATTGATGCAGCCTTTACCGGCGATGCTATTTTTCATTTGAAAGCCCAAAATGCAGCCGCAAACCGCGCTTTAATTATGTTGGATAAGCAAAATGCTTCAAGTGATCAGGCTGCAATTCAATATAGCTTACAGGATAGCGCGCAGTGGTGGGTAGGTACGCTTAACAACAGCAACTACCGCATATTCAATTTCAGCACTGGTGGCGATGCCCTTGCTATTGATTTTGCCACCGATTACATCGGTGTCGGTACTCCATCACCTTCTGCTCGCTTAGAGGTAAACGGGCAGATTAAAATAACCGGTGGCGGACCTGGTGCAGGAAAGGTGCTGATATCTGATGCTACGGGCCTTGCCAGCTGGGGAGAAGACAACCCGCGCGAGGGGTTTAGCGCTTACAATCAAAATGGTTCTACTTCTATCAGTCCATCGGTTGAAACGCAGCTGATTTTTGATAACATTAACTTTAACGACGGGAACTACTATGATGGTTCCTTATCGCAGTACAACGTGGTAACGGGTGGCCTCTATCATTTTGATAGTCGTGTTGTTTGGGAAGCTTTTACCGCACCCGGCGAAGTTATCCTTGGTATACGCATTAACGGTTTGGTGGTTGAACAGGTTAGGCAAAGTGTTGTTGCTACCAGTAGTGCTACTCAACAAAGCATTAGTGCCAACATAAAAGCTTTTGCAGGCGATGTTATTGATGTTGTTGTGCTGCAGAATAGTGGTATTGCACAGTCTATTAACCATAGCGCACTTGAGAGTAATTTCTCAGGTTACAGGGTTTACTAAACAGTATGCTTACTGTAACAAGTGATACCTTGTTTTAAACAGGGCAAATAAACTATTCGACCACTCCCTCATTCCGTAAGCAAAGGAATGGAAAAGAAATACGTGGTTACTATTAATGCCATAGGCGAAACGGGTTTGATAAGAATACTCGCTGTAGATCAGAAAACAGGCAAGGTGTGGTTGGATGCCGTTCTTGCAAAGGAGTTAGAGGAGGAGATAAGGGCTTTGTTTGCTACTAAGTTCGGGTTAGAGCAGGTTTACTTTGTCGATAAAGATTCAGGTAATCCTCCTTTGTTTTCTGAATTTCCCACTAATTAGCATAGTTTGCTGTGCACCGGTATCTTTTTTAGTAGACTAAATGATCTTTAGAGGTATCGCTTTTTAAGCACCAAGCGCTTGTTTTTATGTTAAAACAGGTAGTTTTAGCTATAACGAAGTGTTAGCTAATTTTCCCCTTTGGCTGCTTACACTTGGAATAATATTTGCGAAATTTGCGCCGGACTAAAATTGAGCAATGAAAAAACTATTCATCATTTCATTTTCTCTGTTGTCATTTATTGCCTATTCACAGAACGTAGGTATTGGCAACAACAACCCCCAAAGTAAATTTGATATATCAGGCGACCTTGCCCTTCGCGAGGCGGGTATTGTACTAAGTAGCGGCGTTAATAATAACGTTGACCTGGTAACTAAAAAATTCAGCTTTTACCGTATTACAGGCCCGGGCGCGGCATTTAGCATTACCGGATTAACCGGTGGTGCGGATGGACGTGTTATAACACTGTATAACACCACTACCCAGCAAATGACCATTGCCAACCTTAATGGCAGTTCATCAGCAGCTAACCAAATTAAAACGCTTGATGGCGGTGACATGGTTTCAGTTAGTGCTAACAGCGCCATAACGCTGATGTATAACAGCACTGACCAAAAATGGATAGTAACTGACTTTAATAACTTTTACCCTAAAAATGCATGGAGCCTGCGCGGTAACGGCGGCACCAACCCTGCAAATGATTATGTAGGTACCAGCGATGCACAGGACCTGAGCATACGCACCAACGGAACTGAGCGCATTAAAGTGCAGAACAGCACCGGCAACGTAGGTATTAATACCACACCCAATGCCAGCGCCGCACTTGATGTTGCAGCAACTGACAAAGGTTTGATGATACCACGCGTAGCATTGGTTAGCACTACTAACCCTGTAAGCGGCACCAAGCCCGATGGTTTAATGGTGTATAACACATCAACCAGTGGGACCTATTCTGTACCCGGTATTTATATGTGGAAAGGTACGGACTGGGTGCGTGTTATTGAAACCACTACGGTGTCAGGTTCATTACAGCCTTTAAGCAACAGCGCCGGCGGCGGTTTAAACACCTTTAGCTATAACGGTGGTACGGCTACACAAATTGGCATTGCCAACCAGGGTGTAGTAACGGGTATGATTGCGAATGATGCCGTTACTACTACGCAAATTGCACCTAACACTATTACAGCTGCTGATATGGGCCCTAATAGTGTTGATTTAAGCAGTGGGGTGGTAACCAATCTATTGCCCATTAACCGGGGCGGTACTAACAGCAACGCAACGCCAAACGGTGGTGCGGTGGCTTATGGCAACGGCAGCGGTTATGCCTTTAGCCCCGTAGGCACCAGCGGCCAGGTATTGGTTAGCGGTGGGGCCGGCTCACCAACGTGGGCGAATGCCAACAGCACCTTAACTACTAAAAACATTACTACGCCTAACAGTGCCATAAGCATTACCAACGGAACGGGCCAGGTGGTGGGCGCCAGCGATGTTGCCATTAACGTAAACACCAACAGTAGCACAAGTGCCGGTTTGGTAGCCAGCGGCAGTGGTCAGGCAAGCAAGGTATGGGGAACTGATGCTTCAGGCAACCCTGCATGGAGAGACCCTAACGGCCAGTTAACCACAGGCAATGTAACCAGCGCTACCACCGGCGTAACGGTAACCAATGGAATAGGGCGCGTAATTGGCTCTACCACCTTATCGGTTGATGTAGCAACTAACAGCAGCACATCGCCGGGCCTGGTAGCCACCGGTGCAGGCCAAAATACCAAGGTATGGGGCACTGATGCTGCGGGCAACCCTACCTGGCGTAACGCAGGTAGTATGTTAACTGCCGGCACAGGTATAACAATTTCAACTAATACAATTAACAGCGTTTGGACCCAAAGCGGCAACGATATTTATAATAATAATACCAGCAATGTAGGTGTTGGGCTAACCAACCCAGGCGCTAAGTTTACCGTGCGCATGGGCGGTACTGACCCCGGTACTGCTGATGACGGCAAGGCTGTATTTATTAGCAGCAGCATGGGTAGCGGCCAGGCCTTTGATGGAGGTGTTGAAATACGCCATGATAACCTATCTCAAGGTGTGGGCATAGGTTATAACACAATTTACGCCACCGGCAGCAATGCCGACCAGGACCTGCAACTGCAAGCCCGTGGCAATGGCTACCTGCGTTTTCGTGTTAACGGCGCTGAGCGTGTAAATATTAGCAATGGAGGTGTAGTAAACGTAGCCGGCCTTGCCGGTACGGGTAACCGCATGGTATTTGCTGACGCAAGCGGCAACCTGACCACCAATAACACCATTGGCAAAACTGAAGCGCTTTACGTACGCGGCACGGGTCTTAATAATGCTGCTAACCGCATAGTGCGTTGGGGCAATACGGAATATGTAAACAGCAATGGCCGCGGCTTAACACTTACTATAATTACCAAAGCAACGCATGCCCACGTAAGCAGCACCAACTATGATACGTATGGGGATCCAAACGCCAGCAACAATTTGGCCAGCGCTTTAAATGCCATGAATAACGGACAAATAGGAATTTTAACCAGCTATGATGCCTGGGAAGGACAAGTTACAACTAGCCTGCAAACTGCCTTTAAAAGGCTGGGCTTATACAAGGCTGCCATGACTACCGTGGGAGGAAGCCGCCGTCCATATGCTGCCATTTTTGAAGGAGCATCGGGCGGTGTAACTGTGGTAAGTGATCGTGCAACTGAAATAGAATATGACCCTAGTGCTAATGAACCCTTTTCGGAGCTGCGCGGATGGTTAATTGAAGGCGGCTATGTTGCGGAACGTAACCTACCCAACGCATTAACCACGCCACTGGGTGTTGGCGCAGTTGCTGTTGACGAGAACAGCCGTGTTAACGTATTAAACAATTCATACCTTTATTTTGGCCCTAATAGCTCCTGGGGGGCATACCTACAGGTTGGGGGTAACGGAAGAGTAGGTACCACGGCATCGGTAGCAGCTACCAACGGAAACCTGCATATTGATGCCCAGGACGGCGGTTTTGCAACCTACATAAACTATTATAGCCAAAACAATACTTATATAAACGCGCAAGCAGGTAGCGTAGGTATTGGCACCACATCTCCGGTGGGCGGTTATAAACTTACTGTTTCGGGGGGTAATACGTATTTAGACCAAGGATTATATATACGCTGCTCTACCTGCGGCGGGGCAAGCTTAGGTAGCGGTGCAGATTGGGGTATACTTACTCTGCAGGGCCGTGTATTATCGTCCAACAGCAACCTGCATTTATCGCCTCCCGGCGGTAGCAAGGTTATTATTAATTCAAGCTACCGTGCCGCAGGCGGCGGTACCGGTACCACAGGCTTAGATGTTGAAGACGGTGGCATACGCATGAGGAAAAGCTATATGTATTTCCAGCGCTACAGATATTGCAACTGTTACGGGGCAGGTAGCGATGGTAACGTAAACCTGGGAGCCTGGGATTTTTGCGCAGTGGCGCAGGTTGGCTTTAAAAATAATCAAAGCACTACTGATGAGGATGATGATGTGCAGTGCGCTGTTTTTCCTAACGGCTTTGGCGCCGGCGAGCAGACAAACTATGGTACAGCGGGTACTGTAAATTTTACGGAAGCATTTAATACCAAACGCACCTGGTTTATGTATTATGAAGCTTATGAAGATACTAACGGTGTTACCTGCGCCGCTAACTGTATGAATTTTGAATAACGATAGAACTCTTTAATTTGCAAAACGCTGCTTAGGCAGCGTTTTGTGTTTATGCTATGAAAAAATATTATTTGTTTTTGTTGCTGTTAGCGGTAGCCGTAGCCGGCTATGCCGGTAGCTATTCATTTACGGTTAGTATATACGGTTTTCCGGCAAGTGTTAAACGTGCAGACCAGTTACAGCTAATGCAGTTTTACGGCGAAGATTTTAGCGCCATCGATTCAGTAGTTGTAAAGGGAGATACCGTAATAAAATTTACAGTAACCAATTTTGCTGATGGACTGTACGCCCTTAAATTTAAAAGTGAAAAGCAGAACCAGGCTGAACTACTACTCGCCGAAGCAGATAAAGAGTTAAGAGTTTCAGCGGCTTACCAGGATATTATGAACGGCGAGGCTGCCGTTGAAAACAGCCGCGAAAATGAAGCTTACCTGCAACTGATAAAAATTATTCAGCAGTTTGAGCCTTTGTTTACCGAACAGACTGCCAAGTTGGAAGCGGTTTCGTTTTTTGCGCCGGACTATAAGCGCCAGTTAAAAGTAGTAGAAGATAATACGGAGTATTTATACCAAAGCTACTATGCGCAACTGGTGCAGGTAGAACGCGCTTACCCCAAAACTTTTGTGGCCGAAGTGCTGGTGCCTATTAATAAAGTGCCTTTCCGAAGCCAGAACGCCGTATGGCCGCTACAATATGATGGCTACCGTGCTCTGTTACACGACCATTATTTTGATAGCTTAAACGCGAACGATCCCCGCCTGCTTCGCCACTACGCCTATATTGATAAAATACACGTTTACCTATCTTCTTATACTGATAAAACTTCTGATGGCTCAAGGGCAGGTATTGATGTGGTAATGGCAAGCCTTAAGGACAATGAAGAAGTAAACAGCTTTGTTTATACCTCTTTGTTGAAAGTGTTTTTAAAATATAAAAGCGAAGTATTGGTCAACTACATTACAGAGAAGCACCCTAACGGCTGCGCCCTGAACCTTAGTATGGAAGACCTTAACCGCCTTAGCAACATGCAGAACAGTATGGTAGGCAGCAAAGGGCGCGACATATTGCTTTACGATGTAAACGGCAAGGCGCAAAGCCTGTATGAGCAATGCAAAAAGAATAAGGTTACACTGCTGGTTTACTGGATTAGCTGGTGTACCCGTTGTAAAAAAGAAACACCCGAAATTGAGCGCCTGTATGAACAATATAAGAAGTATGGCCTGGGCCTTTTTGCAGTAAGCGTTGATGAAAAGAAAGAAGAGTGGGAAAAAGCACTTGCTGTGAATAAGCTAAGCGGTATAAATGTTAGCGAGTTGGTGCCTTTGAAAGAAAGTAAAGTGCTGCCTCTGTATAATGTAACTACCACGCCTGCTGTATTTTTATTAGATAGAGACGGTAAAATTTTGGCGAAAGGTGTTTACGGCGCTCAATTAGAGGCACAAATACTAAAAGCGCTCAAGTAGCTGCATAAAAAAGCCCTTCGAATTCCGAAGGGCTTTTTATTTATTCCTCTTTAGGCTCTGCCTTTTTTTTGGCGGCCTTGTGTGTAATCTTTAATTCATCACTGCCTTTTTCAAGTTCTATTAGGAAGGTATCGCCGGGCTTGGCATTGGCACGCAGTATCTCCTCTGCCAATGGATCCTCAACATACTTCTGAATAGCCCTGTGCAGTGGCCGGGCACCAAACTGAGGGTCGTAACCCTTTTCTGCCAAAAAGTCGCTGGCTTCATCGGTCAGCTTAATTTCAAAGCCAAGCTCGTTCAGGCGTTTGGTAACGTCGCGTAAGGCAATATTGATGATTTTGAAGATTGAATCCTTCTCAAGGCTATTGAAGATGATAACATCGTCAATACGGTTCAAAAATTCAGGAGAGAAAGTTCTCTTAAGCGCTTTCGAAATCACATTCTTGCTGTATTCATCACTTTGTGCCGATTTTGAAGAGGTAGCAAAGCCAACCCCTTGGCCAAAGTCCTTAAGGTCGCGGGCACCGATGTTCGAAGTCATTATAATCAGCGTGTTTTTGAAATCAACGCGGCGACCAAGACTATCAGTTAATATACCATCATCAAATACCTGCAACAGAATATTGAATACATCAGGATGCGCTTTTTCAATTTCATCTAACAACACTACGCTGTAAGGTTTACGGCGTACTTTTTCGGTAAGTTGCCCGCCTTCTTCATAACCAACATATCCCGGAGGCGCACCTACCAAGCGGCTAACGCTGAATTTCTCCATGTATTCGCTCATATCAATACGCACAAGGGCTTCTTCACTATCAAAAAGATAGCGGGCTATGGACTTAGCCAACTCCGTTTTACCTACACCTGTTGGGCCTAAGAATATGAATGTGCCAATTGGTTTTTTAGGATCCTTTAAGCCAACACGGTTACGCTGAATGGCTTTTACCACTTTTTTAACTGCTTCGTCCTGGCCAATAACAGCGCCTTGAATCTCGCCGCTCATGTTTACCAGCTTATTGCTTTCGCTTTGGGCAATTTTGTTCACAGGTATACCAGTCATCATTGCAACAACTTCGGCAATATCCTCCTCAGTTACCGGAAAGTGCTTTGTTTTTGCTTCTTCGTCCCACTGCGCCTTCGCCTTATCCAGTTCTTCTAACAGGCGTTTCTCGGTATCGCGTAGCTTGGCAGCCTCTTCATACTTCTGGCTCTTTACTACGTGGTTTTTCTGATGCTTTATTTCTTCCACCTGTTTTTCAAGGTCCACTATGTTTTTAGGAACATGAATATTCTTAAGGTGCACACGGGCGCCAACTTCATCCATTACATCTATTGCCTTATCAGGCAAAAAGCGGTCGGTGATGTAACGGGTAGAAAGCTTAACACAGGCTTCTACAGCTTCCTTGCTGTAATCAACACTATGGTAATCTTCGTACTTTGGTTTAATGTTATTTAAAATCTGCACGGTTTCTTCAGGTGAAGGTGGGTCCACAATTACCTGCTGGAACCTGCGCGCCAAAGCGCCGTCCTTCTCAATGTATTGGCGGTACTCATCCAATGTTGAGGCGCCTATACACTGCAGTTCGCCACGGGCCAAAGCCGGCTTAAATATGTTGGAGGCATCCAATGAGCCGGTTGCTCCACCAGCGCCTACAATAGTGTGTATCTCATCGATAAACAGAATTACATCACGGTTCTTTTCCAACTCATTCATAATAGCCTTCATGCGCTCCTCAAACTGGCCGCGGTATTTGGTGCCGGCAACAAGGGCCGCAAGATCAAGCATTACAATGCGCTTGTTAAACAGCACGCGGCTTACCTTCTTCTGCACTATGCGCAGGGCCAGGCCCTCAACAATGGCGGTTTTACCTACACCGGGCTCACCAATAAGGATAGGGTTATTCTTTTTGCGGCGCGAAAGGATTTGCGATACGCGCTCAATCTCATTTTCGCGGCCCACAATAGGGTCTAAAGCGCCCTCTTCGGCAAGGTGCGTTACATCGCGCCCAAAGTTGTCCAATACAGGAGTTTTGGATTTAGCATTGCCCGGCTTTTTAGAGGCAGGCTGCTGTCCGTAACCCCTTGATTTTTCCTCCTCAAAAGGTTCATCTTCAGGGGGGTCGTTCGGGGCTTCTGCCTTAATGTCGTTCTGTACGCCTTCTAATTCGGCCTTAAATACTTCGTAATCCACGTCAAATTGCGAGAAAATCTGGGTAACAACGTTATCCTTGTTTTTCAGAATTGAGAGCATAAGGTGTTCGGTGCCAATAACATCACTTTTCATCACTTTCGCCTCTAAAACGGTAATTTTTAAAACCTTTTCAGCCTGCTTTGTAAGGGGCAGGTTATTAGGGTTAAAGTTGCCTTTAGCCGTTTTATCTTTAATCGAATCTTCGATGGTTTTGCGGAGCATGACAGGGTCAATTTCCAGGCTCTTCATCGTTTTAATTGCCAGGCCCTCGCCTTCGCGTATAAGGCCAAGCACCAGGTGTTCAATCCCGATGAAGTCGTGATTGAGCCTGAGCGCTTCTTCGCGGCTGTAGGAGATAACCTCCTTTACCTTTGGTGAAAATTTTGCTTCCATTGAAGAGTTTTAGTCAAATATCAAACCAGAATAGATGTTACGACATACTGTCGGTTCTACCCTGATAAAGACGCCATGTTAACCGTTTTAATTGCATCCTCTCTGTCAAACCTAAGTCATTTGTAGCTAAACATCAAAATACTGCGCCGGCTAAATACTGATAAGGCATGTTAAGTGTCGTAATTACTCTACTACCTGTTTATATGTTAGACGCCAACGCTGCTTAAATCCTTAATCTCAGCTTCTAAAATTATTATAAACCGCTCACTTTTACCGAACGGCGGATGCCTATCCGAAATTTGTAAAAACAGTATTATTTCTAGAAAACAATCCTTTTCCATACATTGCGGCGGAATTAGTAGTTTCAGAAAAAAACCGTAGATTAGTAAGCGTTTCACACTAAAAAGCCCGGCACATGAAATTTCAAGTAGATAAAAGAGACCGTCTGGTTATTGTAAAACTGAATGAGGAGAAGTTGTTGAGTAACCTGGCTCCGCACCTTAAATCGGAATTGGTTATTCTTAACAACGAAGGTTTCCGTAATGTGGTACTTGATTTAGCCGAGGTGCAATACGTTGATTCATCAGGCCTTAGCGCCCTTTTAGTAGGTAACCGCCTTTGCAAAGAAGCAGGGGGTATGTTTGTGCTTACAGGCTTAAATCCGCACATCCAAAAACTGATTAAAATTTCTCAGCTTGAACCGATACTGAATATCGTTGGTTCCTTAACGGAGTCGGTTGATTTTGTTATGATGGAAGAGTTGGACAAAGATTTAAGAAGTTAAGCTTTGAGGCTTCATGCAATTTGAGCTTACCATTTTAGGGTGTAATGGAGCCATACCCGCTTTTGACCGCCACCCGTCTGCGCAGGTGGTTAATTACAACGGAAGTGTTTTTTTGGTAGACTGTGGAGAGGGGACCCAGTTTCAAATGATTAAGTATGCCATTAAGCGTGGCAGGTTAGACAATATTTTTATAAGCCACCTGCATGGCGATCATTTCTTTGGCCTAGTTGCACTGCTTACTTCCTTTAACCTTAACTGGCGCGAACATCCCTTAAACCTTTATGGCCCGCCGGCCCTAATGGATATTCTGAACCTGCATTTTAAGCATTCTGAAACAACATTACGTTACGATATACACTTTCACCCCATAATTGCGGATAAGCCACGGGTTATATACGAGGATAATGTTATAAGTGTAGAAACTATTATTCTAAAGCACCGATTACCTACTACGGGCTTTTTGTTTCGCGAGAAGCAGAACCTGCGCAAAATTATTCCGGCCAAGATTACGGAATACAATATTCCGTACGATTATATCAGCAATATTAAACGCGGCGATGATTTTGTAACAGATGGCGGAGTAACAATCCCTAATAAGGAGTTAACCAGTATGCCCCTGCCACCACGCAGCTATGCCTATTGCAGCGATACGGTATTTACTGAAAGCTACATTGAGCAAATACGGGGTATTGACCTTTTATATCACGAGTCAACGTTTATACATGCCCACGCAGAGCGCGCTGCCGAAACTTTCCATACAACCACCAAGCAGGCGGCGCACATTGCAAAAACAGCAGGAGTAAAAAAATTAATACTCGGCCACTTTAGCGCCCGTTACGAAAACCTTGAACCCCTGTTGTACGAAGCCCGGGAAGTTTTCCCGGAATCGTACCTGGCACAGGAAGGAAAGACCTTTGCAATGGAAATGCACAAAGCTGCCACGCAGGGCTAAGCCAACTAACGCCCCAGTAGTTTTTCTATCTGCCTGCGGTGCCTTAAGATGTGCACTATGGCATGCTCCAGCAGTTGTTCCAGGTCAAAGTTTTGCCCCCAACCACTTTTAATAATGTTATCCAGCACATCCTGAAAAGTCAGGTGGTTTTTATTGGCCAATGTTTCTTCGGTATAGGCCAGCATCAACTTCATTTCAGCAACAACTTCCTGTGGTGAGGTGAATTCAAAATTCTTTTTGTTGCCGGTTATAGGCTCATGCCATTGTTTGCGGATATAGTTAGCGTAGTTGTATCCACAGCGAACTACGTGCGCGCAAATTGCCTGAACTGATACACAGGAAGGATCCAGAGTTTCGGTGTCCAATAGCTTAACAAAGTCAGCTTCACTAATGGATAGCAGTACAGTGTCAAACTCCGCAGCTACTTTTTCATATTCATCCATTAAGGCGCCTAAGGGCCCCGGCCGGTATTGCTTTAGGGTGTTATCCATTCGCTATTTCATTAAAGGTTCTAATATACACAGCCAGGTTGCTATCAGAAAAGCAAACAAAAACCACTTTTTGAGGCAGTTCATTTTCTTTTAAAAAGCTAATTATGGTGGTTAAGGCAATGTAGGTTGCATCTTCAATAGGGTAGCCGTAAATACCGGTGCTGATAGCAGGAAAAGCGATAGCGGTTAACTTTTTGTCACAAGCTATTTGAAGTGAGTTTTGGTAGCAGTTGCGCAACAGGGTTGCTTCATTTTCTTGGCCGCCTTTCCAAACAGGGCCTGCTGTATGTATCACAAATTTTGCGGGCAATTTATAGCCTTTGGTAATTTTAGCCTCACCGGTTCGGCAACCATTAAGCATTCTGCATTCTTCCAATAGCTCTTTACCCGCTGCGCGATGAATTGCGCCGTCAACGCCACCACCGCCAAGTAAAGAAGTATTGGCAGCATTAACTATGGCATCAACCATTTGCCTGGTAATGTCACCTTTAATTATTTCAATTCTTGCAAACATATTGGTAGTACAACGCGGCTTAATCAAATTTAAACATGCGCTTAGCGCAAAAACCTATTTGCCAAATTTCTCTTTCATCATTTTGGTCATGGCAAGCATTTCATCGCGCAAACGGGCGGCCTCTAAAAAGTCGGTAGCTTTTGACGCTTCATACATTTTTTTCTTGGTGTCCTCAATAGCGCGTTTAAGCTGCTCTTCGTTCATGTATTGCATTATAGGCTCTGCTACAAGGCTTATCTCATCCTGCATTTCAATATATGCATCAGGCGATGCTTTGCGTATATCAAGCACTGATGTTTGCTGTAAAATTTCTTCCTTGCTTTTGAACACTGTTAAAGGAGTTATGCCATGTTCCTGGTTGTATTTTAACTGCTTCTCGCGGCGGCGGGTTGTTTCATCAATAGTCTGTTGCATGCTATCGGTAATCCTATCGGCATACATTATAACCTTGCCGTTGCTGTTTCGCGCAGCACGCCCGCTAACTTGTATAAGGCTTCTCCTGTTGCGTAAAAAGCCCTCCTTGTCTGCATCCAGAATGGCAACCAGGGATACTTCCGGTAAATCCAAACCTTCGCGCAACAGGTTTACGCCTATCAGCACATCAAATTTGCCAAGGCGCAGGTCCCTTATAATTTCAATACGGTCCAGTGTTTCTACTTCAGAGTGGATGTACCGGCATTTTATGCCTAAGCGGCCCAGGTACTTATTTAATTCTTCGGCCATGCGTTTAGTAAGGGTTGTTACCAGCACCCTTTCCTGCATTTTAACCCTTTCATCTATCTCCTCCATCAGGTCGTCCATCTGGTTTTGGCTTGGGCGCACTTCTATTGGCGGGTCTAACAAACCTGTTGGGCGAACTACCTGTTCAACAAACAGGCCTTCTGTTTTTTCCAGTTCATAATCGCCAGGGGTGGCGCTCACGTAAATTACCTGGTTCATTTTTGCCTCAAATTCGTGAAAGTTCAGCGGGCGGTTATCCAAAGCGCTGGGCAGGCGGAAACCGTATTCTACCAGGTTCATTTTTCGTGCACGGTCGCCGCCATACATGCCGCGTACCTGGTTTACGGTAACGTGGCTTTCGTCAATCACCAGTAAAAAGTCATCCGGAAAATAATCTAACAGGCAGTAAGGCCGCGTTCCTTTGGCCCTTCTATCTAAAAAGCGCGAATAATTTTCGATACCGCTGCAGTAACCTAACTCGCGCATCATTTCCATATCAAATTCAACGCGCTCTTTTAGGCGGGCGGCTTCCAGGTTTTTACCTACACTACGGAAATACTCCAGTTGCTCTGTCAATTCCAGCCGAATTTCATCCAGCACCTGCGACAGAACATCTTTAGAAGTAACATACAGGTTGGCGGGGAAAATGGCCACGTTATTCATACGGCTGCCAAGGGTGCGGCCTGTAGAGGGCTCAAAACTCTCTATCTCTTCTATCTCATCACCAAAAAAGGTTACGCGGTAGGCATAGTCCACATAGGGTAAAGCTATTTCTACCACATCTCCCTTTACGCGGAATGTGCCGCGGTGCAGGTCCGCATCGCTGCGGGAATACAAGCTGTCTACCAGCTTATGCAAAAAGTGATTGCGGCTTATAACCTGCCCTGCCGCTATACGGATAATCCCATTCTCGTAATCAAGAGGGTTACCCATACCATAAATGCAGCTAACACTGGCTACCACTATAATATCGCGCCTGCCGGAAAGCAGGGAGGCTGTTGTGCTTAACCGCAGCTTATCAATTTCTTCGTTAATGGATAAATCCTTTTCGATATAGGTATCGGAGGAAACGATGTAAGCCTCAGGCTGGTAGTAATCGTAGTATGAAACAAAATATTCAACCGAGTTATTGGGGAAGAATTGTTTGAACTCGCCATAAAGCTGGCTAACCAGAGTTTTATTGTGGGTTAGAATAAGGGTTGGGCGTTGTACGCGCTGTATGGTATTGGCTATGGTAAAGGTTTTACCTGAACCGGTAACACCCAGTAAAACCTGGTGCCTATCTCCCTTCACCACGCCTTCCGTAAGCTGGTTAATGGCCTCCGGCTGGTCGCCACTGGGTTGAAACTTGGTGGTTAATTCAAACTGCATATATGGAATAGAGAGTGCGTTAAGTGGTAACAAATGCTGCGAGGCAGCCTGCAAAGATAAGGCAAAGGCTATCTTATTTCTTTTTCGTTTTGCCTTTTTTAGGCTTATCGTTACCTATCCCGGCTTTTATTTTGGCAGGTAACTTGCTCTTAATCAGCTCGTACGATTGGGTAATGTAATGCTCCCATTCTGCCTTTTTAAAACGCCCTCTCGGTTTTATGTAAATCCATTTGTAGCGGGCAAGGTAAGGGGCGGGTATAATACCTTCGGAAGACGCAAGTTCTTCAAATTCTTCATCCTTAACCTTTAGAGAAACGCCGGAATCGGGCGAAAAGCCGGTTACACAGAACATTTTTTCCCCAATAAGAAAGCAGAGGTCATGCTCCCACTTTACATCCTCCTTAACGCCCGGCAGGCTTAGGCAAAACTGCCGTAGTGCTTCAATATCCATATTTGCTAAAATAAGATAAAGCCTTTTGACCTTTGCAAGGCTAAAACCCTGCTTTTCGGGCGTTTTTTTATCTTAGCCGCCCTAAAAATCCAAAAATGGAATTATCAGAGATTGTAGCGATTACCGGAATGCCGGGTTTATTTAAGGTAAGTGCCCGTAGAAATGATGGGTTGATTGTAACCAGCCTTGTTGACGACAAAACACAGTTTGTAAGCGGACGTAACCATATGTTTACCTCGCTTGATAACGTGACCATGTATACTACCGATGAACCGGCTACTCTTAAAGATGTGCTGGCTTCTATAAAGAAAAACGGCGCCGTGCCTGATGGTAAGGATGATGCCAAAACCAAAGTATGGTTGGAGAAAGTACTACCCAATTACGATAAAGAGAAGGTTTACGTAAGCGATATGAAGAAGCTGCTGAAGTGGTATGGCATACTGGAAAGCCGTAACCTGGTAGATGAACTTATTGCTGAGAAGGCCAAAGAAGAGAAAACCGAAGGCAAAGAAGAAGCAACAGAGAAAGTGAAGCCGGCAAAAGAAGATAAGCCAAAGAAAGAAGCGAAGCCTAAGGTAAAGAAAGAGGTAAGCAGCAAGGCCAGCACTAAACCTGCTCCCGGAGCTAAGAAAGTAACCGCCCCCCGCAAGGCCCAATAACATAGGCCTGGTTACCAGAGTGAAAACAACTACAACGAACGAATAAAACATAAGAATGAAGATGAGCGAAACGAACATACCTGTTAAAAAGAAAAGGAGTTTCGTAGCGGAAGATTTTAACCCAAATGAATGGGCTTCCCTTGAACCTTATTTTAACGAATTGCTTGAGCGTGGTATAAATTCAGTGGCTGACCTTAACCAATGGTTAAAGGACTGGAGCGAACTGGATACTGCTATGACTGAAAACAGCCGTTGGATTTATGTAAAAACAACGGTAGATACCAATGATGAGAAGGCGAAAGCGGACCTGGCAAACCAATATCAAAACATCTTCCCGAGATATTCTCCTATTGAGAACCAGTTGAAGAAAAAATTTGTTTCCTCCCCTTTTGTTGATCAGCTTGATCAAAGTGTATTCTTTCCAACCTTGCGCAAGCTAAGGATGGAGATTGAGCTTTACCGCGAAGAGAATATTCCACTGCAGAGTGAGTTGCAGTTAAAACAAAGCACCTATGATGCTATTGCCGGGGCAGAAAGCATACACTATAACGGAACCGAACTGACCTTTCAACAGGCTTCAATCTACCTTAAAAGTACGGACCGTGCCCAGCGCGAAGAGGTTTACCGCATGATAAGTGAGCGCAGATTGCAGGACGCGGAGACTTTCGATAATCTACTTACGGAACTTATTCAACTGCGCCATAAAATAGCGCTTAATGCGGGCTACAAAAACTATGTGGAATATCGCTTTAACGAGCTTGGCCGTTTTGATTATACCAGTGCCGATTGTCTTAACTTTCATAAGGCTGTAGAAGAGTTGATAGTGCCGGTTAAAAACCGTATGGCAGAAGAACGCCGCCAATTATTAGGCCTTGAAAGCCTCAAACCCTGGGACCTGGACGTAGATACCAGTGGCAAAGAGCCACTACAACCGGTAAAGAACACCGAGGAGTTGATTGAAAAAACTATAGCCTGCTTTAACAGGCTTGATCCATACTTTGGCGAGCGTATCGAGATTATGAAGAAGATGAACTACCTGGACCTTGAATCGCGCATGCACAAGGGGCCCGGTGGCTATAATATGACCTTGCCCGAAATAGGGGTGCCTTTCATCTTCATGAATTCAGCCAACGATGAACATGATTTAATTACCATGGTGCACGAAGGTGGCCATGCCATACATACCTTTTTAGCCCATAAACTGGAGTTAATGGCTTTTAAAGAAACGACTTCTGAAGTGGCTGAAGTGGCCTCCATGGGTATGGAGTTGATGAGCATGGAGCATTGGGATTTGTTTTACAGCAATGCTGATGATTTAAGGCGTGCCAAGGTTAATCACCTGCGTTACATCCTTTCGGTTTTAACTAAAACCTGCCTGGGCGATAGCTTCCAGCATTGGTTATACCTTAACCCTAACCACACGGTTGAGGAGAGAAGAAACAAATGGGCTGAGTTAAGTGCCCGTTTTGGCGGAGCCGGTATTGATTGGACAGGCTTTGAAAAGGACCTGCAAACGGGCTACCACCGCATACTGCATTTCTTTGTAGTTCCTTTCTACTATATAGAATACGCTTTTGCGCAGTTAGGTGCTATTGCCCTATGGAGAAACTTTAAGAACGACCCGGCAAAAGCTGTGGCTGATTACAAGAGCGCGCTTAGCCTTGGTTATACCAAACCCATTCCGGTGTTTTATGAAACTGCAGGCGCTAAATTTGACTTCAGTAAGGATTACGTGGCCTCGTTGGTAAGCTTTATAAACGGCGAGCTTAAAAAGCTGGCCTAAGCAGCTACCGTTTTAAATTTTCTACATATCACTTGCAATAATTGAAAAGTGAGTATCGTTTAATTGTATCGCTGCGGGGTATTCTCCTACATTCGTTACCAGAGGGGTATAATCGGCAAGCGAAAACCAAATGCGCCCGCCTTTAGCCTAACCCATGCAGGAAAATCATTTAAAATACTCAGTGCTTGGCACCGCCTTATTGTTGGCTGTGCTTTTAGCTTTATATATAATACCTGAGTTTGATATAGGGGAGTTCCACTTCAGGCGTATAAATCTTTTGGCTGATATAATGAGGAAGGATGATAACCTTGCTCATGCGGACTCCACTAAAATGATAAAACCTGTTTTTGCCGATACCTGCAAAACGGGAGTTACCTGTATAGAAGATTATAGTAAAGATACCAGCGGTATGAAGACCTTTTTGGCTGCGCTGGATTCAGTTAAAACAAGGCCCGTGCGTATTGCCTGGTTTGCTGATTCATACGTTGAAGGAGATATAATGCTTGACCCTTTAAGGGATACTTTGCAGGCTATATTCGGCGGTTCAGGTGTAGGGTTCGTGCCTATAACATCAGAAGTTGCAGGCTTCAGGCAAACTGTAATTCACACCTACGACAACTTCACTACCTATTCTATAGTTGGGGACAAGAGTGCAGAGCACCCCATGGGACCCGCCGGCCATACTTTTGTGCCGCTGGCAGGTAATCAGGTTCACTACAGTGCCATTAAGCGAAGCAGGCTGAATAGTTTCCCTGTTGCGTACCTCTACTATGGTAATACTGCCGGTGCTAAGTTGCTGCTGAACCAAGGGACGGGGGTGGATTTACCGGCAACAAGCGGTATAAGTAAAATAAAACTGGGCGCTGCGCTGCAAAGTGTTACCCTACAGGTGGATGGCAGCACCGATTTATATGGCGTTTCCTTCGAGGATACAAAAGGCATTTGCGTAGATAATTTTTCAGTTCGCGGTAATTCAGGCTTAGGCCTGGGTGGCGTATCGGAGCAGATGTATAAGAGTTTTGATGCCATGCACCCTTACGATTTGGTGGTTATAAGCTATGGGTTGAATGTGGCCAATGCCAAGGCAAAGAACTACGATTGGTATACAAAAGGCATGAGCCAAACCATAGGCATGATGAAGAGGGCTTTCCCAAAAGCATCGGTACTGGTAGTTGGCTGTAGCGATAGGGGCCAAAAGGTAGATGGGGTGCTGCAAACCATGCCGGGTATAAAGGAATTGATAGAAGCGCAGCGAAAGATGGCGGCCGATAACCAGGTTTGTTTTTATAATCTGTTTGAAGCAATGGGTGGAGATAGCACTATGGTTAAATGGGCTGGCATGAAACCTAAACTTGCTAATGGGGATTATACCCACCCAACCTATTACGGCGGCAAAAAAGTGGCAGAGATTATTACGGGCACAATTTTATATGAAAAGGAGAAGTATGAACGACGGAAAAAGAGTATGTAACAAAATGCCGGGTGCCGGCGGCCGTGCGTTGCATTACGGGCTCGTTCAAAGCGCAGCCTGCTTGCTTCTACTTGCCTTTGGCTTGAATGCAAAGGCCCAGAACGGTATTGTAAACTTCAGTGCGAAGAAGTATGCTTTTATACATCCTGAACGCAATGAGATAGTTAACGATAAGGGGCTGGAGCCTTTTTTCGAAAAGCTCTACGCTCAAAAAACATCCAACAGCCAGAGGATAAGTGTGCTGCATATTGGCGACTCGCACATACAGGCCGATTTTTTAAGTGCACAGGTTAGAACTAATTTTCAAAAGGATTTTGGTAATGCAGGCCGCGGTATTGTGGTGCCGCTTAGGGTGGCCGGCAGTAACGAACCGTTCAATTATAAAATTACCAGCAACTATGCCTGCACTTCAAAGCGCTGCATTTATGTCAACGACCCCATGCCCATAGGTATAGGAGGGGTTACCATTAAAACTGATTCGCCGGATATAAAATTCTTTCTGCGCGCTTTTGACTATGCCCCCTTAAATTACTCCTTTAATAAGCTAACCCTGTTTTATCAAAAGGATAGCACGTCGTTTGACTTTAGAGTAACAGATACATTAGGGAATACGCTTGGTATACTTAGTAGTATATCAAATGAAAAATACCGCAACATTTCATCAACTGCCTTACCTGCACACACTAATGCCGTGGTAATAAGCGCTGAACGTTCTGATACGAACCAAAGGCAGGCCACTATTTTTGGTATTAACCTCGAAAATGACAGTAGCGGAGTGGTGTATCATACGGTAGGTGCCAACGGAGCGGAAGCCTTTCAATATGTGCGCGCCAAATATTTTGCTGAGCAAACACAGGTGTTGGAGCCCGATTTGATCATTATTTCACTGGGCACCAACGAAGCCCAACGAAGGCCTTTGGACAAAGGCTTGATGACACGCAGGCTTGATTCGCTGGTTAGCGCCTTGCACCGTTACAATCCTAATACGGCAATTGTGTTTACCACACCGCCTGATTCGTATTACCACCGGAAATATTACAACAGCTCAGTTTCTCAAATGCACGAAGTAATCGTGAATTATGCCAAGGCCGAAAATATTGCCGTTTGGGATCTGTTTTCTATTTCAGGAGGTTACAAAAGTTGCTATATGTGGAAGAAGTATCACATGATGCAACGCGACGGTTTGCATTTTACACGCGGGGGGTATGAATTCCAGGGGAACCTTTTATATGAAGCACTAATTAAATCATACAATAAGTATGTTTCATCCCGACCTCAGTAAACTGCTTTCACAGTTTTTTTACCACCCTAATGAGCCGATGATATTCAGCTCAGGACTTTTCCTTTTCATATTCCTGGGATTTATTACTGTTTACTACCTTGTGCACGAGGATTTCAGGCTAAAGCTTACTTACGTTACGCTATTCTCCTTGTTTTTTTATTACAAGTCAAGTGGTGTTTATTTTCTGCTGCTGATTCTATCTACAGTAGTTGATTATACGCTGGCGAATAAGATATATTATGCCGAAAAGCAGCAACATAAAAAGTGGTGGCTCATATTAAGTCTGGTGTTAAACCTGGGGCTGCTTACTTATTTTAAATACACTAACTTTTTCTATTCTATTTATTGCGATCTGGTCAATCACCATTTCGACCCGTTCAATATTTTTATACCCGTAGGCGTTTCCTTCTTTACATTTCAATCGCTTAGCTATACAATTGATATCTACCGAAAGGAAATTAAACCCATAGGTAACATTCTTGACTATGCCTTCTTTGTTTCATTCTTCCCTCAGTTGGTAGCAGGGCCTATAGTAAGAGCTAAGGATTTTATACCGCAGATTTACAAGCCGACCTTTGTCTCCAATGAGGATTTAGGCAGAGCCGTTTTTCTAATAGCGGCAGGCCTTTTTAAAAAGGCAGTGATTTCTGACTACATCAGTGCAAATTTTGTTGACCGCATATTTGAAAATCCAACGCTTTACACCGGGCTTGAAAACCTGATGGGTGTTTATGGCTATGCGCTCCAGATTTATTGCGATTTCAGCGGCTACAGCGATATGGCCATCGGTATAGCCTTGCTTATGGGATTTCACTTCAATATCAACTTTGATTCACCTTATCAATCCAGCAGCATCACCGAGTTTTGGCGTAGGTGGCACATTTCGTTAAGTACCTGGCTTAGGGATTACCTCTATATCTCTTTAGGGGGCAACCGTAAAGGCAGATGGCGCACTTACCTTAATCAGTTCCTTACTATGTTACTGGGCGGCATGTGGCATATGATAGGAGGGCTCTCCTACCTGGCGGGGTTCAGGTTTATACTTTGGGGAGCGCTGCACGGCATTGCGCTGGGTATTGATAAGTATGTAAAGGAGTTTATCAAAATACCGGACACAAAGTTAATGAAGGTGCTGGGGGTAATATTCACCTTCCATTTCGTATGCTTTTGCTGGATATTTTTTAGGGCTGAGGATATGGTTAAGGCAGGCGAAGTTCTGACACAAATTACACGGCATTTTACCCCATCCATCTTTTTTGAGTTTGTAAGCGGCTATCAAAAAGTGCTGTTTGTTATGCTCTTAGGTTTCATTCTGCACTTTCTGCCCCGCAGTATGGAGCTAAAGGCCCAGGGATGGGTGACCGACTTTCCTTTAGCCGGAAAAGTGGCTATACTGGCTGCTGTGGTTATCCTGGTTATACAGGTAAAAAGCTCCGAAATACAGCCATTCATATACTTCCAGTTCTAAGCAGAACGTAGTAGTTATTAAGGACGGTTTATTAGATTCACGCTGCTAAAACAATTACTATGCAGTATATGGAAGGTATGCTCAAAGAAGGAGCGTTAAAAGGAAAGACCATTATTATTACAGGTGGCGGTACAGGTTTAGGAAAATCGATGACGAAGTATTTTTTGACCTTGGGTGCTAACCTGGTTATTACAAGCCGTAAGTTGGATGTGTTGCAAAAGACGGCCGCCGAACTTGAAGCCGAAACCGGCGGAAAAGTATTGGCCGTACAATGCGATGTGCGCAACTGGCTGGAAGTAGAAAAAATGTTGCAGGATACCGTTGCCACTTTTGGCGGAGTTGACGTATTAGTGAATAACGCAGCAGGTAATTTTATCAGCCCTACCGAGCGCCTTTCGCCACGTGCTTTTGATACAGTGGTAGATATTGTTTTAAAAGGTTCTTACAACTGCACCCTTGCACTGGGTAAGTATTGGATTAACAATAACCAGCGTAATAAAGCAGTGCTAAGTATAGTTACTACTTATGCCTGGACCGGTTCAGCATACGTGGTGCCTTCAGCCTGTGCTAAAGCAGGTGTATTGGCTATGACGCGTTCGCTGGCAGTAGAATGGGCAAAATACGGTATACGTATGAATGCCATTGCACCGGGGCCTTTCCCTACAAAAGGTGCGTGGGACCGTTTAGTGCCCGGCGAATTCCGCGAGAAATATGATTTGGTAAAGCAGGTTCCTTTACGCCGTGTAGGTGAGCACCAGGAACTTTGCAACCTTGCAGGCTATTTGGTTTCCGATTACTCAGCCTATGTAAACGGCGATGTAATTACAATTGATGGTGGTGAATGGTTGCAGGGTGCCGGTGAGTTTAACCTGTTTGATGATGTTACCAAAGAGCAATGGGATATGATAGAAAAGATGGTTCGCGGAGCAAAAAGTGAGTAGGCATGCTATTCAGTACAACCGAAGAAAACTACATAAAAGCCATCTTTCACCTTAGTGAGGAAGGAGATGAGAGCATTTCTACCAACAGCATAGCCAAGGCTGTAAACGCAACAGCCGCTTCAGTAACCGACATGCTGAAAAAGCTGAAGCAGAAAAAAATTATCAGTTACGAAAAATACCATGGCGTTCACTTAACCAAGGATGGTGAGAAGATAGCCAAGGGTATTATCAGAAAGCACCGCCTGTGGGAAGTGTTCTTAGTAGAGAAGTTGGGTTACGGGTGGGATAAAATACACGACATAGCTGAACAACTTGAGCATATACACAGCGACGAGCTTATAGATAAGCTGGATAAGTTTTTAGGGTACCCGCGTTTTGACCCTCATGGCGATCCTATTCCGGATGCTTCGGGAAACATACATAGCCACAAACAAAAGCTGCTTTCGGAAATGAGTGAAGGCGATGGAGGAAAAGTTTTAGGCGTAAAGGATAGCTCAGCTAAGTTTTTACAGTACCTGGATTCGCACAACATACAGTTGGGATCGGAAATTGAAATTACAGGGATAGTAGATTTTGACGGTTCGTTTATAATTAAACTGGATAAGCGAAAAAAGGCTACCATAAGCAAAATGGCAGCGCAGAATATTTTTATAGGATAGCCCCCTTAGGGGAATATTAATTGCCAATACCCTACATCCTCCCACTTATTAAACTTGAAGCCCACTTCTTTTTGTATCCCAATTTTCCGGAAGCCTAACTTTTCATGCAGTTTTATGCTGGCGGGGTTTGGCGGCACAATACCTGCTAATATGCAGTGCATGTTTTTAGCCCGCAATTTTTCAAGTAAAACAGTATACAGTTCATGCCCATAGCCTTTACCGTTAAGGCCGTGTTTTATGTAAACAGTACTTTCGGCAGAAAAGCGATAGGCGCTGCGGCTTTTCCATTCGGTGGCATAAGCATAACCTACAATTTCGCCCTCCACTTCCATAACGATCCACGGATATTTAGCCTGAACTCCTTGTATGCGTTCGGCCATTTCAGAAAAAGTTTTAGCTTCCTCTTCAAAGGTTACAACGGTATGTTCAATGTAGTAGTTGTAAATTTCAGTAATGGCAGGCACATCGCTGCCAGTGGCATCCCGAATCATTAATGCTGAACTATTTTAGTTATCAGATTACTTAGCTCTGTTGCCCAATGCGAATACATTTTGCCTGAGGGGTGCAGTCCGTCGTTAGCCACCAGGGTAACCTCGCTTGTAGCTTTGCGGGAATGAGGCGTGATATCAATAAAATGCGCATGAGCCTTTACGGCTTCCTCCTTACCAATGGCGTTAAAAGCATCAATTTCGGCAGCTATTTGCGCAGCGCTGCGGTGCTTAGGGTCCTGCGACACAAAAGGGGTGGCGCCCCAGTCGGGTATGGAAATTACGATTATATGCTTACTGTTTCCGCCGGCATATTGAATGGCGGTTTCTAACAGGCCTTTAAACTCAGCACGGTAATTTTCAAGATCTCGCCCGCGGTACTGGTTGTTTACCCCAATCAGCAGGGTTACGAAGTCAAATTTTTGCTTTAGCCCTCTTTCCTCAATGGCAAGGGCCAGTTCATCGGTGGTCCAGCCGGTTTTGGCAATAATCTCCGGTTGCTTAAAGGTAATACCCCCTTGCAGCAGCATCTGCACCGCCTGCTCTGCAAAGCGCTCGTTTTCAGCTACAGATTCGCCTATAGTATAAGAATCACCAAGGCATAACATCGTATATTTTGCGTGGTTCATAAATGAACTGTTGATTAAAGTAAAAAATACAAGCAGGAAAGCATTTCTGTATCCCATTAACCAAAGCAAATGAAAAAAAGTTAAATAAATTTAGTCTTATCAAAAATGATTTTTAGATTTGTCTAAAATTTAGTTTTAACCTATGCAAAAGTCACTTCAGGAAGTTCACGGCAGTATAGATACTACGGGAAGCAAGACAGGTTTCAGGAGGTTTTTGCTTTTTGTGGGCCCCGCCTTTATGGTGGCAGTGGGTTATATGGACCCCGGTAACTGGGCCAGCGACATTGCCGGCGGCAGCCGTTTTGGTTACAAGCTGATATGGGTGCTGCTGATGAGCAACCTGATTGCTCAACTGCTTCAATCATTAAGTGCGCGGCTTGGTTTAGTAGCCGGTAAGGATTTGGCTCAGGCTTCGCGCGAAATTTATCCGCCTATAATTAATATACCCCTTTGGGTGTTGGCTGAAATTGCCATTGCCGCCTGCGACCTGGCGGAAGTGCTGGGCATGGCAATCGGCCTTAAGCTTCTTTTCGGGTTGCCGCTTATATGGGGTGTGTCGCTGGCCGTGCTGGATACCTTTATCATTTTGTTTTTACAAAGCCGGGGCATGCGGTATATGGAGGCCTTTATTTTTGCCCTGGTATTTATTATAGGCGCTTCCTTTTTCGTAGAGTTGTTTTTTGCCAGGCCTGCTGTAGGCGATGTGGCTTTAGGCTTTGTGCCCAGTGGGCTTTCGGGCGATTCGCTTTATATAGCCATTGCCATATTGGGCGCAACAGTAATGCCGCATAACCTGTACCTGCATTCTGCATTGGTGCAAACGCGCTCCGTTAAACGTACCAGCGAAGGTTTGAAAGAGGCTATACGTTATAACTTTTTTGACTCCGCCCTGGCGCTTAACCTTGCCTTTTTTGTAAACGCTTCCATTCTTATCCTTTCGGCTGCAGTTTTTTACCATAGCGGCCACCACGAGGTTACCAGCATTGAGGGCGCACACAGTATGTTACAACCTTTGCTTGGCGAATACCTTGCCCCCATACTTTTTGCAGTGGCACTTATTGCATCAGGGCAAAGCTCAACCATAACAGGTACCCTTGCCGGGCAGATTATAATGGAAGGCTATCTTGACCTTCGCATTGCCCCTTGGCTGCGCCGTTTGATTACGCGTATGATAGCTGTGGTACCTGCGGCATTGGTTATCTATTACCTGGGCGAATCGAAGGTGGATGCCATGTTGTTGTTTTCGCAGGTGATACTGAGCCTGCAATTGGGTTTTGCCGTAATTCCACTTATACAATTTGTAAGCGATAAGGAACGTATGGGCGAGTTTACCATTAAGCCTGCAATAAAAATACTCGCCTGGATTTCTGCAGTGATAATACTTGGCTTAAATGTGAAGCTGACCATTGATACGTTAAGCGAGTGGCGTGTTGATTTAGCTAACCATAGCTGGGTATTTAATTTTATTATACTGCCTGTTGTAGCTGTGGTAGCGCTGTTTCTGTTATACATAGTGTATTGTGCGCTTACCGGTAAAAAACTGCTAAAACAAACCAAGGTGCCTCACGGTAGGGCGGAGGAGTTGCCTGCTTTACAAAGCAAGCAATACCAGCGCATAGCAGTATGCATTGACTTTAGCGGCCACGATGTGCGGGCAATAACGGAAGCTGTGGCCCAGGGCACCAGGGATACGGAGTTTTACCTGATACATATTGTAGAAACCGCAGGCGCCCGCTCGATAGGTGAAAACATCAAAGATTTTGAAACAGATGAGGACAGTAAGGAACTGATGAACTATGTGCTGAAACTGCACGAGCAGGGTTATAAGGCTAAAGCAAAACTGGGCTTTGGTGTACCCAGCAAACAAATTCCTAAGGTGGTTGAAGAAATAGATGCACAGCTTTTGGTTATAGCCAAGCACGGCCACCGGGGTATAATGGATTTTATTTTAGGTGAAACGATAGCGGAAGTGCGGCATACGGTTAAATGTGCAGTGCTGCTAGTGTAATGAAAACAAAATTCATCCTCCTCTTACTACTTATAAATGGCTTGGTGCAGGCGCAGAGCAGCATTGGCGGAAGAGTGAGTGATGCCGACACGAAGGAGGCAGTGCCCTTTGCCAATGTAGTGGTAAGCAATACCACAACGGGCACTACTACTGATGAAGCAGGGCAGTTCAAATTACAGCTTCCTGCCGGTAAAACCAGCATCATTATTTCATCCATAGGTTATAAAAGCGATACCCTTGTGCTGAGCAAGGGCAAGGCAGTGTTTGATGTAGCGTTGCGCCCATCGGGAGGGAAGCTGAGCGAGGTAGTGGTTTCGGGCACAATGCGCGCTATGAGCAAAATGGAATCGCCCATACCGGTGGAAGTTTACACGGCAGCCTTGTTTAAGAAGAATCCAACCCCATCCCTGTTTGAATCGATGAACATGATAACGGGTGTGCAGCCACAGTTAAACTGCAATGTGTGCAACACTGGCGATATACATATAAACGGACTGGAAGGGCCTTATACCATGATACTGATAGACGGTATGCCCATAGTATCGGCACTAAGCAGTGTGTATGGCTTGCACGGCATACCCGGCAGCATGGTTAAGCGCGTGGAAGTAGTAAAAGGGCCTGCATCCACTTTATATGGCAGCGAGGCGGTGGCCGGCCTGGTTAATGTGATTACCAGAGATGCCATTTCATCGCCTTTGTTTAAGGCGGATATAAGCGGCACAACAGTAGGCGAGTTTAATGCAGATGTATCTGCCAAATGGAAAGCGGGCCGCGCTAACTCGCTGCTAGGCGTTAACTACTTTAACTACTGGATACCGAAGGATATTAATAAGGATAATTTTACAGATGTTACGCAGCAAAACCGTTTTTCCATTTTCAATAAGTGGGATATACGGCAGAAAAATGACAAGGCGGCCTCACTGGCATGGAGATATGTTTATGAAAACCGTTGGGGTGGCGAAATGCAGTGGAACACGAGCTGGCGCGGAACAGACAGCGTATATGGCGAAAGCATTTATACGCACCGCGTAGAGGCTTTCGGATCGGTTGGGTTACCTACAGGAAAGGAGAATATACGGTTAGACTATAGCTACAATTATCATTTTCAGGATAGTTACTACGGCAAAGTGAAGTACCTGGCGCAGCAGCATACCGCCTTTGCGCAACTGGTTTGGGATAAAGAATGGAAGGTGGTAACCCTCTTGAGTGGCCTGCCTTTCCGCTTTATGTACTACGATGATAACTCGGTGGCTACTATGCAGGGAGATTCTGCCAACAGAAAGAATAAGCCCTCGTTCAGCTACCTGCCGGGCGTATTTGCTCAGGCTGAGTTTCGCATCCATCCCAAATTTACCATGCTTACCGGCGCGCGCTATGATTATAACAGTGCACACGGCCATATCTTTACGCCGCGTTTAAGCTTTAAGTTTTCGCCGCATAAAAACCACACTCTGCGCCTAACAGGTGGAAGTGGTTACCGTGTAGTAAATATTTTTACTGAGGACCATGCTGCTTTAACCGGCGCTCGCGAAGTGGTAATAAGCAGCGCCCTGAAACCCGAACGCAGCTGGAACGGGAACCTTAACTACAATGGTTACATTAACCACGCATATGGCTTTGTTGACCTGGATGTGAGTTTGTTTTACACCTACTTTACCAATCAAATTATGGCCGACTTTTTAAGTGATCCGCAAAAAATCATTTACGATAACCTGAACGGTTATGCAACATCGCGCGGGGCAAGTACTACCCTTAATTTTTCGTTTACCAACGGGCTGCACATTAGCACCGGCTTTACGTGGATGGATGTGTTCCGTAAGCAGCGTGACACGAAAGGGGTAATGCAACACCTGCCGCAGTTGTTTGCGCCACAGTTCTCTGCTAACTACACGGTTAGTTACAACATCCGCAAAATAGGATTGACTATTGACTGGACCGGCCGCATTAACGGGCCTATGCATCTACCTGTGGTGCCTAATGATTACCGGCCGGAGAAATCGCCCACGTATTGCCTTATGAGTATACAACTTACCAAGATACTACCCAGGAATTTTGAGATATATGCCGGCATTAAAAATGCATTAAATTTTTTGCCCAAAGATCCTATCCTTCGCGCGTTTGACCCCTTTGATAAGCATATTACAGAGAATAACCCTAACAACTACACCTTCGATCCCAGTTACAATTACGCGCCCATACAGGGGATAAAGGGTTTTATAGGCTTGCGCTGGACTTTGTTTTCAGCTACTGCCAAACAGGTGGCTGGCGAATAGGGATTAACCCTCCAGATATTCTTTAAGCAAAACTCCTAAGTGTTCAAGCCTTTTATGCGCAACACCCTTAATTACCCCTCCCATTAATTTGTACATGCCTTTAGGTTCAATAGTAAGGGAGTGGTTAAGCTTGGTGCCTGCTTTTGTTTTTGAAAACTCGGCGCGGTGAATGATTTTACCGAATTTGGTATCAAGCGCCTGCTCAAACAATTTATCCTTTTCCACCTGCAGGTATTCAACTTCAATTTTACCGGCATCATTAGATGTTGCTGAGTAGCGCGAACCTGCCCCAAGCGGACCGGCAGTAAGCTTTTTAATATCGCTTAACCCTTCGTGATGGTTCCACTTTGCCTGGTTGTAAGGGTCGGATGCCATCGCAAATACTTCAGAAACAGGTTTATTGATTTCAATGCTTGCTGATACTGTTATCATATACTGCTATAATAAGGAGAGTGACAGGCATTTTCAAACACTTTTATTGACACTTATAATAACAGATGACCTGTATGCCTGTTTTTACAAAAAGTAATGTTGATGGCAAACGGGCGTTATCAAAAACAAAAAAGCCCCGCTATTGCGGGGCTTTTTTGTTTTTGATGTAATCACACTTCGATTGACTAAGCATGACACTTGATGTGTTTTATCCGATTAACTCTACTCCACCGGTTTCTACTTTCTTCTCGGTTTTTTCGAGGTCTTCTTTGTTGGTAACGATAATCTCCTTGAACTTGCGTAAGCCTGTTCCTGCAGGTATACGGTGGCCCACAATTACGTTCTCTTTCAAACCTTGCAGGTAATCCTGCTTGGCAGAGATTGACGCAGTGCTTAACACCTTGGTAGTTTCCTGGAACGAAGCAGCAGAGATCCATGAGTGAGTTGCCAATGAAGCGCGGGTAATACCCTTTAACTGCGGAGATGCAGTTGCAGGTATGGCATCGCGGTATTCAAGCAACTTCTTATCAGCACGCTTAAGAATTGAGTTCTCTTCGCGAATCTGACGAAGGGTGGCTATCTGGCCCGCGCGCATGTTCTCGCTTTCGCCGGCATCAGTAATTACCTTCTTATCAAAAATCTCATCGTTATCTTCTAACAGGTCAAACTTATCAACGGCTTCACCTTCAAGGAACATTGTATCGCCCGGATCATCCACAACCATCTTGCTCATCATCTGGCGAACGATCACCTCAATGTGCTTATCGTTGATTTTGATACCCTGTAAGCGGTAAACTTCCTGAATTTCGTTCACTAAGTATTCCTGAACGGCGAATGGTCCTTTAATAGCCAGAATATCAGTTGGAGTTACAGCACCATCAGAAAGTGGCGTACCTGCACGAACGAAGTCCTGCTCCTGTACTAATATGTGTCGGCTTAGCGGCACCAGGTATTTGCGAATATCGCCTTCGCGGCTTTCTACAATTACCTCGCGGTTACCACGCTTAACGCCTCCGAAACGAACTACACCGTCAATTTCAGAAACTGTAGCAGGGTTGCTTGGGTTACGTGCTTCAAACAATTCCGTTACACGAGGAAGACCACCGGTAATATCCTTCACCTTACCCATTACTCTTGGTATTTTGGCGATGATTTGACCGTGTTTAACTTCTTCCCCGTTTTCGATATTGATGTGGGCGCCTACAGGCAGGTTGTACACCTTGCCGTCTTTGCCGTGTTCAATAACGATTGAAGGAATCTTGGTTTTGTCTTTTGATTCGATGATTACTTTCTCGCGGTGGCCTGTTTGTTCATCCATCTCATCGCGGAAGGTAATGTTCTCAATAATGTGCTCGAACTTCGCTTTACCGTTGTGTTCGCTGATGATAACGTTGTTATATGGATCCCACTTACAGATAAGGTCGCCCTTCTTAACGTGTTTGCCATCTTTCACAACTATCTGCGAACCGTAAGGGATGTGGTAAGAGATCAACACCTTGTCAGGGTTATCTTCTTTCACTATACGCAATTCACCGGTACGGCCGATAACGATATTTATCTTCTCGCCGTTCTCATCAATTGCATGTGTTACACGCACACCGTCGAACTGGATAACGCCATCAAAGCGGGCAGAGATCTGAGATTCAGATGTGCCTAAGCTGGCGATACCACCCACGTGGAAGGTACGAAGTGTAAGCTGAGTACCCGGTTCACCGATTGACTGTGCAGCGATGATACCTACTGCATCGCCTGTTTCAGCTAAACGGTTAGTAGCCAGGTTACGGCCGTAACACTTAACGCAAACACCTTTGCGGCTTTCGCAGGTTAATACCGAACGTATTTCTATAGTTTCAATACCTGAAGCTTCAATGCGCTTGGCAACATCTTCCATAATGTCCTGTCCGGCGCTTGCCAACAGTTCATCCGTTTCAGGATGGTAAACATCGTTTAACGAAGTGCGGCCCAGGATACGGTCGAACAATGGTTCAACAATATCTTCATTGTCTTTCAGAGCAGAGATAGCGATACCACGAAGTGTTCCGCAATCTTCTTCAGTAATTACAACGTCCTGTGCAACGTCAACTAAACGACGGGTAAGGTAACCGGCATCCGCTGTTTTAAGAGCCGTATCGGAAAGACCTTTACGCGCACCGTGAGTTGAGATGAAGTATTCCAATACCGAAAGACCTTCTTTAAAGTTCGCAAGGATCGGGTTTTCGATAACCTCAGAACCTGTAGAGCCTGATTTACGAGGCTTGGCCATAAGACCCCTCATACCTGACAGCTGCTTGATCTGCTGTTTAGAACCCCTCGCACCTGAGTCAAGCATCATGAAGATAGAGTTGAAACCCTGTTTGTCTTCGCTTATCTGCTTCATCAACTGGTTAGTAAGGCGGTTATCGGTTGCAGTCCAAATATCCACTACCTGGTTAAAGCGTTCCTTATCGGTAATAAAGCCCATCTGGTAGCTGTCGTAAATTTCATCTACCTTTTGTTGTGCTTCTTCAACCAGCTTCTCTTTATTGCTTGGTGTAACCACATCGCGCAGGTTAAAGCTCAAGCCACCTTTAAAGGAGTAGAAAAATCCGAGTTTCTTGATATCATCAAGGAATTTAGAAGTAGTTGGTATGTCGGTTTCAGCAAGGATAGAGCCGATAACATCTTTCAGCGTTTTCTTGCCTAACATTTTGTTTACGAAGCCTACGTTTTCAGGTACAACCTGGTTAAAGATTACGCGGCCTACAGTGGTTTCAATTACACGGTAAACCATTTTGCCGTTTTCTTTAACGCGCACGCGGCATTTTACAACAGTGTGCAGTTCAACTTTGCCTTCGTTAAGGGCAATTATAGCTTCCTCAGCACCGTAGAAAGCAAGGCCCTGGCCTTTTACTTTTTCAGTTTCAGTGCTGCGTTTTTCTTTGGTCATGTAGTATAGGCCCAACACCATGTCCTGTGAAGGAAGGGTGATTGGCGTACCGTTTTGCGGGTTCAAAATGTTGTGCGATGCAAGCATCAGCATTTGCGCTTCAAGAATAGAAGCGTTGCTAAGCGGCACGTGCACGGCCATTTGGTCACCGTCAAAGTCGGCGTTGAAAGCCGTACAAACCAGCGGGTGAAGCTGTATAGCCTTACCTTCGATAAGCTTAGGTAAGAAAGCCTGGATAGATAAACGGTGCAGGGTTGGAGCACGGTTCAACAGAACAGGGTGTCCTTTCAGCACGTTTTCCAGAATATCCCAAATAACCGGTTCTTTCTTATCTACTAATTTCTTAGCGCTCTTTACGGTTTTAACTATACCTCTTTCAATCAGTTTACGGATGATAAATGGCTTAAATAATTCTGCAGCCATATCCTTAGGTAAACCGCACTCGTGCAGTTTTAATTCAGGACCTACTACGATAACCGAACGGCCGGAGTAGTCAACACGCTTACCTAACAGGTTCTGACGGAAACGGCCTTGCTTACCTTTCAATACATCAGAAAGCGATTTCAATTGACGACCACCCTCAGCTTTAACCGCATTTGATTTACGGCTGTTATCAAACAAACTGTCGATAGCTTCCTGTAACATACGTTTCTCGTTACGCAGAATTACTTCCGGTGCTTTGATTTCTACCAGGCGCTTCAAACGGTTGTTACGGATGATAACGCGACGGTATAAGTCGTTCAAATCAGACGAGGCGAAACGGCCACCATCTAAAGGCACCAATGGACGTAACTCAGGTGGTATAACCGGCAGGTATTGAATAACCATCCACTCAGGCTTGTTTTCAATATGTTGGTTACCACCACGGAAGGCTTCTACCACGCTCAAACGCTTAAGGGCTTCTGACTTACGCTGGCGCGATGTTTCGTTGGCGGCATCATGACGTAACTGGTAGCTTAACTCATCAAGGTTAATGCGGCTAAGCAATTCCTTAATGGCTTCGGCACCCATCTTGGCAATAAATTTATTAGGGTCGGTATCTTCCAACATGTAGTTGTTCTTCAACTCATCGTTTTCAAATACTGACAGGTATTCTTCTTCGCTCAACAGGTCCAGGTAGTTAAGCTTTTTGCGCTCTTCACCTTTCTCTGTTAGTACGGTTATTTCGTTAGCAGCTTTACCGGGCTGTATTACCACGTATTTTTCGTAGTAAACAATGCTCTCCAGTTTTTTGGAGCTTACCCCTAACAGGTAACCGATTTTGTTTGGCAGGCTCTTGAAGTACCAAATGTGCACTACAGGCACAGTAAGCTTAATGTGGCCCATGCGCTCGCGGCGTACCTTTTTCTCGGTAACTTCCACACCGCAACGGTCGCACACAATACCCTTGTAACGGATACGCTTGTACTTGCCGCAGTAACATTCATAATCTTTTGTTGGCCCGAACACACGCTCGCAGAACAAACCTTCCATTTCGGGTTTGTAAGTGCGGTAGTTAATGGTTTCGGGTTTTTTAATTTCTCCGTTGCTACGAGACAGGATAGCATCAGGCGAAGCCAGCATGATGGTTATCTTGTTGAAGTCGGAGCGCTGTTTGTTTTCTTTTTTGAACGCCATTTGTAATTTGGATTAAAGTATCAAACAATAAATAAAGCCCTGCG
>JBDHYB010000001.1:0-230331 GCA_039811145.1 Chitinophagales bacterium | reverse complement strand
GCTCTTTAAAATACTTAAAAGGCTTTTTCGATCAGAAGTAAAGTGAAAGAGGGTATTTGCGCTAATATTTACGTCCATCTAAATGCAATTTAGACCGAAAAGTGCCAAAAATGTCTGAGAATTAGTCTTTCAAAACGGTTGTTGCAACCTTATTATATTCGCTACTTTATGAAACAGTGGAAGAGATATACTATTACCGCGGCTTTACCTTATGCCAACGGCCCCAAACATATAGGGCACCTGGCAGGGGCGTATCTGCCGGCGGATATTTACGTGCGTTACCTTAAGGCCAACAAGCGCGATGTGGTGTTTGTATGCGGCAGCGATGAACACGGCACAGCCATAACTATACAGGCCCTGCAGGAAAACACCACCCCAAGGGCTATTATTGATAAGTATCACGTGCTTATTAAAGATAGCTTTGAAAAGCTGGGCATAGATTTCGACATCTACCACCGCACCAGCGAGCCTATACACCACGAAACCTCGCAGGAGTTTTTCCTGGATTTTTACAACAAAGGCTTGTTTAAGGAAATTACCAGCGAGCAGTATTACGACGAAGAGAAGAAAGTGTTTTTGGCGGACCGCTATATTATGGGCACCTGCCCCAATTGCGGCCACGACCGCGCCTATGGCGACCAATGCGAAAAGTGCGGTAAGTCGCTTTCGCCAAGCGATTTAATAAACCCGCACAGCACCTTAAGCGGCAAAGCACCCATTTTAAAAAACACCAAACACTGGTATTTACCTTTAAACGATTATGAACCCTGGCTGCGCACCTGGTTACTACGCGACCACGCTAAGGACTGGAAGACCAACGTTTATGGCCAGTGCAAAAGCTGGATAGAAGGCGGCCTGCAACCCCGCGCCATGACGCGCGATGGGGATTGGGGTATTAAAGTGCCCTTGCCTGATGCAGATGGCAAGGTATTGTATGTATGGTTTGATGCGCCCATAGGCTACATAAGCGCTACCAAGCAATGGGCAAAAGATACCGGCAACAATTGGGAGCTTTATTGGAAGGATAGCGACACCCGTCTTATACACTTTGTGGGTAAGGATAATATCGTGTTCCACTGCATCATCTTCCCGGTGATGCTGCACATGCATGGCGACTATATTGTGCCGGATAATGTGCCCGCCAATGAGTTCCTGAACCTGGAAGGTGATAAAATGAGCACCAGCCGCCGCTGGAGTGTAGAAATGCACGAATACCTGCAGGACTTTGACGGCAAAGCCGATGAACTGCGCTATGTGTTGTGCTCCATTGCCCCTGAAACAAAAGATAGTGAGTTTACCTGGAAGGACTACCAAACCCGCGTTAATAGCGAGTTGGTGGGTATATTCGGCAACCTGGTTAACCGCGTGTTGATACTTACCGAAAAGAACTTTGACAACAAAGTTCCTAATGCTGATGAGTGTAAGGACCTGAAAGCCTTTATAACCTCGCAACGCGATAAAATATCAGACGCTTTGGAAAACTTCCACTTCCGCGAGGCATTACAGGAAATGATGAACGTGGCCCGCCACGGCAACCAAATGCTTAGTGAAAAGGAACCCTGGAAAACCATAAAGGAGAACCGCGAGTACACCGGCATTACGTTGTATGATGGCTTACAGATAATAGCTAACCTGGCCATTCTGTGCCGGCCGTTTTTGCCCTTCACCTCCGATAAGCTATTCAAAATGCTGAACCTGGATGGCGACAGCTTTAACTGGTTTGATGCCGGCCGTCAGAACTTATTAAAACCCGGCCATGTAATAGGTAAGGCTGAACTGCTTTACCAAAAGCTGGAAAATGACGTAATTGAAAAACAGGTGCAAAAGCTGCAGGCCACCAAAACTGCCGCCGCCGCCGCGCCAAAAACTGCCACCGTGGAAACCACCGAAACGCCCGCGCAAAAGCCGGAGATTACCTATGACGATTTCAGCAAGTTAGACCTTAGGGTTGGCACCATACTTACAGCAGAAAAGGTGGAAAAAGCTGACAAATTATTGAAGCTTTCCATTGACCTTGGCTATGAAACCCGCACTGTAGTTTCGGGTATTGCTGAGTTCTTTAAGCCCGAGGAAATTATAGGCCAACAGGTAAGCCTGGTGGCCAACCTTGCCCCGCGAAAAATTCGTGGTATTGAAAGCCGCGGCATGATTTTAATGGCGGAGGACGAAACCGGAAAGTTGCATTTTGTATCGCCTAAAGATTTAACCAAAAATGGCAGTACCATACGTTAAATAATTTTACATTCGATTACCATTTAATTCACATTAAAAACCCTCTATGAAACCCAAAATTTACACGGCTTTCATGCTTCTTTTATTTTCTGTGCAGCTGTTTGCACAGTGTGGCCAGCGTTATAAGGAAATGATTTTCCAGAACGTTACTACCACTACTAACATAACTTACAGCACATCTAACAACACCACTCTTAAATTAGATGTTTACGAGCCACAAGGCGATACAGCTTCAATGCGTCCGTTGATAGTACTGGCACACGGCGGTAGCTTTGTTTCAGGTAATAAAAGCAACGATAATGTGGTAACTACACTTTGCACCAACTTTGCCAAGCGCGGCTACGTTTGCGCTTCTATTGATTACCGTTTAGCCAGCTTCCTGGATATGCTGGATTCATCAAAAGCAATCAATGAAGTTATGATGGCCATCAGCGATGGTAAATCTGCTGTTCGCTTCTTCCGTAAGGATGCGGCTACCACCAACACCTACAAAATTGACCCTAACCACATTTTTGTGGGCGGCAACTCTGCAGGTTCAGTTCTGTTTCAGCATTACATTTCTATTGATAGCGTAGGCGAGGCGCCACCAAGCCTGCAAGCCATCATCAATAACAATGGCGGTATTGAAGGTAACAGCGGTAACGATGGTTACTCTTCAGAAGTGCACGCACTTATTAACTGTGCAGGCGGCTTAAATGTTCCTGAATTTGTTGGCCCGGGCACCAAGCCTGTGGTACACTTCCACGGCGATGCTGACAACGTAGTACCTTACGGTTGTGCTAACGCACAAGGCGGCGCTACCCCGGTTCGTTTGTGTGGTTTAGGCGCTTTAGATCCGCTTTACCAGCAGTACAATGTAACCCACGTAAGTGTGGTATTCCCCGGCGATGGCCACTGCCCTTGGGCTTCTGATAATGCCAAAATGACCAAGGTTGATACTACCGCAGCAAACTTCCTTTACTACACCTTCTTCTGCACTTCAGGTGTAGGCATTAAGGATATGGCTAAGGAGAACGAGATAAACGTTTACCCTAATCCTGCTACTGAGCAGTTGAATGTATTATTGACTAACACCAATGATTACGCTTCAGTTCAGTTACTTGATGGCACCGGCCGTATCATCAGCGAAAAAGCAGTTAGCGCAGCTACTACTACTTTCGAAAGAGGCCAGATACCGGCAGGCGTTTACTTCGTTAAAGTAATGGCGAAAGATGCTACCTTCTCTGTTAAACGCGTGGTGTTTGAATAAGCACTTCAACCAATAACAATAAAAAAGCCCCCCGAGTACTCGGGGGGCTTTTTTATTTGCAGCAGGGTTTTACTGGCCTGCCGGTTTCTTTTCTTTCTTCTTTAAAGTTTCCTTACCAAATACAAAGCTTACACCTATGTTAATGCCAAGGTTGTTAAAGGGGCCCGTAGGGCGTATGTCATCTTTGGCTTTGTTAGGGTCAAACTTAGGATTGCCGTTTACGTCTTTGTTATTATCGCCATTGTTAGATGATGGGGTTAGCTCATCCACATAATTAAACATAGTGCGGTAAGGGCCGCGTGCATCTAATTTGCTTACGCCATCCACATCCCACTGGGTAATATCTGAACGTTTAGCGCGGGTAACCAGGTATTGGCCGTTAACCTCGGCAAACACACCCATAAACGGAAGCGGTTCGTATTTAACACCCAGTGCACCGTTTACACCAAGCGAAACCGTTCCTTCCGTTTTAAGGGTAACCTTTGTGTTGTTCCCTAAAAAGTAAGGTGATTTACCAAGTATAGTGGCAATAGCCGGTGCATCAGTAAATACCTCATCCTGTATATGTATATCTATAGTGTGGGTTAAACCGCCATATACAGGCAGGCTAACACCTACCCTTGCGTAAGGGTAAACCTTCCAACCCGGCTTGGCAGCCTGCACATAAATAGCGGGCGACACCTGCAAGCCAAAAGCGTTGGTTTTCATATCCACGCTCATAGTATATGGCGAATGCGCAAAGAAACCGCCGCCGGCATCGTAAATCAATTCATAGTTCTGCTTGCAGCCTATGGTAGCGCTTTTAAGGTAAGATACACCCAGTTCAACACCAAAATAGCGGTTGATTTGGTAACCCAGGCCCAGGGTAAAATTCATGCCCTGCCCGTAGGAACCACGCACCAATTGGTAGGAGTTAACAGAATCGTTCGGATGGTCAATATTTGCCATTGGCACCAGGGCATCGGTATAAGGGTTTTTAGGGTCAACACGGGGGCCCATAATGCTTTCCGTTTTAAGAAAGCCCGGCCAGGCATATCCGCCTGCCAAACGCAAGCTAAAGCCCTTTTGCGCATTAATCGCTGCTGCCGAAAGCAACAGGGCTGCTAAAACTGCTGGTAGTTTTTTGTTCATAGATGGTTTTTAGATACTGCTATAATACAAAAAAGAAGTTTGACAGTAGTACCCATACGCCCTCGGCAATTTTGCGGAAAGAAATTATTTTCGCCCTCCGTTCTTTATGGTCCCGTAGTTCAATGGATAGAATAGAAGTTTCCTAAACTTTTGATGCAGGTTCGATTCCTGCCGGGGCTACAAATTAAAGGAATAGATTTTAAAATGTTGGTTTTGAAGTTGTTTGCGGTTCGATAAAGTAGAACCTATAGTGGAAGAAATCGGCATTATCGAAATTGCCGCTAACGTTTGACGGATTGCCGAAGGCGCGGTTAAAAATGCGCCTGCTTATCCGCAAACACTAAACTAAAAAGAACGAACAAAACTATCCTTAACCACTGTACCCGCGCTTTCGGCAATGCGATGTTAGCGGCTGGTTTTCTCTTGTCATTGCTTTACAACCTTTCCAGTTTTTAGCGTCCCTTTGCTGTTGCGTTGCTCATAAAAGTAAATACCGTCTGCAAGTTGCGCTGTGTTTATTGTCGTGGAGTTTGTAAATGTCTGTTGCAATACTTGCTGTCCGAGAAAATTGTAAAGCGTAACAGTTGTCTGCTCGTTGTCCGCAAGCGAGAAAGCAAGTTGAACAGAAAAAGGATTGGGGGAAATTGTAGTAGTAGTTTGCCTTGGCTTTTTAATGCCAACTGTATTGCAAGTCACAGAATCTGTTGTTACCTCCACATCATCTATAAAATAATAGCCATATCCATGACTTACTGCTGTGTCTTTGAAGTTACCGAGTGTAATAAAATCTTCCCCACCTGATGCAACAAATGTTCCTGATATTTTCGTCCAATTTAAAGTATCAGTAATAAAATACCCATCAGGATTATTTACTTGAGCGGTATAGGGCAGTAGTCCTTGATAAGCAAAATTAGCAGTATCAGGTAAGCCAACTGTGAACAAAGCACCCAATAAATCTGAACCAATTCCGTAGTAATGTCCGTCAAGATTTACATAAAACTCTACATAATAGGTTTGGTTTGCAACCAACGGGCATGTAAGATAAGTTCCGGCATATTCACAGTAGAAACCGCCTGGAGAAACTTGCGCATGTAGTCCGATTTGTCCAACACCACTTCTCGGATATTTATAGGCAGACGCACTGAATGGCACACCAACCTCTCCTCCAATTAAATTGTTGCAAACATTATAATAGTCCGCACTCCCGCAACCAACGTTACGCCAATTAACAGTGGAACTTCTCAGAATGTCATTAAATCCTATGCAAGCTATACTATGTCCTGTTGGGCAATTTACATAGGTTTCAAAATCTCCGTTCGGAACTAAATTCTGTCCGAAGCAAACCCCGCAAGCCAGTAAGAGAGATATTGTCCAGATGTTTTTCAATGTGTTACTGTCGGTTTAGCGATTACTATCGCGGTGCGTTAAACTTGCCACTAACACTCGAATATACTCAACTATATAATGCAAGTAAAGCTTTTACAACAACCAACTAATTGAATATCGATCCAAAGGATCGATAAGTTTATACTTTAGGCTACTAAGTTTCCTAACTTTTTGCAATGGCAGTGCTCCACTGACATTTAACGGCATTCCGTCTGTGAAAACATTCGGAAGTAAAGGCAAACAACCATTAAAAAGACTGCGTATCAAAATGGTACTTTCTTAAAACTATCACATTAGCTTTTTCAAATTCATCATTTTCAAAATCGCGTTCAAGCCCTTTTTCAATCAGCAATTTCTGCAGGCCTTCATTAAAATTCAGAATTTCGTTGCGCTCCCGCTCCGTCCTTTCCGGGTCTTCAGGGTATACTACTCCAATATCCTTAAAAGCGTCTAAAACCGTGATTTTGCCGGTATGGTCTATTCGTTTGTGCCAATTGGAGTAATCGTCATTGCCAACTAATTCCAACTGATAGTTATTATTCTCATCCTTCGTAAAACGAAATCGGACTTTATACCCGTCACGCGTTCCGTTCGGATAGATTTCGATGTCGTATATTTTGCTGACATCAACTACCTTGGGCATCGAAATGTTTCCATAGTTAGCCTGCTTAAACGCTGTTCTGAATATATTTAATTGTTCGTTGTCCATTTTGCGCTATAGGTCTATAGGTAAATATAACTCAATTACTTCCTATCCTTGCAACACTTATATGCCACACCAACCCATCAATAATTTTCAATACCCTCACGTCACCAACTTTCAGGACTTGGTCAATATGCCATTTGCAGGAGAAGTTAACGCAGTTTATTGGCAACGTAAGTTAGGTGGTGATTTTGCTGAGATAGTAAATAAGATAGCGGTAAAAGGCAATATAACAGTAATAGAACAGGAAGAACTACGTGCGCTTGCTTTAAGCGAAGAGGGAACAATTGCCCTTAAGACAATTTTAAACGATTGGGAACTATTGCAAGAGCATGGCGCTTCGCCGGTGCTTAATTTAATAAAGCACTATGAGCGAGATGAAAGCTCTTCATTCTTCCCTACCGATGTTTATTCTTTTCACGCCGATAGCTCGCCCATTGCCACCGATACTTTTTTATGCACCTATTACGGAGCGCCGAGTGAAATAATTCCAAACTCCCAATGCGAAAAGAAAGTGCTTATACCTGAAATACGTGAGGAGCTAAGAAAACTATACGACGGAGATGAACAAGGCTTTGAGGACTTTCTGAAGGAGCACTTCTTTGATTTACACTATCAGGCTAAACCTAATGCGCAAATAATAAACTTAGGCATTGGTAAGCTGTGGCGTTTAGCGGTTGACAATCCTGAAAGTATAGTGCTACCCTGCGTTCACCGGGCCCCGATAGAAAGAGATGAACAGCCCAGGTTGTTAATGATTTGCTGAATAAAGGCAGCAATTAATTTTCATTTACATTCGCGCGCATGAAAAAATCGGTAGTTAACTTAAAAGTTAAAAGATCGGCAACAGGATTGGGCTTGTTTGCCATGGAACCAATAGCCAAAGGCACAAAAATCATAGAATATACCGGCGATAAAATCGGCCTTGACGAGGCTAACCGCCGCGGGGGCATGTATTTGTTTGAGATTAACCCCAAAACATTTATTGATGGCAAGAGCAGAAAAAATACAGCCCGCTACATTAACCATGCCTGCGGCTCGGCTGCTAACTGCGATATAGACATTAAAGCCGGCAGAATATGGATAAACGCGAGAAAGAACATTAAGCCCGGCGATGAGCTATGCTATGACTACGGTAAAGAAATGTTTGATGCCTACATTAAACCGCATGGCTGTCGTTGTGCAAAATGCAGCTCCGATACCAATAAGGTTAAGCGTTAATCTTTTGCAGAAGTTCAGAACTCACTCACTCTATATTTCTTGCTCAAGCCCAAACTGGATTGCCTCCTTTAAAACATCCACATTTATATCGGCCAGCTTTTTAAACTTAATGCAATACCCGCTAACGCTGGCTTTACCAATATCCTTACCATAGGTAGTAGCTAAATAAGCCTTATTCTCCAGCCCCATCACGTAAATGGAAATACCGGTAGTATTAGCGCTCATGCCAATGCGGTAAAACTCCCGGCTTGTTCCGTTGGCGTAGTTTATAGTATAAGCGCCATAACCAATATTAGGATTCGAAACCACTTTGCCTTTGGCATCTTTTCCATCCAAAAACCATAGCCTGCACTTAGGTTTCACTTTCATGATAAGTTTGTGCAATACCTGCATGTCGCTTCGTTTGTATTCATTCTGCGCACTAATGTAGTTTTGAATTTCCTGCTTTATGTTCATAAAAAGTAACTCTTTCTGCGGGCTTAAAATGTGTAATGCTTAGCAGTTAAACAACCGATTTAAAACATTATCCACGCAATATCTTCTCCATTTTCTTCCCTTTTGCCAGCTCATCCACCAGTTTGTCCAGGTATCTAACCCGCTGTGTTAATGGGTTTTCAATGTCCTCAACACGGTAACCGCAAACAACACCGGTAATCAAATGTGCATTGGGGTTTATAGTAGCGCGCTCAAAAAATGTTTCAAAATTTACTTTAGCTTCAATCAATTCCTGTAACTGCTTTTCGCTAAAACCGGTTAGCCATTCAATAATAGTGTTTAACTCTTGTTTTGTTCTTCCTTTCCTCTCCACCTTTGTTACATATAAGGGGTAAACCGAAGCAAATAACATATTTGCAATACGTTGGTGCTGGATATCTGAATTACTCATCACAAACTCTAAATTAAGTGCAAATTACTTTTAAGAAACTTACGAAAGAGAAGCCCCGCAAGTAATTTCTCCATTAAATTAAAGTATAATTGTTGGCAATTTCATAAACCTGCTCAGTCCAATGTCATCGTCCACCCTTCTTGTTAAGAATATGGTTTGCCGGCGTTGCATACTTTCGGTAGAAGATGTACTGAAAAAGCTGGATATCCCTTACAGCAAAGTGCTGTTTGGCGAAATTTATTTAACGGAAAAACCCAGCCTGCAGCAAAAGCAAAACCTGGTAAATGAACTTAACCGTATTGGGCTTGAAATAATTGACGACCACACAACGGTACTTATTGAAAAGATCAAGCAATTGGTTATAAAAATGGCGCGGAATGAAGAACCGGAGAAGGAAAAGAAAATTACCCTATCAAAGTATTTATCCAACCGGTTAAACTACGAATACACGCACTTAAGTAGTTTATTCTCCTCGGTAGAAGGCCGCACTATTGAACAGTACTTTATTGAACAACGTATTGAAAAAGCAAAGGAATTAATTGTTTACCGCCAGTTAACTCTATCAGAAATTGCTTACCAGCTCAACTACAGCAGCGTTGCACATTTATCCAGCCAGTTTAAAAAAGTTACCGGGCTAACCCCTTCTTATTACAAGGAGATTGGCACCGCCAAGCGTAAGGCGCTTGATAAAGTTTAAACCCAAAATTCTATAACATCTTCCTGTATTAGTATAAACCCCGGGTGCAGTGGCAGCGCTATGTTTGCATCATTAATTAACTAAACAATCAAAACAATGGAAACTACAGTAAATCCAAAGAAAGCCACCTGTGCAAACACTGCTTGTAAATGCGAAAAATGTGCCTGCGGCCCTGCAAATTGCGGCGCAAAAACAAGCAACTGCCAGTGTGCGCCTTGCACCTGCGCTAACTGCCAGTGCTAATCTGAAAAGAAGCCGCCCTTATGGGCGGCTTCAACTTTTTCGCGTTGTTCTATTACATAGCTCACTTAAACAGGAGTTAGTAAAATACACGGCCGGTAACTACATTTGAAACAAGCATGAACCAGCCGATTGCCCCACACTTACAAAAGCTCTATACACTATTATCTGCTGCCAACGGGCTAACCGAGGAGGACAGGGAAGCATTCCTTGCCCTTTGGGAACCCTTTGAAGCTAAGCGCAAAGAGATATTAACCCGGGCCGGTGAAACAGAGAAGTTTTTATACTTCGTAAACGAAGGTGTTCAGCGCATCTACTATTTTGATGAACAGGAGCGCGAAGCCACCATAATTTTCACTTACGAGCCTTCCTTTGGCGGTGTACTAGACTCGCTGATGCTGCAGAAACCATCCCGTTATTTTTACGAAACGCTTACTCCTTCCTCATTTATCAAAACAACTCAACAGGCTTTGTTTAATATAATGCGTACCCGCCCGGCCATTGAGGCAATGATCAGGCACGGCATTACCACGGCTATGGCAGGCACACTTGAACGTATGGTGGAGTTACAAAGCTTTTCATCAGAAGAGAAATTCAGGAAATTTATGCAGCGCAGTCCGCATATGCTTCAATTAGTACCTCATAAATACCTGGCCAACTACCTGGGTATTGATGCTACCAACTTCAGTAAACTGATAAACCGGATCAAAATCTGAAAATCTTGGTTTTTGCCAAGAATCAGCAAATGTGCAGTTACCACCTTTGCACTGTAAATAGCAAACACATGAGCAAGCGAGAAAAAAGTAACTACCAACTTATAGATGAGCTGGAAAAAAGAGTGGAAAGCCATTTGCAGCTGGCAATAGGCACTTTCCAAAACCTGCACGAAAATACACTTGTAAGGCCTTCTGCCACCGGCGGGTGGAGTATTGCCCAGTGCCTGTGGCACCTCAATTCCTACGGCCATCACTATCTGCCTCATCTTACACAAAGCCTGCAGAAAGCTGCTGATTGCGCACCGAACCATAATTTTAAATCAGGCTGGCTTGGCAACTATTTTACCAAGCTGATGGAACCCGGCACCAACATGAAAAAAATGAGCGCCGATAAGGCTCACACACCTCCACGTGTTACCGCACCTTACCCCGTAGTAGCAGAATTTATACAGCAACAGGAAACACTGCTTGCCCTGCTAAAGAAAGCTAATCACAAGGATCTTAATCAACGCACGGTGCCCATATCCATCCTACGCTGGCTGAAGCTGAAGCCCGGAGATGTGTTAAGCTTTCTGGTAGCCCACGATGAAAGACACTTGCAGCAAGCCAAAAGAAACCTGTAAATAATTAACAGGCACGTTCACGCATCAATTACCCGTACCTCTATTTTTAAACACATTAAACTAATTAATTATGAGAAATTTATTTCTTCTTCTAACCCTGTTTCTATGCCTGGCCGCCAAGGCAGCAACAGATAGTACAGAACATACAATAACCGCACAAATTTACCCCGCAGCGGCAGGGCAGGTAAACGGCGCAGGCACTTACACCAAAGGTACCTTTGTAACACTTGAAGCCATACCGGCAAGCGGCTTTACTTTTGGATACTGGAGTGTAAACGGAATGATAACCACAATGAACACCACCTTCCCTTTAGTGGTTGATACGGACATCATTATTCAGGCCACCTTTTTACAACAACCGGATAGTTTCCTGGTTACGGCAGGCATTTTCCCGGCAAATGCAGGTAACATTAGCGGTACAGGCGTTTACAAAAGTGGTGACACCGCCACTGTAACCGCACATGCCAATGCCGGTTTTACCTTTAGCAACTGGCAGTTAAACGGCATTATAGTAAGCACTGATACCACTTATGCCTTTCCGGTTACCGCCAATATCCACCTAAGCGCCGGCTATCAACAATTACCGGTGCAGGTAACCATCAGCACACAGGTGTTTCCATCGGACGACGCGGGCACAACTACAGGCGCCGGAATTTATAACCAGGGAGATACAGTGCGTTTAACAGCCAGCGCCAAAGAAGGCTACCTATTTGCCAATTGGCAGGTGCTCGGCATAATTGCCAGCAGCGATACAGCCTATGCCCTTATTGCTACTGCTGACATGAATCTGCATGCCAACTTTATACCGCTTACTTATACAATAACCACCAATGCCTTACCTGCCTTGGGAGGTACCATACTGGGTGGTGGCAATGCACAACACGGTAGCACGGTAACGCTTCAGGCTTTTGACAATAGTGGCTATGCTTTTGACTATTGGGAAGAAAACAGCACTGAGCTAAGCCGGTTGAGCCAATATTCGTTTACAGCCACAGCTGAGAGAACAATTACAGCCCGCTTCAAATTGCTTACTTCTATAGAAGACAACAATAGTGCGGATATTATCATAGCCCCCAACTTTGGCAGTGGCCCGTTCAGCATAATTACCGGTAACATTTACCAATTACAAGCCTTTAATTATGCGGGGCAGGTAATCTTAAGCAAAACTATATACAAGGGCAGCAATACCATCGAAATTTCTTACCCCGGTTTATACATTCTGCAACTTACAAATAACCAAGGCGTAACAATAGCCAGGAAACTACTGGTGCAGTAAAATCCTGATGAGTTAAGCAAAAAGGCCGCATGAGAGCGGCCTTTTTGTTTTGAGCACCCCTAAGCCTCTAATGATAACAAGTACTTTACAAGATTATCCTTAGCGCCGAGGTTCAATTTCTTTTTGATTCTATAGCGATGCTGCTCGTAACTTTTCGCGCTTTGTCCGTAAATCCGCGAGAGTTCCTTGTTAGTCATTCCGGTCTTTAACAACCCGCAGGTGGAAACTTCCAACAGGCTAAGACTAGGGTGCTTCTCCGAAAGCAGCTTGAAAAAGCCGCTGTTATTTTGCTCCATCTTCTGCAAAATGGTTGACTTTTCCTGCTCCGTCATTATCACATCATCAATCTCCTTCGATATCTTTTTAATAATATTATCTGCTTCCTGTCCCTTTTTCCTCAGCGTTGCAATGTACTTCTTCAGGTTATCAAGTACTTTTACCTTTTCGAACAGGTTCATGTTAACCATCTTAATTTCCTGGTTCATGGCTTCAACTTTTTGTTCAAGTATTTTTTCAGTAAGCTCTTTCTGCTTTAGCTCGTAGCTGTTTATAATAGCGTCCATTTTTTCTTTACCTGCTACTTCGTTGTAAATAAAAGTGGCCCTTTGTGCAAGTTTCATAGCATTTACTGCTTTGCGCATTATATCAACACGCTTCTCTTGTACCGCCCGCTCTTCATAACATAAAGCAGCTTGCCCGTATACATCCATTATATGTATAGCAAAGTTGTGTTTCGAAAAAATACGCAGTGCTTTCGCCAAATGCTTTATGGGTTCCTTAAAGTTGCCTTGCAGGCGTAACACCTTTGCGCGCGATAGCAGAAGATACCCCCGCAACGCCGGTCTTATGTTCTGTTGCGGCATCGCGTCCAGCTTCTGCAGGCACCTTAACTGCTCGGCTAAAAGTTCCTTCTTTTTCTTATCGGTATTGTTACTACGTTCATATATCTGCGTACAAACATCAATTTTGGTAGAGTAAACATTTAACAGCAAGTGTTCAAAAAACGCATTACCGGTCAAGCGCTTTTCAATTGAGTTAAAAATGTCTATCACCTCTTCATACATTCTTTTATCGTACAAAATGCTGGCATGGTAGTAAAAGGCCAAAAAATAAAAGTGCGGCGAAATTGACGGCGTATCTACCAACTGCTTGGCTTCCTCAATGGCTGCAATCACCTTCTCTTCTTCCTTAGTAGCGCTTAAAGCCTTAGCCTTTATCTGCAATACCATCGAAAGTGTACAGCGGTACCAGGCATCTTTACCTTCTGCTGCTCTTAGCAGCGCTTCGGCTTTTAAAGCAAGCTCCAGTTGTCCGGTTTTGTTGTGATCTCTTAAATAGAAGTTGGCCTTAGTAATAAGGCTTGTTACTTCCATACGTATAGTCATTTTACCTGCATACAGTTCGTCAAACTTCCCATCCAGCGCTTTAGCTTCTTCATAGTTACTTTCGCCGTATCTACATTTTATAAGCAGCAGCAGGGTTTGTGCAGCTTCATCTTCATAGCCGTTTGTTTCAAAATACTTCCATAGTGCCTCAGCGTCTATCTCCTTGTATCGTTTATCCATTACTGCCACAGTAACAGTTAAGTAAAGAAGCTGGGCTTTAGCGTAACCATAGTTAAGCTTATCGCTCTTAAACTTTTCCAGCATCTTTTCAGCGCCCGGGAAAGCCTCCGCAAGGTTGCTGTAGGTAAGCTCAAGAATAGCCTGCATTTCATGTCTATCCTTTTGCCTGAATTTTAAACTCATATCACTGGTTTTTTACTGCATTTTTTATTCTAAGCGCTTTGCTGCTTATGAAAGGTAAAAAAACCATGGCGCAAATGCATATGCAATCCATTTCAATCACAAATATATAATTGCAGTTTCATACAATACACCTTGTAGTGTGTTTGTAGTGTGCGCCTAAAAACGGTCCCTATAATTTTGCTTTCAATTCTTACGGGTGGTTCCCGGTACCGTTCCGCCTCAGTTTATGTAAGAATAGAAGCGATTAAATAACTAAACCCAAACAGCAATGATTAATCTGAAACTAAGTATTGTTTTAGCCCTGCTGCTGGCAGGCACCAACCTGCATGCGCAAACCGGGCCGGTGGCAGCAGGTGGCGAAGGCAGCGGCCCCGGTGGTAGTTTTAGCCTTTCAATAGGGCAAATAGATTACGACCAGGCTACGGGCCCCAGCGGCGAAGGCAACCATGGCTTACAACAGGCCATAGAAATCTATCCTAATTCTGTAACCGGTTTTGGCGAAAAACTGCAAATGACAGTTTATCCAAACCCTACCGCTGCCGAAGTTAATCTGAAGATAAGTTCCGCTGATTTTTCAGGTATGTATTACAAAGTAGTAGACGCCTCGGGGCACACTATCGCCGAAAACAAAATCGAGACGGCGCTAAGTACTATCAACCTTCAATACGAAGCTACAGGAATCTATTTTTTAAATGTTCAGCAAAACAATAAAGTAACCCAATCATTTAAACTAGTTAAAAACTAATATCCATGAAAAAAATAAATACTATTTTACTATTCTGCCTGCTTAGTCTAGCAGCCTGGTCGCAGGCTCCCCAGCAGTTCAGCTTTCAAACCGTGGTGCGTAATGCAAGCGGACAGTTACAGACAAACTCGCCCATACAAGTTCGCAATTCAATATTGCAGGGTTCACCAACCGGTTCGGCTGTTTATGTTGAAATCATCTACGACACTACCAATGCCAATGGCCTGGCTAGCTTTGCCATAGGTAGCGGCACTGTTATCGGCGGTAACTTAAGTACCATCAACTGGGGTGCGGGGCCATACTTTATTAAAACTGAAATGCTGTTAAGCGGCAGTACCGGTTATGATGTGGTTAGTGTCAATCAATTCCTAAGTGTTCCCTACGCATTGTTTGCAGCCAATGCCGGCAGCGGTGTAACAGGCCCAACGGGCCCAACAGGCTCTACAGGGTTTTTAGCCCCGGGCGCCGCCGAAGGTAATACACCCTTTTGGAATGGCACCAAATGGGTGGATAGCAGTAACCTGTATAACGCAGGAGCAAACATCGGCATAGGAACCACCACACCTGTTTATAAGCTGGACGTAAACGGCGATGGCCGTTTTAGTGGTGTAGTGGTAGGTGTAGGTAATTATGTAGCGGGCAATAATACAGTATTGGGCAATAACGCCCTTTCCGGTATTACCACCGGCGCCGCTGACATAGCAGTTGGCTTTAGTAGCCAGGCGAACACAAGCAGTGGTTCAGCAAACAACTCAGTAGGCTATGGTGCCCTAATCGCCAACACTGATGGATGGCTTAACAACGCCTTTGGATACTTCGCCCTTAGTGCAAACATTAACGGTTCTGCAAACACCGGTATTGGAGACCTGGCACTAAACAATTCAACCGGTTCAGAGAACACAGCATTAGGAGCCAGTGCTGGCACCACCAACAACATAGGCTCCAACAACACATTCATTGGCCGTAGTGCCGATGCGGGTTTCGATAGCCTTATGTTTGCAACCGCCATTGGTGCAAAAGCTCTTGTTTCGTCAGATTATTCTGTGGTTCTTGGCTGTATTGCCGGCGTAAATGGTGCCTCGCAATCCAGCAACGTAGGCATCGGCACCACTTCACCTGCAGCACGTTTGCACATTGTAGGCAACATAAAAATTGTAGATGGCACACAAGCGGCGGGCAAAGTACTTACCAGCGATGCGAATGGCTTAGCCAGCTGGCAGAATCCTTCTGGCAGCCACTATATAGGCGAAGTTTACGGAGGCGGTGTTGTGTTTTACGTATATGATAATGGCCTGCATGGGCTTATTGCATCAACTATCGACCAATCAACAGGCGTTATTTGGGATAACGGTAATAACGACCAAACAGATGCTGCAAGCGATGGAATTGGCGGGGGCAAAGCGAACACCTTTTATATAAGAGCAGTTAACGGCTACGCAAACTATGCAGCCCGCCTTTGCGATATCTATAACGCCGGTGGATTTGGAGACTGGTACCTGCCGTCAAAATATGAGTTGAATCTATTGTACGCACAAAAGGCAGTTGTTGGCGGCTTTGCTAATGCCGCGTATTGGTCTTCTTCAGAATACAACTCTTTATATGGATATGAACAAGACTTTAGCAACGGTACAATTGCTGAAGAATTTAAAACCGCAACCAACAGGGTAAGGGCCATAAGAGCGTTTTAGTTACCGCTTCGTCCACTATAAAAACAAAACAAAGCCATTCTATTTAGAGTGGCTTTGTTTTATCATAAACAGGAACAAAAAGAAAATTCGATAATTTAGTTGCAGGACTTAAACAGCAATTAATGAAAAAGGAACTGCCGGCTAAACGGGCCGAAGAACTACTGAAACTATTAAAGACGCGCTTTGAGAAAAATACCAACCGCCATAAAGGCATAGATTGGGCTAAGGTTGAAGCAAGGCTTAAAGCCAATGCCGCAAAGCTATGGTCGCTAAATGAAATGGAAGAAAGTGGCGGAGAGCCGGATGTAGTAGCATTCGACAAAAAGAGTGGCGAATTTACATTTTACGACTGTGCAGTTGAAAGCCCTAAGGAGCGCAGAAGCTTTTGTTACGACCGCCAGGCTTTAAACGCCCGAAAGGAACATAAGCCTAAAAACAGCGCTATGGATATGGCGGATGAAATGGGTGTTGAACTTTTAGATGAAGAACAATATCGTGAACTACAACAACTGGGCAAGTTCGATTTAAAAACATCAAGCTGGCTAAAAACACCTGAACCCATTCGCAAATTAGGAGGTGCCATATTTGGCGACCGCCGTTTTGATACGGTCTTTGTTTATCATAACGGGGCTGAATCTTACTACGCAGCAAGGGGGTTCCGCACCTGGCTAAAAGTGTAATGCCTACATCTGAACTACCTGAACTGCCTAGGCTTTAATTGCTGTGATGCCAGGTACGCAATTTCAGTCAATCGCTTCTGCCGTGTTTCTGCACGTTTTGCCAGCACAAGCCATTGCAATATGGCTTTGCGCGAGGATTTACTTAAGCTTAAAAAATATTGTCTTGAACCGGGCCTTCTGTTAAACTCTTTACTAAGGTCTTTGGGAATTTCCAATTCTTCTACCTTATCTAAAATGGTCCAGCTGCCATTCTGCTTTGCACGTTCAATAACCTCCAAACCTGCTTCGGTCATCAAGCCCTCGGCCATTAGCCGCTGCACCTTCTGCTTATTAATCTTCGACCAGCCACTGTTGGCCTTACGCTTGCTGAAGAGTTGAACAAACTTTTCGTGGTCCACCGGTTTGCGCACGCTGTCTATCCACCCAAAGCACAAGGCTTCATCCACAGCATCACTCCATACAATTGATGGCACATTAGATTTCTTTTTATAAGCTATCAACCAAACCGATTGCTTAACGCGGTGGTTGCGCATAAGCCATTTCCTCCACTCCTGCCGGCTTTTCGGGCAAACTGTTTCCACCCCTTCCTTCTCTTTCATGGGGTTACAGGCTTATTTTTTCTATTACGGCTAAAAACTCAGTCTTGCGTTCGCGCGCCAAGGGTATCTGAATTTCATTTTCCAATAGAACATAGCCACCCTCCTGCTTTACATACTGCTTCATCTTCTTAAGGTTAATAATGTAAGAGCGGTGCGTGCGAAAAAAGTTATTCTGCTGCGAAAGGGCATCTTCAAACTCCTTTATCTTTTTGCTCACCAGTATTTTTCGCCCATCGCTGAAATGGAAGTGAGTATAGGGGCCGTCAGCTTCCAGGTGCGAAATATCCTCTACGTTTACAAAAAGCAGTCCCTCCGCAACCGGTAAGGCCAGCTTTTTAATAGTGTTGCCTTCAAAGTTTTCGCGCAACACAGAGAGGCGCTCCTTGTTTTGCCCGCGTTTTGCTTTCACTTTTTCTACGGCAGCAATCAATTCCGAGATTTGAATGGGCTTCAACAAAAAATCAATAGCGCTAACGCGGAATGCCTGCAAGGCATAGTCGCTGTGGGCAGTTGTAAAAACTATTTCAAAGTCTGTTTCCTTAAAAAAGTCGAGTAGCTGAAAACCCGTATAGCCCGGCATTTCAACATCCAGAAAAAGTACATCGGGCCTGTGCTGGTTTATGGCTATAACGCCGGTGGGCACGTCTTCTGCCGTGGCAACCACCTCCACCTCGGGGCAATATTCGCGTAACAAGGCCTCAATTATTCTGCGCGCCTTGGCTTCATCATCAATTAGTATTGCCTTAATCATAACTTACGGGTATTAATATAGAAACTCTGGTGCCCTGTGGCAAATCTTCGTAAAACACTCCTATGTGTTTATCGCGATTTTGGTTTAGTAAATCAAGGCGGCGGGCATTAGCTGAGGTAGAAAACGATTCGTTCAGCTTGCTGCGGCTTTTGTTTATCTCAGCTGAGGCCAGCCTACCAACCCCGTTGTCCTCCACCACGCAATTCAACATCTCTTTCTCCGCATCAAAATTAAAGGCTACCGTCAGCTTCTTTTCACCCTTACGGTGCAACAACCCGTGGCGGATGGCGTTCTCTACATAAGGCTGTATAAGCATAGGCGGTAAACGAATATCATCTGCTATTTCCTCGTCATTAACAGTAATGCTAAACGAAAAATCAGTTTCAAAACGCAGGCCCTCTAACTGCAGGTATTTGGTAAGCATTTCTATTTCATCAGCCAAAGAAATAAACTGTTTGCCGCTGGCCTTTAAAATCTCACGAGTTAACTGGCTGAATTTCCCAAGGTGTTCATTAGCCAGGCGCTTATCGCCCACAAAAAACATTTCCTGAATACTGTTAAGCGCATTAAAAATAAAGTGAGGATTCATTTGCGCCTTAATGGCCTTTAGCTCGCTTTCGCGTTGTTCAAGCGCTGTTTGCTGTTGTTTTATTTTCAACTCGCGCAACTCAGCTTCCCGTTTTTCCGTTTCGTAGCGTTTATTTAAAAGGGCCACCTGCTTCACGCGTTCAGCATTTATCAATTCCGCTTCCAATTCGGTCTTTAACCGCAGTGCCTTATAGGCCTCCTCATACTGCCTGAGTTGCTCTTGGCATTGGGCCAGCATAACCAGGGTGGTAATATGGTCATTTGCCGGTATAGCATCGCCTTTAGTGGCAATTGATTGTTTTAGAAAATCTGCAGAAGCAGCATAGTTCTCCGATAAGAAATAGATACGGCCCATTTGAAATTGTGCACTGCCCAATTTGCGGCTGTTGCTTTCACTTACTGCTTCCGCCAAGGCCTGCTTAGCAAAGCTGATGGCCTCCTCCACCCTGCCTGCGTGGTAATAGGTTTCCGCATCACTAAGTTGTAACTGCCGGGTGCGATGGGCATTTACTGCTGCATGATGTAGCTCAATCTCGCGCAGAAAAAACTTTCGGGCCAGTTCCCTTTCCCCCTTCTTATGATATAAGTACCCTAGCTGCCGCGCTACGCCCAGCAAAGCTGTTTGATCGTTTCCTTCGTCCTTAATGCGTAGCACTTCGCATCCATATTCAATAGCCTTGTCAACATCTCCGCTTTTATCAGCTATTGTCAGAAGCATCTTTAAGTGATGTACAGTATCAAGCGGTCGGCCGCACGCTTTTGCAATTGTAAGGCCACCCAGTGCCATTTGCGCAGCGCGGTTAAGGTCTTCATTTAGCAGGTACTGAGCCGCCTGGTGGTAGCACTCCGCCTTCATTAAAGAATCAGGCAGTGCTTTGTAATCCTCCACACAGCGTAGTAAAATTTCGCCGGCTTCATCTGCCTTGTGCTGCCGTAATTTATGTAGTCCTATTTTTTGCAGAGCCGTTAAGCGCCCCTGTTCATCCTTAATTTCAACGGCCAAAGCCACTGCTTTTTCAAGGTGTTCAATGGCCCTTTCCGATGCCGAGACGCCTTCCTCTAATATAGCCCGTACCGTCCAGTAATCAATTTCTGCCTCCTTAAAACTCCCCTCGCGGCAAATTTCAAGCGCTTTATTGGCATACATCAACGCCATTTGTGGATCAGAGGGCTTATGCTCCACAGCCAGATACAGGTAGGTATCAGCCTTTTTAGCGCCTGTTTCGGTTTCAAGCTGTTTCAACAGCTCAGCAATGGATCGTCCGTAAAAACTCACCCTCAAGTTTACACACATTTATTTACCATTCATATAGCCATACCTACCGTTTATGAAGTGCCCCCGGCAGGCGCCCCGGGTTTTCAGGATGTTTGCGGCGAACAATATTCAATGATCAAAAATCAACTATAATGAAAAAGACAATTACTCTTTTTACACTTATGCTGGCCTTTTGTGCCGGACGTTTGTATGCAGGGGGCCCCGCACCTCAAAACCGCTACGATATGGCTTTTGGGCAAAACGGTTTTTATATTGATACATTAACCGGGGGCGCATACATTCAATACATGGAAATTTTAGCCGGTGCCAACAACCAATTCTGGATTGGCGGCGTTACCAATGGCAGCTACCTGGCAAACAAATTTAACGCTAACGGTAGCCTGCTGATGAGCAAAACCGGAATTGCTTACCAGGCTGCGGGTTGCTATACAGGCGCTATAAAAGGCAATAAGTTTTTCCTGGGCGGGCAAAGCTCAAGTGGCAGCCACTACCAAAATATGGCTTATAATTTTGATGGCACTACCAATCCTATGTTTCATCAAACAACACAACCCGATTCGTTTATAACAGAAGCGCTGTATGGGCCAAACTATCCTGTTGGACAAAGCAATCCTAATTGCTCTGATGCATTGGTAGGTGGCGATATTGTAACAGCAGTGATCAATTACCCCGGTGATAGCTTATACATTACGCAATTTGCACAAGCTCCTAACACTACGGTAATTACCTTTCCCAAAATAGCAAGTGGTATTGGCACATGGCGCCCTAAAGCACTTCGTACGGTACCGGGCAGTAACACCTGCGCATTGCTGGTTTACAATGTAATGGGCAGCAGTGCCGTATACATCATTAACAATGGTGTGGCTACAGCCTCATACAACCTTGGCAATGTAAAGTACGATGCCATGATTGCCATAAGCAATACGCAAATGCTTTTAGGAGGCGATAACCTTGTTTTGCTAAACATTAACAACGGAACTACCACACCACTTGCAGCAAACCTAAGCGGCGTTATTCAACTTACCCGCCATGCAGCAAGTGGAGAAATTTATGCCTTTACAGGCAATAACCTGTATGCTATAACATCAGCCGGCCTTTTGGACAATGCCTTTAACCCTGATGGTTTGGGAAACAGCTTCAACTATACACCTGTAGCGGCGGCCTTTTTGCTGGGCACGCAGCAAATTTATTTTACTGATATGGAAATGTTGGGTAACGACATTTTGATTTCCGGTTTTTGCCCCGATTTGAATGGACACCCGATACCTGGTGTTTATGCAGGCTTCGTTATCAAAATACTGGGCAAGGGTTCTAACCCAACGTTATGCGCCAACTTTACTGCACAACTGGATTCAGTTTACGGCACGGGCGGCTGCGATTGGAATGCACATATTACGCTTAGTGGTGCATTTCCGATGACCGCAACTTTTACATGGTCAAGTGGTGGCTCAACCACACAGGTTACCTCATCGCCGTACATACCCGGTGGTTTATGCCCTGAAACTTACGAGATACTGTTTGAAGATACCAACCACTGCACGGGCCTCGTAAACTTTGTTACGCCGCCACCAACACCTTGCAACGCCCCTGTTATAAGTACTCAACTACCCGCTAACGTACCTTTATGCGAAGGAGAAACACTGCAACTTGGCCCTGTAAATGTGACGGGCACAACCAACTACACACAGCAATGGTATAAGGATGGTGTAGCCATGAGCGGCGCCATTTTCGCAAGCATTTACACACCTCTTGTTACTACTGCTGAAAGCGGCAACTACTACTACATCGCCACTTCAGGTTGCGGAGCGGGCAGCGACACATCAGAAACTGTGGCCGTGAATGTTACCGGCAACGCTGCATCGGTAATTGTGCAAACCGGCAATGTGTTAACCGCTACACAATTTACACCGGGCGCATCTTTTGCCTGGCATTTGAACGGAACGCCCATACCTAATGCCAACGACAGCACTTATGTTGCAACACAGAGCGGTAATTACACCGTTAGCACCACTAACGGAAACTGTATGAAATACAGCGATAACCTGAACGTAACTGTTATAGGAGTTAGCGATGTAGAGCAAAGCAAGCTACTGGTTTACCCTAATCCGGCTACCGAACTTTTAATACTAAGCTGCGATGAGGAAATTGAAACTGTTGAAGTGTATAACATAACCGGCCAACAGGTATTATTTGTAAGAGGGCAAATAACCAAAGTAAACGTGGCCCCCCTGGCCAACGGGCTCTACACCCTTAAAACAAAAACAGCAAGCGGTAAAAGCGCCGTTAAACAATTCAGCAAACAATAAGCATTAAACTATTCTCTTTTTGAATTGAGTTTTGTTCGGTCCCGCTTTCGCGCTGAGAGCGGGACTATTATTTATAAAAAAGGCCCCGCTAAACACGGGGCCATCCTAAAATCAGCGCTATAAGGCTATTGCGCGCCGGCGATACTTAACTGCTTTGCAGTAATCTTTCCGTTGTTGTTTATATGCACCAGTATGTAGGCTGCATCTAAGTTGCTAAACGTTTTGGTGTAAACACCCGACTTAGTCCAGGTATCTTCTAACAGTTTTTGGCCAAGCAGGTTGTATACATCAATCTGTGCCTTAACCTGCTTCAGTTGGCTGAAATCGATAAACATGTCGCTTGCATTGCTCCATATACGAATAGCTTCCTTATCCAAATCAGAAATAACAGTTGCTGACTTAGCTATTATAGTTACCTGCTGCTGAACAGTTGATGAACAACCATCAGCATTGGTAACAGTAAGTGTTACATTGTAAACACCTTCGCTTTGGTACTGGTGGGTTGCAGTAGCTGTAGTAGCAATAGTGCCATCTCCAAAGTTCCATTCAATTGTTACACCACCACCTGCAGCAGCGTTAAAGTTGATATCCTCTCCTGTTTCAGCAGTTATTTTATCCGCTGTAATTGAAGCGGCAATTGCCTGAACACCGTTAACCTGCACATTCTTAACCACGGTGTAACCGCTGCTATCAACAAGTGTTACTTGGTAAACACCGGCAGGTACACTTAGGTGAAATGGGCTCACAGCACTAAGTGCACCATTACCGATGTTATTTCCTTGTATATCGTTTACACTAACAATCCAGGCGGCAGTGCCTTCCTGTGCCAGTTCAATAGCTCCGTAAGTTTCGCAGCCGGCGTTTAAAGTGCTCACTTCTACCGCAGCAGTAAAATGCAATACAAATCTGTAACGGCTATCAGTGGCAGAGCTGCTGAAACTATAATCGCCTTGTCTTACGTTATGCATTACATGCAATTTGGTATCCTCCAACATGATATAAGAAGTAGGATCAAAAGAAGTAAGGCCGTTAAAGCTTAACGTATAATTGCCATTAATGCCGGGCTCAAAACCTACAGGTACACGTGTGGGTTGCATGGGCAGTGGCAAGGTATTAAGGCAATACCATTGGGCCGTATCGGAAGTATAGCTGAATAAGGTATGCCGATTTAGAGCCCCCGCCATTTTCAATCCATCCAAATCATTGTCATAATCTGTAGTAGCGTTTACATTAAAAGCAACAGTGGTTACATCCAACAATCCTGTTGCATCATTTGCCGCGGTAACAACTAACTGCTCATTACTCTGCTTCTGATAATTAGGGTTGTTGCCCTTTACCCTTTGCGTTGCGTTTATTACATACGAAGCGGCACCCGGCGCACTGCGGTGCACCATAAAGCCCTGGAAAGGCGCTACTACAGTTGCAGGTTGGTAACTGCCCGCAAAAGGCCCGTTGGTATTCCACACCATTTTTAGTACATCAAATCCACTTACCGCCCCACTGATGTCCAGTTCGGCAAGGTATGGGTTAGCTAACAGGTGCCAACCGGAGGCTACAGGGTGGCCCTGAAGCGTTACATTAAGCCAGTTACTGTTATCTAAGTTGTTTAGCGTATATGAGCCCGCTAGGTTAGGCTGCCCGGTAAGGGCTATAACTCCTGAGCCTGTTTTGTAAATAGAATACCCCTGTGCATTTTGAGTATTGCCTGCCATTTCAACTTTCCAACCGGCAGTTGAACAAACTGCACCCTGTGTTTCATCGTAACTGAATACGGTACCGAAAGGCGAACCTACTGCAACCTGCGTTTCATCGCAAGTTGCTACGGGCACTACATAGCCGGGCGTACCGGATGCCCCCAGTTGGCTAAAAGGCACATTACCTACCGGCGAGCCTAAAAAGTGCTGATAATACGCGCCTGATGCCGCTGCATCGTAGTAACGCTCAGCAGTTACCTGCCCAGTAATTGTACCGGTATAGCCGGGGCTAAAGTTATCGATAACTGCAGCCTGGGCAGCATAAGTGCTTTTGAATGTCAGCACTCCCCCGGTGGTATTAAAGTTGCCGGCCTGTAACTGCAATTCAGAATAGATATTTACCGCTGCGCCCGGCTGCATAACAGCGCCTGCCGTGTTGTTTACACGCAGTACACTGATCTCAATCATGCCTGAAATGTTTTGGCTGCTGCTACCGGAAAGAACAAAAGAGCCGCTACCCAACACCAGGGCGTTTGAACTTGTTCCACCGGTAACATCGCCACACACATCCATATTGCCAATTAGCAAAATCAGTGTATTATCCTGTATCTCAATATCATGAACGTTAACGGATGAGATTACCACGGGATCATTACCTGTATAAGGTATCAATACATCAGCAGTGCAGCCGTTAGGCACCACACCATTGCTCCAGTTTGAGGGTGTACCCCAATCGCTGGTATTGCCCAGCCACGTATTAAGGCCAAAAGCATCAACAGTAGCCAACAGCATGGCCACAACAAGAAAAAGAGAAGTTCTAATCATATTAATTATTTTTTGAAACATAAAAGGAAGGGAGCGGGGGGCCGAATAAGCATGAAACAGCCCCCGAACTCGCACATAACGCTCCCCTGATTTTTACAGCTTAACCAGTTTAGCGTTAACTGGGCTGCTGCCGTTTGCAATACGTATAAAGTAAGTTCCGCTGCCAAGGCCATGCACATCAAGTATGGTAATAGATTGTGTCAGCGGCACTGCCATAACAAGGCTGCCGTCAACCGCAAACATCTCCATGGTGCCCTCATTACCGGTGAGCTTTGTTTCCAGTTCAATAGTCACGATATCTAAAAATGGATTCGGCCCTATGTAAACCATAGCGGCATCCGCTTCTGCAATACCTACACTACCCGCAGTATAGCAGCTTGAAGTATCAGTGCAACCCGCATTGCTGGTTACCACTACAGCATAGTTACCAAAGTTCATTGCCGTAAAAGCAGGCATTGTTTCTCCGTTAACGGCATTACCGCTTGCGCAATCAATCCACTGGTAGGTTCCGTTCGTTTGCGCGCAGGTAAGTGTATCGCCGCTTTGCGTAACCGAAGTATTAACTGTATTTACAATTATACTTATAGTATCAAAAGACTGGCACCCTCCTGCACTTTCTACTGTTACATAATACTGCGTAGTTTGCAAAGGGGCAACGTTTATTGTTGAGGTAACCGCACCGGTTGACCACGTGTAGTTATCGCCATTAAAATTCTGATCGCTGATGATGGTGCTGTCACCTGCGCAAACATCAGTTGCGTCCAGTTCAGGATTAGGGTAGGCATTTACCATCACATTAACGGTTGCCGTATCCACGCATCCATTTGCTGCAGTGCCGGTAACAACAAAACTAAGCGGCCCTGCAGTAGTTGTGGGCACCGTAGCGCCCGAGTTTACGTCACCTGTATTCCATACATAGCTAATTGCACCACCTGCATATAACGTTATATCGGTGCCTGCGCATACATCGCCTGAAGTTGCAACAGCAGTTACATTGGGCAATGGCTTTACATAAACCGTCTTTGCAACTCTGGGTCCTGCGCCGCAAGTGCTATCCTGCGCCCAAACCACAAAAGGAGATTGAACATTTGGCAAATTATACGTTCCACTTGCAAGGCAGGTGCCCGCAGTCGGACTGTCGTACCAGCTTACTACCCCGTTACCAGAAGCAGAAAGGTTTACAGGAAATCCAAAACAAACCGAGTCTGAAGGAGAAGCGGACACTGTTGGCGCCGGCGGAAAGTTGCACTCAGCAAACTTTACGATAAAGCCTTCCTGTGAGTTAGTAGTTGTTTCCAGCTTTCTGTTAACCGGGCTTATGTCAACATCTATATTAATATTAAAATAGCCCGTTAAGTAAATAGCTGAATTGTTATCGATGCAAAGTCCGTTGCCAAGGCTGTTGCCCCCGTTAACCAAAGGATAACCCCAAATGGGCAGTCCCGCTGTTGAGTATTTCAAAAGGTAAGGGTCGTGGCCGGATGTATTCACCTTTAAAGTATCGGGCCCGGGGTTGGCATCAAAGGCACCTTCTGAATAGCCGGTTACATATACATTTGCGTTTGCATCTAATGCAACGGTAAAGGCCGTTGTGTTATTTGTACCCCAGTAAGCATTCACCCATTGGTAAGCACCTGTTGATGAATACTTGGCAACATAGCCACTTACGTAGCTTGTTGCAGGTGCCGAAACTATAGCCGTACCGGCTGTTGGGTCAAAATCTGTGCTTCCGTTTATATAGCCGCACACATAAGCGCTTCCCGCTGCATCAACTGCCACACCCAAAGCAAAATCAATGGCGTTTGGTCCACCAATGCTTACGCTCCAACTTAGATTTAAAGAAGGGTTATACTTTGCAAGGAAAGCATCACCGGCACCATTGGAGGTCATATTGCTTGCCGTGCCGCCGGGATTAAAATTAACCGTGCCCGCATAACGGCCGCTAACCAAAAAGTTGCCCGTAGCGTCTATAGCCAGGTCAATTCCAAAATCCTCACCTGTTCCACCCACTCTTCTTTCGTTAACAAAAACGCCTGCCGTAGTGTATTGCGCAATAAATATATCGTGCGCCCCTGCCGAGGTATCATTCTTTACAGCTGCAGCCGGATTAAAGTCAGCAATGGAAAAGAAACGGCCTGTTATACAGATATTACCATTAGCGGGGTTAACACAAATGGCTGAGGCAAAGTCATCATCGGGTCCACCCATGGCACCGGCCCACAGGTAGTTTCCGGAGGCATCATACTTGGCCAGAAAAATATCATTGTAACCCACTGCAGCTAATTTGTTGGTTGCCGCCGAGGGGTTAAAATCAGCTGTATCAGTAAAGTAACCGGTAATCCAGATATTACCGGATTGGTCAAGCGCAAGGTCATAAGCCTCTTCGGCACCTGGCCCTCCGATACTTTTTGCCCACTGTAACTGCCCGGAAGAAGAGTATTTGGCAATAAATATGTCTAGCCCTGAATTTACGGAGGACAAAACAGTGCTTCCACTACTAAAATCAAAGTCTACATTACTGCCGGCGTAATAACCTGCCACATACACGTTACCCGCTCCATCAGTTTTTACAGCCTTAACCATATCGGTACCACTTCCACTTACTGCCCCCGCCCAGTTATAAGCGGGGCCGGTTACAGCCCCCGAAAAAAGATAAGAACACATTGCAAGCAACAGGAGTAGATGTTTCTGCATAAAAGAGGGTTTATCGTTATTAATGGCACAAAGGAGGGTGTAAGCAGAGGCTATTAAAAAACTAAATTGACTTCAAATTAGGTTAGTCAAAACTTATTTTTTAGCTATCTTGCTGGCATGGCCACTCAAAAAGAACTGTACGAACTGGTTCACTCGCTGGATAAAAACGAAAAGAAACACGTAAGCCTCCTGATAAATGCGCTTGGTGGCAAGGGGCGCGAGCGATACGGGTACGTTTTCGAAGCTATTAACAAGCAGAAAGAATACAACGAGGCAAAACTAAAACTGAAACTTGCCAGGGGAATAAACGGCATGAACCTTTCAGAGGCCAACAGCTATGTATACGATTTCATTTGCAAGGCTGTGATAAGCTATCTACCCGGTCAAATTTTAGGCTACTCAAATCAGCTAAAGTTCATCGAATTTCTCATTAATAAGAAGCTATTGGATAGCGGACATAAGCAATTACAAAAGCTTATACCCGAATTGGAAAGCGCCGGTTCGCATTCGCAGTTGTTACGCGCCTACGAACTGCAGGAGTTTGTAACAATACAGCACCCCGGTATTAATGCGGACTATAGTTTCCGTTCACGCTTTTTCGAAAAGCGCTTAACGGCAATAAAAAACCAATTGCAAAATGTGGAGATACTACAACTGCAATACCGCTTTCACAAAGCCGCTAAGGAAGTAGGCCAGCCACGCACCAAAGCCCAGCTAAAGCCTTTTGAAGAATTATGGGAACACCCACTACTAAATCACCCGCTTGATAAAATAGAGCGGAGTTCAATAGTGCCATACCTGCTAATGAAGATATCACTGGCTGCCGCGCTATACAAGCCCGAAGCATATCAAATAGCTGTTGATGCCGTCAAGTTTATACAAACCAACTTTAAGGAAAAGAGTTTTGAAAACCGTGAAGCAAACCTTTTAAACACTTTGCTTACGTTAATGATTACCCTGCCCGAGATAAACTATAATGAGTTACAATGGGCAACTAAAAGGATGCGGGCAATAAAAAAGAGCAATCAACACCCCGTTATATGGCAGCAACGCGAAGCAAAAATTATAATGGCCGAGTTAAGCTATTACCTTAAAAGAAAGCAATACAAAAAAGGCACTGCTTACTTCGAGCAAATTATTAAGCCTGAAGTAAAAGATACATGGACCGGCTCACTGGTCAACTATGCCGTTCCCTGGATGGGGGCGCGCCTTTACTTTTTGGATCGAAACCCCGATAAAGCGCTTGATTGCCTTTTAATGATACAGGCCCAGGAAAAAACAATGAGCCCCAATGTGTTTATTGATTACAAGTTTCTTTCGCTAATGTGCCATTATAAGCAGCAAAACCATAGCCTGGTTATAAGCACAGCCGACTCCCTATACAAGCGTTTACGCAAAACAGAAAAGCTGTATGCCCCTGAAAAGGCTATGCTTAGCTTTGTAAAAAGCAGCGGCACTATAGAAAAAATGAGGCACAATATGCGTAGGCTTTATGACACCTTTCGTGTTTTAAAGAAGGACCCCTTTAACTCTTCATTCTTCTTATACAGCGATTACATAGAGTGGCTAAAAATGGAGTTGGAGAAATAGCAGGCACAAAAAAAAAGGCGGCCCCGTTATTACGGGGCCGCTAAAATTGAATACAATCGTTAAGGCTACTTAGCGCCTGTTATAAATAACTTCTGTGTAGTAATCTTTCCGTTGTTGTTTACATGCACCAATATGTAAGCTGCATCAACCTGGCTAAGTGTTTTGGTGTAAATACCGGCTTTAGTCCAGGTATCTTCCATCAGCTTTTGGCCAAGTATGTTGTAAACATCTATCTGTGCTTTTACCTGCTTCACTTTGCTGAAGTCAATGAAGATGTTGCTTTCGTTGCTCCACATGCGGATAGCTTCTTTATCTAAATTAGCAATACCGGTAGCAGACTTACTTGTTATAGTTACCTGCTGCTGAACAGTTGATGAGCAGCCATCGGCATTGGTAACAGTAAGCGTTACAGTGTAAACACCCTCGTTTTGGTACTGGTGGGTTGCAGTAGCAGTAGTAGCAATAGTGCCATCGCCAAAGTTCCACTCTGTGGTAGTTGCATTAGCTGTGGTAGAAGTAAAGGTTATGTCCTCAGTAGTTTCAGCAGTTGTTTTATCAGCAGTCATACCGGCTGCAATGGTTTGCACGCCATTAATCTGCACGTTCTTAACTACTGTATAACCGCTGTTATCTACTAAAGTAACCTGGTAAACACCGGATGTTGCACTTACAGCCACGCTGTTATTCTGGCTCAATGTTCCGCTGGCAATTACCGCATTGTTCTGATTGTTTACGGTGTAGTTCCAGTTAGCAGAACCGGGCTGTTCAATAGTAATCTGGCCCATTGTGGCACAGCTTGCATCGGTAGTGCTAAAGGCAGCAGCCGGTGTAAAGTGCAGCACAAAACGTTCATGAGCATCGGCAGTAGTGCTTTGGAAAGTATATGTCGGATTCTGTCTTAAATCAATCCACTGTCCTGTTAACTTATCTTCCAGAAACACATAGCTGGTAGGGTCAAAGCTGTTAATGCCGCTTGCAGTAAATGTAAACGTTCCGTTAGCGCCCGGTATAAAGTTCATAGGCACATTTGGTGTTTCATCTATTGTGCGGTTAACGTTAATAGATAAACGCTCGGCATTGTTGGTATTAAATGTAAAGATGGTAGGCTGTCCCAATACGCTTAACGGCTTGCGGTTGTCGTAACCAAGGTCGTAAGTATTGGTAGCATCGATATTAAACTCTACATAGGTAATATCGTTAAAGCCATTACCGCTAACCTGTATGTTCATGGCATATTGGCTGGCCTGCTTGTAGAAAGTTTGGCCGGCGTTTGTAGTACACTCACTCTTGTTAAAGGTAAAGTTTACGCTGCTTGAAGATGAGCGGTGAACAATAAAGCCCTGGAACGGAGCAATGCTGCCACCTGTAATTGGAATAGGCTGGTATGAACCGCTGAACGGTCCGCTGGTTACCCATATAGCTGCTGCATCAAAGTCAGGTGCGTGGCCATTTAAGGTAAGTGGCGCCAGGTATGGGTTGGCTACAATGTGCCAGCCCGATTCGTATGCTGCGGGAACAAAGCCTGTGGTTTGCAGGGTGTTGCTGTTCCAACCGATATTATTCATGCCGTTTACGGAGTAGCTTGCGCCCTGGTTAATATTACCGGTAATGCTGAATACGCCATTAGGAAGGAATGTAGAGTAACCACGGCCTGCTTGCGTTGTACCACTAACTTTTACTTCCCATCCGTTATACAAACATTGTGCATTCAACGGCTTGTCATCATGCCACTGGAATACCGTGCCATAAGGGCTGTTAATAGCAGTTTGTGTCTGGTCGCAGTTCCAGGTTGGCAACACATAACCGGCAACACCGGTTGCGCCCAACTGGCCAAAAGTGGCATTGGTTACCGGGGTACCAAAGTAGTGCTGGTTGGTTCCACCCACCGGCACAAAGCGCTGTGCTGTAGCGTTACCGTTTAAGCTGCCACTAAAGCCCGGGCTAAAGTTATCCAGTATAGCAATTTGAGACGCTGAAGTACTGCGGAAACGCAGGGTTGCGCTACCGGTACTTAATACACCTGTTTGCAATTCTACTGCGTTAAACACATCAACTGATGCGCCTGCCTGTAAAGATGCGCCTGCAGCGTTAACAAGGCGAAGTGTATTTACTTCCAGTTTGCCGCTTAGTTGCTGTGCGCTGCTGCCGCTTAATATTAAACGGCCTGTGCCGTTAACCTGGGCAACAGTGCTTGCTCCGCCGCTGAAGTTACCGCACACATTCAGATTTGCATTAAGGGTAAGTGTTGTTCCGTTTTGTAACTGAACGCTGCCTACGTTAACCGCGCTGCTTAAAACAGGGTTGTTAGGCGTAACAGGTATAATAACATCATGCGAACATAAGGTAGGCACAAAACCGTTGCTCCAGTTGCCGGCAGTATGCCAATCGCTGGTGCCGCCTAACCAGGTGTTAGCGCCGCAGGTAATTACGTTAACTGAAACAGTACCTGTTGAAGTACAACTCTTATTATCAGTTACAGTTACTGAGTATGAAGAAGGCAATGTTGGAGATACCGTGCCGCCGGCAACGTTACCAACTAAACCACTGCCCCAGGTATAAGTAGTAATAGGATTGCTGCCTGCAGTTGCGCCCGCTGAAATAGTAGAAGCTGCACCATTACATATAGTAGCCGGTGTTGCTGTTGGCGCTAAAACAGGTGGGTTGTAAACCACAAAGTTGGTTGCAGTGCGGCAGGTGCTGTTTGAAGAACAAGCTGCATAGAAGGTAGTGGTGCCCGTTATAGCAGGGTTAACCAAACTTAAGCTAACCGGGTTAATAGATGAACCTGTACCTACTACAGTGCCTCCAACCGGTGCATCATACCAATTCATAGTTACAGTACCAGGCAACATAATTTGGCCGCCGCTTGGTGGTGTTACTGTCCAGGTAAATGCACCTGTATAAGTTCCCGAAGAAAGAGCGTAAGTTGTAGAAACAAGCGTATAGGTAGTACCGGCATTTAAAGTAACTGTCATCAATGGCTCATTACCTGCAGTTCCGCCATCATCATCACCTATCACCCAGGTACCGCCACCAGCACAGTTACCGGGCACAAAAGCACCGGTGGTAATATATGCCATACCGTCAAAAGACGTGTTATCTGTCATTTCAAGAGTATAACTACCTGTTACGCTTACCTGGAACTGCTGCGCAACGTAGTTGCGGTTATAAACGGTGCCGCTAAAGGCGCACGTTGTAGTATTCGATATTGACGTTGCCGGGCGGTTGGCAGTAGGATCTGTTGCGCCATTCCATGCTCCGGAGATAGTAAGACCCGAGTTGATAAAACCGGGACAGGTAGAAGACGTAGAAATAGTAGCGCTTCCACCCGGGCAAACACTTGCACCGGTAGTTACAGGCGGAGCAGGGTTAACCGTTACTGTTGCCGAGCCTGTTGCCGAGCAAGTAGTTGCTGTTACAGTAGCCGAAACAGTATAAGTAGTGGTGGATGATGGGCTAACTGAAACTGATTGTGTTGAGCCCAATGAGTTACTCCAGGCATAGGTAGCTCCACTGGCAGGCGTAACAGCTAGTGTTACTGAACTGCCGGTTCCTGAACATATGCTTGAAGTTGAAGGGTTAATTGTAACCGACGGGAAAGCATTTTGAATTGCCTGGAACGGAGCAGTAGTAGCTGAAAGACCGGAAGTGCTACAACTTGATTTTAAACGGTAGTAAATGGTGTGCGTAATAGCAGGTGAAGTATAGTTGGCCGTTGTTGCACCACTACCGCCTACTGCATTGGCCCATGCATCGCTAACGCCGTTGTCATCGCTCTCCTCCCACTGGTAAGTTACACCAGGTGTAGTACTTAAGCCTGTGGCATTTAAAGTTACGGTTGATGCAGCACCACAGAAATATTGCGGACTGGTTTGTGTAATGGTGCCGGTATTAGGTGTGCCGCTGCATGGGCAGGTAACTGTTATAGTACCTGTGGCGCTGTTAACAGAAGACTGGTTATCTACAATAATTAAATAAGTAGTACCGGCAGTAAGTGTAATTGTGTTACTGAAACCGCCGTTGTTTATTATACCAAGGCAAGTCCAGCCGGTTGGGCCGCAACCTAAGCTGGCATCCTTATACAAGGTGCTAACGTTAGCAGTGCCGGTTTTAACACCGTCAAATTTATAAGAGCCGGTTACACTTGGTGTAAAGCTGAAGAATTGCTCAGGGCCCGGTGTAGCGTTGCCACAACTGTTGTTAGGGCTGGTACCCGAAAAGTTGTAAGCCGTTGCACCGGTTGCGCCCGCCACGCTATAGCTACCGGCCACGCCACAAGCAAGCGGCGTTGCTGTTGAACAATCTAAAGGCGTGGTAAAGCTTACAACAGTTGAGTTGCTGCTATAATCAGTACCGCTGCAGTTGTTACGTATGTATGCATAATAAGTAGTGTTAGGGGTAAGACCGCTTATTGTTATTGGCGAACTGCTCACCGGTGCGGTTACAGTACCGGCGCCTGCGGTTGCTCCCGTTCCGGGCGTAAATCCTGAGGTAGTGCTGTATTCAGCAATGAATGTGCCTGTGCAGCTTGTGCAGGTAAATGGCAGTGTAGCACTGTTAGGCGCAGTAGTTACCGTACCTATAGTTGGCGTTGTGGCGCACACAGGGCTTAAATCAACACTTACATCATCTACAAAAATATACCAAAGGTTGCTGGCTGATAAACCATGGAAACCTATTGAATAAGCATTGGTAGCTGATGGTGTAAAGTCGGCAGTGATTTTTGTGTAAGGGTTACCGCCTGTTATACCAAAAGAAGTGACAATGGTTCCGCTTGTCATTGAAGCTGAAGATGGCGCCGTGCCATACTTAACTTCCAATTGCTCTGTTAAACCGGTATAGCCCCTGCACCAGAAAGTCAGGCGGTAGGAAGTACCACCGGTTAAGTTTAACTGCGGCAGGAAGAACCAATCGTTCATAGCTGCTGTAGGATTATAACGTATACCCATTTGGTTGGTACCGCTGTTAGGTGTAACTGCAGTGCTGTTACCCAAAGAGGTGCTTGTGCAGGTTTGCCAGGTGTAGGCATCGGTATTGGTATTTTCTACACCAAAGCAGCTTGGCAGCGCGGGTTGAGTTACCCCATCAAAGTTTTGAGAGTATGGTATGTTAAGTGCATTACATGGCGTAGTAAAGCTGGCAACTGGGCTATTAGCGCTGTAGCTGCTACCGCTGCAGTTGTTTCTTACATATACATAATAGGTAGTATTTGGCGAAAGGCCGCTTATGGTAATTGGCGAACTGCTAACCGGTGTAGTTACCGTACCGCCGCCTGCCGTTGCCCCTGTGCCGGGGGTAAAGCCCGATGTGGTGCTGTATTCAGCAATAAAGTTACCTGTGCAACTGGTACAGGTAAATGGTACGCTGGCACTGTTAGGGGTTGTAGTAATGGTGCCAATGGTTGGTGCAGTTAAGCAGGCCGGCGTTAAATCTACGGTTACGTCATCTACAAAAATATACCACAGGTTGCTGGCAGATAAACCATGAAAACCGATACTGTAGTCGTTAGATGAAGATGGTACAAAGTCCGCAGTAATTTTGGTGTAAGGGTTTCCACCTGTTATACCAAAGGAGGTAACAATAGTGCCGCTTGTCATTGCTGTCGAGGTTGGCGCAGTACCATACTTAACTTCCAATTGCTCGGTCAGGCCTGTATAGCCACGGCACCAGAACGTTAAACGGTAAGATGTTCCACCGGTTAAAGTTAACGGAGGCAGGAAGAACCAATCGTTCATAGCCAGCGATCCGTTATATCGTATTCCCATTTGGTTAGTACCGCTGTTTGGTGTAACTGCAGTACTGTTACCCAAAGAGGTACTTGTGCAGGTTTGCCAGGTGTAAGCATCGGCATTGGTGTTCTCAACCGAGAAACAGCTAGGTAAAGCGGGTTGTGTTACACCATCAAAATTCTGGGTATATGGCACGCTTTGCGCCGCACAAGGCGTGGTAAAGCTCGCTACCGCGCTGTTACCGCTCCAGTTGCCCGCGCTACAGTTATTGCGCACGTATACATAATAAGTAGTATTAGGAGAAAGGCCACCGAGTGGTATAGGAGAGCTACTTACAGCAGCGGTAACAGTACCACCACCTGCAGTAGCGCCCGTACCGGGTGTAAAGCCTGATGTAGTGCTGTATTCAGCAATAAAAGTACCGGCACAGCTGGTACAAGTAAACGGTACACTTGCCGTGGTTGAAGTACTTGTAATACTTCCAATAGTTGGAACCGTAGCACAAGCCGGCGACGGCGCTAAGGAAATATCATCAAAAGAAATATAATTAGGTGTTAGTGAGTTTACGAATACATGTATACCAACAACATAATCTCCTGTAGAAGCCGGTGTAAATGTACCGGTAACTTTTACAAAACTACTTGTTGTTCCTACGTTGGTCAGCGAGGTAATAGCCGTAGTCATACCGGCCGGCGTTTGCGATGTGCCATATTTTAGTTCCGTGGCAAAAGCAGTAGCTCCTGACCCACCATTGTTATCTGCAATGTAGTAGTAAGTAAAGTCATAACTAACGCCGCCGGTTAGTGTGGTAGCCGGGGCAAATAACCAGTCATCTGCACTCCATTGCGTATAAATAAACTGGTTGCCGGTACGTGGCTTGCGGTAAGTGGATACCGTTCCTGTAGCAGAAGTCCAATCCCCGGTTTCAGACCAACACGACGGAAGGTAAGTTCCTGTTCCCGCACCTGAGCCCGGTGTAACACTCTCAAAGCCTTCGCTCCATGGGGCGCTTATCGCCGTGCATGGCGTAGTAAAGGCGCTGGTAGTAGTAGCTAACGTACCGCAGCTTGCGTTGCTGGCTGTTATACGTATATCATACAGAGTACTGCCCGTTAAACCTGATAAAGTATAAGGGCTGCCTGTAGGGGCAGGAGAAGCTGTTAACCAGGTGCCACTGGCATTGGCCTTGTACTCCAACACGTAGCTCGAAGCACCCGCAGGGTTGGTCCATGTAATGGTAGCCGAGGTTGGGTTTACAGGTGTGCCGGCCAGCGCTGTTGCCGCTGCAGCACAGGTTAATTTACTGGTGCTGTAAGCTGTTGCCGAATATTTAGGCCCTCCTGAGCAACCGCTGTTGTTATAAGAATAAATGAAGATATAGTATAAAGTATTAGCTGTTAACGAGGATATAGTAAAAGAGGTAGAAGCGCCTGATTGTACTACTGTACCACCACCAAGGGCATTGCCACCGGTGTACGTGGTTCCATCAACAGGGCCGCTGCTTAGTGTGCTGCTGGTGCTGTAAACTACCAGGTAACCATCAGCTGCAGGCGAAGCAGCCGGGAAAGAAGTTACCGGTATAGAGGTGCTGGTTACTGTACCATAGGTTAACGGGCCTGCTGTATTAGCTGTTGGCGTTACACATGGGTTAGATAAAGTAGTAAACTGGGTAGGGCCGCTCCAGGTGCTTTGTGTGCCGCCGCAATTTGAGCGTATCCAAACATAATAAATGGTAGAAAGCGTTAAGCCGCTTAAGCCTTGCGTTAAACCGCTAACCGAACTAAAGTTTGGGGTTGTTGCTCCGGTTGGGGCAGTATTAGAAGTAGAATAGTAAATATCGTAACCGTTAGATGGTGCGCTGTTGGCAGCAGTCCAGTTTAAAGTGGCAGTATTTTGGCCGATACCTGAAACAGTAACCGGCGCTAAAGAAAAGCAGGTTGGCGAAAACTCATCGGCGCCTATATCAATAGTGCCTGTTCCGCGTGTCTGCCCGTCAATATCAACATAAACTCCTGCGTTAGATCCTGCAGTTTTAGCCGGCGAACTTGTGTTAGTAATGTGCAGGTTGGTGGTTGACACTAATAAAGGGTCAGACATTAAAGACTGCGCATCTTTAGTGGTAGCAGTTTGCCAGGCAGATAGGTTTGTTTTATCACTACCTAAAAAGCCAAGGAAATAAGGAGCCGTACCGGCTGTAGAGCCAACCCAATAAATGTTGTTGTTAGATTGCGTAAAGGTTACACCGGTTACTGCATAAACCGCTACAACACGGCTGCTGGTACTGGTAGTATTGGTATTTACAAAAACGTTATTGCGCACATCGGTACCTGTAACGCTTGATGAGGCAATGGCCAAATCGGCTGTTGTACTATTGCTGGTACCGGGTATGGCCCCGTATAGGTAAACCGTATTGCTCCATATTTTAGTGTTAGTAGCAGCTTCTAAAAGAATACCAATACCCTGGTCAGGCCCGCCTGTGCTAATTGTTGGTGGAGCAGTTGAACTCCAACGGTAGGCCAACATATTATAAATAAAGTTATTGCTGATTTCCACTCCGCTATTGGTAGTAAGAAGGTTAATACCATAACAGCCGTAACCAAAAGAGTTATTATTTATTACATCGTGAATTTTATTGCCCCTAACTATAGTATTGGTACAGTTAGTCAAGGTTATACCGGCCAGGTCACCCGCGGTAGATTTTACCTGAATATCGTTACCATCAATTATACCACCGGCATTAGTAGCAGTACTGGTATATTGCAAATCAATCCCCTTCCATAACACTTCACTGCCTGCAGTTGCGCTGCCTATGGTGTTACCCTTAATAACCAGGTTATCGGCAGTATTGCCGCTGGTGGCTTTAAAATAAATACCATAATAGCACTTGGTAATAAGGTTGTTGGTAATAGTTACGTTGTCAGGGTCGGCAGATGAACCCGCAATAGTAAACGCGCCAGTACTGGTAGCCGAAGAATAAGCACTTGCTGCTGCAATACCGCAAACGCCTGTATAACTTGTACTGGTAGCATTACCCACCAGCTTACAGTTTTTAATAGTAATGTTATTACAGCCAAGCGCCGGGCTTGTAGTACCCCCTGCTAAACGCACACAAGCCATAACGGTGTTGCTGGTAGACCCAGTGCTGATAGTGAGGTCCTGCGAAGTACCGCCTACAGTTATTGAGCCATCAATGGTAACGTTATCTGCACCGCACAATTCTATAACGCCCTTACCACTTGTTGGCGTGCCATTGGCGCTAATGGTTGCTGTAGCCGTAGGTTTAATTAATACCGATGTATAGTTGGCCGAACTTACACCACTGGCAAATAAAGCTGTTGGTGTTGCCGGCTCTGTTGTGCTCGAAATTACATTCAGCACAATATTACCTGTAATAGCGCCGGTGTTAATGGCGTTAAACGCTGCCGAAATTGTGGCATAATCGGCACCGCCGGTACCACCCACCGTTTTGGTGGTTTGTGCATTTAGCATCGTAATGCTTAAAAAACAAAGAGCCGACAGAAGGGCTAACCTTGTTTGCGCAAAGTGTTTAAGTTTTGTCATAAAGCTGTTTAACTAAATCAGGGAATAAATTAGGGGTCTTACAGGCACCTCGGGCAAGCGCCATTTCATAAATGTTACTTAAGTTTTATTAGTGTTTTAAAGCTTTGTGAAATTAGAGAAGAGGAGAACGCAGAATAATACCAATGATTTTCCGCAATAAGACAACTCAGGCGTTGCCTTAAACTACAAAGTCGGCAAACTAACAATCTTACGTATTTTACGCTGCACAGTGTAGTTGCATTATTCTCCCAAATAGATTGCAATTGAGCGGGTTGCGTGGGTTTCTTCAAAACTCTTGTGCTTTAACACACTTCCTATCATATAAAGCTGTTTTCACAAATCCCTTTTTTCCGCGATTTTTCACACCAATAAGAAGCGGACATACGAATATCAAACCGGAGCTTGTAAAACACAAATGCCGGGTGATAAACTTGACTAACATCATTGCAACTTTGCCTTAAGGAGAAATACTTTCCCTTCTCATTTATGGTTATGAGAAGAATCTTCGTGTTTACCTTTTTCCTGACTCTGCTTTTGACCGAAGGTTGTGGTCCTAAATACCCGCAGAGTGTACAATTTAGCCCCAACGCCAAACCGTTTGATAAGTTATCGGAATACGGTTTTTTTACGGGTGAACTAAAGCGGCTGCAGCCTAACAAAGGCGTATTACCCTATAACATGGTTAACAGCATGTTTAATGATTTTTCGCTGCGCAAGTGTTTCATGTATTTGCCTGAAGGTGCAAAACTTTCATTGGATAGCACCCAACTGCTAAACCTGCCCGTAGGGGCTTGCCTTATTAACGTTATCTATTACCCCAACAATCCTAAGGCAGGCTCTAACGAAAGAAATCTGATAGAAACACAACTGCTGTTGCACAAACAAAGCGGTTGGGAAGCGCTTACCTATATATGGAACGATGAACAAAGCGATGCTTTAAAATCAGACATTGGAGATATTAAGAGTATTGACTGGCTAAGCGATAAGGGCAACACGCAACATGCCGATTTTGTAATAGCCAACAAAAACCAATGCAAAGGTTGCCATTGGTATGATAACCACATCACCCCTATCGGCATTAAAGCAGGTAACCTGAATGTACAAACGGACTACCTTGAAAAACCTCAGAACCAACTAAGCTATTGGAAAGAATTAGGGTTAATGGCGGAAGATTTTTCTTCGAGCACCTCTTACGTTAATTGGCGCGATACCTCCTTTAGCCTTGACGACCGCACCCGTGCATACCTTGATGCCAACTGCGCACACTGCCACAACCCCAAAGGGCCCGCATACGTTTCAGGTTTGTTTCTTAATTACGATAACCGCAATATGGAAACTTACGGCATTTGTAAATCACCACCATCTGCCGGTAAGGGCTCGTGTAACTTGCGGGTAGATATTGTGCCCGGCAAACCCGGAGAATCTATTATCGTATGCCGTGTAGCCTCAACAGAGTTAGGTGTAAAGATGCCGCAAATGGGCCGTACTTTGGTTGATGGCGATGGCGTTGCGCTACTGGCCAAGTGGATTACAAGCCTGCAGGGCGATTGCGAAGTAAAATAGTGCTAAGGCTTATACAAACGTCCGGCTTGCGAAATAACCAAACTATCAGGAGCCATTTTTGAGGCAATTGCGCCAACCTTATTCGTAAAACCGGGCACAACTTCCATTTTGTTGGTAAGCACCGCATCAATACCTTCTTTAGCAACCGCTTCGGCGCTCATCATAAGGTTGGCGGTTTTCTTCGCTATTTTATCCATTTGCGCCGGCCCGAAAAACTCAGTATCCACCCCGCCCGGGCAAAGTGCCGATACATACACATTTTTGCTTCGCAGTTCGTAACGCAAGGCTTTTGAAAAGGAAAGCATAAAGGCCTTTGATGCGGCGTATATAGCCATATAAGGCACCGGCAAAAAACCGCCCATGCTAACCACGTTTAATATATACCGCCTCTCTTTATCTGCTGTACTAGCCAAAAACTCATGCGCCAGTTTAACCATGGCATCCATATTAAGGTGCATTACCTGCAGGTGCTTATCCAGGGGTTGCTCATCAAACTGGCCATAAAAGCCCATGCCTGCATTATTCACCAGCATATTTACCTTAAAGCCTTTCTCCTTAATCCAATCAAAAATTTTGCGGTAAGCAACGTGGTCCAGCAGGTCGCAGCTTAATATCTGTACGTCCACTTTGCATTTCTGCAGGTCTGCTGCAAGCGGCTCCAGCAAGTGCGCACTGCGTGCCACAAGCAGCAGGTTCATTCCCCTTGCGGCGCATTCATATGCAAATGCCTTGCCTAATCCTTTACTAGCCCCCGTTATTAAGGTGTACTGCATGTTGCTTATTTACCTGATAAAAAATTACTATACCACTTACCGCTGGCCTTTACCGTGCGCTGCTGGGTTTTATAATCTATGCCCACAATACCCAGCGTAGGGCGGTAGCCTTCAGCCCACTCAAAATTATCCATGAAACTCCAAATAAAATAACCGCCAAGATTAACGCCCTCGTTTTTTGCGCGTAACACCTGCTTTAAGTAATCCTGCAGGTATTTTACCCGGCGCACATCATTTATCTCGCCGTTCACCAATTCATCTTTAAAGGCTGCACCGCTTTCGGTAAGTACAATTTTTTTAACGTCTTTGTAGGCCGCAAACTGTTTAATAATGCGGTACATACCCTCTGGGTAAACCTCCCAGCCCATTTCGGTTAAATCGGTGCTCAGCTTTTTGGGTTTTATGTTAAGCGCATGTACCATAGGCAGCAGCGGAAAATTCTTTATCACCCAACGCGTATAATTCTGCAAGCCTATAAAATCAAAATTAAATTTCACCTGCTCCTCATCTCCCGGCTGCATATACCTTTCTACATGCTTCAACGCAGGCAAATCCTGCACCGGGTAACCCATACCCAACACAGGTTCAATAAACAGGCGGTTGGCAATTACATCAACGCGCTTTGCGGCTTCTATGTTAGCGGGTTTATCTTTCCATGGGTAAATGGGTATGCAACTATAGGTGGTGCCAATGTTAGCCTTACTTACCGTATCGCGCAACATGCGGCCACCGGCTGCCTGGCTAAGCGTTACAGTATGTACCGCTTTGTAAAAGCTTTTAAAACCAAACACACCCGGCGGATGTATGCCCACTAAATAACCGCCAACGGTGTACGATAGCGGTTCATTCAACACCATCCAGTTCTTTACACGGTCGCCGAAACTCTTTCCGCACCCCCCAACGTACTCCTCAAAACGTTTCAATGTATCGCGGTTTCGCCAACCACCTTTGGCTTCCAGCGTTTGAGGCATATCCCAATGGTAACAGGTAATCCAGGGTTCTATACCCTTTTGCAAACAGCTATCAATTACACGGTTGTAAAAGTCTATCCCCTTTTGGTTAATGGCGCCCGAACCCGTTGGCACTATGCGCGGCCACGAAAGCGAAAAACGAAAGGCCGGTATATTCATCTGCCGCATTAAAGCAATATCCGCTTCATACCTATGGTAAAAATCGTCAGCTATATCACCGGTTTCGTGGCGGTCTACCTTGCGTGTATGGTGCACAAAGTGGTCCCAGTTCGATTCGCCCTTACCGTCTTCATTCCACCCTCCTTCTATCTGGTAACTGGCTGTGGCTGTGCCCCACACAAAATCGCTTCCAAAATCGCTGCGCTTTATTTCGGCATCTGCTAATAACTGCGCTACAAGAGTATTGGGCAACAAGCTACCGGCGCCAAATACTGCGGTTAGCTTAAGCCATTGTTCGCGGGTCATCCGTCCTGTTTTTTGTTGCGGATGAAGATACCCTTTACATGCAAAATTGCTATACAATCAGGGCCTCGTCGCTATTGGCTTAAATGCCGTAATATCTTACTAACTTAGTAGGCATACACCAATCATAACTCAGTCTTATGAAACTCATTACGCTTTTCATATGGTGGATGGCTCAATACAGCAGCCTAAAGGTTACCAGCCCCGCTTTTAGCCAAAACGGCTTTATACCGGATAAATACAGTTGCCATGGCGAGAATATAAACCCGGCGCTGGCTATAAACGGCATACCAAAGGATACTAAAAGCCTGGCCCTTGTTGTAGATGACCCTGACGCCCCCAGAGGCACCTTTGACCATTGGGTAGTTTGGAATATACCCGTAGCCGGTACCATTGAGGCTAACAGCAAGCCCGGCCAGGCCGGTAAAAACGGAGCGGGACAAAATGCCTATACAGGCCCCTGTCCCCCATCGGGCATACATCATTATCACTTTAAAGTATATGCGTTAGATGCGCTGCTTGATTTAAAAGCAGGTGCCGATAAAAAAGCGCTGGAAGAGGCCATGAAAGGGCACATCTTGGCCGATGGCGAGTTAGTTGGATTATTTAAATCCAAAAAGAGTTAGGAGTTTTTGTTTTTAAATTGGGTTAATAAAATGCCCCCGTTGTCGGGGGCATTTCTTTTTAGGGTTATTGCTTTACAAAGCGCTTTACGCTGCGCTGCTCATTATCTGTTACTACTAAAAAGTAAACACCCGGTGGTAAAGAGGAAACATCTAATTGTGTTTTTTGCGGCAGGGCTATATTGCTTTTAAGCAGGCGGCCATCTACACTATAAATGTTTGCGCTTAAATCTTTTGATGTGCCGGTTTCAATGGTAAGAAGGTCGTTGGTGGGGTTGGGGGAAAGGGTAAATGCAAACCTTGAACCGGACTCTTCAATACCGGATGCCGCACCACAAACATCTACAAAGTTGCCACCCGTCCATTTGGCTACATAATTTACAGTGTCGCCATCTATGGTTTGAAACACACCGCCTATATAAAGTTCGTTATTATAAACTGCCATGCAGTTGATAACATAACTAGGTGATGTTTCCTGGCCTAACCCACACCACTCTGTTCCATCCCACTTTGCAATTCCTTTTATCGGCAAATTGCCAACGGTGTTAAACTGGCCGCAAGCGTATAAACAGCCATTATAAACTTCCAAATCATCTATAGTGGCATTAAGGCTGGTCATTCCTAAGCCCACATTTTTCCATTGAGTGCCGTCCCAGCGTGCAATAGCGTTACCGGGGTTTCCTTGGTTTGCTTTAAAAGCTCCGCCTATGTACAAATCATTATCGTAAATGGCAAATGAGCCAACAGATGAAAATCCTCCCTGTATTCCATTTCCTACCTGCGACCATTCCACTCCATTCCATTTTGCAAGTTTCCGAATACCCGTCCGAAACATGCCTCCGGCTATATACAATTCTCCTTTATATTCTATTGCATCAACCATACCTACCCCTGTCCACTGAAGAGTATCAAACGCGCTCCAGTTATTACCATCCCATTTAGCAATCCATTGTGCTGGCACTCCCTCTATGGTATCAAAGCCACCGTAAGTAACTAAACTACCGTTATAAAGCGCCAACCCAATAATAGATCCATTCATTCTTGCAAATGTATCTACCGTATTGCCATCCCAGCTAAGTAGAGGGCCGCTACCGAATATTAATTTGCTACCATATTTCAGTATACGTTGCCCCGTGTAATACTGATGAAGAAAGGGGATGGAGTCCCAGTTTTGCAAGTTGTCGTTATAATAGGCAGCGTAATGTGCTGGAACACCTCCAGCAATGGTAAAATCTCCGAAGGCGTAAAAGTTATTCTCCGATGGTTCAACGCTCAACTTTGCAACCGGATAATTGAACCCCGAACCAACCGCCTGCCAGTTCTGGCTGTAAACAATTGTTGAAAAGCAAAGAAACAAGCAGATAAACAAAAATCTGTTACTCATGTTTTATTACTTTTTTACAGACCATTTTACTGCCTGCCGTTATTCGCAATATAGCTAAGATTGACGTTTTTAAAGTGTCAACTTTTGTCAACCTTTTGGGGAGTGAAGGGAAAATACCTGGCGGTAAAACAAAAATGCCCCCGTTTTGGCGGAGGCATTCTGTTTATTGGTAATGGTAAATACTAGTCTAAAGTTTTACCGGTCTTTTTTGAGAAACGTACGGTTTTACCTTTTTCTTCTCTGCGGCCTACGCGGGTGGCTTTGCCATCGCTTAAAAGCGCCACATTAGAAATATGGACACCACCGGGAGTTTTGATGATACCGCCCTGAGGGTTCTTAGGGCTTGGCTTGCTGTGCTTGCTGTTAAGGTTTACACCATCAACAAATACACGGCTGTGTTTATAGTCAACGTCGATGATACGGCCTTTCTTGCCTTTGTCTTCGCCTGAAAGGATAACTACTTCGTCGTTCTTTTTTACGTGGAATTTCATAACCTACTTACAATTTTGCTTTTGATAAAATTACAGCACCTCAGGGGCCAGAGAAACAATTTTCATAAACTGCTTGTCGCGCAGTTCGCGGGCAACCGGTCCGAAGATACGGGTACCGCGTGGTTCGTCCTGGGCGTTTAGCAACACAACTGCGTTGTCATCAAAACGGATGTAAGAACCATCTTTACGGCGGATAGAACGTGTTGTGCGCACTACCACAGCTGTTGAAACCGAGCCTTTTTTAACGCCGCCGGTAGGCAGGGCTTTCTTAACGGTTACCACCACTTTATCGCCAATACGGGCATATCTTCTTTTTGAACCGCCCAGTACACGAATAACCAGTACTTCTTTTGCACCTGAGTTATCGGCTACGTTTGCTCTTGATTCCTGCTGTAACATAATTCAATTCAGATTTTAGAATTCGGAATTCAGAATAAAATATCTTTTACGGTTGTTGCAGTTGAACTCCACCTGCTGCAGGCCGCATTCGTAAAAATTACTTGGCTCTTTCAACAACCTCAACCAATCTCCAACGCTTGGTTTTGCTTAACGGGCGTGTTTCAGCAATCTTTACAGTATCGCCGGTTTTAGCCTCGTTCTTCTCGTCGTGCGCCTTAAAGCTTTTGGTTTGTTTTACGAACTTGCCATAGATAGGGTGCTTCACTTTTCTTTCGATAGAAACAGTGATGGTCTTATCCATTTTATCGCTGGTTACTAAACCGGTTCTTTCTTTTCTGAGCTTTCTTTCCATGATTATTTTAATTGATCGCTACGAACGATTATCCTTTATTTTCTTTCTTACGGCGGGTCTGTTCAGTTAACAGGCGCGCTACGTTCTTTCTTTTAGCAGTAATGCTGGCAGGGTTTTCTATAGCAGAAACCGTGTGCTGAAACTTCAGTTTCTTCAACTCTGCCTTATCAGCTAAAATTTTGGCATCCAGATCCTCGCCCACAAACTGGCGGATGTCTTCCTGGTTGATTTTTTTATTAACTCCCATTGTTAACAGGTTTGAGTTCGGATTGCTGAGTTCGGAATATTTCCTCTTCTGCTCTCCTTTTATTTAATTCTTTCTTTTTATCAATTCTGCATTCCGCAATTGCCAACTAGCCTTCAACCGCATCGCGACGGGTGATGAATTTGGTCATTACAGAAAGCTTGTGGGCAGCAAGCATCATAGCTTCTAAAGCTACTTCGCGGCTAACACCATCTACTTCAAACAGAATACGGCCGGCCTGAACAGGAGCTTCCCAACCTTCAGGGTTACCTTTACCTTTACCCATACGTACCTCCAAAGGCTTTTTGGTAATAGGCTTGTCAGGGAAAATACGAATCCAAACTTTTCCTTCACGCTTCATAAAACGTGTAAAGGCTACACGGGCTGCTTCAATCTGCTTGTTGCTTATTTTGCCGCTCTCTAATGATTTCAGTGCGTATGTACCGAAAGCAATTTCGTGGCCACGGTAAGTAACTTCAGATACTCTGCCCTTTTGGGTTTTTCTCCACTTGGTCCGTTTAGGTAATAACATGGTTTCTATTTTTTATTTTACCACTAAGAGCACTAAGCTTACTAAGTTGTTATTGCTTTTGATGGTTTATTATTCTCTTAATACTTATTACTTTCTACTTAATACTTCTCAGTACTACTTCTTGTTGTCTCTCTTACGGAAATCGCCGCGTGGTTTGCGCTTTTCCTGTTTTTCTTCACCTGCAAAGGCACCGGTTAAGTCTTTTTTACCGTAAACTTCTCCACGGCAAACCCATACTTTAATACCCAGTTTACCATAAATGGTTTGTGCTTCGGTAATAGCGTAGTCAATATCCGCTCTCCAGGTATGAAGTGGCGTACGGCCTTGTTTGTATTCTTCGCTACGGGCAATATCAGCGCCACCTATACGGCCGCCAACACGCACCTTAATACCTTCGGCACCCATACGCATTGCTGAAGCAATAGCCATTTTAACAGCGCGGCGGTAGTTGATACGCGCCTCTAACTGCTTTGCAATGGTTTCGCCTACAATAGCTGCTTCCAGCTCAGGGCGGCGTATTTCAACAATGTTTATTTGAACTTCCTTACCGGTAAGTATCTTTAACTCTTCCTTAATACGGTCAACTTCATTACCGCCACGGCCGATAATGATACCGGGACGTGAAGTATGTATAGTAACAGTTACACGCTTCATGGTTCTTTCTATCACCACGCGCGATACACCGCCTTTGTTAATACGTGCCTTTAGGTACTGGCGTATCTTTTCATCTTCAATCAGCTTAGATGCAGCATCCTTGCCACCATACCAGTTGCTTTCCCATCCTCTTACGATACCGAGGCGATTAGCTATCGGACTTGTTTTCTGACCCATTCAGGTATTGTTTTTTACGTTTTTAAAGGGCATAAAAATACACCCCTCCCTAAAAAGGGACTGCAAAAGTAAATTTCTTGCGGAGCTTTACAAACCCTAATTGAATAATTTTTAGGGCGACCTTTAAGTTATAGGCTATAACTTGTTGGTTTTAGGTGCAAAAAAGGTTTGTCGCCAAAATTTTGCCCTTGGTATAGCCGCTTTGGGCAGCTTAAGAACGGTATAAATATAGCGTATTTACTTGGATATGGCTTAAAATTCAATGAATTAAGAAGAATTGTCTTAGCCGGCCCCCCCAACATAAGGGCATATGTTAAATTCCTGGGTTAGGTACGTTTGCCCTTCTTTTCCTTCCTCTTTACCTCACTTTCCGTCTTCCTTATTATATAGAAGGGAAGGGTTAAAACCTCCTTGTCGTTAATAAACACCTTAACCCAGCAGCGGCCGGCCATGCCGCGTCCTCCCAAATCCACATAACTCCAATAGGCACTAAACAAGCTGAAACTTTCATTCTTGTTCTCATAACCAAACAGGTGGTCGCCATAGCTGTCGTACCATTCCGTTTTCCAAACACTGCCCTTTTTTAGGCCGTGCACCGTGGTCCAAAACGAAACAAAGTCCTTCGGGCCTATGGTTAAAGTATCGCTCCGCTTAACTACTGTAGGGTCCAACTGGTGCTCGGTAATTTTATAAGGCAAAAAGCCATAGTCTATTATATAGAAGGCCGTATCATAGGGCAGTTGCTCCTTCCATAAACCATTTTGCCCCTCGTTGCAATAAGCGCCAAAAGGGTCCACCACCTTGCCTGTAGCATCGTTCACTTCCAAATGCAAATGCGGCCCGTTCGATACCCCCGATGAACCCACCAAACCCAAAAGTTGGCCCGCCTGCACCGTATCGCCTACAGCTACCGCCACCGAACCCTTCTTCATATGCAGGTAGGTAGTGCGTAAGCCGTTAGCATGTGTAATAATTACGCGGTTTGAAACCGCCCCCTTCTTGCGCACCGTGTTGCGGTCAAACTCTCCATCGTGGCTTTCTGTTACTACGCCTGCTGCCACAGCATAAATAACCACGCCGCTATCCATAGCGCCAAAGCCGCGTATGGCAAAGTCAGTTCCCATATGCCCGTTGTAGGTAATACCACCGCAGTAAGCATCGCGTGTTACAGAGGTGCTGTCGTGGTCCATGTAATACGATATCCAGTAGTCCTTACCGGGTATGCCCTTCAAAGGGCGCTCAAACAAAACATCCTGTGCGGTGCTGCTTAAAGCAATTGTTACAAAGTAGAACAGAAATAAAACAGAGGTAGTGCTGTGCATAGTTGCTTATAAAAGTAGCAGCAAAACATAAAGCAACAAACAGCTTAGTTACACCACCAACTCGCCATTGGCATCGGTAGTCAGCACCTCGCTCATATAATTTAGCCAAGGCCTGGCTGATTTATACATTGCATTCACTTCCTTTAAAAAGCCAGGGGTTACTACCTCCGCATCCGTAAAATTATGCCGCAGAATAAACTGCTTGTGTCTGAGCAATTCAATGCCGGGGTGTTTGCTATCGTATCCTCTTGGGGTGGTTAAAACCTTTTCACCACTAAGCGAGCCAAAATGTTGCTTAATAGCTTTTGCATTTAGTATGCGGTTCCAATCAGCATAGTTGTAAGAAATGTCTGTGCGTATGCGTGCTAAGTCTGCCGCATTAGGCCCAAAGAAACCGCAAGCCAAATAGCTGGCGCCGGGCTTTAAGCAGAAGTAATAACCACCACGTTTAAGTTTAGTAGCCCGCTGCAGGCTAAACGCAAAGCGCGGATTGTAAGGGCTTTTATCTTTTTTAAAGCGCACATCGCTATAGATGCGGTATAAATTGCTTTTGGCGCTTACGTTCTCCAACTCATCATGCTTATTCATCTCCTTCATCAGCGCATCAACAAAGGCTATCATGTTTTCATGCGCATTTACATACAACTGCTTATGGGCATTAAACCAATCGCGCTCGTTATGCTTAGCCAGGTCTTTTAAAAATTTTAGGGTGGAGGGCTGGATACTTATCGCCATTACTGTAGTTGTAAAACGAATTTAGAAATTCCCAATGCATGCTGACTAATTGGCCATAATGACAGGTTGAAAAGCTTTGTATTTGCCCGGCAAGACCGTTTCCCTTGGAGAGATGGAAACGGACGATTTCTTTGGTTACTTTCTTTCTAAAAGAAAGCGACAAAAAATGTCCTCACGGTCTAAACCTATGCTAAAGGTTTTGACACAACCCCAACAACTTCTGCTTCCGCATTTCATGGGTATAATTGGCAGCAATGCGTTCTCGCGCTTGTTTACCTAAGGCCGTTTTATCGCAAGCCAGCGCTTTGGTCAATACATCCTTTAAAGCCGCTGCATTGCGTTGGTGCAACACAAAGCCTGTTCCGTCTATTATTTCGGGTATAGAAAATACCGCTGAACCCACCGGCACACATTCGCAAAGCATAGCCTCGCAAATAGAATTAGGAAAACCTTCGGCCATACTTAATTGCAGGTAAAATTCGCATTCGCTGAAAATATCAATCAGCCTATCGTTAGCTACAGCGGGTAAAACCTTTACATTAGGTGAATCGGTGCTAATGCGGTTAGCATCATCCACACCCAGAATAATAAACTCGCAATCAGGAAAAGAAGGCGCCACCTGCAGTATCAAATCAATTCCCTTTAGCTGCTGTTGGAAAGGATATTCCCAGGCACCACTAACAGTAATAAAGGTGTTCTTTCTTTTAGCCTTGGTGCACTTCCATTTTATGGGGTCGTAACCATTGGGTATTTCGGTATAAGGCGTTTTAAGGCCGGGTATGCGCGCGTAAATGCCCTGTTCCACAGGTTCACTTTTATCATACGCATACAGGCATTGCATTAGTGTTTTGTGCTTGGGCGCAATATGGCTGCACCATTTAAAACTTAAACGTGTAAAGCTGCGCAGGTATTTCTTCTGCCAGTTGCCGTAACCAATACCGGGAAAGTAATGCGCATCCGTTCCGCCGGAAATGATCAAACTCTTTTTACCAAACAGTTTAGCAAACAACACCGGCAGCAAGCTGTGGTAACCCGCAAATTCTACCACTACCAGTTTAGCGCTCCAAATATTACCTAATAGAAAAAAGAATTGCGATAAAAAGCGCAAAGGAGTATCTGATTTCTTCTTTGTGTAAAAATCGTGGCTGCTTACGGTAAAAGCTTCATTCAAAATCTCTACGTCCTTCTTTACAAAAGAAGAGAGGTAGTTATAAATAAGCAGCAGCTTAGGTTTTGACACAAGGCGTTTGTAACTGAAACTAAACAGAAAAACGGAAACAAATTTGAAACTTCAAACCTTAAACTACAAACGGCTCTTAATATTGGCTACAATTAAATCGCTCTTGCCTTTTTGGTTTAAGCTCTTTAACTCATGTTTCGGGCGGATGATGATATTCTGGTAGTCGTATTGCTGCGTATGCAGGGCATATGGCTCTACCTTCTCAATGTAAAAACCGTTATCGTAAGCCAGTTGCGCAAAGTGATTTACATGCAAGGGCTGGTCAATTATCTGCAACAAATCGGGGCGGTGTTTATGCACCCACTCCAGGGCCAAAGGCTCGGGGTTGTTTATCAGTATTACCGAGTCTTCGTGCACCAGGTTTTTAAGCGTGGCAAAAATTAAGGGGTGCGTGCTTACCGGTATGTGTTCCAGCACATCAGGAAAAATAATGAAGTCAAACTTCTTACCGTAGGTAAAGTCGGTCATATCCGTTATTACAAAATCAGTACGGTTACGGTCAGTATACTTCTTCTTTAAAAAACCAATGGTTTGCGAGCTTATATCAGCCCCAACAAAAAAGCCGTTGCTAAGGTGGTTAATTATTAAGCCCGAAAGTGAACCAATACCGCAACCGATTTCAAGCACGCTGCTGTTGCTTTGCAGTCCGGCCTTTTTCAGGTTTTTAAAAATAGTGCGGTGGCGGCTGTTGGGTTTGCTCAGCTTGGTTTGCTCATACTCATCCCACAACTTATCGTAATATTCACCTACCTGTTTGCTTTGTTCACTCATGGTCTTCGTTTTCCCTGTCATCCTGAGCCTGTCGAAGGATGATGTAATAAACAGGCTTCGACAAGCTCAGCCTGACAAACTGCTATTTGGTGCAACGGGCCTCCACACCATTCCCACCTTTGTTAATCCATATATTCTTCGCCCCTAATTTCTCTAATTCTTTTTTAATCTGCTCAGGCGTGCGCAGGTGCTTATAGTAATCCGTTAAACTGTCGTAGCTATCCAAACGCGCCCACTCATAGTGCTCCTGCTTGCTTAGTTCCGGGTGCAACTTCATATAAGTCATTACCGGACTAAAACGCTTTACCAACCAATCAAGGGGGGCGGCATTTCTAAACGCCCAGTGCATCGGAAAGAAGATATTAGTAAGACCATCCACAATCTTCTTACTCGTTTCCGGTTTCATTTCCTTTAACACCAAACGCCAATACGTGGCAGGATTAAAGTAGTAGTTAATACGCCATATGTAATGGTCAATTACCAGTAAGCCACCCGGCTTTACCATATTCCACAAGGCTTCAATGGTTTGCTCGCTGCTGGGGGTATGTTGTATTACACCCAGGCACATTACAATATCAAAACTTTGTTTGGGGAAAGGCAACTCATATACGCTGGCTTGCGAAATGCTGTAGTTAGCCGCATTGCCAATGTTCTCTTTATTCACTTCTACAGCTGCACTTAAATCAATACTGTGCACATTAGCGCCGCCCTTTACCAATAGTTCGGTAAAACGTCCGGCGCCGGCGCCTACTTCCAGTAAGTTTTTGCCTTTCAGTTGTTCAATGGGAAAACCAAAGCAGCGTTTCAAACGCTCCTGCGATATCTTCGTTCCGTTAAAACTATCTAATTGCGTTTTGGCAAAATTCTTCCACTGAAAGCCGAAAGCATTGGCATAGTTATCAGCAGGCACAAAGCGCGGTATGCCGTTTACCACAGGAAATTTCTCCCCTTCTGATGATATAAGGTCAGTGCCGGTATTTACCAGTTCCAGCCCGCTTTTTGGTGATACAAAATTGATCATAATAAGGGCGCAAAAGTAAAATTATTGGCTGCATACTGTACTATCGGTTTACCGCCTCGCTCAAACCCACACCTTGCTCCTTAATCGGTGTAATCTCTCATAATCAGTGTAATCCTTTTACTTTAGCGGCATGTGCGGAATTGCAGGGTATATTGACTTTTCGAAGAACGGCAGTTTAGAGCAACTGCAGAAGATGGCGGGCTGTATTCAGCACCGCGGACCCGATGATAGCGGATATGAATTGTTTGACACCCCTGCTGCGCATATTGGTTTAGGTTTCAGGCGGCTTTCTATTATTGAACTGAGCCCCCTTGGCCACCAACCCATGAAGTTTGAGGAGGCAGGCCTTACCGTAATTTTTAACGGGGAAATTTACAACTACCGCGAAATACGCGCTGAACTGGAAGCAGCAGGTTTCACCTTTAAATCAAACAGCGACACCGAGGTTATTTTAAAGAGTTACGCCCACTGGGGCGTAAAATGTGTAGACCGCTTTATAGGCATGTTTGCCATTGCTATGCACGATAGCAAAAATGAAAAGCTGGTCCTTTTCCGCGACCGGGCAGGCGTTAAACCGGTTTTCTATTATCAAAAAGGCAGTTTGGTCCTTTTCGGTTCAGAGTTGAAAATATTTTTTGAGCATCCCCGCTTTGAAAAAAGCATTAATTACAATGCCCTCTCGCTGTATTTTCAACGTGGTTACATTTCTGCACCACACACCATTTTTCAAAACACCTATAAACTGCTGCCGGGACATTTCCTGGAGATTGATTTAAAAACGGAAAAAGCCAACCTGCAGAAATATTGGGATGTGGTGGATTGCTATAACCAACCCAAACTTTCAATTTCATACGAAGAAGCCAAGGAGGAAACCGAGCGCCTGATGCTTTCGGCCTTTCAATACCGCATGGTGGCCGATGTGCCGGTAGGCGTTTTCCTTAGTGGTGGTTACGATTCAACAGCGGTAACCGCCCTGCTGCAAAAAAATTCATCGCAAAAGATTAAGACCTTTACCATAGGTTTTAATGACCCTAAATTTAACGAAGCCCACCATGCCCGGCAGGTAGCTGATTACTTAGGCACTGACCACCACGAGCACACCTGCACTTACCAGGATGCATTGGAAATAGTGGAGCACTTGCCTTTTATTTATGATGAGCCTTTTGGCGATACCTCGGCTATACCTACTACGTTGGTTAGCCGCATGGCGCGCAAAAAAGTTACCGTAGCCCTTTCAGCCGATGGGGGCGATGAAATTTTTGCCGGCTACCCAAAATACTTTAATGCTGTTCGGCGCCTGGCGCAATTGAATAAAATGCCCGGCTTCTTTCAATCAGCTACCGCCAGCGCCGCATCTTTGCTGGGCAAGCGTACTGATGTATCCGAGCAGAATAAGTGGAGCAAGCTGGTAGATTACATGAGCGGGCAAGACCCCGTGAAGCGATTTGATATAATCAGCCAGGCCATGACTTTTGCTGAAACGCAGCAGTTACTCAATAAAGAAATTTCGCTTATCAATACTCCTTTTGATGAAGGTGGTTTACTGAATAATACAAACGACCTGCTATCTAAATTTCAGGCTACGGAATACAAAACCTACATGGTAGATGACATCCTGCAAAAGGTTGACCGTGCTACTATGAGCACCAGCCTTGAAGGACGCGAACCCTTCCTGGACCAACGCATTATAGAGTTTGTTGCGCGCCTACCATCTAACTATAAGTACCGCAATGGTATTGGCAAGTACATGCTAAAGGATATAGTGCATAAGCACGTGCCTAAAGAAATTATGGAACGCCCTAAAATGGGCTTTGGTGTACCTTTGGAAAGCTGGTTGAAAAATGAACTAAAGGCAACTTTACTACAGGTAATTAATGAGGACAGCCTGCGCAAACAGGGTATATTTAATGTAGAGCGCGTAATTAAAATGCGCGACCGCTATTTAAACGGCGATAAAATAGAATTTCAACGCCTCAGCTATTTATTCTTATTTCAGCTGTGGTATAATAAGTGGATGAAGTGAGCAATTACACCTACAAGCGCATAGAAAGCAATCTGTATGGCGACCTTGTTTATTTATACAAAAGCGCCTTTGGTCAGGATATTAGTCTTGATTACTACCAGCACAAATTTAACACTAATTACCTGGGCATAACGCACCTCGGTTTTATTGCTTACGATGACAAAAACGCTCCCGCTGCGTTTTATGGTGTATATCCCTACCTTATGGAATACAAGGGAAAGAACTACCTGGCTGCGCAATCAGGCGACACCATGACCCATCCGGCACATGGCGGCCGTGGTTTATTTACCACCCTGGCTAAAATGACCTATGAATTGGCGAAAAATGAAGGCATCCAATTCATATTCGGTTTTCCCAATGAAAACTCCTATCCGGGTTTCGTAAAAAAACTGAATTGGACACACCGCGAGAACATGAGCAATTACAAGTTCAGGGTAGCCACTATTCCTTTAGCGCCGGCGGCTAAAAAATTTCCCTGGCTTAAGCCATTGTATTCAGCTTATTGTAAAATAATACTGAGCTTCTATAAGTCTCATTCCGCTTTTCAGCCTAGCTCTGTAATCAATTCTACTTACGGCAGTGTAGTTCGTAACGGCCCCTACCACAACTACAAATCATTTTACAACAACTATTTGGTGCAGCTAAGTGGTCGCACGGCATGGATTAAAGTAGACGGCGCTTTATTAGTAGGCGATGTGGAATTGCCTACAGAAAATAATGTGACGAAACTTGTAGCTTCTTTAAAAACGTTAGCTTTTTGGCTGGGCTGCACGCAGATCATCTTTCCTGTTGGCAAAGAAACTGCCTGGGATTTGTTATTAAAACAAAGCTATAGTCCTGAAGAAGGAATTTATATAGGTTACCTGGATCTTCAATCAGGCCTGCCGCTGGAAAACTTCAAATTTGTTCTGGCCGATTTTGATACGTTTTAAAACCCGTAGGCTTTAAAGTTGCGGTGCACGGCTATCATGTTCGACTCAAAGGTGGTAGTTGAACTCAGGCAGTACCGCGGCAAAATATTTTTATCATCCGCATCATCACCACTACGGTAATCAACTGCTAACAGATTTTTATAACCTGCCGCTAAGCATAATTGTTTTACCTGTGGCGTGTAACTTCCATCAGGAAAAGCAATGGAGTTAACAGGCTTCTGAATTACCTCCTCTAACAGGCGCTTGCTTTTCTCAATTTCCTCTTTAGCATCGCTTAAAGCTATCTCTCCCAAATTAGGGTGATTGTGAGAATGTGCCCCAAGTTCTACCAGGCCACTATTCGCTAACTCTCGCAGTTGTTCTTTGTTCATCAGCTTCCAAAACTCTCTCGGAAAGTGTGCTTTGTACTTTTCAATATCAACCTGTTTAGCTATTTCAGTATAAACAATTTGCCTCGCACTAATGTTAATCCGTTTAATTAAGGCTTTTAGTTCACTTATGGTGGTTAGTGCAGCTTCATTAATTAATCCGGTATCAATTTTACTTACATCAATATCGCTTTTCACAAAGTCAATGTAATCATACCAGGTTATACGGTTATCATCTTCAATAGCCTGGGTTATAATATACATGGTTGACGGAAACCCATACTGCTTTAGTAAAGGGAAAGCCCTGCGATAATTGTTTTCATAGCCGTCATCAAAAGTTATAGCAATGGTTTTGCGTTTGGGAACTATACCGTTGCGGTTCATCTCAAAAATTTCATCCTGGCTTACCACATCAAAGTTTTGCTTAAAATATGCCAGGTGCCGGGCAAATTGCTCAACAGCAATAGGGCCTACGCTTACATTATGGTCAGGCTTTTCAACAACCCCATGATATACGAGAATGAGTTTATTACTTTTGACCCCTGCTGACAGCAGCTTTTCTAAACCTAAGCCTGTAACAAAAGGGAATACAATTTTTCTGGCTATATCTTTAGAAATGCTCACGTTCAGTGTAAATTTCAGGTAAAAATAACTTTCGGTGGGAATCATTCAGCGGCAGGGTCTAAAAAACACAATAATCACTTTTGCAGGTATCCTGCTTGGCTTTGCCAGCCTTCTCTATGTACAGCCGCATTTCCTAACCCCCGAAGAAATTGGGCTAACAAGGGTGCTATTCAGTTTTTCTTCATTAGTAGGTGTGTTTCTGCCGCTTGGTATTGGAACCATAACAGTCAAGTATTTTCCAATCTTCCGCAACTATCAAAACGGCCATAATGGATTCTTTGGACTGTTACTGCTCTATATGTTCATAGGTGCGCTTGTAGTATTCAGCATATTGCTAGCCAGCCGCGGCTTCTTTATAAGCCAATACGAAAAGCAGTCCGCACTCTTTACACAATACTATTATTGCGTTCTGCCTTTTTCATTGGTTATCGGCTTTAATGCCGTACTTACGCTTTATTGTAATTCATTGTTCAAAAGCACTTTCCCGGCCCTATTCAATGAAGTACTGGTAAGGGTATTATCCATCATTCTGTTTACGCTGTATTTTATAAAACTGCTTTCATTAAACAGCTTTATTTTTCTATTTGTGGGCATTTATGGCATGCAAACTGTTTGCCTGCTCATCTATATCTATTCAGTTGATAGCCCCTCACTAAATGTAAACTGGCCATTGTTACGCAAAAGCAACTTTCGCGAAATTATGATATTCGGTATCTGGATGAGTTTCGTTTCCGTAGCAAGCCTCGGTATAAAATTCATTGATTCCCTGGTTCTTGCCAAGTATTACCAATTGCATTTGGTCGGCATCTATACCATTGCGGCTTTTATACCGAACATTATAGAAGCGCCATTAAATGCACTGGAACGCATTGCCGGAACAAAGGTAGCACATGCCTTAACTCACAACGACCATGCTGAAGTCGAAAAAATCTATTACCGTTCCGCTCAGTATCTATTACTTATCGGAGGCCTTCTTTTCGTGGGAATAGTAACTAACATGCAATTCTTAATTCAGTTTTTACCTCCTAAGTTTGCCGGCGGATTAACCGTGGTTTATATAATAAGCGCCGCAGCCCTTTTCAATATTGCAGGCGGAGCCAATTCACAAATAATTTTCAGCTCTGAAAACTTCTGGAAAGGTGGACTGCTGCTAATTAGCGTTGCTATCTCCTCAATTATCCTAAATGTGCTCTTGGTTCCAAAATGGGGTATGAATGGTGCTGCTATGGCCACTGCAGGTTCTGCCGGTCTTTACTTCATTTCTAAATACATTATTATTTATAAAAACTTCAATCTACAGCCCTATTCTTTAAAAACGTTCTTAATACTCTTGCTAATAGGAATATGTGTTTTTATTAATATATTTTTACCCGTGTTTACCTCCAATATTTTAAATATTTGCGTAAGAACATTTACAATGAGCTTTGTTTACTTAGGAGGAGTTTTAATACTCAATCTTGCTCCTGAATTGAAAGAGATATTTAAACATCCTTCTTCTTTTGTCGGATTTAAGTTTTAGTTTTAATCTGAACCAGAACATTGTTTCCTATGAAATCAAAACTACTGCTAATCTTTTTTGTTGTATTGTTAATCTTTAGCTGCTATTCGCAAAACCTGGTAAACAATCCGGGCTTTGAAACTGTAACAGCAGAGCCTTACTGGGGTTGTGAATTAACCAATGCCACCGGGTGGTTAAATCCTTCGGGAGGCACTTGCCCCAGCAACAATTCCGGCACGCCCGATTTATTCAGTACTCTTTCAACGGGGCAGGCCGTTATACCCAACACGTTTATGGGGTACACTACAGCCCACAACGGCAATCGCATAACAGGCATAGTAACCTACCACCAACAACTTGCACAATACCGCGAGTATATGATGACTCAACTATCGTGCCCGCTTATACCAGGCGTTCCATATACGGTTACCTTTTGGAGTACCGGTGCAAACCCGGAAGAATATATTTACCATAGTAATAATGTAGGCATCTACTTCCACACCGCTCCTTTAGTGCAGTCAGGTTACAATTTAATTACCGGTGTAACACCACAAATAAATGTTTCAACCATAATAGCTGACGTTACCTGGACCCAGTATAGTTTTCAGTTTACTCCTACACAGGCTTTTACTTATATGACTATAGGTAATTTTAAAAACGATGCCAACACACTTACCCAAAACTTTGGCCAAAACCGCCCCTATGCTTATTATTTCTTTGACGATATATCAGTTAGCGTAAGTACAACAGCTTACTCATTAGGGAACGACACTACCTACTGCGAGCCATTTTCGCGAACATTATCTACCGGATTTCCGGGAACAAGCTGGAGCACCGGCGCTACTGCTGCTCAAATAACGGTAACGACACCCGGCACCTATTGGGCGCAAATTACTGATGGGTGCACCGTAGTAAGAGATACTATTGTGTTAACTCAAAACCCTGCAGCCTCGGTAAACCTTGGTAATGATACCGCCCTTTGCAACGGCCAAACGATTAACCTCAGTGCCGCACAACCTAATTACACCTATCACTGGCAGGATAATTCAACCAATGCGACCTATAACGTAACTTCCGCAGGCACATATGCGGTTACCGTTACTAATGCATCAGGCTGCACCGCGTCAGATAATATTATAGTTACTTATACCAGCGGGCCACCGTCTGTTAACCTCGGCAACGATACCGCATACTGCGGGGCCTTCTCACGCACATTATCAACCGGCAACACTTCCACTATATGGAGTACCGGCGTAACCGCTTCACAAATTACCGTAAACACCGCGGGTACTTATTGGGCCCAGTTAAGCAATAGTTGCGGAGTTAGTCGCGATACTATTGTGTTAACTCAAAACCCTGCAGCCTCGGTAAGCCTTGGTAATGATACCGCCCTTTGCAACGGCCAAACGCTTAACCTCAGTGCCACACAACCTAATTACACCTATCACTGGCAGGATAATTCAACCAATGCGACCTATAACGTAACTTCAGCAGGCACGTATGCGGTTACTGTTACTAATGCATCAGGCTGCACTGCGTCAGATAATATTATAGTTACTTATACCGGCGGGCCACCGGCTGTGAATCTTGATAATGACACTGCCTATTGCGGCATTTTCTCTCAAACACTTTCAACCGGCAATGCTTCCACTTTATGGAGCACCGGCGTAACCGCTTCACAAATTACGGTTACCACTGCCGGCATATATTGGGCGCAGTTAAGTAACGGTTGCGGCGCTACCCGCGATACAATCGTACTAACCCAGAATCCTACACCGTCCGTGTTTTTAGGAAACGATACTACCCTGTGTACAGGTCAATCGCTTTTACTTGATGCAACACAACCCAATTACAGCTACCAATGGCACGATAACTCAACTGCCTCTACTTACTCTGTTACTATAGCCGGCACATACGCAGTTACGGTAACAAACGCAACAAACTGCACTGCGTCTGATAATATAAGTGTTGCATATACAAGCGCGCCGCCCGCCATTAACCTCGGCAACGATACAACATACTGCGGCCCTTTTAGCGCAACTTTATACGCGGGCCAAAGTGCTGTATGGAGCACAGGTATCACCGCCAATCAAATTAATGTAAACGCATCAGGTGTTTTTTGGGCACAGGCTTCTAATTCCTGTGGCACCACCCGCGATTCAGTTACCATAACACAAAACATACCACCTGCAGTAAACCTGCCAAACGATACCGCTATTTGCGATGGTAACACAGTACAAATTACAGCTACCACCACCGCCACCAATTTATTATGGAACACGGGAGCTTCCACTACCGGCATTTCTGCATCAGCTGGTAATACCTATTGGGTAGATGTATGGAACCTGGCAGGCTGCACAGCTCGCGATTCAATCATTGTAGCCAAAGACATTGCGCCAACAATAGATCTTGGGCCTGACACGATTGTTTGCGGTACAGAGGGGATAGTTTTGTACGCGCCATCCGGCGCCTCATCATATTTATGGCAGGATAACTCAACCGATAGCATTTACCATGCTCAATTAACCGGCACCTATACGCTTACTGTAAGCACCGCCTGCGGTTCATCCACCGCAAGCGTTAAAGTAAATATATTGTACGATGAATGCGAACTGCACATGCCTACCGCCTTTAGCCCTAACAGTGATGGGGTAAACGACATTTATCGCGGAGTATCGCGCTGTGGCGCACAACGCTATCACCTTCAAATTTATAACCGTTGGGGTAATTTGATTTTTGAAACTACTGATGTTGCACAGGGCTGGAACGGCATTTACAAAAGCGTACCTCAACCTACTGATGTATACATTTACCAGGTAGAATATTTCAACTACTGCCAACAAAAGCAATTAAAACTGGCAGGTAACTTTACGTTGCTGCGTTAAACACTAAACTTAATACCTTGTGCCAATGGCAATTTGGTACCGTAGTTAATGGTATTGGTTTGCCGGCGCATATAAGCTTTCCAGCTATCGCTGCCGCTCTCGCGGCCGCCGCCGGTTTCTTTCTCGCCACCAAATGCTCCTCCAATTTCAGCACCGCTGGTGCCTATATTAACGTTGGCTATACCGCAATCGCTGCCGTTGCAACTTAAAAAGGCTTCAGCCTCGCGCATATTGGTTGTCATAATTGATGACGACAAGCCCTGCGCCACACCGTTTTGTAAAGCAATCGCTTCCTCCAGTGTATCGTACTTCATTATATAAAGTATAGGCGCAAAAGTTTCGTGCTGTACAATCGGCATGTTGTTGTTCGCCTCAATAACTGCGGGCTTAACGTAGCAACCGCTCTCGTATCCTTTGCCTTTCAGCACACCGCCTTCCACCCAAATTTTGCCTCCCTGCTTTTTAGCGGCGGCTATTGCTTCAGCATACATGTGCACAGCAGCTTTATCAATTAGCGGACCCACATGGTTTTTCTGATCAAGCGGGTTGCCTATTTTCAGTTGTCCGTAAATATGCTTCAGGCGTTTCTTCACTTCGGCATAACGGCTTTGGTGTATAATTAAGCGGCGGGTTGTGGTGCAACGCTGCCCGGCGGTACCCACTGCACCAAAGGCAATAGCTATCATGGCCATATCCAGGTCAGCTTCCGGCGTAATAATTATGGCATTGTTACCACCTAACTCCAACAAGCTTCTGCCCAAACGTGCACCAACATTTTTACCTACTTCCTTGCCCATTCGGGTTGAACCGGTTGCAGAAACCAAAGGCACGTTACTGTCATTCGCCATTAACTCACCTACTTCTCTGCCGCCTATTACCAATCCCGAAATACCCTCGGGCAGGTTGTTATTTTTAAACACACGCGCAGCAATATTCTGGCAGGCTACGGCGCACAAAGGGGTTTTCTCCGATGGCTTCCACACACACACATCACCACAAACCCAGGCCAACATGCTGTTCCAGCTCCACACCGCTACCGGAAAGTTAAACGCCGATATGATACCAACTATACCCAGCGGGTGCCACTGTTCATACATGCGGTGGCTGGGGCGTTCGCTGTGCATAGTTAACCCATAAAGCTGGCGGCTAAGGCCCACCGCAAAATCACATATATCAATCATCTCCTGCACTTCGCCCAGGCCTTCCTGCAGACTTTTACCCATTTCGTAGCTTACTAACTTGCCTAAGGCAGGCTTAAACTTCCGTAATTCATCACCAATCTGGCGAACCACCTCTCCGCGTTGTGGGGCAGGCACATTGCGCCATACCTTAAACGCTTCCTTTGCTGTATTTACTACGTGCTCGTAATCTTTAGGGGTGGCTGAGGTTACACTCCCTATCCATTTACCATCTACAGGCGAGAACGATTCAATCACCGCACCTTTGCCTTTTATCCATTTGCTGCCGGTGCTAACACCCGGTCCCACTTCACTAATTCCTAGTTGCTTCAAAACATCTTTCATATCTCTCGTAATTTCTGGTGGCAATGTTAGTGTATTCGCCCCTAACACAAAACCCGATTACGCCACATCCGTTAACTGCATAAAAAGAGCCTATAGTGCGTAATACCTTTATCTCAATTACAATCTTAAAAATATTGGAAACATCACCTTTAAGCATGTAAGATTATTACTACAACATCTCTCATTCACAGGCAACGCATCTTACATTTGAACAGTCTTTCACGCATAACCTCTAAATCGCCAACCATGAAAAAACATTCTTCTCTCCTCCTGTTACTGTTCTGCTTTGTTGTGTTTTTGCCCTTTGCAGGCAACGCTCAATGCTGGCAACAGCCCTTCTCAGTAACAGATTCCATCGTTTTACCTTGCGACCAAAACGGCCAGATAAACATCAGCGTATCAGGAGGAACAGGCCCCTACACTTTTGCATGGCGCTACAACGATCCGCAAACTATTATAGCCACCACCCAAAACTTAAGCGGCGCTAAAGGTGGTAACTACACAGTTGAGATACACGATAACAACAACCAATGCGGTACCTACTGGTTTTGGGTACAGCCCCCTTTCCAGATTCAACTAAACAGTACGCCTGACAACTGCCCTGCCCACGATGGCACCGCTACAGTAACACCCAGCGGTGGCACGCTTCCTTATTCCTACCTTTGGAGTAATGGGGGAACATCAGCAACTATCACTAATCTCACGGGCGGCATTTATGATGTTACGGTTACTGACGGCAGCGGATGTAAGGTAATTGCCAGCGATAACGATTCGCTCGGTGGATTTTTAGTGGAAAGCGTAAACAACATCAATCTTACCACATCGCAAACCAATGCCAACTGTACTAATGATAACGGAACTGCAACAGTTGTGGCCTCTAACGGCAATGCGCCTTATACATATGCCTGGAGCGATAGCTGGCAGGGCCCTGCTAACCCAAACTGGACCACCGCTACCCTAACCGGTCTTGCCGCTGCTTATTATACCGTTTCAGTAACCGATGCTGATGGTTGCTTTAAATCAGGTTATTTGCAGATTTCGTTTACAACACCTATTACGCTAAGTGCAACTACTACTAATGAAAACTGTAACCAACAAAACGGAACATCTACCGTTGTAGCTAACGGCACCACCGGCCCTTACACTTATTTATGGAGTAATGGCGGCTCAACAGCTGCTATATCAGGATTGCAACAAGGGTATTACAGCGTTACTGTGCATGACGGTGGCGGCTGCGAGGCAATGCTGGATTATATTTATGTAAACCGCTATTCACCTATACAGGTTAACCTAACTAAAGTTGATGAATCATGCGGTAATGGTAGCGGTTCCGCCTTCGTAAGCCCCACTTTAGGCACCGGCCCTTACAATTACTTATGGAGCACCGGCGCCAACACGCAAGCAATAAGCGGCCTTAGCGAAGGTTCACTTAGCGTTACTGTTACTGATAATGTAGGTTGCTCTGCTATGGCGTATGGCTACATTAACAACGTAAGCCCTATTTTGCCAAACGCAACGCATACTAACCAGGTTTGTGCCGGGGCTATGGGTTCGGCGGCATTATCGCCAACAGGCGGCGCGGCGCCTTACACTTATTTATGGAGCACCGGCGCAACAACATCTTCCATAAATAACCTTGCTGCCGCTTATTACACTTACACCATTACAGATGCCGCAGGCTGCCAATACATAGGTGGCGTAAGCGTACAGCTAAACCAGGGCTTTAGCGCCTATGCTTCTGCAACAGCGTACGAAAACTGCCAGTTACAAAACGGTGCAGCATCGGTAAACGCCAGTGGTGGTACTCCTCCATACACATACCTGTGGAGTACAGGTTCCACCGCGCAGGCAATATCTAACTTAAGCGCGGGCTTTTATTCAGTTACTATCACAGCGGGTAATGGATGCTCGCTTGTAAAATATGCAAATGTGCAGAGAACATCCCCAATGTCTGCAAACATTAGCGTAACTCCTGCATCATGTATTTTTACGGCCGATGGCTCAGCAACGGTTACAGTTTCAGGCGGTACGGCTCCATATGCTTACCAGTGGGGCAATGGCTCAAACACAGCTATAGCTTCCGGTCTTGAGGCAAGCTGGGGCATGGGAGTATACATTACCGATGCAAACGGTTGCTATGCAAATACTTATGTTTCCAGCATAGGCTATAGTTCAACCAACTGCGCTGCTGTTATACAGGGCCGTGTAGTGGATGATGCCAACGCTAACTGCATAGAGGATGGTAGTGAAAACGGATTACAGAACACAGTAGTAAGTTGCGTGCCGGGCCAAACGCGCTTAACCAACGCTAACGGAGATTTTCAGTTTGTTGTGCCTGCCGGCAATTATGCTCTTACACAGTATGCGCAGTTCCGTAACCAGGCATGCCCGGTTGGTTCAATTCTTATTAACGGTGCCACCGCAGGCAACACTTATACCGGCAATAATTTTTACGACCAGCCACTTAATGTAGAAGACCTGCGCGTTAGCTTCTATTCCGTAACACCACCGCGCCCCGGTTTTACACACCATATCCGTTTACACTATTATAACGATGGCGTTTATCCTGTTTCAGGTGCAATTGCTTTTGTTTATGATGCCAGCGCCTCTTATGTATCCGGCGGCAGTTCAGTTAACACTTCTACTAATACGGTAACCATCAACTTTAGCAACCTCGCACCCGGCGGCGGCCATGGTACTGCTGATTTGTATTTCAGTACACCTACAGCAACCGCTTTGGGTACCATGCAAAACTATTCAGCGCATATAACGCCTGATGCTAACGATGCCACACCTCCTAACAATATTGAAAGTGTACAATTTGAAGTTGTAGGCTCCTTTGACCCCAACGAGAAAATGGTGTTTCCTGAAGGCCAGGGGTTAAATGGGCTTATCACCCGCCAGGATTCTGTTTTAAAATACGTAGTGCATTTCCAAAACACGGGCAACTTCCCCGCATCTTTTGTTGCTATACGCGATACACTGGATAGCGACCTGGATATAACCAGCTTTAAGCCCGGTGCAGCAAGCCATGATTACCGCACACAAATTATGGGCGAGAACGTTCTGGTGTTCCTGTTCGATCCTATCGACCTTCCTGATAGTTCAGCCAACTTTGAAGCAAGCAATGGGTTTGTTTCTTTCTATATAAAACAGAAGAAGAACCTGCCCGGTGGCACAGTATTCAACAACCGCGCTGCTATCTACTTCGATTTTAACGAGCCCGTTATAACTAACACTACCGTTAACACGCTGGATTTAGATATCAGTATAAAGGAACTGCCTGCATCAGCTATGCACTTGTTGCCTAACCCTGCCAGCAATTTTACCACGCTACAACTGGAGCTTGTTCAACCTTTTAACGGCGAGCTTCAAATACTGAACCTAAACGGGCAAATCGTCACTTCTAACCGGGTCGATTTGACTGCCGGCATTCATCAATTGCCATTAAACATCACTCAACTTCCACAATCAATTTATACTGTTCGCCTGGTAAATGCGGCGGGCATGCAAAGCCTTAAGTTGGTTAAGCAGTAGTTTCAATCCGTTGCAAACACTAAAGGGGCAATAACCATTGTCCCTTTTTTTCTTTCTTAGCCCTGTGTTGCACTACCTAAGCTACCTTTCTCAGGCCTTTACAACCACTGAATATACGGCGGTCTTCTTCGGGGTGCTTTATGTAGTGCTTGCCGCCAAAGGCGATGTTTACTGTTGGGCAGCAGGCATTGTAAGTTCCGCCATATACATATACATAAATATTTATGCGCATCTGTATATGGATGCTATACTGCAAACCTATTATGTACTGGCAGGCATATACGGGTGGTGGTTGTGGCGCAGCACGCAAACGGCTGATGCTGCTACAGCCGGTGTAAGTTACTATACTTTAAAGCAACAAATGCCCTTATTGGTAATGGGCTGCGCATTATCTCCCGTGTTGGGCTTCCTCTTTGCCAAAATCGGCAACTCCTATTCCTACTTCGATGCCGGCATTACGGTTTTCAGTTTTATTGCCACCTGGATGACTGCCAAAAAAATCCTGCAAAACTGGTTGTATTGGATTGTAATTGATTTAGTGGCCGCTACCGTGTACTTCGCTAAAGACCTTCGCGCTACTTCTGCTTTATATGTCCTGTTTGCTATAGTAGCTCTTTATGGCTACAGAGAATGGCAAAAGAATCTTGAAGACAAAAACCGCTAAAAATTCCTTTACTTCGGAACATGAACTTTATTGACCGCATAAAGCAGTTCCCAAAGGCTGCGCCTTTTATTGTAGGTACCGAAACTGCCGAGCGCTTCAGCTTTTATGGCATGAAAGCTATCCTTTCTACTTTTCTTATAGCGCAGTTTTTTAACCCTACCGGCGACCCTGCCTTAAAGGATGCCGCCAAGGCGCATAGCAACGAGGTTACCCACCTTTTTGTAGCGCTGGTTTACCTGCTTTCTATTGCCGGTGGCGTTATTGCCGATTACCTCATTGGCCGTTACTGGACCATCCTGTTGCTCTCTATCATTTATTGCATTGGTCACGCCTTTCTGGCAGTTTTCGATACCAACTATGATTTATTCTTTGTTGGCCTGGTGCTCATCTCAATTGGTGCAGGTGGTGTAAAACCCAATGTATCAGTTATGGTGGGCGATCAGTTTGAGGATGAAAACGACGCTAAAATTTCCAAGCTATACGACATCTTTTATTTCGGCATCAACCTTGGGGCCTTCTTCTCTATGCTTATCACCCCTGTTCTTAAAAACAGCAGGTATGGTGCTCCGCTGGCCTTTGGTGTTCCGGGTATATTAATGTTATTGGCGCTTATCATCTTTTACCTTGGCCGCAAGCAGTACAAAATCAAAATGCCTTCCGAAACCCGCAAGGCAGATAACGGCTCAATCCTTAGCCAGCTTAAATCTGTTTGGAAAGTGCTGGTGGTGTTCTCCTTCATCCCCATTTTTTGGGCCCTTTACGACCAAAACGGAAGCGAGTGGGTGTTACAGGCAGAAGAAATGAACCTGCACTTTTTGGGTATTGATTGGTATGCCGAACAAATACAGGTAATTAACGCCCTGCTTATACTGGTGCTCATACCCGTATTCTCCTTTGGCATCTACCCCTGGATGGAGAAGGTAGGAATTCGCGTTACAGCCCTGCGCAAGTTCGGTTGGGGGCTTATTCTTACGGCTATCACCTTTTGCCTGGTAGCCTGGATACAGTCTGAATTAGACCGTGGTATAAAACTGAACATTGCCTGGCAGTTAGTGGCCTACTTGCTGTTAACCGTGGCCGAAATATTTGTATCCATAACCGGCCTTGAGTATGCCTTCTCCCAATCTCCCAAATCAATGAAAAGCACCATCATGGCCATATTCTTTTTTACCGTGTTTTTGGGCAACATATTGGTTACTTACGTAAACAACAACATACAGGCCGGCGGCTTTTTCAGCCACTATAAGGGCGCCAGCTATTTCTGGCTGTTTGCCGGTATAATGGCGGTAAACGCGGTGCTATACTATTTGGCTATTTTCATCTTTAAAATCCGCGATACCACCACGGCGCCACACCTTGCAGAAGACGTTCATCCTTAGGCCGGAAAGAATTTTTTTTATTGCCCCTTGGTAAAAACCCAAAAGCGGATATATTTGCAGTCCCTTTGCAAAAAGGGTGGATTACTGAAAAGTGGTTCAAAGGCTTAAAGCCCCGTCATCTCGCCTAAGGCGAGACGGGTTCGTAAAAAAGAATATTGTTCTTAAAATATTGGATCGGTAGTTCAAAAAAGATAAATGCCGACTTGTCATCTCGCCTCAGGCGAGACGGGTTCGCAGAGAAACATCTTTTCTTAATTTTTTTGGATCGGTAGTTCAGTTGGTTAGAATGCCGCCCTGTCACGGCGGAGGTCGCGGGTTCGAGTCCCGTCCGGTCCGCAACAAAAGGCTTGACTTAAACGTCAGGCCTTTTTTGCTTTATGCCCTTTTACGTTTACATAATCCAAAGTCTGAAGGACGGCACCTTATATAAGGGCTTTACCGAAGACTATGCTCAAAGGCTTAGCGAACATAATTCCGGCCTCTCAACTTATACCAGCACCAGGCTTCCATGGCAGCTAGTTTATGTAGAAGAGCATCTTACGAAAAGAGAAGCCTTGGTCCGAGAAAAGAAATTAAAACGCTGTAATAGCGATTACCTGCGCTGGCTGATTACTCAGCCTACCAATATTTTAAAAGAATAATTCAACTGGGTAGAATGCCGCATTGTTATCTTGCCTCAGGCGAGACGGGTTCCCCCGAATACTCGGGGCGTCCTGTCCCCAAAAAGCCGCGAGTTACACCTCGCGGCTTTTTGGTTTTATCTCATCTCCCTTCCGCTATGTTCTATTTTACTTAACCACTTGCGGCGGAAATCTTCGGTGGATTTACGTATGGGCCCCACATAAGTTGTACGCTGCACATCTACGCCACAAAAACCGAGTATGGATTTTTTTAATTGATTAACGCTGGGCGAGCCAAAAGCCAGCCAGTAATACCAACGGGGTTGATCGAGTGTAGTAATAATATGCGCTGTTTTACCGCTCAATAGTTTATCCCACCAAACAGAGTTATCGCGGTATTTAAATGCCATGCCGGGTAAAAACAGCCGGTCAACAAAGCCTTTGGCTACAGCAGGTAAACCGCCCCACCAAACGGGGTGTACCCAAACCTGGTGGTCTGCCCATTGTATTGTTTCCCAGGCTTTCAGTAAATCAGGTTCAAGTTCCATGCGCTTGCTAAAGCCATAATGCAGGCTGGGGTTAAATTTCAAATCTGCAATAATTATTTCCCTAACCTCGGCACCTGCGGCCATAGCCCCCTTTTTATATGCAGCGGTAAGGGCGGCATTAAAACTTTCCTTATAGGGGTGGCCTTGTATAATTACAATCTTCTTCATGGTATCTTTTCAGTTTATCAATACCACAAAAAAACAGAATGCTGCCCGCCTTTAAATTGACATTTGTTACAATCGTTCCTTTCCGGCCACTTTTTTCCGAAGGCGGCTAAGGCTCTCGCGCTCCACGCCCAGGTAGGATGCAATATGATATAACGGCACCCGCTCAAACAGCTGCGGTTCCTCCTGCAGCAACTTCAAATACCGTTGCTCACCATCTAAAAAAAGAAGATCTTCCATACGCCGTGCCACCATCTTATACGATTCTTCTGCCATTAGGCGGCCAAAGTGTTCCCAGTTCTTAGAGCGTTGGTATGCCTCCTGCACAACAGGCAGGCTAAAACAAACTGTTTCAGCATCTTCTAATGCCTGAATAAAATATCTGCTGGGCGAGTTTTTAAGGAAACTATCATACTCTACCACAAACTGATTCTCAAAATAAAAACAGGTGTTTATCTCCTTCCCTTCCTGCAGGTAAAAAGTTCTGAATGCACCATTCGTAACAAAGCCCACCTCTTTACAAACCGTTCCTTCTGCTACAAAATATTCCCGCGCTTTAAATTGCTTCACTTTAAGCCACGGCAAAAAGAAAGCACAATCTTCCTCTGTAATAAAAGGCACATTTGTTAACCACGTTTTAAATTGCTGTAATGCATCCATGTACAATATCTTCCTCTTCAAATAAAACATAAAAATGCCCCACTTAAAAGTGTGGGGCCTCATAACGTTACTCAATCAAGTAATCTGTGGTATTTAAGCCATGCTGCTCTAACTCGCGCTTTAATGCACCGGGCTTCCAAAAGCGGGCGTTCCATCCAAGGCCGGCAGTAAGTTTTATTTCGTGCAGGGGGGTGCGGTTTGGCGCACCACCTGAAAACTCACCGCTTACTCCCTGTGCCTTTAAGAAGAAGTGAAAAATGGAACCTACATAGTAATTAAAACCTACAGCTGCCGAAAACAAGGGCGCTACACCATAAGGTGCTTTCTTCACTTCGCCATCCGCAGTATTATAAGCCACTCTCACTATCGATAGTCCCGGTGTTAACCCCACATAAGGATCAAATCTTCCCTTCTTCAAAAAGTGGTAGTTAAACCCCCAGGTAAATGTGTGGTTGGCTTTAAGCCCTGTTGGTTTTCTGCTTACAGGCACAAAAAACCAGGCACTACCTGTAATGGCTATTTGGTTTTTCACAAATATTTCCGACTCACCAATTATATATGCCGCCGGTTGTTTTTGAACAAACAAATACCCTGCTGCAATGTTTCCTTGCGAGTTGACAAAGCCCGTACGGTCTTCCATAATAGTTTGGGCTTGCACATTGCTGATAATTACTAGGCCCAGAATGAGCGCGATGGTTTTTTGGGTGTCCATAACTTTAAGAATTTATAGTGAGCGCTAAATATTAGCATAATGTGTCCTTCAAACCCGGCGTTTTTATACTCCTCAATAGTTACAGTGCCGTCCTTATGTAACTCGCTTTCAATATCGTTACCCAGGTGCAGGTCATACAGGGTTGATAACGATACATCAAACTGAGGTGTAATATTATAATGGCAGCCAAGGCTCATCTGCACTGCCGAGCTCCACTTCCTTTTATAAGCTCCGTTTTCGCCGTTTATTCTTATACTGGTGTAATCAAAGCAATGGCCGGCAGCAATAAAAGGTGTAAGCTTGCGCTTAAAACCCTTAGGATCCAGCAGGTAGAACATAACATTCCAGCCTATATGTGCATCTATACGGTGAGCCTTACCATATAAACTGCTTGCTACATAATCGGCAAACCATTCTGTATTAAGCCTGTTTAAAAGCTGAATACGCATAGAGCCACCCAGCCCTGCTCCGAAAGACTTAGGTGCATCCGTAAAAATGTTGTAATCGTTTCTAACGCCCAGCGAAAAAGTTCCGCTCATTCGCTCAACTACAGGCTTTTTAGCAATAGAGGTAGTGTCGTTTTTTTGTGCCTGCAAAAGGTAAGGCAGCGCAGTAGCCATTGGTATAATTACCAACCATCGGATTGCGTACATAGTGGTGGATTTGGTGGTGTATGGCTGCTATCATACCGGTGGATTTGCTATGTAACGGCCACCTGTTAAAATTTATTGCGGTGTTTTGGCAAATATTTTCTCTCAATGAAAACCGAAGGTGACTTTCACACAGCCGAAAACGTATAATATTTAGTTAGCAACTTAGGGCATTGCAATCTCAATGCGCCGGTTTATGATGGCCTGCGGGGTTTTCTCATCAACCGGGCTTTCATACCCTCTGGCATCAATGCCTACATTGTAATAAATGCGCTCAAGGCCCGTGTTAAGCATCACTTGCTTGGCGGCTGTAGCCAGTTCAGTTGCAAGGCGCAGCTCTTCTTCTTTACTACTTCTCTTTTCAGTATAGCTGGTAAGCACTATGCGGTCGGCAGTGCTGTCAATATGGGCGGCAAGTTCGGTTAACTGCTTTAAAACTAGGTCATCCGTAATCTCGCCTGCTGTATCCGGAGTAAAACGCAATACCACTAAGGCCTTTTCCTGTGCAGGGGCGGGCGGTTTACTGTTACAGCCAAACAACAGCAGGCAGGTAAACAAACCCATTACTATTGTGCCGCTTTCCCATTTCATAACTCGCCGTTTTAGGATTACAAACTTAACTATATAGTCAATGTATTGTGAGAATTGCAAATTGCTTCATAGCTTAAATCCTGTCACTAATATTCGTTTTTATACACTCCCCGTCTCTTCAACAAAAAATTTACCTTTAGCAAGGCATTATGTTCGTAGCTCATCTCGGACTCATTTTTAGCGCGCAGTTTGTTTTTGTTGCTGTGCTGTTTTTCCTTAAAAAACAGTCGCGAACAGCTAATACGTTGCTTGGGCTGGTAATGATTATACTGGCCTTTCAACACTTTATGCATTACCTGTGGGCCACGTATAAAGTTTACCATTACACATGGCTGTTGAATATTGATTTACCGCTTGATGCCTGTATTGCACCCCTGGTATATTTCTACCTGCGCCTAATGACCGGCGAAGAGTTAAAATTCAAGTGGACACAACTACTTCACTTTTGGCCTATAGCCGTTGGGGCTCTTTGGTATGTTTATTTCAATCTGCAACCCTACGCCTTTCAATCTGCCTTTATTGATACCGCTTATCGCGAAGTTCCCTTAGCCGCAGGCCTGGTCAACATCATGTTAGCCATTTATCTTGGCTTAGGTTACCGCCGCTTAGATAGATACATCAAAAATCAAAGCGATACAGAATGGATAAGCGGCTATAACAACCTGGGCTGGCTACGGCAGTTCGTTGCACTTCTGTTTTTTATAAATCTTGGTGCCGCACCGCTTAATCTTATCGCCAAATTCGAATACCTGTTTATAGGGTTGCCCGCACTTACTGGTTTTGTTATGGTATTTGTAGTATATAAAACATTCAACCACCCCGAGGTAATGAGTACCGAACTGGTTCGCAAATACACCCGTCAATTAGAATACCAGAAAGAATTGGAGAAAGTGAGAGGACAAATCTCTAACGATATTCATGACGAATTGGGCGCAGGCCTTACGCAAATTTCTATGATAAGCGAGTTAGGGAAAATTCAAAACAGTGCAAACCCAATGGCAACTACACAGTTTGAAAAACTCATTACCCTATCCAAATCACTCATGAGTTCGTTGCGCGAGGTGGTTTGGGCCATCAACCCCGTGCACGATAACCTCAATAGCCTTCAGGCCTTCTTACGCCAATATCTAAGCGCGTTTTTCGAAACTACTGATATACAGATGAAATTTGATATTCACGAAAGTGCAGAAGTAATTCATCTGGACCCCTCACTAAGGCGCAACATTATACTGGTGGTTAAAGAAGCAGCCAACAACATAGTTAAGCATTCAGGCGCTACACAGGTGGTATTTCAATGCGCTGTGCAAAACAATCAATTGCACCTGCAGATAACGGATAACGGCAAAGGCAACCCGCATAGCGAAACCTTACTGGGCAACGGCATGAAAACCATGAGAACGCGTATGGCCCAAAACGCCGCAAGGGTGGAAACCTCCTCACCTGCCGGTGGCGGTTTTACACTTGCAATTTATTGCCCCTTAGCCAATATCACATAAAAGTAGTATGGCGGCATACCACAGCTTCCTTAATTTTACAGTCAATGGCAATTAAAGTAGCTATAGTTGAAGACAAGCCCGAATTGCTGGCTAACCTCAAACTCATTCTCTCCTATTATACAGAGTTAGAGATTATCGGCGCTTACAGCGATGCAGAAGATTTTATACAGGCCATTAGCCCCGGTACCATGCCCGATGTAGCAGTAATGGATATTAACCTGCCGGGCCTTAGCGGCATACAGGCTGTAGAAAAACTGAAACCCGTATATCCCTCAATTCAGTTTTTGATGTGCACTATTTATGAGGACGAGGAAAACATCTATCAATCTCTTTGCGCAGGTGCATCAGGCTACGTTTTAAAAAACACCACACCCGAAAAATTTCTTGAAGCCATTCGCGATATTCATAACGGGGGCTCACCCATGTCTCCCAACATTGCCCGCAAGGTGGTTAGCTCATTTCAAACCAGGCAGCGCAAAACGGACGAATACGAAAATCTCACCTCCCGCGAAAAAGAACTACTGGATTTTTTAGCCAAAGGATACCGGTATAAGGAAATTGCCGCCGAGCTTTTTATAAGCGTAGAAACCGTACGCACGCACATCCGCAACATCTACGAAAAACTGCAGGTTAACAGCCGTACCGAAGCGCTCAACAAAATACGGGCTTAAACAATTACTACTAAAGTGTTATTGCAGCCGCATGCCTATGCTGGTAGTTTTGTTTTAAAATCCACAACAAAATGAAAATCAGCAAAACAGCATTTATCGGCTTTTTAGCAGTTGTAGCATTAACAACAGCTTCATCATGCAAAAAAGACACTACTAATCCTGACAATTCTTCATGCAGCACCTGCGAAAGTGTTACCGCGCTGGCCACTAATGATGATCAGCAATCAGGTATTTACAAAGGCCTTTTACTTAACGGCACAGGCGTAGGCCATTTCAGGACCAACGTAAAAAACGGCGATAACCAGTTTTTCATGGTGATGAAGTTTACCCGCGATGGCAATTACGCCGTTCTGCTGGACTCTCTATTCCCATTTGGTACTGTTGTAGTTAATGGTGGCAGCGATATATATGCCGATATGCGCGGCTCTGCCAGCCAGGTAGATTTCTATCTGAACCCTCTTGGCCAAAACGTTTCAGTAGGCGATTTTGACCTCTCAGGTTCTATAGGCACCGGCCCTAAACCACAGGCCACCGCCATGAAGGAACTTTCTACCGAACAGGTTAAAGTGTTTGAAGGCACCATGCAGGAAACCAGCGCTAGCGGACCTAATGGCAAAGTAGGTTTTGTGGTGCGTGGCAACTCTATTGAAGGTATCATTACCAATTCATCAAACACCCTGCGCGAAAGATTTATGAATGGCACTATTGCTTCTGACAATACGTTCTCTTTCAGTTTTAGTGGCAACAACTCCGTTTATAGCGGTCAGCTAACTTCCGCTACACAAATAAGCGGTTCATTTACTATTAACGGCACTGCCGCGGGCACCTTTACAGCAAAACGAACACTGTAGGACTCAGTAATTTATTTTTGCTAACCGTAGCCCCGTCTCTGAGCAATCAGGACGGGGTGGTTTGCTTTTAAACAGCGGTTCACATTTCGCGAAGCGCCCTTTCCAGGTTATCCGTTTTTGATAAACCAAGCTTCCTGCGGATGTTGCTGCGGTGTGTATCTATTGTGCGCGGGCTGGTTACCAGTAAGGAAGCTATTTCTTTGTTCCCCAATCCAATTTTAATAAGGGCGCATATTTTGGCCTCGGCATTGGTTATAGAGGGGTATTGTTCAGTAATCTTCTTGATATACGCCTGGTTGTTCTTATCCAGTAACTCTTTTAGTTTATCGCGCTCTGTATCTTCTGATTTTATGCTTATCAGCTTTCGCTTTATCTCAAACAAGCCACTTTGGTTTTTATGCTTTTTACTTACCCAGTTGGTAAAGGTCAATATCTCATCCACCAAATCATTCTTCCGTTGCAAAAAAGTAGCAGTCAGCTCCAGTTCGCGTGCCTGGTGTTGCAGTTCCAGTTTAAGCAGTTCATTTTCTTTTTCCTGCCTTGCAATTTTTACTTTGTTCTGCAGCAGCTCAATTTTTTTATCGGTATGGCTGGTTTTGCTGCTCCATATATATTGTTCACACTTCCTGTACGCATCCCAGGCAGCCTTAAAATCGCCAAGGGTTTCATGCACGCGCCATAAGGAATCGTAATACAGGCGGTAAAAAACTTCTGCAATTTTATGCTCCACTAAAAAAGCATAGGTTTTGTCAAGCGTTGCCAGTGCTTCTTTCTTCAGGCCATCCATTGCCAGCTTCTGGGCTTCCAGGCACAGGCTCTCCACCACGTTATGAGGCATAGCATCCTTTTTGCCCTCCTCAATACTTTCATTGTAGTAGCGCATATACTGCGGCAGTATTTTTAAAGCCATGGCACAACCAATAATGTAATGCCCCAGTTGTATACGTTTAATCTTTACCGCTTTTAAATCACCGTTGTCATACAGTTCCGTAAATATAGGTAAGGCCAATTCGTAGTTCTTATCATAATATAAGGCCATGCCCATTAAATATCTTATATGCAGCGTATAACTTTTATTTACGGCCGCAATCTTATTATAAGGCTCCTGTAAAAACTCAAGCGCAGCAGCGTGCTTGTCTTCCATTATGTAGAAGGAAGCAATACCCGCACAGGCGTAACTATAGTTATGCAGCATCACCTCATCCGTTAAGCCAAGTTCATTACAAATATTAATGGCTTCCCATAGCACTTCAATAGAATCATAATTGCCGCTTATATTAAAGGTGGTGCAGCAATTGTACAATTGAAGCAATGCAGTGCTTTGCCATCTTTTATTTTCTGTCTCTTTAAAAGTATCCAGCGCAACTTGTATATGCTCAAGCGCCTCTTTCGGCTGTGCATTTATGTAAGCCCATTTGCTGGCATTATAATTATAGAGGCCCTTTACCAGGGCATTCTTCTCGCATAAGCCCGTCTTCTTCAGTTCATCAAACACAGCTTGCACACGGTCTTTTTGTTTAGCTCCTAAGTAGTAAGGATAAAGACTAAGCTCGTATATAGCTTTTAATTCCGGGTCGCTGTGTTGTTGCAAATACCGCGCAACAGGTCGCGCAGCTTTATACAACTCCTCCGGGTTTAATGTAGCATCCAGCAATTCCAAAGCTTCTTCTATATGCGGGGGCCGGTTCTTTTTTCGTTTCATGCATTACAAAGGTAAAAGGGCCTACGTATGTTTTTACCATTTTCCGATATATGAACAAAGCCTCCAACTAATTGATTAGCAGAATACTATACAACCTCTACGTAGTAAATACGTAAGTAGCACGTCAAAAGGAGGCTTACCATTGCATCAACTAAAAAATTAATGCATGGCAAACATCTTCAATTACAAACAATGGGCATTAGCCATAGCGCTGCTTATAGCAGCTTGTACGGCGCGCGCTCAAATACTTAGCCCAACAGTGCTAAGCAGCTCGGGGGCTTACTATACCTCCGCTAACAATTCGCTTGCGGTAACCATAGGCGAGATGACCATGGTTGAAACCTTTACTACTTCATCGGTAATACTTACGCAGGGCTTTCAACAGCCCGAAGATCAAAATGTAGGCATCATTAACATTTCAGAACCGGATTGGAACATTGAAGCCTATCCAAACCCCACTACAGATAATGTAACCGTGCAGGTTACAACCGGCAATGCTTCGGATATCAATGTATCGCTGTTTGATATAGCGGGCCAATTGGTAGCCAATTACGGCATTATAGAAAACAGCACGGGCAGGCTCTTAAACCTGAACGGCCTGGCAGCAGGGGTGTATGTGTTGCACTTCAATACTTCTACCCAATCCAAAAACATAAGACTCGTAAAAAACTAATTCTTCAAAAAAACTAAATCCAGAAAAATGAAAAAAGTAAAACTCACCCTGCTGATGGCTGCCCTTACGCTTGGCATAATGTTGAGCGCCCAGGTGCCGCAGCAATTTAACTACCAGGCCGTAGCCCGCACAGGCACAGGTGCCATACTGGCCAATCAAAACGTTAGTGTGCGTATAAGCGTTATAGACGGCTCGCCAACCGGCACTGTTGTTTATTCCGAAACCCAAACTATTTCTACCAACCAGTTCGGTTTATTCTCCATTAAAATAGGAACAGGCACAGTTGTAAACGGCAACTTCGGTGCTATCAACTGGGCCACAGGCAACAAATTCCTTAAAACAGAATTTGACCAAAACGGCGGCAGCACCTACACTGTAATGGGCACATCAGAACTAATAAGTGTTCCGTATGCATTGTACGCAGCTAACTCACCTGCCGGCGCTACCGGCGCAACAGGCCCCGCTGGTGCAAATGGTGCAACAGGTGCCGATGGTGCTACCGGCCCAACCGGTCCGCAAGGAATTGCCGGGCCAACAGGTGCAACCGGTCCGCAAGGTTCCGGTGGCGGTGCAACAGGCGCTACAGGCCCTACCGGGCCACAAGGCCCTGCAGGTAACAATGGCGCTGCAGGTGCAACAGGCCCTCAGGGTATTGCAGGTAGCAATGGCGCAAATGGTGCCACCGGCCCACAAGGCCCTACAGGCCCTCAAGGTCCAACAGGTACAGGTGGCGGAGCTACCGGCGCCACAGGCCCAACAGGTCCGCAGGGTCCGGCAGGTAACATCGGTGCAACAGGCCCCCAAGGTACTGCAGGTGCTAATGGCGCAACGGGAGCTACCGGTCCGCAAGGTCCCACAGGTGTGGGTGGCGGAGCAACAGGTGCCACAGGCCCAACCGGTCCGCAAGGCCCTGCCGGCAATAACGGCGCTAATGGTGCTACAGGCCCACAAGGTCCCGCAGGCGCTAATGGTGCGGCAGGTAGCGCAGGTGCTACAGGCCCTACCGGGCCAACAGGCGCAGGAGGTGGAGCTACCGGCAACACAGGCCCTACAGGCCCAACAGGTGCTACAGGCTTCTTAACTTCAGGCAACGCCGCGGGCAATACTCCTTATTGGAACGGCAGCGCATGGGTTACAACTTCCAGTAATATATACAACAATGGCGGCAGCATAGGCGTAGGCACCAGCAGCCCTTTTGGTCAATTTTCCAATACATCAGGTAATACATTCGGTGCCGATGGCAATGGCGTTAACTTAGGAAGCATACAATGGGTAATGAACAACCAAATTGGCTTTACGCAAGCCTTGTTCAATCCTAACACCGGAATTAACTGCAATGGTCTTGCTGTAAAAATTGCCGGCACCGGCACTACTAACCGATTGCTTGACCTTTCTACCGGTGGCACACAAAACGTAGCAGGTACATCTGTTATGGCCGTGTTGGGTACTGGTAATGTGGGTATAGGCACACAGTCTCCCGGGGCAAAACTGGAAGTAAACGGACAAGTAAAAATAACAGGCGGCGCACCCGGCGCAGGCAAGGTACTTACCAGCGATGCTAACGGTTTGGCAACATGGGAAGCTGCCACGGGCGGCTCAGGTTTACCTGATGGCTCCGCGGCAGGTAACACACCTTACTGGAACGGCACAAACTGGGTGGTAAACTCAAGCAACATTTACAATAACGGCAGCAACGTAGGCATAGGCAATACCACTGCGCAACATTTACTAAGTGTAGGTGCGGCTACGGTTGATGCACAACTGGTTGGCCTGCGCGTTTACAATAGCGCACCGGCCAACTGGAAAGGCGGTGCAGCCTTCGGTTATAACCGCGCTACAGTAATAATGGGCCAGTTAAACAACGTGGCTACTATTGCCGGCCACGATAGTATTTTAGGTTCTTACAGAAACCTTTCCATAAACCCCGGCGGTGGCAATGTGGGTATAGGTACACAAACACCTTCCGCTACACTAGAGGTGGCCGGCCAGGTAAAAATTACAGGCGGCACCCCAGGTGCAGGTAAAGTGCTTACCAGCGATGCTGCCGGTTTAGCTACATGGCAAACGGCAGCTGCAGTTAGCATGCCCGCTGGCACAACCGGTCAAACATTGTATCATAACGGTACAGCATATGTTTCTACCAGCAACCTGTATAACAACGGCACTAACGTTGGTATTGGCACCACCGCACCCAACAGTTTGTTAGCCAACACTAACCTAAACCCCATAGGTGCCGATGGACAGGGATCAAGTAACACTTCCCTAACATGGGTATCTTCACAGAGCGGTTATGCAGTCGACATTTATAATAGCACAACTACAGGGGCCTTAAATGGTATGGCCGTAAAAGTTGCCGGAACAACCGGCCGCATTCTTGACCTTTCAGTAGGTGCAACGGCCGCAGCAATAGGCACACCGGTTATGGTGGTTAACGGTAACGGTAACGTAGGCATAGGTACAGGTTCACCTGCCAGAAGACTGGATGTTAGCGGCACAGGTGGCCTGCGTGTTAGTTCAACCAATGCAGGTAGCGGCACTACGGATTGGATAGCGGGCAACTTTGGCGGCACATCCGGCGACCGCGTTGTAATGGGTTTACTTAATGGCACAGCTTCAATCGGCGCTCACAATAACGCACTTACCGTATGGACTAACCTGATGATAAACCCGGGTGGTGGCAATGTGGGTATCGGCACTATCACCACTGTTCCTACTGCCAAACTACAGGTTACCGGCGGCGATGTGTATGTTACTTCAGTAGGTTCAGGTGTGGTTATCAAATCACCTGATGGCAACTGCTGGAGGATAAGCGTTAGCAATGCAGGCACCTTAAGTGCAACTGCCATTGCCTGCCCATAATTTTTTTGAATTTAGTTTTAGTTACACCGCCTGCACAAAAATGCAGGCGGTTTTGTTTTTATCGGGTTTAACGCGCTACAACCAGCCTTTTACAGGCGTAACCATTAACTGAAACCACATAAATACCATTGGCAACATCAGCAACATTTAACTGCACAACTGTATCACCCGCATTCGTATTTTGTTGCAATACCGTTTGTCCTACTGTGTTGGTCAATACAATTGTTTTAATCTCACTATCTGCTGAAACAATAACATTACTGCCGGCAGGGTTAGGATAAACCAACACTTGCAGCTTGTTCACTTCCTCAATACCCGTACTACAATCATTAACTGCACGCGGCGTTTGGCTCACTAATGTTCTAAAAGCACCACTGCCATCTGCACAACGGCCTATAGCCTGGTCAATTGCCTGCTCACCAAAGGATATGCTATCCAAAATGTTTGTGCCGTCAGTAAGTAACAAAGCATCGCCTAAGGAATTAAAGTTAAAGTTGGTGTGCAGATCTAAATACGTTTTATCCAAATCATCAGCCCAAATCAACAAATGTTCGTTTGGCTGAATTAAAGATTTGCCCGGAAAATTCCATTTGGTTAAATCCGAAGTCAAATCAGTTAAATACAAACCTGATAAGCCCAATGTTTGATTTGTAGTGTTATATACTTCTATCCAATCCTTATGCTTACCGGCTTCGTTTTCTATTCCGTTACTGTTGTTAGCGGTAATTTCATTCAATACAATTTGCGAACCCGTAGCATTGGTTATTGAAGGCGTTATAGCATAGAACTCATATTCTGCACGCTCCGGCGAAAAAGCTCCCGTTGAGCTATTCTCAGCATAAATGTAATACTGCACCGAAAGAGAATTCAGCGTTATAGAAGCGCCAAACACATTATCATTCGCTGCTCCATCGCCATGCGCACCATCATCATACATAAGCACACGGCTAAAGCGGTCAGCCTTGTTATAGCGGTAACCCAAATAAACCGCAGTGCTATTGGTTACGGTGCCTGTAATAGTAGTAGACGAAGCATAAGTTGTTCCGCTACCGCTGCTAACATTGGTTATAACAGGTGGCGCTGCTGAAAGCACATTCGCCAAATAAGCACTCCTTGCATCCATTAAGGGGTAAATACCGGGGCAGGCACCACCTGTTGCTATAATGGTAGTGTTGCTATCCAGCGAGTGCTGAAAATCGGCATAGGTGCCTAAGTAGTTTACATCGTTCACCACCACGCTATCTATCAAACTATGCAAATTATTCGCATTAGTTTTATAACCGGCATTCGCAAAGTTCTCATTATTAATAGTGCGCAAATGCGCATAATACGTCTTAGAGTAGTATGCATCATTAAGCAATTTATAAATCAAGGGCCAACCGTTTTCGTTCTTGTGTAAGGTGTACGACATTGTTTGCATGGTGGTTGGCGTAAGGTTAGATGTAGTTCCACCTGCAATAGCAAAGCCACCGAAGCTCATATTCAAATCCCAAATGGTAGGTATCCATTGCCCGGCATGGTTACGGTATAAATAGTAGTTCTGTCTAAAGGTCCCTGAGTAACTATCCAGGTTTACTAATGCATTATTAAAAGCCAGCATCCAGATAAAACGGTCAATATCCGCAATAGAATCAAAAGCACTAAAGTGATTGTTCAGCGTATCGCACAACTGAAACAACTCCGACCAACCGGTGTCCGACTTCAACTCATAAACCGTGTTATAGCTGCTTACGTTAGTGCCGTTATATCCAAGATTAGAACCATTGCCTACACCGGGGCTTCCAACGGGGTTACACTTTACAAAGGTGTGCTTACCGCTGTAATAGCGGTCCAGCAAAAAATTGGCATCAATGCTTTCGGTATTATTCATTACACCGTAATAAACCCCGTTAATATATACGCGTGCAAAATTGCTTTTAGGCGCATCCATATATTGGCGCAGTATATTAAAGCTAAGCGGCTCACGCAGCATGCTGTTATCGCTATAGCCGTTACCAAGCTTAACATCCTCGTAGCCCTGGTAGTTTTGATCAACATATTCATCCAGCTTTATGTGCAGCGGGTTCTTTATACGTGCAGGGTCGTAACTGCTATTTCCTTTATAACGCACGCCACAATTCAACAGTGTAGCTCCGTTTATCACTACACTGTCTGCCGAAATATATTCTCCCGCTCCCGCATAAGCCGTATCCATACGGTAATCCCAGTTGGCATACCCAAAGTAAATGCGTATATCCTGTATGGTATTTAAATCGTAAAACGATTGCCCTTTTGCACTAAACGCAAAACCTGCAAACAGTGCTGCTATCATCAGTTGCCTCATCTTCATTACACTGTTTATTTGCTTACAGCAAAACGCTTCTTCACTGCGTTGCCGTTATGCAGTTGTATTACCATTACATACATACCTTCCGCCACGCTGCTTACATCAGTTGCATTTTGGGTTATGCCGCTTATCACCACACGGCCCGGTTGGTCGTAAATAGTAGCGGTGTAACCATCCTTAAGCACATCGCCTTTAATAAGCAGTAAACCACTCGTAGGGTTAGGGTACAAAGTTACCATGGCTGCAAGTTCCGTTTCGCTTATGCCTGTTGGTTGTATAAATTCAAAAGCTTCTGAAAGCGGAGATGCGCAACCGTTAGCCCCAATCACCTGCACTTGGTACGATCCATTCAATACAGGATCCAGCGTTTGCAAAGTGTCACCGGGTAGTACTGCCCCGTAGTAATACCATTGGTTGTTGGTTGCAGAAGATGAAACAAGAAAGGTGTCAGATTGTGTAATGGTGGGCTGCGCAGGTAATGCCAGCACGGTAACTGTAAATGTTCCTGCGGTGGAGTTTACTCCGTCTGATACGTTTACAATATAAGTAGTAGTAATAGTAGGGGTAACATAAGGGTTGCTGAGTGTTGAAGTAAAACCGGTAGGCGCCGATGTCCACGAGTACGTATACGTGCCTGAACCGCCGGATGCCGTTGCAAAAAGCTGGGTGGTTTCGCCATCGCAAATAGTAGTATCAGTAGCTGAAACTGCCACTGAAAGTGCTCCGCCTGTTACGGTTACAAGTACACTGGCACTGGCAGTGCAGCCCGCAGCATTGGTTACGGTTACTGTGTACGTCGTACTACTGGCCGGCGATACGGTTATGCTGGCCGTAGTGGCTCCTGTGCTCCATACATAGCTGCTGCCGCCTGATGCAGTTAACCCGGTGGAGTTACCAAACGGTATGCTTACATTGCTGCCGGCACTGGCTACGGGGTTTGCATTTACGTCTACATTCACGCTCGCAGTAGCTGTAGCGCTGCCATCACTTACCGTTACTGTGTAAACAGTGTTTACCGTTGGGCTAACTGTAGGGTTCTGTAACGTGGATGTAAAACCGGCAGGATTAGACGACCATGCGTAAGTGTAGTTACCTGCACCACCACCTGCTGAAGCGTTCAATTGTGTTGAACTGCCCTCACAAATACTTGTTGAACCCGCAGTGGCTGAAGCATTTAATGCACCGCCACTAACACTTACTATTACGCTGGCCGTGGCGCTGCAACCATTGGCATCGGTTACAGTAACGGTGTACGTAGTAGTTGTTGTGGGCGATACCGATATACCGGCGGTGTTACCGCCATTGCTCCACGCGTAGCTGGTACCACCTGTAGCAGTAAGTGTAGTTGAACTACCCTGGCTTATATTTACATTGTTACCCGCTGAAGCGGTAGGTGGTGTGTTTACATTAACTGCCACCGTTGCCGTAATAGAACAGCCCGCCTCAAGCTGTGCCGTAACTGTGTATGTAGTTGTTGAGGTTGGCGTGGCCGTGGTGTTTTGGCTTGTTGCCCCTGTGCTCCATGCATACGTGTAAGTGCCTAAACCTGTAGAAGTAGCAGAAAGCTGTATTTGTTCACCGCTGCATATACTGCCTGTGCCTGCACTTGCGGTTAAGGTTTGCGGGCCATTTATATGGCAATTGCTGTAGCGGTGGGCTTGTGGTATACCGCCGCTTGCCGTGTAAGTCCATATCGTAGTTCCTGCGGAGTTTACCTCGTAAACTTTTTGCGAAAGAGCAACGCATACCATCATGTTACCGTTCGGAAACTGCTCGCTGTTACCCATGTTATTGGTATGATCAGTACTGGTATAGCGATAATCATAGGTGGTGGGGCCATAAGCCTGACCTGCGGTAATATTATAGTTGTAACCATTAAGCGGCGGGTTAACCATATCCACCGCACTTTGCGAGTTTGACACGCCGCTGTTATTAAAGCCAACTAAATAACCTGCGCGCGGACAACCGGCAGGAACCCAATGCGCGTCATGTATTACGTTAAAGTCTGTAGTACCCGATGCCCCATAAGTTGCCGGATTACCCCAGCGGTAAAGTATATCGCCACCCTTGCCCGCATTTCCGCCTGTGTGCCCGGCTGCCTCTGCAGTTGTAGTGCTATGGTCTATTACATAAAACTCGTTCATGTTGTGCGAGCTAACTACTATCTGGTCAAGTGCTTCATTGTAATCCAAACCATTCATATGCAGCCAATCGCTTTGGTTAGCGTTGTTGCCATAGTTAATATTCAGTAGTTGCGGATTATTTACCAATGAGGACACGTAGTTTGCATTGCTTGAGTTTGCGCTTTGCATCAGGTGGTCCCATGCGTGCCACTCCCACACAATATTGTAGGTATTGGTTCCCGTTTGCTGAAACTCCACAATTTTATCGGGCCACATAGTATGGCTGTTGGTACTGCCTGCTGCCGTAACCTGGCTCGCCGTTTTAGATTCCCAGGCTATAACCATTACGTTACCGTTTGGCATAGGCAGCACATCATGGTGCATACAGTAACTGCTGCTTGAATAAGTAACGTCCCAAAGTATGGTTCCCGTCCACGATACCTTTTGGAAACGGCCGGTTTTGCCTCCTCCGTTAAATGTGTTATTGGTAACATTAACCGTGCGCAGCAATACGCCGCCGGGCGTCATATAGCTTGAGTAACCGGTTTGCCCGGTTAAGCCCGTCCAGGTATGGTAAACGGTGCCGTTAGTGTCAACCAACGAAGCAGTGGTAGAGTTTTGCGTGGCTATAAGTGTGTAGCCGTTCCATTGCTGTGCGTTTAAGGACACAAAAGAGCTACTTAACAGTAACAGCAGGTAGAGCACGGGGTTCTTCATCATGGGTGATAATGGTTTATTAATTGATTGTTAACAAAGATATAACCTCCCTCCAGCCTTTGTTAAGAATGAGGTAAAGCATTTAAAAATGTAGGTTAAGGCGTTTTAGCCCGTTAACAGGCAGCCGCTTCTGTGCTGAGCATACTCATAAAACCAATCGTGCGGGCGCCTTAGCTTTGGTAAAAGCATTGAACTATGGTTTACCTGCGCGCAATGGCTGTTTGGCTACTGATTATGTTGACTGAAACCCTGCATGGCACGGCCCGCATTTTCCTGCTCGTGCCCATTCTGGGAGATTTCCGTGCGCGCCAGATAACAGTATTTACAGGGGCGCTTTTAATTTTTACCGTAGCCAGTCTGCTAATAAAATGGATTAAACCCCTAAACACTGTACAGTGCTATATAATAGGTTACTTTGGGTAAGCTGCACGGTAGCCTTCGAAATCTCGTTAGGGGTGTTGGCCTTTAATATGAGCTGGCAACGTATAGCCGAAGATTACAACTTGCTACAAGGCGGCCTAATGCCCCTAGGTTTATTGCTGATGTTTTTAACCCCCTTGGCTGCAGCAAAGGCACGCAGCGTTTTCCAAACAGCTATTTAGCTAATATCACCGTTCCCGAACTGTTTACCTCTAACACAGCAGTTGTCGCCTTAACCTCGGCACAGCTTTTCGGCTTCTTCTTATCATCCATTATGCAGGCAACATCGTTTACGCGCAGGTAAAGCGTGTTCGTACTATGTCCTCCTAACTCTTTAATTGCAGGGTCTTTCAGGCCTTCGCGGTTGCCTGCGAAAAGTGCAATATTTTTCTCAGCCAGGTTTTTAACCGTTACGGTTATCTCCTTGCCGGGGGCAGGCACCACTGCTTTTTTAGCCGGCGCTTTAGCAGGGCTCTTACTTTTACTTTGAGCGCTCAACTGCTGGCTTGCAATAAGCAACACAACAGCAACTACAATTTTTATGATGGGTTTCATATCCTCTGTTTAATCAAAAAACGCGCGCAGGCTGTAAAAAGTGTTTACCGCAACACTTTGATGGCACGGTCCGGGTAATCTGTTATTATGCCATCCACGCCCAAGTCCTTCAGTTTTTTCATTTTATCCTCGTCGTTAACAGTCCACGGCACTATGCGTATTTTATGTTGATGGCAGAAGCGCACCACCTTCTTATTAACTAAAATATAGTTGGGGCTGTATATCTCGGGCGTATAACCCAGTTGCTTTATATTCTTCTTTATGCCATCTGCATCTAATACCAAAAGGGCTGTGGTAACGGTGCTGTCAATCTTTTTTATCTCCTGCAAAGTGCGCACATCAAACGATTGAATGATCACCCGTTTCAATATCCCTTTGCGCTTAACCACATCATAAAGCATCCTTGAAAAAACCGCGGGTGCAGGGTGCAGTTTATTATCGCCATCCACCGTGCTTTTGGTTTCTATGTTATAGTAAACCGCAGGCAAATGCATAGCGGCTGTTAATTGCTCAATGGTATCAATTACCTCGGTAAGCCGCGGCTTTACCGCGGGCATCTTCTGCTGCTCCGGAAACTTCTCATTCCCCTTACTGCCGCAGTCAATAGTTTTAACGGCGTTGTAAGGCATATGGTAAATACTTCGTTCAGTAAGCCCGTTACAATTGCATATATCGCAGTTAATGGTAGGGTCGTGGCTTATTACCAGTTGCGAATCTGCCGTTACCGCTATATCCATCTCAAGCGTATTAACGCCCAGCTTTAGGGCTTGCGTAAAGGCTACAATGGTATTTTCCGGGTAAAGGCCTCTTGCCCCGCGGTGGCCTTCAATATCAAACGCCTGCTGGCTGTAAACCGCAAAAGGACAAAAAAGCAATAGCAACAGTTTCTTCATACCGTAAAGTTTGTCATTTAACTTAAATAAAAAAGCCCCCCGTTTTGCGGAGGGCTTTACTTATAAGTTGTTGTTTAACGTAACAAGGTAAATGAGCCTTGTAACTTAACGTTCTTGGTTTGGCCAACGTTTGCATCATCAGGCACACGCATTACCAGATAGTAAGTGTAAGTGCCGCTTGGCTGCTCTTTCGAGCTAAAGTCGCCATCCCATGCCGTATTGCTGTTGTGTATCAACTGGCCCCAACGGTTGTAAATTCTAAACTCCAGCACTTCCTGGTAAGAACCTAACAACACAGGGAAGTAAGTATCGTTATGTCCATCACCGTTTGGCGAGAACACGTTAGGCATAATAACAGTAGCCGGGAAGATCACAAACACGGTTACTTCAGCAGTATCAACGCAACCGTTAACGCCGGTATCAGTTACCACTACGGTGTAGGTAGTTACATCACTTGGCGATGCCCACGGGCTCTGGATGGTGTCGTTGCTTAATGTTGAACTTGGAGTCCAGCTATAGTGGAATGAACCAACGTAACCGGTAGTAACATTCAGCATAGTTGAGTCGCCTAAGAATATAGAATCAGGTATTGCGGTAACAGCTGCATCAATACACTTGATAAACACCTGCGTTTCGGCAGTAGCGCTGCAACCATCTACATTAGTAACGGTTACAGAGTAGTTCATTGATGTATTGTTGGTGCTGCTGATAACAATGGCTGAATCGGTGCTTCCGTTGCTCCACTGGTAGCTTAATCCTTCAGCGCTAACATTCAGGCTGATATCGGTGCAGCAGCTGCTAACTGATGGAGGTAATTGAACCTGAGGCACAACACCTGCAATTAATGTAAAGCTGGCTGTGGCGGTGCAACCGTTAAGGTCAGCAGTTACAGTATACGTAGTAGGGTTGCTTACTGTAATAGTATTACCTGTGCCACCTGTTGGCGACCAAGTGTAAGTAACACCGGCCTGGCTACCCGCATCTAACGTACTGGTGTTTTGGCCTAAACAAATAACAGGTGGTGTAGCCGTAATTACCGGGTTAGGTGTATTGCTGGTAGTAACTACAGCAGCCGTAGAAACCACGGTGCAGCTGTTAGCATCGGTAGCAGTATAAGTATAGCTGCCGGCAGTGTTTACGGTAATTGAAGTACCGCTCTGGCCGTTGCTCCATTGGTAGTTAGTATAACCCGGATCAACCGTTAACTGTGCCGATTGACCGTTACATACAGTAGTATCGTTATGCGCAGCTGGCTGTGTTACAGTAAAGTTGCTTAAGGTAAAGGTATCTGATACATAAGAACAGTTACCATCGTTTACAGTTACCCAGTAGTTACCCGGCGTAGTTACAGTAAGCGTAGCAGTTGATGGGCCGCTGTTCCAGGCATAAGAAACATATGGCGAACCGCTTGGTGAAAGTGTAACGCTGCTGCCCGGGCAAACAGTTTGGTCTGGCTGCAGGGTTACAGGCGGATGGCCGTATTGCGTAATGGTAATTGAACCTGAGTTAGAACAGAAGCCGTTTGAAACAGTTACAGTATAAGTGCCAATTGCGCTAACAGTTATTGATGATGTGCTGTCACCGGTGTTCCATACATAAGTAAGGTTAGTGCCGGTAGCATTAGCCGATATTGTTGTTGAACCGCCAATACATATAGTATCAGGGTTGGCAACCGGGTTAACCGCAGGCTGTGGTAAAATATTTACAGTTGAAGTATCAGACTGAACGGTGCAGCCGTTAGCATCAGTTGCAGTATACCAGTAATCGCCGCTGGTTGTAACGGTAATGCTGGCGGTGCTTGCGCCTGTGCTCCAGCCAATGTTAGTATAGCCGGTCCCTGCAGTTAGTATAACATTCGTTCCCTGGCAGGCACCTGTATCAGGCAATGTTGGGTTAACCACAGTAAAGTTGGTAAGCGTAAAGGTATCCGATACATAAGTACAGTTACCGTCATTCACAGTTACCCAGTAATCGCCGGGGGCGCTTACGCTGTCAGTTGCGTTAGTGGTGCCATCGCTCCAGTTATAAGTTACATATGGGCCACCGCTTGGTGTTAAAGCCACAACTGTACCCGGACAAACCTGTTGGTCGTTACCAAGACTTACGTTAGGCGCACTGTATTGGTAAACGCTTATTGAGCCTGTTGCAGGGCAGAAGCCGTTGCTTACCGTTACATCATAAGTGCCGGCAGCGCTAACAGTAATAGTTGCTGTTGTGTCGCCCGTATTCCATACATAAGTTAAAGCTGTGCCGGTAGCATTAGCATCTAAAACAGATGTGCTGCCTGCGCAGATAGTATCAGGAGAAGCAGTAGGGTTTACCGTTGGCGCCGGTGTAAATGTTATGGTTGCTGTATCTGATAACACAATACAACCGTTGGCATCAAGGCCGCCGTAGTAGTAATCTCCGTCAGTTGAAACTACAATTGAAGTAGTCAACTCACCGGTACTCCATAATATAGGGAATATGCCCGGGGCAGCCGTTAAGGTAATACTGTTGCCTGAGCAAGCGCCGGTATCAGCCAGCGTAGGATTAGTTACTACAAAGTTGGTAAAGGTAAAGGTATCAGTAACGTAAGTGCAATTCGCATCGGTTACAGTAGCCCAGTATGGACCCGGTACGCTTACCCAAATGGTTTGGGTAGTATCGCCGGTATTCCACAGGTAGCTGGTAAACAAAAAGGCTGTGCCTATCTGTGTGCTATCGCCGCTGCAGGCAGTTGGGTTACCAACCAAATTAAGCGGGTCATGAGGAAACTCGTAAACGGTAATCGAACTGTTATCAGGGCAGAAACCGTCAGAAACAGTTACACTGTAAACACCACCTGCGGTTACGGTTATTGAAGCCGAGGTATCGCCGGTATTCCAGTTATAAGTAAGGTTGCTGCCCACTGCATTGGCATCTAATATGGAAGGTGAGCCAAAACAGATAGTATCAGGTGTAGCAGTTAAGTTAATATCCGGAGGCAATGCAAAAGTAACATCAGAAGTATCTGAAGCTACAGCACAGCCGTTGGCATCAGTAGCGGTATACCAGTATTGCCCGTCAGAGTTTACAACAATGCTGCTTGTAGTAGCACCGGTGCTCCAGGTAATATTGCTTAAGCCGGCGCCTGCTGTTAAAGTAATATCAGCATCGGCACAGGCTCCGGTATCAGGCAAGGTTGGGTTAGTTACAACGTAGTTGGTTAAAGTAAAGGTATCTGATACAAAAGTACAGTTGCCGTCAAATACAGTAACCCAGTAATCACCCGGTGTGTTTACGCTTATAGAAGCGGTTGTTTCGCCGGTGCTCCAGTTATAGCTAACGTAAGTAGCTGTAGTGGTTACCGTAACGCTGCCACCGGGGCAAACGGTTTGGTCAGCATTTAATACCGGCAATACATAAGGGTATTGGAATACTTCAACGGTATCAAGCGTAGTGCAATACAAATCGCTAACGGCTACAATATAAATGCCGGGGTCGCTAACAACAATGCTGGCAGTAGTATCGCCGGTAGGTGTCCATAAGTAACTCAAGCCGCCTGTGGCATTAGCATCTACTGTTGAAGTTGAGCCAAAGCAAATAGTATCAGGCGATGCAGTTGCGTTTACAACCGGTGCAGGAGTTACGCTGAAAGTAATAGTATCCGAAGCTACCGGGCAGTTGTTGGCATCCAATGCTGTAAACCAGTAAGTGCCACCGGCAGATACTGAAATAGTATTGGTAGTAGCGCCTGTGCTCCAGTTAGCATTATGGAAACCCGGGTCTATTGAAAGCACAACAGGAACGCCCGGGCAAGAACCGGTATCGCTCAGGTTGCTATAAGATTGAGGATAGATAGTAATGTTAACTGAAGAAGAAGTTACCGAACAACCCGTTGAAGCATCAACCACTGTAACTGAGTAAGTGCCGTTAGCGCTTACATTAATAGTAGAAGTAGTTTCGCCGGTGCTCCAGCTATAGGAACTGTATGGACCGCCTGAAGGGCTAAGGGTAACTGGTGTATCCTGAACACATACAAACTGATCAGGTCCAAGAGTTACACTAGGCAATACATTTACCTGCGCTGTGGCCGAACCGGTTGCAGTACAACCCGTTTGGTCGGTAGCAGTTACTGTATAAGTAGTTGTAACTAAAGGGCGCGAATAAGTGATTTGCGCATTAGGGTCGTTTACGGCATTTGCCGGAGCCCACTGGTAGGTAACCGTTCCGGTTCCGCCACCAAGGCTGGCGCCCACAACCACCGAGTCTCCGGGGCACACAGGTGTGTTAGGGAATGTTTCGGCAGCTATCGTTAGCTTGTTAGAGTTGATGGTGACCGATTTGGTATCTGTACATGTTCCAAACGTTATTGTAGCGGTATAAGTTACCGTAGAATCTACCGTAGCTATAGGGTTAGCGATATTCGGGTTGGAGAGTCCGGTTGCCGGCGTCCACGAATACGTGCCTCCTCCCGTGGCCGTTAGTTGAACCTGGTCTCCGGAACAGACTAGATAAGATGAGGCATAGGCCGTATCAACCGGTTTATCCTGTATATTAAGGGTAGCGCTGCTTACCGGTTGGCCGGTGCAAGGGTCTAACACGCTTATAGTTACAGTTTCGGTGCCTTCTGGCAGGTTATCAGTTAAAGGGTCAACATATACTAAAGCCGTGCTGGTGCCGGGGCTTACATACGCTGTGCCGGTTAAGGTCGGGTAATCTACACCGTTAGTAGCGGTGCCGCTGATGGTATATTGCACCGGGGTTGAAGAAGAGGCCAGGTTAGGAACGTTGATAGTAAAGTAGCCACCTACGCAACCTTCAAAAGTGCTGGTAAAGCCGGGATCTACAGTAGCAGTAACTGTAGTAGTGCCTGATACAAAAGAGCTGGCTTCCAGAAACACGCCTGAGTCATAAACACCGTCGCCGGCGTCACCAATAGCCAGTTTCAAAGTATAAGTTTGGCAAGGTATAACCGCAATGTTGGCATTTAATACAGTGGTAAAACCGTCGTAAACAATGGTAGCACCGTTTTGGTTATCAGTATAGTATTGGCTGTAAGCAAGGCTTTGGCAACCTGAAGCTGTATAACCGCCGCCGGGAGTACCCGGGTTAACGGTATTAATAGATACTGAAAGGCTGGTGTTAGGTATTAACGCAATATTCGATTTGTTATAGTTACCACCGCCCGGGTTTGGTCCGGTAATAAAAAATCCGAACACGTCGTTGAACTGAGAACACACATATTCAGGATATTCTTCAGAACCGAATACATAACGGAAATTCAGTGTGTTACCCTGCGGAACAATATCGAACTGCAACACACAAACGTCCTGCGTGCTGGCAGGCGCAATGTTGTTCAGGTCAGCATCACCGCCGTTTACGTTATCGGTACTGGCAAATGTAGCGCCGGTATTAGGCACGGCTGCTATAGTTCCGGTTGTTAGCGCCACCCCTGAACTTAAGCCCAGGTTGGTGCTGTTACCATTGGTAAATGTTCCACAGGCGGTTGAAGGACAGTTGATGGTAAAGTTAGAAACCGTAACACCATTGCCTGCCAGAACCTGTGCCAACTGCGATGGGTTATTGTTTGCTGTAACCTGCAATTGAGCCTGCAAATAGCCAACCGAAAAACACGTTAGTAATGCGGTGAGAGTAAGAAGTTTTTTCATAAATACTGCGTCAGGATTTTTAAGAACTGCCAAATATAGACTTTATAGTGACTTTTTGGGTAATTTATGGGTTCAAAATAAGATGTTTATATCGGCTGCTAAGTTGCGTGCCTGCCGGGCTTATTTAAAAAACTCTCGGACCCGCAAAACGTATGCACCCCCTAAAAAACTGCGCCAGCCCCTTATTTCAGCTTTGCGAGGCTTTTTATGGCCACTTCTGATAAATAGGTACCATTACCGGGCCCAAACCAGCCCATCATCCGGGTTTCGTAAGTGTTAAGGTCGTACCACTTATCATCGGTAATGTAGCCAATGTAGCCGCCATTAAAGCTGGTTACCACCGGTTGCAGGCCATATAGCTGCCCTGCCGCGTCAATTTCGTTCACCAATTCGCCCGAAAAATCGCAGGGCATACCCACGAAAACCAGCTTATCCAGTTGCAGCAGGTTTACATGGGCCTGGTAGTTGCCAAACAGCTTATAAAAAAGCCAGGGCCTTAATACCATAGTTTTGGCAAGCCTTAAATTAGGCCCTCGCAAGTAAAGCGGTAAGTGAATCATTTTCAGGTGGTTAACCGGTCTAACAGCTATGGAATCAAGGTTAAGAGCCACCAGGTCCGATACGTTATCGGCCATATAATTAAGCTCGGTGTTTTGGTCGTCGGAGGCTTTAAACGGCCCCTGGCTACCTACAGCCCCGGCACTAAACGAATAAAAACGCCCGTTGTCTTCCAACTCCTGCATCATTAGGCTGGGCCAGTCGCCGGAAAGTTCCATCATCTTTTCGTGGTAAACCGTGGCATGGGCCGAAAAAGTGATGATAGCCGCCTGTTCCCCGTTATTCTTCACCAGTTTCACAATCCGCAACAAAGAATCTACCTCGCCCGAGTCGCCAACAAGACGGTTAAATACCAGTTTCTCGGTAGGTATAGCGGCAAAACCCATTTGCACGGGGGCGGTATTTTTTTCGGCAGAAAGTATGGCCTCTTTAAATTTTCCAGCAATAAAAACCGGCACACGCTCATCATATTTGCCGGCAAACTTCTCTCCTATTATACTGTTTTGCCATGCGCCTATGCTGCTGTGGGTATGGGTGGCGGTATAAAAAACATTCTCATTACTAAAGCCGTCAGACTTCATTACACTGTCCAGCAATTCGCTAACGGTTGGCGGTACAATCAGTAAATCAGCCGAAACATAGGCCACCTTTTTTCCGCCGCTTTTAAATACAAAGGCGCGCACATAAATAGAATCGTGCACACCGCTAAAGTGCCTGCCCTCCCGTTCAGCATCTATGGCTATGGGGGTGCCAAAAGGGGGCACTAGGCTCACCCTTGCCCATCCTGCCTCTACGGCGCCGCTATCTGAACCAGCACCGCTTAAACGGTCTATTTCAACCATTTCCTTTTTGTAAAAAGCGCTGTCCTGGTAGGGCATTTGGTCCAGTTCAGTAAAGCATATGAAATAAAAACTTCCCGAAAGCACTATAAGGGCAATCGAGAAAAATAATATGTTGCGGAGGATATTGTTCACGCGGCGAATATACCGCCGGCTTAATTCTGTTCTATCATCTATTGTAACTAGATTGTCATTTTTTTAAACATGCTTATTACTATTACCGGCACCGAGTCCACCGGCAAAACCACCCTTGCCCTGCAACTGGCAGAACATTTTAAAACCGCACTGGTACCCGATGTTTCGCGCGCGTACCTTGAAGCCAGCGGCCCCCACTACACCCGCGAGGATGTTTTAGAGATAGCCCGTGAGATAATACAACAGGAGGACAGCATGTTTGGGCATGAAAACCGCCTGCTGATAAGCGATAACTGCCTGGTGAACATTAAAATATGGATGGAGTATTACCATTGGGAACTGCCCGAATGGTTTACCCGCGCCTTGTATGAACGCAAAAGCGGCCTTTACCTGCTTTGCGATATTGACCTGGACTGGATTAAGGACGAACAGCGCAAAAACCCGCACGACCGCGAAGACCTTTACCACCGCTTTATGAATGAATTGGCCACCCTGCAGGTTGACTACCATATAGTTACAGGCAAAAACGAAGACCGCTTTGTTAACGCCTGCAGCTTTATAGATGCGGCCCTTTTAAAGCATCTATAAACTGAGGTTCAGAAGCTTTTTCATGCAACTATTTTTTTATATTTTCCGTATAGGGTAAACGGGAAATTATCTATGCGCATTTCTACCACCGAGTCAATTAACGTAACCCAACGTATTGATGAATTGCTTAACCTGTTTGCGGAACGTAAAAAAATCCGCGATAAGGAGTGCTGTTCCTTAGGGTTGGAGGCTTTTCAATTAGCTAAAGAAAGCGGCAACACTAACCTCATTGCCCGAACGGGCACCTCGCTCGCTTATTTTTATACCGAAATTACCAGTGAGTTTCTGAAAGCCATTGTTGTGCTTGAAGATGTTATTACTTACCTGGATGATGAACAGGATGCTGAAGTAAAATCTGAATTTTACCGCCGTGTAGGTTTAAACAATGATTATCTCGGCGAACTCATAAAATCCAAACAGGCATACGATGAATCCATAAGGCTGTTGCAAAACCGCCCGCGGCTTTCTGAAGAAGGCAACCTTACGCTGGCACGTTCCCTCTTCAACCTTTCTATTATCTACAATAACCTGGGGCTGGATAACCTTTCAGAAAACCACCTGAAACTTGCTTTCGATAATTTTCAGAAAGCACATAATAAAGGTGGTATTGCGCGCTGCTATATTTCATTTGGTGTAGCCCTGCACGAAAAGCAGGGCAACATGGAGGAAGTGCTCGACTTTTACCGCAAAGCTGCTGACCTTGCCAAAGAAATTAACGACGACCCTCCTTATTGTGTTGCCATGGGTAACATAGGCATTGTTTCTGCCGAAAGGGGAGATTTTAAAACGGCTCTTGAATCGGTTTTTGCTGCGCTTGAAGTAGCAAAGCGCTCAGTAAACAAACACTTCCTTTTTAGCCTGCACCGCCAAACCGGGCGCATTTACCAGTTAATGAAGGATTACGAAAGCGCCGACAACTGGTACCGCGAAGGCGAAAAGATTTTTGTGGAGATGGGCAGCATATTGGACCATTACGAGTTTTACCGCTACTGGGCCGAAACCCTTGCAGCATCAGGCAAGCACTTAGAAGCCTACGAAAAGCTTACCAAGTTTACCGAGCAAAAAGACAAGCTGCATAAAATAAACAAGGAAGCTGCTGTAACCGATGCCATGTTGCGCTTTCAGGTTGAGGAAGGCAAAAAAGAACAGGAATTATTGAAGCGTAAAAATTCGGAAATTGAAGAATATGCCCGCCAGCTGGAGGCCAGCAACCACGAACTAAACCAATTTGCCTACGTGGCTTCGCACGATATGAAGGAGCCCCTGCGCATGATAAGCAACTACTCTCAACTGCTTACCCGCACTTTTGGCGATGAGCTTTCCATGCACCAGGCCACTTACCTGCATTACATTAATGAAGGCGCTAAACGCATGATGAATATTATCAATAGTATTCTTCAGCTTTCTAAAATAAACCTGCTTAACAAGCCCGATGCCGTTAACCTTAATAGTGTATTGGAAGAGGTAAAACAATCATTGGGCTTACAGATTTTAGAAAAGGCTGCCACGGTAACTTCAGCCAACCTGCCGGTTATTTATGCTGATAGATTGCAGATTGGCCAGCTTTTTCAAAACCTTATTTCCAATGCGCTTAAATACAATGAGAGCGAAGCTGCATTTGTTGAAATAACCCACAAGGAACACGACGACCACTACCTTTTTGAGTTTGCCGATAACGGTATAGGTATTGACCCTAAATACCGCGAGAAGGTCTTCATCATCTTCCAGCGCCTGCATGGCCGCGAGCAGTTTGAAGGAACGGGCATAGGCCTGGCCATCTGCAAAAAGATAATCGACAACATGAAAGGGAAAATCTGGATTGAAGACTCGCACCTGGGTGGTGCCAGATTTTGCTTTACTATTCCGAAGTAACCTTTACTTTGGCTACGTGTTTAGCCATAAGCCCTTATTCTTTTCATTTTTTCTTTTTACACTGGTTGCACTGGCATTTATTTTGGGTAAAAGTGAAGGCGATAGCCGCATGGTTGAATTCCGCGCCGACCCAAAAGAATTACAATTTGGCTTTTACCACAGCAATGAAAAAGGGGAACGTTTTGGCTCCATTGCTTCGCTCAAAAGCTGGATAGAAAATCATAACAGGCAATTAGTGTTTGCCATGAACGGCGGCATGTTCCAAACAGATTATCAGCCACTGGGCTTATACATCGAAAAAGGCAAACAACTACATGCTTTGAACAAAAGGGCAGGCAAGGGAAATTTTTATCTGCAGCCCAATGGCGTTTTTTACATTACTAAAAATAATACCGCTGCCATTTGCCCAACGGCACAGTTCAGTAACGATAGCTCAATCGCTTATGCAACGCAATCGGGCCCAATGCTGCTTGTAAAGGGCGAAATTAATCCGCAGTTTAAACAGGGCTCTGCCAACGTTTATGTCAGAAACGGCGTTGGCATATTACCCGGCAAAAAGTTGCTGTTTGTAATCAGTAAAGAGCCGGTTAACTTTTACGACTTTGCCCTTTATTTTAAAAACTCTGGATGCAGTAACGCTCTTTACCTTGATGGATTTGTAAGCCGCGCCTATATAGCCAACCAAAACCGGCAACAAACCGATGGCGACCTGGGGGTAATTATTGCTGCTTATAAATAACTGCAATAGCTTTTTAAATTAAATAATTTTTATACTTTTAATTATTCTCAGCCATTTTCCTACCCCTTCGCTGAGCGACTGTTTTTGCCTTTTCGCCTAAAACGCTAATGCATTTTGTGCATGGCAGCCTCGTGTGCTTTGCCACATTCTTAATGCCTTTTCGGTTTTCAGTCAAAAAGTGCACAAGCATATCCTTTACTGCATTTTTTCACCAAATTGAATTAATATGAAAACAAGAATTGCACTAAAACTCTTTCTGCTGGTCCTGTTTTGGCCGGCAGCATTTTTAACCCTTCCTGCGCAAACACTAATTGATAAAAGCGGATGGGACCTTACCTGGTCGGATGAATTTCCTACCGGCACTTCTGTAGACCTTACCACCAAATGGAAAGTAGGGTATGTTTGGAATGATGACGCGTTCCTAAACTGGAATTCAACAAGCAATTTTAATAGTTATGCCAGCAGCGACGCTTTAAGCATTGATGCCTATGGCAACCTAAATTCAAAAGTAATTGGACTTTCTACACCAAACAATGTTTGCAGAATATCAAACCCTGCTGAATGCCACGACTTTTATTACAAGGAAGGCGCAATTGTAAGCCGTTACAAAGAACCCGGCAGCAACATCACCGGTTTTCAATATGGCATGTTTGAAATACGTTGCAAACTGGGTACGGGTGGCGGTTTATATTCTGCCTTTTGGATGGCCGGTGGTCAAAGTTGGCCTCCGGAAGTAGATGTTTTCGAGTATGATGGTGTTACACCACAATGGTACCCTCAGGGTAACGGCTATTTCGGCAGCACTGTACATTGGACGTATTCTCCTCAAATGACCACTACAGACGCCCTTACCATAGGCAGTGGTCAAAAAACGGTTCATATCGCAACCGGTAAATCTCTCGTTCCGGGCATGTTTATGTGCCTTAAAAAAGATAACAACCACTACATGTTCGGTAACTTGTTATCCTATAACTCAAGCACAGGTGTGGCGGTTATTGACGTGCCTTCAATTAGCGGCTGTGTACCGGGCGGCCCGATTTCTAATTACGATTTCCCGGGTGGTAACTCGTGTTACTATTATAATAACGGCACCCCAACTGGCACCAATTGGCAGGTGGTTTGCGCTCGTGGTGACTGTGCCTGCTCTACTTTTCACACCAAAATGTCCGATTACAATTTAGATGAAGAGTTTCATAACTATACACTGGTGTGGACTCCTACTGAACTCACCTGGTTTTTTGATGGAGTGGAGATTAGAACCGAAACCGTCAGCGAACGGTTACCAACCAATGCCCGTATGGCTTTAATGCTTGGTATGAGTTTGTCGCCCTACACCAACCCGGCCGATTTACCCGGTCTTTTAAATAATGCCTTTAAAGTTGATTATGTAAGGGTGTATAAACCTAAATCAAGTAATACTACTTACGCCTGCAAGCAATTTGGTAAGCAATCACCGGCAAACAACGTAGCATCAATTTACCCATCGGTAAAAAACATTTCAGCTTCATCCAATCTCGCAATTGTTCCTAATTCAAACGATCAATATATTAATGTCTTCTACCGCGATGACCAGCAACGCCTTTGGAACTATTATTGGAATGGTACAACCCTTTTTCCCGGTATTATAAGCAGCGCTTATACAAATGTAGCAAGCGATATTACCTACGATAGTTACACTAATCGCATTTACTATCGAACTCCAACCAACGGCTTAGAATATTTTGTTTGGAACGGTTCAGGCTATAACCACGTGGTTACAGGCGTAACCAACTGCGGTGGTAACATGGTAGTGGCAGCTAACGGAACAATCATTTATCGAAGTACGGATAACTTTATGTACAAATATTACAATTCCTCAGGTACTACATGGACATCTACCCAAATACTCAGCAGCACGGCTTTTCCGGTAAAGGGCGGACTAAGCATTACAAACGGAACTTTAGGCTACATCTACTATCAAGGCACCAATAATGATTTAATAAGGGTAGTTTGGAGTAATGGCAGCATAATTTCCGGACCTACACGCTGCACCACTTTAGGCAACGTTACATCGGACATCACCTCAAACAAAACTTCGGGAGATTACAGGGCTTACTTCAGAACCAGCGACAATAAATTATGGAATTACTACTACGATGGCACCCAGTTTGTTTTAGCGCAGTTTCACCCTTACGAGCCATCGTGGCAAAATGCTACCGCGGGCCTGGTATATGATAATGCGCATGACATACTTTACCACCGTAGCTCTGATAATGCATTATGGTATCGCTTTACCGATTTAGGATGGAATGTAGGTGGTGGCGGAGCCGTGCAGCATAGCGTGATTGATTGGAACAACAGGAATTATGCCGGTGCAGCCGTAATAAACAATACAGGCACTATATTTTATAAAGGCACTGACGGCGGCTTGTATAGTTCAGCATGGAAAAACAATCAGTTAACCAACCTTGCTTGTAACTCCGCTCCCGGTGCAGGCCCTCCGGTATACGGCATTTACAAAACCGATGAAGAAAGTATCAGCAGTACAAGCCCAACAATTCAGCAACAACATAACCTAGCCGAAATCTATCCGAATCCCACTACAAATAACCTGGCTCTCCGTTATCAATTAGAACAAAATGGACCGGTAACAGTATCCATATATTCTATAGATTCCAAACTCATGCATTCGGTTTATTTCGACTATCAGCCTACTTCAGACGTATCTGAAATCTCTTTCGATGTTTCCCAATTTCCTGCAGGTATTTATATCCTACAGGTTAAGAGTAAAAACTACTCCGCTAAGCTGAGATTTACAAGGCAATAAATAAGGTAGCCGGCCTTAACGGGCCGGCTATTTTTTTAATAATTATTCCCTTCGGCACTGCCCTTCTTGCCGCTTTACTATTTTTCTCCTACGTTTGCTCCAACTTTCTGGGGGCGTTCCCGATTTTTTTTAATCGGGATTCTGAGAAGAACCCTTCGAACCTGAATCACGGTAATTCGTGCGCAGGGATAGAAAGACAGACATACGTCTGCCTCTCCTTCGAAATTTCTTCAAACTCTTGGAAAGAATAATTTCTTAACCATCAACCAACGTTGTATGAAAAAGGTATTATTCTTTCTGTTGCTGGGCCATGCGGCCTTGGGGCAAACAGATACCACTACCAAAACCACTTCCGTGCAGGAAAGCGTTATCCTGCTTAAAGCAACTGATTTAAACGACGTAAACATTTTAGGTACACGCGCAGGTAACAACAGCCCTACTGTTTCGCAGCTTCTTAAAAAAGAAGAGCTTAACAAAAACAATCTCGGGCAAGATGTCCCCTTTCTGCTTGATAACACACCATCAGTAGTAGTAACCTCTGATGCCGGAGCAGGTGTAGGCTATACCGGCATACGCATTAGGGGCAGCGATAACACCCGCGTTAATGTAACACTAAACGGCATACCGGTAAACGATGGTGAAAGCCAGGGCGTTTATTGGGTAGATTTACCTGATGTGGTTTCCTCAGCCCAAAGTGTGCAGATACAACGCGGGGTAGGGTCCTCAACAAACGGTCCCGGCGCTTTCGGCGGCACCATTAGTATGCAAACGCAAACACCTTCGCAAAAAGCATTTGGCGAAGCAGCCGTTTCAGGCGGTTCATTCAACACCTTAAAACTTACCGGCAAAGCAGGCACAGGCATACATAAAGGTTTTTTTGCTGAAGGCTCTGCTTCTTACATAACCTCTGATGGCTACATTGACAGAGCATCTTCACGCCTCAATAGTTGGTTTGCGCAAACAGGCTGGTGGAAAGGGCCAACACTAATTAAGCTTCTGTATTTCGGTGGCCGCGAAAAAACCTACCAGGCATGGAACGGCGTGCCCGAGGATTCCTTGAAAACCAACCGCACCTTTAATGATTTAGGAACGGATTACGGCCGGCACTTCCCTCCTTACAAAAACCAAACAGACAATTACAGTCAGGATTACGTGCAACTTCTGTTCTCGCAACAGTTGCCCCAAAGCCTTTATTTAAACCTTGCAGGCTTTGCTACCTATGGCCGTGGTTACTACGAAGAGTTTAAAGCAGGAACCGATTTCCTGAATTACTTCCCCAATTACGATACCGTATCTGTTTATACCGACCTTGCCCGCCAAAAATGGCTGCGCAATGTTTTTTATGGCGGCACCTTCTCGCTCAACTATGCTAACCACGGCTTTGATGTAACCCTCGGTGGGTTACTAGGGCAGTTTAACGGCAAACACTATGGCAAAGTAGTTTGGGCACAGGAGATTAAGAATTGGGATAAAAACCTGCACTATTACGATGGCCGTGTAATTAAAAACGATTTTAATGTTTATCTAAAGTTCAACTACGAACTAAAGCAAAAGGTGAACTTTTATGCCGATATGCAATACCGCTATGTTAGCCATAACACCCACGGCATTGATGATGACCTTAGCGCTTACAGCATTAGCAAAACCTGGCATTTTGTAAATCCCAAGGCAGGCGTACTTTATAAAGTAAAACCCCTTCATCACGTTTACGCCTCCTTTGCTTTAGCTAACCGCGAACCTAACCGCGATGACCTAATGGCCGCCACAGCCGCTAAACCCGTTAAGCCCGAAACCTTGTATGATGTGGAAGCAGGTTATAAATTTCTGCATGGCAGTTATCCTTTAGCCCTTAATTTTTACTACATGCACTATAAGGACCAACTGGTACTAACCGGCCGCCTTAACGATGTAGGCAACCCCATAAAAGAAAACGTAGGCCAAAGTTATCGTGCCGGTACCGAGTTGAGTGGCTCCTTCAAATTCTTTAAAGCATCAAAGCAAAAATCAAATCAGCAAGATGCACAGGAAGATATACTTGCAACAAGCACGTATGTCACCAACAAACGCATGGTGTTTGCTATCAATTATTCATTCACCTACTCCATCAATAAAATAAAATCGTTTGATGAATACATATACACCTACGATGAAAACTACAGCCCCGTAGACTCGCTTACTATTATCACCGCACACAAAAACAGCAACATCTCTTTCTCTCCTTCCATTATAGCATCGCTTGAGTTGGTAGCTTATCCTGTTAAGGGCCTCTCCATAAGCTTGATAAATAAAGCAGTAAGCAAACAATACCTGGATAACACCTCCAACGAAAAACGGAAGATCCCCGCATTCTATTACAGCAACATCAACATCAGTTACAGCTTGCCGCTAAACAAGCCCGGCAAGGAAATCACCCTCAAACTATTGCTCAACAACATTTTCAACCGCCTGTACGTAAGCAATGGCTACACCTATAGTGAGCGCTACACGTACCCTGATGGTTCAGGCGGCAATGCGCTGGATGGCCCATATACCTACAACTACTACTACCCGCAGGCAGGCTTTAACTGGCTGGCCGGTATTAATGTTAGGTTTTAGTAAACAAAAAAGAATCCCCCTTTAGCGTTGCAGTAGTGCGCGGCCAAAGGGGGACAATTAATACTTTGCTGACTGAAACAATCGCCAGTGGCGTTTACCGCTCCTAGTAATTGCTTTCGTAAACCTGCTTATTCTTCGGATACTTCACCGTATAGCTAAAGCGTGTTTTTTGGCTTTGCTGCGCTGCAATGGTAAACTTCCACTCCAGCTTACCTATTTCGCTGTTGTATTGGGCGCCGCCGTTTTCATCCAAATCCACTTTAATGTCAGATTGTTTTGAAACCGGCACCTGGTCAAGCACTTCTATTTCAATAGGCTGCTGCTTGGTGTTCTTAATCACAATGTCGTAAACATACTTATCGGTTTTGTTGCTGCCAATGCACTTGGTTTCGCAAAGGTCGGTTATCTTATTGCGCTTAACGGTTATTCGTTCATCACGGCCAAAAGAAAGCAATAGCGTATCGCTGGTTACATTCGGGTTAATAGTGCTTTGCCCCACATAGGCTCCTTCAAAAAAGATGTTCGCGGTGCCTGCCATCAGGTTATACTTACCCCAGTCCACAATTTTTGCCAGTAAAAAGGCTGCAGGATCTAAACGAGGAACAGTATGATAGATATACGTGGCCGGTATATCCTGCTTATCATATTGAATGGTATGCGCCTTGCCATCCGCAGGCACATCCTGTGGCAGTTGCAGTTCATAAGAAACACTAACCGTATTATCTTCTACATTAATAGCCTGCGTATTCACCTCTTCAAACGCACCATCTTTATCGCCTTCCAGCGCAAGGTTCATAGCAGGTGCCGGGTTCTCATAGCCGTAGCGCTTCATGTCAAGGGTTTTATAAGCACTTGTTGTAACTCTGTATTCCACAAAGTTTACATACAGCGGATTTAGAATTGGCCTGTTATTGTTTTGCGCCGGATTGCCCGTGCTAATGGTCAGCTTCACATGCTCCCAATCCATACCGCTGTTCTGGTATATATCAGCCTTCTGCACTAAAGTTATTGGCTGGTTCAGGCCTTCGCTGCGCAGGTCGTATTGTGGCGTCCATCCGGCACCGGTAATGCTGTAAGCACAACGTACGGCGCCGTTGGTGGGTTGTGTACTGTAAAGCGTCAACACAATTTGCCCTGTCGGTCGGTTCTTTACCGTATTAAATTCATTCAGTTGTTTCTGCACCCGGTCTTTGGCCTCTGTTTGCTCTTTTATGTTCTTATCCAAAGCCAGCATTTTTTGTTTTATCTCCAGCGCACGGCGGCGATACATATTGGCAAGGTTCTCTACATCGGTAGCCGTAAACGTGGTTTTGTCGTTGCTTAAAGATTTGTTGCTCTTCAGTAAATCCAGTTCCTCGCTGTAAACCTGCTTCTCTGCATTCAGCAAATTGATTTTATCGCCAAGCAGTTCAAGGCTATCCAACCAGCGTTTCTCCTGTGGGCTTTGGGTGGCATTGCTAAAGTAATTGGTGTTATAACTGGCCGAAATAAGTTCCGCCTTGCCTTTAATAAACACCTGCAGGGTGGCAGGGTTTATACTGGTGCTAATGCCTTCAATAACTACCTCGGTAGTTCCTGACGGTATATTGTAATTCGCTTCCTGCACAAGCCGGGCCTGGCTACGGTAAACAGTAACTTCTTTTAAATCACTCTGGGTGGTTTGGCTTGCATTTTTAGCTACAACAGGCAGTTGTACAGCAAGCAGCAATAGGGCAAAAACAAAATTTTTCATGAATGGGCAATTTGGTTAAACATTGGTGGTTTGAAATTATCATCTTACCGATGAACCGAAAGCTGATTTTCCACAATAGGCAATGACGAAAAACCAAATAGTAATGGCAAAGCAGATGTTTTTAGGTTTAGTTAACATTCCGCCACCCTTAAGTCAATGCAATTGAAAAATGCTTAAATTACATTCCGTTAATATTCTATGCGACCGTATAACATATTTTTCCTTACAGCAATCATTATCCTTTTGGGTTCATGTAAAAAGGATAGACCCTTTGCATTTTTTGAAGTTAAAGGAAATTATGGCGTATTAGATACCATGCAATTCATTGGCCATACCTTAAACGCTGACTCTTTTTACTGGAGTTTCGGAGACGGAAAAGGCTCATCCAAACAATCAGCAACGCATGTTTTTCAAAGTCCCGGTAGTTACTTCGTTACCTTTGGGGCATTGGACGCAAAAGACGATTGTTTCTCTACGCAAATAATAAAAATAGGAACAGGATTACATCCGGATATAACAAAGAATTATACATGGCGGAGGTGTTTTTTTGATGCGCAACCATTTACTCAGGTATTCGATACCGTTTCCTTTCCGCTAACTTATGTAAACGAAGAAACCATTAGGTGGTATAACACACTGCTGCCATATTACGGTGTTCTTCCGCCGGACAGAGTTAAATTTCAGTCCGGCGATATATACCTTGTTTATAATAAAAGCACAAAACATATTTCAATCGCTAATGCAAACGGTGGCGGGGGACTATATTATGAGTCTATTCCTTAACAAAAAAGGAGAGCCTTACGCCCTCCTTTTTTTTCTGTCTTATATCTATTGTCTGATATCTGACATCTATCGTCTAACATCTATTCATCTGAAGTCTATCGTCTGATATCTAACATCTATTTATGCTATTCTTCTGTGCCCAACCCAAACAAAACGCTTATTCACGTATTCAGGGTTAGTGAAGGATGCATTACCTGCGGGGTTACCGCCTGTAACGTGGAAGTCGCTGAAGGTAGCATGTTGGTTTACCCATATCATACCGGTAAGGTTTAAGCTAACCGGGGCAAACACACTTTCCAGTTCTTCAAAAATAGTGTTGGCGGTATCTTCATTGGTAGTATAAGCGCTAAAAGTAATAGCGCCATGCTTTTCGGCCATGTGCTTGGCTATTTCAATGCTCTGTGCAGTATCCTTTGTTTTAATAATTAAAACAATAGGGCCAAACAATTCATTTTCGTAAACGCCTACATCGTGCGCATCAACCTCAATTACCACAGGCGAGCAGGTGCGCGCTTCAGGGAATTCACTATTAGCCACTGCTTTTGATTCCAGCAATAAAGCCGCATCAAGGTCTTTAATAGAATTTACGCGCTTAACCGTTACATCGCTTTGTATAGCGCCTAAAGTGCCGGGGCCCATTTGCGGGTGGTTAGCAATACCGGCAATAGAATCAACTAAAGCCTTCTTCACTTCTTCGTAAGAGATAACCGTATCGCCTTGCTTAACACCACCTGCAGGTATAAAGAAGTTTTGCGGTGCCGTACACATCTGGCCGCTGTATAAGGATACAGCAAAGCCAAGGTTCTGCACTACAGCTTTCAAATCATTTACTGAATCAAGAATTACCGAGTTAACGCCGGCCTTTTCAGTAAAGGTTACTTTGCCGGGTATGCTCTCTACATAATTACCGAAAGCGCTGCCGCCGGTGTAGTCAATCAATTTAACCAATGGGTGTTCCGCTAATTCTTTAGTTATAAGTTTAGATGAACCATCCACTGCTAACTGGCACACGTTAACGTCATAACCTTTTGCCTGTAAAGCAGCCTGTATTTCAGCCACAACAATAGCGATAGCGTAAACTGATTTTGGATGCGGCTTAACTATTGCCGTATTGCCTGTAATTAACGAAGCAAACAATCCGGGAACGGTGTTCCATGTAGGGAAGGTTGAACAACCGATAACCAGCCCAATACCTTTTGGCACAGCCTTAAATGTTTTTTGTAATACTACGCTTGCTTTGCCCATGGGCTTCTCCCAGGTAACATTACCGGGAAAACGGTTCAACTCCTCGTAACCCATTGCCAGGGCTTCTAAAGCACGGTCGTTAGCATGAGGGCCGCTGGCCTGAAAACTCATAACAAAACTTTGGCCGGTGGTGTGTTGCGTGGCATAAGCCATTTCAAAAAAGCGGTCCTTCACACGCTCAAGCGCATCAACCAAAACCTCCGCACGCTGGTCGGCGCTTAGTTTTTTCCATTGGCCAAAAGCACGTGCGCTGCGCACAATCAAGGTATCTACATCAAAGGATGGATAAGTAATGCCAAGCGGTTTCATGGTATAAGGCGATACTTCCTCGCCTATCCATGCGACAGGGTTTTGCTGCAACAAGCCGTTGAAAGGCTTGCCCAGTTGGCTATTGTAAGCTTCCTGGCCTTTAACCGGCGCTTCTTCGCCGTAGGCTTTAGGATGTTCCGGGTATTGAGCGAAAAACGTTCTTTCGTGAATGGCTTTAATAGCGCGCTCCACAATCTCCTTATAGTTGGTTGCAACAGTTGCCGACATATGTATTTTGGTTTAGTAGGTAATTAAATTCAGGACCGTGAATATAGGAGAAAGTACAGCAGTAGAAAAACCCTGTCCCCCGGCATGTTAATGCCCCGTTCCCTGCCTGAAAATCATAAAGGAATTCTCAGGCGATGAAAGTGTTAACATATTGCCCGCCAGCTTGTAGTTTTTCATTTCCTCCAGCATATCTACTACAATCTTCTCCATTATGTTGCCGGGGCAGGCCATTTTGGTAAGGCTTATTTGCAGAAAAGAGATTGTGCCTGCCGTGGCATTAACACCGCCTTTAATATTGTTGCACACGCCATGGCCGCTAAGGGTTTTACCCGCTACGTCCACTTCAATGTAAATTGTGGTAGTATCCAGCAACTTCAGGTAGTGCGTATCGGCAAACATGGTAAGCAAATACCACTTCTTACCGCTCAGGCGCTCGGCAGGGTTATAGTTGGTTTTCTTTTGCGAAGCAATTTTTACCAGGCGGTAGCTAACAGGCTGACCCGCAGCTACAGGTATGGGTTCCACCACAAGTTTGTAATCGAATCCTTCCTGGTAATTAAAGCCTTCAATTTTTCCTGTAAAATTATGCCAGGCGCCTTTCTTGCTTTCCTTTACCTGCAGGCAGCCGTCGTTCACGCTTTCCAGGCAATCCAGTTTGCGGTCGGCAACGTAAAGCTTCAGTTTTTGCGAATAACCGCTAAGCGCAGCGGTAAGCAATACTACAAGCGGGATAAGGTTTTTCATTACACTAAGTTTAGAAAGCGCACAAATTAGCAGCTAATAAATACCCCGGCAAAGGAATTAGAAAAATTAAGAAATGCCGCCTTCTTTATAACTCCACCTCTACCTGGTTGCGCAACAGGTCTTCCATGGTTTCCCGTTTGCGTATCAGGTAATCTTTACCCTTATGCACCATTACCTCAGCCGGCCTAAAGCGGGAGTTATAATTGCTGGCCATGGTAAAACCATAAGCGCCTGCGTTTTGAAAAGCCAGTATATCGCCTTCTCCTACCTCTGCCAGTTTACGGTCCCAGCCAAACGTATCGGTTTCACATATATAACCTACAATGGTGTAAATGCGTTGTGTGCCGGTAGGTTTCGATACATTAACTATGTGGTGATACGAGTTGTAGAACATAGGCCGTATCAGGTGATTCAACCCGCTGTCGATACCCACAAATACCGTAGCCGTGGTTTGCTTTATCACATTTACCTTGGCTAAAAAGGTTCCGCTTTGGCTTACTAAAAATTTACCCGGTTCGAAATACAAGGCTAAATCGCGGCCGTATTTTTTGCAGAAGTTATTAAAGCTCTCCGTAAGCTTTGCGCCTACTTCATCAATATCAGTATAGTAATCATCAGGCTTATAAGGCACTTTAAAGCCGCTGCCAAAATCAATAAACTCCAGGTCAGGGAAATGCTCGGTTACTTCAAACAAAATGTCAGCGGCACGTAAAAACACATCCACGTCCAGTATGTCGGATCCCGTGTGCATATGCAGGCCGTTAACGCGTATTTTTTCCGCTTTAATAATCCGCTCCACATGGCGCATCTGGTAAATGCTTATCCCGAATTTTGAATCAATGTGGCCCGTGCTGATATTGATATTGCCACCTGCCATTACATGCGGGTTTATGCGTACGCATACCGGTATGCTTGAGCCATACTTGTGGCCGAACTGCTCCAGTATAGAGATGTTATCAATATTTATCTGCACTCCTTCCTTAACTGCCAGTTCAATCTCTTCCATCGATACGCAATTGGGCGTGTAAATAATATCCTCCGGCTTAAAACCTGCGCGCAGGCCGGTCCATACTTCCTGTATGCTAACGGTATCCAACCCTGCGCCTATAGTTCTAAAAAACTTAAGCACGTTAATATTGTTAAGCGCCTTGCAGGCAAATTTTATTTTGGTGTTGGCTCCGCTAAATGCGTTCTTCAACTTGTTGTATTGCGCCTCCATAGTAGCAGTGTCGTAAACATACAGGGGGGTATCGTACTTCTCGCAAAGTTGTTGCACAGGTACGCCGCCTATGGTGTATTGTCCGTTTTGTAGTTGAAGCATGGCCGGTAATTTGAAGTGCGCAAAAATAACCGCCGTAGCGAGAACAGCTAATTAAATACCGAGATCGACTGATATAATTTAAGTCCGTTAAATGCATTAACATTGCTTTCAAAGTTGTGCCTGGCATAAATGAGGTTTAAAAACAGAGTTAAGGCCGTATTCAAATTTTTGCTCCTATTGGTAGTGCTGCTGCTAATAACAGAAGTGATTCTAAGATTATTTGGTTTCCAACCCGGGTTATTTACGGAAGAAATAGCACCGGTTGACCGCTTAGAAATTGAGCTGGTTGAAAAAGCGGATAGCAACGGTATTTCCATCTATATAAAAGGTGCTAAAGGCATTCCTGCCTTCTATGTTGTTAATGAGCAAGGCTTTCTTTCCGGCTTCGATTACACCCCTGCAATTATTGATTCCATAACAAAAACGCGAAAGAAGCGGCCCCTAATGCTTGTAGGCGATTCCTATACCGAAGGTTGTTGCGTTGATTCAGCCGGACAATCTTTTGCGGCTTTACTGCAGGCAGATTCAAACTATTTCGCACTCAACTTTGGCATAGGTGCCACAGGGTTGTTACAATACGAAGCAGTTATTCATAAATGGTTGCCTATTGTAAAACCGGGCCTCATCGCTGTTTTCTACTACACCGGCAACGATCAATTGATGGTGGAAGACACCCTGCATCCTTTTGTGCCCGGCACTTACAGAACATTAAACAGTGGTTGGCTTTCTTCTTCACCCGGCGCTTTAGCCGAATACCCCGGCCAGTATTTTGAAAACCCTCAACAGGCTTATGAGTTTAACATACGTACCTATACCTTATTAGGACCTAACAGTTCATTATTTCAAAAGTTTTGCGCCCGCTCAGTAGTTCTTAGCAAATCCTATATTTTCATAAGAAATGGTTGGCACGCCGTTCTGAACCTGCAGCACATTCATTTTGGAAATCAATACACTAATGAACGCCTTCTTGCTATTCAGCGCTATTGCCAATCGCAAGGGGTAAAGGTGGTGTTTGTTGCAATTCCTACACCGTCTGATATCATTCATAAAAGAAATTTGAATAAAAAATACAGCCCCGTTTTTGAAGGCACTACCTATTACATTCCTTCTGAAGCAACTTTTAACGCCGCTGATTTTAATGGCGTTAATGACTGGGACCATTTCAATAGAAAAGGGCACAACAAGTTTTACAAATACCTAAAATCCGTTCTCGAACCGGAATACCAATCATACTTCATTTTGAAGTAAAGCCTTGCCATTACAAACAAAAAAGCCCTCCGCATTGGCGGAGGGCTTTTTCTTTAACTGTTTCAGCTATTAATCTTCAGCTAATACTATAACCACATCATCAGGGCCAAAGGTTACTGTATCGGCCTTGTTAGGGTTAATTTTTATGCCGTAGTTTTTATCAGAGTCGCGCTCGTGGGCCAACAGGCGGTAACCTATTGCCACTTCATTTTTGCGCGCTGCGCTTTCTACCACCGTGTAGAAGTTAACCTCCACACCGGGCTTAATGTAGTTAACAGCAGGCTTCAGGTAAATTTCCGAGCCGTCCGCTTCAAACAAAATGCCGTAAACTTTCTCCAGGTTTTTGTTCTCGCTCATCTGGCTCAGCATTAAACTCACCAGGTTATCGCTCACAATAAAGTCATCCGCCTTGGCTACCTCTGCTAACTCGCGGTTGCGTATATCCAGCATTTCCGAAACTATGCTGAAGTCCTTACCCGTTTGTTCTGAAATATTGCGTAAGTGTAACAGCGTTATCAGCGTTTTGGCATCACTTTCCTGCACATCAATTTCTGTATTGCTTAACAGAATGATGTGGTCGTACTCTTCAGGTTTTAAACCAACCAGCGTTGCTTTATGGTTAATGTTGCCAACCTGCAAAATCAACTTTTGGTTTTTCAGTTCAGCGGCCAGGCCTTCCAGTTCTTCACTTATATGGTCGTTAAGCACCAATACTTCTGAACCTAAAGCCACGTAGTTATCCAACTCCTCAATAATACGAATACCGCGTGCGTTCCAACCCAATATCAGGGTTCTTTCCTGACGGGTTTCTTTAGCGCTGCCGCTGTTTATAGCGCTCTCGTCTATACCAAAGCTGGTTTTGCCCGATAGTACAACTGTATCATCGTCTTCCGAAATAGCAATAACCTCATCGCCATCGTTAATTACGGTATCCATAGGCGGGTTCAGCAACACCTTTTCATCGGTAGTAAAAATGCCTATTACTGAAGATGTTTCGTAATCAAACAAAGCATCCTTAAATGTTTTGCCTGCCAGTTTCTTTTCGCCGTGGAAATAAATTTCATCCCCGTCAAACTGCAACAGTTCTGAGTAAACTATACTTAAACCCGATTGGCGGCAGGTTTGCGCCGTTACTCTCGAAATTAAGTCAGATGAAAGCACAAACACCGTTTCGCCGTTACCAACCAACTCGGCAGCTTCCATATTTTTTACGTCCTTAATTTCAGCAACTATATGGTATGGCTCCTTTTTGCGGCGTTTGCCGTTAGTTAAGGCCAATACAGATTTAATAGTATAAGTATCAGCATTCTCGCCCTCGTTAGCTAAAATAATGATAGAGCGCGCTTCGTTAGGGCTAACCACAGCAATATCGCTGCTTTCCAGCGGGCTGCCGTGCCTTACTATAATGCGCGTGTTTTTAGTATCTTCTACCTTAGAGCGTATTTCATCTTCCACTTCCGTTTTCTCTTTATTACTAAGGATTACGATGCTTGGATTCTTCTGGTTTTCGTTGGCAATTACCAGTTCAGATATGATAGAGAAAATCTTTTCGCTGTAACCAAGGATAAGCGTGTGGTTAGATTCCAACACTTTTGACTTACCTTTTTTCAATTCATCAATCTGCTCATCAATACCGGATGAAATGGCACCGATTAAGATAGAGATGATGAATATGCCGCTTAACGTAGCTATGAAACGAACACCGCGGAATGACCAGCCTTCGTCGCCGCCCATGGTGCCGCTATCCAAAGTGGCCATCAAGCTTTGCCACGCGCCTTCTATAAAACCAAGAGGCCCTTCGGCATCGGGGCTGCCTTTAATACTAAAGATTAACATTAGCACACCGCAGAATAACACAATAGCAAGCGATACAATAGCCAGCCATTTGATAATGGCAAGCGGGCCCTGGCTCATGGTGTTTTCAAAATAATAACGGGTACGTTGGGATAAGGATGCTTTTTGCATAGTGGGTGGAATTTAAAAAGGGAAGAAGCTCAACACTTCTTCCCTTTGGGTTGTATTGTGGTTGAGTTACTATTTAAAAATTACGTCTTTGCTATCGCTTGGGTCAAGCGCTACGCCTTTAAGATCGATAGTAGCCGTTACTTTATAAGTTGAACGCTCGCTATCCATCATTGAGCCTAACTTGCCTAAGCCACCAATTACACCGCCGGCCTGTGCCATGCTTTGGTTGGTGCTAAGGGCACGCTTAAATACAAGTGCGAAATCAACTGTTTTGCTTTCGCCGGCCTTAAGGTCATATTTAGCAGGTATTTTAACCTCGCCCAGTTTTATTACTTCTGTTTTCTTGTCTTCACCTTTACCTCTCTCCCATTTTTCTTCAAACACCACATTTATACCTTCTACAAATTGATCGGACTTGCCGACAAAAGTTACTTTACCGCTAATTTCCTGTGCATCGTTAGATAATGATTGAGGACATTCCAATGTTACGTCCATACCAACAAAGCCTAACCACTGTTTTACTTTAGCAAAGAATCCCATAGTTTCTGAGTTTTAGTTTTTTGAATTGTTTTAAGTTGAATTGAGTTTTACAAGGATCGGCATTTTTTTCTTACCACACAAATTCGCAGCAAATTAATTTAAAGCGAAAAAGCCGCTAAAGCCAGATACAGCACCCTTCGGATTTTATGGCCTCGCCATATTATATTTTATACCATGTATAAACCAATAAAAAACCCCGCATTAAGCGGGGTTCCTTCATTTTCTATTGGCGACGCAGGTCATATTTTTCTATTTTGTTATACAGGTGGCTGCGTTGTATATCCAGCACCTCTGCTGTTTTTGATACATTCCATCCAAACTTTCGGAGTTTATGTTCAATAAACAGTTTTTCAATGTGTTCTTTAAAGTCCTGAAACTTATCGAAGGCCTCAAACAAATCAGTTGGGGTATCCTTAGCCTGTGTATTGGTTACAAAGTTCTTCACTTCGGTTTCAGTAATCTTCTGGTCGGCTAATATTACCAGGCGCTCCATTACGTTACGTAATTCGCGTATGTTACCTTCCCACTTCATCACCTTTAATTCTTCCAAAGCTTTAGGTGTAATTACTTTTTTAGGTATGCCGTAATCTTCGCAAACTTCTTTTACAAACTTCTCTGCTAATAAAGGCACATCATCACTGCGCTCGTTTAACGATGGCACGTGTATGATAATTACACTTAAGCGGTGGTATAAATCCACACGGAAACGGCCCTCCTCTACTTCTTTTAATAGGTCCTTGTTAGTAGCTGCCACAATACGTACGTCAACTAATATGTCGCGGTCGCCACCAACGCGGGTAATGCGGTTCTCCTGCAAAGCGCGTAACACTTTGGCTTGTGCGCTAAGGCTCATATCGCCCACCTCATCCAAAAACAGGGTTCCGCCATTTGCCTGTTCAAATTTGCCAATGCGTTGTTTAATAGCCGAAGTAAAAGCACCCTTCTCATGGCCAAACAGTTCGCTTTCTATCAACTCTGTTGGTATGGCAGCACAGTTTACTTCAACAAGGGGCGCATCTCTGCGGTTACTTTTTTCGTGCACCCAACGGGCTACTAACTCCTTACCGGTTCCGTTTTCGCCGGTAACTAAAACACGGGCTTCGGTTGGGGCAACACGGTCAATGGTGTCTTTAATTTTTTGTATAGCCGGCGATTCGCCGATTATCTCTCTTGTTTTGCCCACCTTACGGCGCAGCACTTTTGTTTCGGTAACCAGGTTGGCTTTTTCCAGCGCATTACGTACGGTAACCAGCAGGCGGTTTAAATCAGGTGGCTTCTGTATAAAATCGTATGCTCCTTTTTTGGTAGCCTCTACAGCATTCTCCACCGTGCCGTGGCCGCTAATCATTATAATAGGGGTATCACAGTCCGTAGCTTTAATCTTATCCAGCACTTCCATGCCGTCCATCTTAGGCATTTTAATGTCCAGCAGGGCGCAATCATAATCACCCTCCTTCAGCATTTCAAAAGCCTGGGCGCCGTCAACGGCCTCATCCACTTTGTAGCTTTCGTATTCTAAAATTTCGCGCAGGGTTTTGCGGATGCTCTTTTCATCATCCGCAATAAGGATGTTTGCCATTCTCTCGGTTTTAAGCGTACTGCCAAACGAGCGCAAGGCAGTGCGCGGTTAATGTGTTATAAAAAATTAGTGTGTGTCAACAGTTAAACGGCATGTGGCATCTTCACCACGGCAACATTCATCTACATTAATCTTGCACTTATCGCATTGCCCGTGCCCATGCACCCAAATCATCTTCGAAACCACTCCGCAATAAGGGCACAAAAACAAGTTTTGTGCTTCTTTATTGGTTTGCGTGTTGTGGTTTACTATGTCCATTTCTTCTTTTAAAATAAGCTACTGCCTGTAAGCCGGATTCTGTCTTGCTGCCGTTGCCGGCAACAATCCCTATCATTTATCTGCGGTAATGTTCACACATCACCTGTTACGCCCAACCCCTCAATGCATGTGGCCTAAACCACAACTTGCGCGTGCAGCGCTCGGGCACTGATATACGTGGGCTTTCAACCCGCAAGGTTTACCCTGCTGCTGCGTTACCACAGCAACACGTGGGCTCTTACCCCACATTTTCACCCTTACCGGCCCCTAAATCCCCTAAAGGGGACCCAAAACACCGGCGGTTATTTTCTGCGGCACTGTCTCTTTCTCCCTTGCGGAAGAAGCCAGCCGTTAGCTGGTGCGGTGCACTGCGTTGTCCGGACTTTCCTTTCCCTCTTAAAATAAGGAACGATAGAGCAGCCGTAGCCGTACGCGAAAATAGACGTTTGCTTTAGTAGACAAAATCTTTCTTTACCTAAACCATCTACTGTTGAAAGTTTTAAGCATAATTGTGGATAGCTGCAAAGCTGGAATAGAGGGGAGGGCGCAGCCGGTGCGTTGGCGAGGGGTGAGGAAAGAAATTTAGATTCAGTTTATGCAGAAACAAAGCGTTACATCAATTTGCAGGGAATTAAGGCAAAATCAGACTCCGTTAGAACGAAAGCTTTGGGATTGTCTCCGGACCAGACAATTCAACCAACTAAAGTTTCGCCGCCAGCACCCGTTCGTTTATCAATCCATACAAGGAGAGAAAAAATTCTTTATTGCGGATTTTTATTGCGCTCAAAAAAAAATCCTGATAGAGCTGGATGGAAAAGTTCATGATTTTCAAAAGGACTATGATGCTAACCGCGATAGTATTTTAGCGAAATTGGGTTTAAGAACGCTACGAATCAAAAATGAGGAACTTGTTAAAGACATAAATGAAGTAATGGCACGGATAAAATTAATCGCGGGCCTTTAGCCTCACCCCTCCGTCCTCCTGCGTCGGACACCTCCCCTCTCCACCTGCCGGGCCATTGCTAATGCCGGTGGAGAGGGGAGGGCGCAGCCGGTGCGTTGGCGAGGGGTGAGGAAAAGAAATTTCAACATGCAAAACCTCAAATGGAAAATAGCCCAATGGTTTGAACTGCGCTGGTGGCAAAACTACCTTGGCAATAAAAACCCTGCGCAATACCGCCAATGGAAAACAGCCTGGTGGCAGCAGAATGTATTGGCGCATGTAAAAGTAAAACCTGCTGATGTAATTGCCGACCTTGGTTGTGGCCCTGCGGGCATATTCATTGCTTTACCGCAAAATCAGGTAACTGCGGTAGACCCTTTACTGAATAGTTATATCGAAAAAGGATTTCTCACGCCTTCAGCTTTTGCCAATGTGCAATTTGTAAATGCGCGCTTAGAAGATTTTAGCACAGCGCAGAAATTTGATGTGGTATTTTGCCTTAACTGCATTAACCATGTAACCGATATTGAAAAAGCACTTGATGTACTGGTTGCTGCTGTTAAACACGGTGGTATGGTAGCCCTAAGTATTGATGCGCACAATCATTCCTTCTTTAAATACATGTTTCGTTTAATCCCCGGCGATATTCTGCACCCGCACCAATACAACCTTAGCGAATACCGCAACTTTTTAGAAAAAAGAAACCTGCGCATTACAAGTCAGTACACGCTAAAACAGGAATTCTTCTTTGATCATATCCTTTTGGTTGCTGAAAAAGCATCGGATTAAATTGTTTTTCTGGACATGGGGGTGTATTTAAGTTGTCCTCCTTTTTTTAAGGAGGACGAAGGCGAGCTTGCCTCGCCTGGAGGTGGTTGTATCGGCCTTATTGCATTAATTAAGCTCATTATTTTCAGGGGCTTTTCTTCTGTCTTAAGAAGCTATCTGTTTGTTTACCTTCGCTACATGAGTAACCAACAACCGTTCCCTGTAATTTATGCCTGCATTTGGAAGGCCAACGAATCCGACGCAACGTTTAGCCCACAGGAGTTTGAAGCGCGCATACCAAGGCTAATGCAATGGCTAAAAGACCTGCACGCCAAAGGCAAACTGGTAGCCTGCGGTGGCGGTGGTTTTGAAAACCACAGCGGCGGGCTTACACTTATAAAGGCAGATAGCATTGAAGAAGCTATTGAATTAAGCAGCGGCACCCCTATGAATGAAATAGGCACAACAGAAATTATGGTGTGGGATATTTTTTACGGCAACTTACAGGTTACCGAACGCGAAGAAAAACTGAAAGCATAATGGCAAGCACATTTTACACAGAAACCAGCAACGAATGCATTGCGCGCTTTGAGCAAAGCCTGCAGCGCATAAACAAATGTTTGCAGGAACTAACAGAAGAAGATGTATGGCACCGTGCAAACGAAAATTCTAACAGCGCCGCCAACCTCATACTCCATATCTGCGGCAACATGCGCCAATATATTATAAGCGGCATTGGCGGCAGCCCCGATATACGCGAGCGCGACAAAGAGTTTAGCGCCAATGGCGGACTTACGAAAACCGAACTTGCCGACCTGCTGCATATAACGGTTAACGAAGCCTTGGTGGTTATCAAAAACAGCAACGAAGAGCAGCTTTTAGTTACACGCACCGTACAGGGCAACCAACTAAACGGCATTGCCATCCTCATTCGGGTAGCGGAGCATTTTGGTTACCACACGGGCCAAATTGTGTTTGCTGTTAAAGCCGCCAAAAACAAAGACCTCGGCTTTTACCGCGGCCAAAACCTGAATATTAAAAACAAGCAGTAGGGGCTTGTCAGTAAACTGCTCTCCCAACAGGATCACAAGTTAACGCCTGCCTATCGGGTCTGGCGGAGCGAGCTTGTATTCGGCTGTTTTGTATCAATTGTCCTCCTTGTTTAAGGAGGACGAAGGCGAGCTTGCCTCGCCTGGAGGTGGTTTGTATCTTGCGCTACTCCACCTCGTCATTCCGGCGAAAGCCGGAATCTCAATATGGATTGGGTAATGGCGGGGGGTAGGGGGTGGATTGTATTAGGCTGTTGTTCAAATTGTCCTCCTTGGATAAGGAGGACGAAGGCGAGCTTGCCTCGTCTGGAGGTGGTTTGTATCTTGCGCTACTCCACCTCGTCATTCCGGCGAAAGCCGGAATCTCAATATGGATTGGGTAAGCGACCCTTATTTAAAAACAGAATGTCATGGCGAGGGGAATTCCATAACTACTAGCAGAGAATCTCCCCGTGGCCATCTTCGTTTTTGTGATTTTTACCTTTTGTTTAATCACAAAGCGGAAGCTTGCCGCGCGATGATGCACTAATTGATTTTACAGGAATATCGCTCGCAATGACGGGCTATTTTTTTAATACAAGGGCTACTCCACCTCGTCATTCCGGCGAAAGCCGGAACCTCAATTAGAATTGGGTAAACGAGATGCTGAATCAAGTTCAGCATGACGCCTGCTTTGGTGAGCCCCCTACTCCTTCACAAATTTACCCTTCACTTCTTTTTTGCCATTGCTAATGCGCACGAAGTAAACACCCGCTGGCCAGTCATGTGTGGTAATGTATTCGGCTAAGTAGTAGTTTTTGTTTTGGTAAACTATGCGGCCTTGTATATCGCTTATCTGCAAGTCTGCATCCGGCAGGTATTTAGCCAATTGTATTTCTACTTTATCCTTAACAGGGTTGGGGCTAACTTTCAAAACATCCTCCGTAGCAAATTCATCTATACCACTAATAATAGTATCGCAAGCGCTGCCGGAAACTTTGCCCAAGCGGTAATGGGGCATATTACTAATAGGATGAGGACTGCCGAAATCTACAAACAACTGCTCTTTTACAAAGTTGCATGCTCCGCCCTTTTCATCCGGGTTATTTATTACATGATAATGTCTTCCTCCACCTTGGTAAGTTTGGATATATATTTTGTTGTTAGGGGCAAGATATGCCAGGTGAAACGGTCCCGAATTTTCATACGAAGTGTCGTACTGCGCAATTAAGGTCATGCTGTTCTCTACAGTGTCAGCCCACAAATCAAATTGAACTATTTGTTCATACACGTTCACATAAACATATCGGCCGGAAGGAGAAAACACACATCCGATACCGCCGCTTCCCATAATTTGGTAAGGTGGGAAATAGGATACTTTTACGTTTAAAGGGTTGGAAAATTCCCCGGTACAACGATCGAAGTCCAATACAACTAATGGACTTCCTCCGGTAATACTTACATACTTGGTCCCATCAGAGGAAAATTCAGCCTGTCCTAAGATATCCGGCTCCAATTCACTGGCGCCGATTTGTTGAATGAAAGGGCCCGTTACTGTATCAGGTGAAAAAAGAAACTTAAAATAGGTGCTGTCATTAAAGCCATGCGTTACTAACCACCAGTCGCGGCCATTGGCATGTTTGCAGGCGGTCATTCGTCCATCGCCCATAAGCCCTTTGTAAACCACATTTTTTACGCTTAGTACTTGGCCTTTACCTTGATTGGCACACATATCCACGAGGGCGTAATACAATCTATCTGCCTGCTGGTAGAATTGATATAAGCTATCGCTTACGGAGTAATAAACGCAATAATACTGGCAATCATTCTTTGGTAAAACGATTGCGCCTTGAGGGATTGGAAGTCGGCCATGATAATCCTGATCTACACCATTTTCTTGCATGCCTGAAGCAATAAGAGTATCTCCCAATAAATTACCTATCTGACCACCATTGGTATAAAACTGGGGAACTCCTTGCTTATCACATACGAAAGCAAAAGCACCAGCACCTATGGGCGCAAGTTTGTAAGAAACAGGGTACGTAACAGTTACCGTATCTGTATCAGAAAAATCGATCAATGCACTGCATCTACTTGCCATATAATATCGATCATATAAGTCTTGGGCGTTTAAGCTTAAGTTGGTAAGCAACAGTAGAAAGGTAATGCAGCGCCGCATGGTTCAGGTTCGTATGGTTGAAGATAGGGATTTGTGGCTAATTACCCTCCTAAATCCTCCCTATCCCGAGACTTCGGGAGGAGGACAATAAATACAGAACAGCCAATGCAAACTTTAACCCCCTCCGTCGTTCGCTACGTTTCACTACGCGAACTCCTCGTCCCCCTGTTAGGGGGACAGTTAAATACAGAACAGCCAATACAGAATACAATCCTCCCCCTGCTTAGCTGTGGCTTGCGCACTCCCCCTCCCTGCTTACGCGCAAGGCTGCGCGGGAGGGGACAGTTAAAATACACAACCACTCTTTCTATTATCTTCGTCCACACAAATGTGAAGGATGAGGAATTTCTCCCTGGTTATTCTTGTGCTGCTCTCTCTTTTTTCAAAAGCACAACACAATCGTTTTTTTAAATCGCAGCCGTTAATTGATGCCTCCACCCCCGCGTGGGCAAAGATGATGTATGCCCCCAACCCCAATGTGTATGCGGTAGATGAGGCCTTTCGCGAATACCACGAGCAACATGAGGAGGAGATTACTGTGCATACCGTTAACTACCAGTTTTGGCGCAAGCAGGTGGAGCCCTTTGTACAACCCGATGGCAGCATTGTAATACCTGATGTAAGCACTACAATGGCGGAAGATGCCGCCTGGCAAAATTATGTGGCCGCGCATACTGATGCTTCGCGCGGCAGTAATGTGTGGAGTTCCATTGGGCCATACGATACTAAGGGCAGCGGTTCAAGCGACCCTTACGTTAGCTGGCAGGCCAACGTTTATTGTTTAGATGTATTTAAAGCCAACGGCAATGTTTTGTATTGCGGCAGCGAGGCCGGCGGCATTTATAAAACCACTGATAAAGGATTGAATTGGGTACCGGTATCATTGGGTTATACTTTTCAAACGGTAGATGCTATTAAAATACATCCTACAAATTCCAGCATTGTTTATGCAGGCGATGGACAGCACATTTATAAAACCACTGATGGCGGGCAAACCTGGGCAACGGTATATTCTGCCAGTAGTTTGGGCGTAAATGATATTTCAATTAACCCAAGCAATACTTCGGTAGTATTAGCTGCCTGCGATGCAGGTTTGTATTACAGTGATGATGCCGGCGCCACCTGGGTAAAAACATTGAACTATACCTGTTGGGATTTGGAAATTAAACCCGGTGTTGACAGCGTTGTGTACCTGTTGCGTACCAACCCTACTGCCAAGCGTTGCGAGTTTTACCGCAGTACCGATTTTGGTTCCACCTTTGCATTGAAAGATACCGGCTGGTACAACAGTAACGATGCCAACCGAAACGATATAGGCGCCCGCATGACGGTAACCCCTGCCGACCCTAACCGCATTTACTGTGTGCTGATTGGCAACTCAAAAGCAAACGATAAAGATTTTATCGGTATATACCGCAGCAATGACGGCGGCAACCATTGGACGAATGCTTACGGACAGGACGGCGGACCTTACACCAGCAACCACCCTAACCTTGCTACGTATCAGGATACTACAGGCTTTGACCAGGGCTATTACAACTTATCTATTGCCGCATCGCATACCAATGCCGATGATTTGTTAGTGGGCTTTTTAAGTTTATGGAAAAGCACCGACGGCGGAACCACCTACGAGAAAATAGGCGGCTATGGCGGCAGCCTTGATTGGGTACACCCCGACCAACAGGATATGAAAGCCCTTGGCAATGATGTATGGCTAAGCAATGACGGTGGTGTGGCTTATTCCTCCGATTTCTTTCAATCGCATGAGTCGCGCAAGAATGGCATTATAGCCAGTGAATATTGGGGCTTTGGGCAAGGCTGGAATGAGGACATCGTTGTAGGCGGGCGTTACCACAACGGCAACAGCGGTTATAAGCAGGATACCTACCCCACCGGCGACCATCTGCGCTTGGGTGGCGCTGAAGCCTCAACAGGTTATGTAAACCCCGGCAATAACTTATGCTACTTCTCCGACATATGTACAATTAAACTGCCGGATGATTTTAATGAAGACGCCCAATGTGCGGGCAATTTGGAAGAATACCCCAACGAAAGTTATTATGATACGCGCAGCGGCGAAGTGGAATTTCATCCCTATTGCTACAACTACATTTACGTAAGTAAGGAAGACAAGATCTACTTCTCTAAAAATGGTGGTGCCGGCTTTGATGTGCTGTATGAGTTTGGCACCGACCCTGCTGATGAAGTATATGCTATGGAAATTTCGCGCAGCAACCCTTTGGTGATGTATGCGGTGCAGCAGTTAACCAATACTACCAGCACCGTTTGGAAAACCACCGATGGAGGCGCTAACTGGACAGCTCTAACCGTACCCACAGGCCCTTCAAACAGGGTTATAACCGGTTTGGCTTTAGATGCGCAGGACGAAAATATTTTATGGATATCAGCAGGCCGCGCTACTAATGATGGCAACAAAGTTTGGCAAAGCGTAAACGGGGGTACCACTTGGAACAACATAACCTCTACAACTTTAGCTACGCACAAGGCACGCAACTTAGTAGCGCAGCAAGGCACCAACGGTTTGGTTTACCTGGCTACGGATAAAGGTGTTTTTTATCGTGACAACAGTATGAGCGATTGGCAGCTTTATAACAGTGGCCTGCCTGCTTTTGCAGCATCTAACATTATGCATCCTTTCTATAAAAAGAGCAAACTGCGTTTGGCAACTTACGGTTACGGCATTTGGGAGGCCCCCTTTGTACAGCCTTCGGCACCCATAGCACAGCCTACGGTAGATAAGCTGGAATCCTTTTGCGATAGAGATACTTTTTACTTTGAAGATTACAGCATACTGAACCAAAGCAACGCCACCTGGCAATGGAGTTTTACGCCCGCGCCTTTGTATGTAAGCAGCACTACCGTGCGCAACCCTAAAGTGGTATTCGGTAACAGTGGCACTTACTCTGTTTCTTTAACTATTAACGATGGCACCGCCAGCAGCAGCAAAACGCTGAGTAATGTAATCACAGTTCACCCATCGCAGTGTAAGCCCGATACAGTTCCCGGCATGGCTTTGCATTTGTTTAACGATGATAGCTACGCTGAAACCTTACCCATAAGTGCCTTAGGCACAACCAACCATTTTACGGTTACAGCCTGGATAAAACCAAACGGAATACAGAACGAATACAGCGGTATTGCTTTTACACCTGCAGGTAATGCCTCGGGCCTTGACTTTAAACAGAACAACCGGCTTGGCTACCACTGGAACGGCCAAAGCGGCACCTGGACCTGGAGCAACGGCCCCTTTGTAAATGACGGCGAATGGAATTTTGTAGCCATGGTTATAACACCGGATTCTGCTACTATTTACAGCAACGGCGTGGGTGTAACACGCGTTGCCAACCACAATGCCGTTGACATGAACGAAGCGGGCTTCCGTATTGGCCGCGACCGCGGCTGGCAGGACCGCACCTTCCACGGGGTTATTGATGAAGTTGCCTTTTACAATCGAGCTTTATCGCAAAATGAGATACGCGAGTTGCGCCACCTAACGCGCTCTCCTTTAACTGACCCTGCATTGATGGCTTACTACCAATTCAATGAAGATTCAGGCGTTATACTGGACCGCATCGGTAACGCCCATGCAGTTTATACCGATAGTGCCGAGCGTATAGTTTCTACTGCCCCTGTGGGTGGTGGTGCATCAGTACGCGCATACATTGCCGGCGCTCAGGTACAAAGTTTTCCTACTGTTGGTATTAGTACTGATTTCTTCAGCGCATCAACCTCACCCCTTGGCGAAGTGGTATTTACCCGCCTGAATGTGCCGCCGGATGTTAAGCCCGATACAGCCCTTACGCCTGACCACAGCTATTACATTATGAACGATTACGGCGTAAGTAATGGCCCCATGCTTTTTGATAGCGTAGTATTTTATAATGTATTTATAGGTAATCAATATGCAGGCACTACAGGCAACTTTGCCTTATACCAACGTACGGAGAACGGCGAGGGCAATACCTGGAATTTAGTTGAATCAGCCGACCGCTTGGTTACGGGCTTAAATGGTTCGGTAACCTTTAGTAGCAACACTAACCTAAACAGCATGGGCCAGTTTGCTATAGGGCATGATTATATTTATTCATCAGCTCAAAAACTTACCGCCGAAAATCCTTTCCGTGTATTTCCGAATCCATTAGGTCTGAAACAATCGCTCCGTATTTTATCTGCCAATAATGATAGCTACACCTTTACCGTTTATGATTTGTTGGGGCAGGTGTTGTTAAGCACTACACTTAAAGGCTCTACCTCACTAACGCTGCCTACGGTAGAAAGCGGAAATTATATTTACGAAATAGTTCAATCATCACATTCAACAACAGGCCGCCTTACCATTTTGAAATGAACCATATGTACGAACACAAAAAGCAACCGCTTGCTTCGGCGCAAAAGTTTAGGGCCCGTGTGCTCAATAACTTAATTGTGGCTTCGGTATCGCTATCCTTGTTTTTAACCATTGGCGTATTTGGTTATCACTTTCTGGCAGGGGCTCAATGGATTGATGCCTTTCATAATGCTGCGATGATTTTATCGGGCATGGGGCCGGTTATTGAAATATCTACTAATGCAGGCAAAATCTTTTCTTCTGTTTATGCCATCTTCAGCGGCATACTTTTTATTTCAATGATAGGCTTCATACTTACACCGGTGGTACACCGCGCTTTTCACCGCTTCCATTTAGAGGACCGGTAACTGAAACATTAACAACTTTCTTTTTGTCTTATCTTTAAACTTTAAGCGCTTTGGGCCATCAAAAGCATATAACCACAACTATGTACCGTAAACTCTTTACCCTACTATTAACTTTCTTTTTAGCTGCTCAATTGCAGGCGCAGCTTAACCCGCAGGTAGATAGCATACCTATGAGCGATGGCCGTAAGCTGGCTGCCGATGTTTACATACCACAGGGTATGAGTTCGGGGCCGGTTATACTTATTCAAACGCCTTACAACCGTTTGCTGTACAGGTTAAACCTGCCTTTGGGGGTAGGGCTCAACCTTAATAACAGCAACTATATTTTTGTTATAGCCGATTGGCGCGGATTTTACGGCTCTGCTGCTGCGGCGTATGTAGGAGCACCTTCCTTAGGTAAGGATGGCGCCAGCGCGGTAGAGTGGATTTACCAGCAAAGCTGGTGCAATGGCAAAATAGGCACCTGGGGGCCATCGGCTTTAGGGCGGGTGCAGTTTCAAACGGCTAAAGAAAATCCTCCGCACTTAAGCTGTATTTGCCCCTTAGTGGCTGCACCGTATTATGATTATGATGAATATTACCCTAATGGCGATTTGCGCACGGAGTATGTGCAACAATTGAATGGTTTGGGATTTGGCATTGGCCCGGTGTTGATGCAACACCCTGTTAAAGACTTAACCTGGAACTACATTGAAAACCTGAATGATTACCCTGACAGCATATTTGTACCCACCCTTATGATTGGCGGTTGGTACGACCATACGGTGGAGTTTATGCTGCCCTTCTTCTCCGCCATACAAACGCAAAGCCCGGTAAATGTGCGCACTAAGCACCGCTTGCTGATGGGCCCCTGGGTGCATGGTGGGCACGGCATTGCGCAAGTGGGCACGCAACCGCAGGGGCAGTTGAGTTATCCTGCAGCCTCGCATTGGAACGATTCATTAGCACTCTTACATTTTGATTATTACCTGCGCAACATAAATAACGGTTGGGATGCCTCCCCTGCCTTGCAGTATTTTCAAATGGGGGAGGATGCCTGGCATAACTGCCCCAACTGGCCACCGGCCGGTTCCGCCAGTGTAAATTTCTATTTGCATAAAGATGGCAGCCTGGATAACAACATGCCCGCTGCCGGTAGCGATAGCTTAAATGTGGACTATAACCCCAACGACCCCTCGCCTACTATTGGCGGGCCCACCCTGCGCGCTGATTTGGAACAGGGCCCTTACGACCAGGTGCCCGAAGTGGAAAGCCGCAACGATGTTTTGATTTTTACTACGCCTACCTTAATACAGGATGTGGAAATGCGCGGCAAGGCTACTGTACACTTGAATGTTTCCTCCAATAAATTTGATACGGATTTTAATGTGCGCCTTACAGATGTTTACCCCGATGGCCGCAGTATGCTGTTAGCCGATGGCGTTATGCGTATGCGTTTCCGCAACGGTAATACGGCTGCTGATACAGCACTTATGACACCGGGGCAGGTATACGCTATTGACATTGATTTACCCAACACCTGTATTACCTTTTTAGCCGGGCATAAAATAAGGCTGGACATTACCGGCAGCAATTACCCGCGCTTTAACCGCAACATGAACACCGGCGGACCTATGTACCCCGGCAATAGTATGGATACCCTGGTAAACCCGGTAACCGCTACCAATACTGTTTATACCAATGCAACTAATTCATCATACATTACCTTACCGCTGGTTAATTACAATGCTATAAAAGAAATTAACCCGCAGCAGAACATGATAAGCGTTTACCCTAACCCTGCCAAGAATAACATAACCCTTGTTACCCTCGACGGAGGCAACTATTCATTTACCATTTACAATGCTACAGGTCAAAACTGCGGCAGCTACACGCTTAACGGTAGCGGCAGTTTTGATATCAGCTCGTTGGCAAAGGGTAACTACCTTATTGAGTTTTACAGCAATGGCCGTAAGGTAAGTGTGCAGCAGTTGGTGAAGGAGTAGGGTATGTAAAACCAATACCCCCTCCGACAACACCGCTTCGCGATTGCTGTCTCGTCCCCCTGTTAGGGGGACAAAACCCCAACTTCTAAAGTTTGTGCTGTAATCGTACGGGTTTAGGGCAACTGTCCCCCTCCCGAAGCCTCGGGACAGGGGGACGAGCCTACGTAGTTGGCGGAGGGGGTTTGTATCTTTAAAATCTAACATCAACATAATGATTTAACTACTACCCTTTCTGTCGTTCGCTGTGTTTTACTACGCGAACTCCTCGTCCTCCTAAAAAAAAGAGGACAATAAATACAAAACAGCCAATACAAACTTTAACCCCCTCCGTCGTTCGCTACGTTTCACTACGCGAACTCCTCGTCCCCCTTTTAGGGGGACAGTTAAATACAGAATAGCCAAATACCGGCCCTTCTAAATCCTCCCTGTCCCGAGGCTTCGGGAGGAGGACAGTTTTTTCCTGTTAGTATCTCCCCTACCTAACTAAAAATCTTCTTTGCTTATTCGCGGCGTGGTTGTAAGCCCTTTACTTGTTATTACCATTGTGCTTTCGGCGCTGTATTTTATAATGGTGCTGTATTATTTTATCGGCTGGCTGCGTTTGAAAAAAACGGAGTTAACCGATATACCGGAAAGAGACCTGCCCTTTGTAAGTGTTATAATACCTGTGCGCAACGAAAGCGCCCATATTAAGGAATGCCTGGAGGCCATCTTCAAACAAAGCTACCCTAAACAGTTGTTTGAGGTTATTGTAGTGGACGATTACAGCACCGACCCTACCATACGCTTTGCACGCGAGGTAAACGAAAAAAACCTGCTGGTGCTGGACCTTCAGAATTACCTGGGCCGCCCCGGTGAATACTTCCCCAACAAAAAGAAAGCCATTGCCCTGGGCATTAAAAACGCCAAAGGCGATTTGATAATTACTACGGACGGAGATTGCCTGGTAGGCGAAAACTGGCTGAAGGCTATGGTAAGCCGCTACCTGCAGGGCGATTGTAAAATGATAACCGGGCCCGTAATGATGAAGCCCGCCAAAACACCTTTGCAGTGGTTTCAGCAGTTGGATGTAATGAACCTGGTGGGTATAACCGGCGCTACTATACGCAACGGCTTCCCTACTATGTGCAACGGGGCCAACATGCTATACAGTAAGGAAGTATTTTACGCCGTAGAAGGTTTTAAAGGCAACCACGATGTGCCTACCGGCGATGATATTTTTTTAATGCAGAAGATAAATGCCAGATACCCCGGCAGCATTGGTTTTGTAAAAACTTTTGAGGCCTGCGTGTTTACCAAACCTGAGCGTGGCTTTGGCAATTTCATTTCGCAGCGCGTTAGGTGGATATCCAAATCATCGCGCTTTAGCGATGTGCGCGTGGCCATGGTGCTTTACTTTGCCTACTTCTTTAACCTGTTTATTATACTGGCAGGCCTGTTTGCCCTGCAGCCCGGCCCCTTTAGCTGGCTGCCTGTTGCTATTGCCGGCGGCACCAAGCTTTTTATTGATTTGGTGTTCAATATCCCAATCACTGTTTTTTTCCGTAAGATTGTTCAGCTATTGTTGTTTCCCTTTATAGAGGTGTTTCATGTTTTATACGTCGTTATCATTGGCGTATTAAGCCTTACAGGGAAATACAGGTGGAAAGACAGACAAATCCGTTAATGAACAAGCCGGCAGAAAAAACCATTACCAGCATATCGCTTAATCAAAAAGCGTGGCGCCGTTTAAAGCGCAACAAGAGCGCTATGTTCGGCCTGGTAGTAGTGTTGCTATCCGTAGTGTTATCGGTTTTTGCCTACGCCCTTGCACAGGATAACTCCCCTTCGGGCGATGAGCAGATACTGCAGCTTAAGATTCACAAGCCGGGTTTCAGCATTTACATTTTAAAACAGAATAAGGACATTGGCCAAACCACCGGTATGTTGGATGGGCTCATCAATGGCTTCCGCAAAAGCTATACGCCCATACCGGTTACCGAATACCATGTGGAAGGCGATACGCTTTACTATACGGAGTATCGCGGCAAATCATTCCCTACCCTGGCAGGCAGGCTTTCGTTTAATGATGTGCTGGGCCCTGTCTCCAACAATTTAAGCGCCGGGGAAAAGAAAAAGCTGATTGAGAAACAACAGATAGAGCACCGCACCTTTTGGTTAGGCAGCGATAAATTCGGCCGCGATATTTTTTCGCGCCTGCTTATTGGCGTGCGGGTTTCACTTTCGGTAGGCTTAATCAGCGTGGGCATATCGCTCATCATCGGCATATTTTTAGGCGCTATGGCGGGTTACTTCCGCGGTTGGGTAGATGAAGGCATAATGTGGGTGATAAACGTTTTCTGGAGTGTGCCTACCCTTCTTCTTGCAATGGGCCTTTACATTAGCGCCGGCAGCCTTATAGAAAATAAACTGGTAATGATTTTTATTGCCGTGGGCTTAACCATGTGGGTGGAAACCGCCCGTATAGTGCGCGGCCAGTTTATTGTTATCCGCGAAATGGAATACGTAAGCGCCGCCAAAAGTTTAGGCTATAGTGACCTGCGTATCATTTTCCGCCATATAGTGCCCAACATAATGGGGCCTATAATTGTGGTGGCCTGCGCCAATTTTGCAGGGGCCATACTGGTAGAAAGCGGCCTTAGTTTCATAGGCCTTGGTATACAACCACCCGCACCAAGCTGGGGCAGCATGTTGAATGAGTACCGCGATTTCATAAATACCGATAACGCTTACCTGGCGCTGTTTCCCGGCTCGGCTATTATGCTGCTGGTGCTTGCCTTTAACCTGGTGGGCAACGGCCTGCGCGATGCGCTGGATGTTAAAGGCCAAAGCGGCGACTAGTATTTAGTAACCTTAAGCCACAGCCCGCGTATTGGTAATGAGATGGTTTTACCTTAACTTGCCCTTGTGAGTTCTCAGCAGTTTACCGAGCTAGATTTTTTTAAGAAGCGCATGAGCGCTACTGAAAGGCTGTTGGCCATTAAGCAACAGCAAATCGACTCGCTGCTTGAAATTACCCGCGCTGTAAACAACAACATGCCTATTACGGCTCTGGCGCGCATTTACGAAAACATTCTGCACGCACAATTAGGCGTTAAAAAAGTAGCCCTGTTTATACGCGATAAGGATGATGCATGGATTTGCATTACCCCCGGTGAACTGCCCGGCGAAATTTTGAATTACCCCGTGCAAACAAGGTTTATTCCTTTTCATTTTATTACGCCGGTTGCTGCATTAAAAGATGAAAACCTTGGCGGCTTTGAATACTTAATACCCGTAACGCACAAAAAGGAGCCCATCGGTTACGTAATTACCGGCCCCTTCGGTGCCGACCAAAGCGATACCAAGGAAGAAAAGCTGAAGTTTATACAAACCATCACCAACATTATTGTGGTGGCAAACGAAAACAAGAAGCTTTTTAAAAGCCAGATAGACCAAATGGTGATGCAGAAGGAACTAAAGCTGGCTGCTGATATGCAGAATATGCTGGTGCCTTCTAAACTGCCCAACAACGAAAAAATTGAGGCCTCGGCCTTTTATAAACCGCACAAAAACATTGGGGGTGATTATTATGACTTCGTTCAGATAAGCCCTGATGAAATTGCGTTTTGCATAAGCGATATAAGTGGCAAGGGCATACCTGCTGCTATATTGATGGCTAACTTTCAGGCCAACCTGCGCATATTACTTACGCGCAAGTACAGCCTGCAGCAGTTTATTGATGTGTTAAACGCCAAGGTGGGCGAAATAACCAAAGGCGAAAAGTTCATAACGCTGTTTGTAGCTACTTACAATTACAAAACACGCAACCTTACTTATGTAAATGCAGGCCACAACCCTTCCATATTGTTCAGCAGCGGCGAGGTGCAATTGCTGGACCGTGGCTGCACCATATTGGGCATGTTTGATACCCTGCCTTACATAAACTATGGAGAGGTTAAGGTAGAACCCAACAGTATTATTGTAAACTATACCGATGGTTTATCAGAAGCCATGAATAACGATGGTAAGTTGTTTGACGTTGAAGGCATGATTTCTTTCCTTAACCAAAATAACGACTTAAACCTGTTGGAGTTTAACACCAAGCTGATAGACCACGTTATTGCCTTTAAACAGGATACTGATTTTGATGATGATATTACACTACTGAGCCTTCGCTTTAAGTAGGCGGTGCTTAATATCAAAGGCCGCTAACAGGCCAATTACCATAAAAAAGAAAGGCCCCACTTTATCGCTTTCCACCAAATCGCTTAGCATAAGGTTTACATATACCATAGCCATAATTACCAGCAGCGTAAGCACAATGGTTTTATCTGTTTTATCCTCTATGCTGTGGTAAATGGTTTCGCCCTTAATAAAAACCACCGCGGTAAGAAAGAAGAAAATCAGCACCCCAATAATGCCCTGCTCTGCCAATAACAAAAGCGGGTAGTTGTGCGCGGTGGAGTGTTCTTCGTTTTCGCTTACATAGGTTTCAAAAACGCGAACGGTATAATCTTTATAGTACGGGTAAAAATTACCGGGGCCAAAACCGAATATGGGCCTGTCCTGAAACATATGGCCAACCGCCACCCAGCGGTAAACGCGCTCCATACTGCTTACATCCTTACCCTGAAAGGTAGATACCAGGTGCTCGCCAAATTCATCGTGTATAATGGTTTCGCTATACTCGGGCGCAAAGTCAAGATACTTGTTATTGTGCGTCAGGTAGTACGATAATGCAATTATGCCTACGCCAACACCCACCAGCGCCAGCTTCATAAAGCGGTAGCGCACCACCAAATAGAAAGGATAGATAAAGGCAATGGCCAGGTAACAAGTACGCGTGTAAGAGAAATAAATTGCCACCAGGTAAAGTAGAACACCAAAGTTGAGCACCTGCCGTATTACGCCTTTCTCATACCAGCTTCTAACCAAAAGAATAAAGGGAAAGAAGATGGTGATGATGGCCGCATAGTTAACGTGGTTGCGGAAGAAGGGTGCCATAGGTTTGTTCACTTCATCAAAGTCAAACTTTACCATTGCATACCGTATAAGCACCTGTATAACCAAAAGCGTTAGCGGTATAAACATGCACCAAAAAGCTTTCTTGAAATCCTCTTTGGTTTTAAGCACCAGTACGCTTAGTATACTAAAGGTGGTTATGTACCAAATTTTAGAGGTCCATACTTTAATAGATACCAGGCTGTTTACGCTGGTAATGGCGGTTACAAAAATCCAGAAGAGATGAATGAGCAGCGCTACTATTATAAAGTGGCCGAAAAAACCCGTGGGCAAACTGCGCGGGTTGCGCACCAGGTAAACCATAGTTACCAGCATCAACCCTATCATAAGGGGCTCATCGGGCAAGTCGGTAGCCAGCGATGAGTTAAAGTAATACTCTATAGAAATGGGTATAGCAAACAGCAGTAAAAAGTAAATGCTTTTAAAGTTTACTATGGCCAGCCCTGCAATAAGTAGTACAAAAGGGATAAAAGCCAGGTAATACATCTCTAAGCCAAAAGCAGCCAGCACCGATAAAATGGTTGCCGTACCTAACAGCGCAAATGCACCCAGTTGAAATTTGTTGATACTATTGGTCAACTACAGTTGTTTGCGTATTTCCTGTAACTCTTCAATAAGCATAACACCCATTATGCTAACAAAGGCAGTAATAAGCATAGTGATTAACACCACCAAGCGACGATCTGGCTTCTCACGACGGTCGGCAGCAAAAGCACCTTCTACTATAAACAAAGAAGAGGAGTTGCTCTTTAAAGAAACCTCCATTTGCTCTTTAATGTTGATGCGGTTGTTCAATTCCTTTACGGTGTTTTTGCGCTGCTCCATTATGGTTTGGTAATCCTGCACGGCACGGAAATCGTTACCCTGCACAATAGAGGCGCCATCGGCCCCTACTAAGGTTTTAATGTTGTATTTGCTGGCAAGGGCAATAAGGGTATCATCAAAAGCGGTAACTTTTGCCTGTTGCGCTATAATCTGCTCGCTCATCAGCTTGTAAAGTTTCTCCTTGCCTTCGTTAACGTGTTTTTTGTTCAGTTCGTCCGTTTTTTCCACTATGGCATTAATAATAGCGGCAGCCACTTTAGGGTCGGTATCATAAACTGAAACTTCCACGGCTTCCTTATCAGTTTTAATGGCCTTATAGTTCTTCTCAAACTTTTTGGTAACAATGGTTTTCCAATACTTTTTGTTGCGGTCAATTTTGTAATGGTCCACCAGTTTAAAGGAGTCGATAATATACTCCATAACCGGGGCGCTGTTGGCAATGGTAAGTGCGCGGTTAACATCGGTTTTACCGCCAAAGTATTCCACCTGTCCGCCGGTGCTCTCCGTGTTGAATATCATGGAGCGGTCGTTCAGGTACTGGTTGGTGGGGTAAAAGGTAGCCCACGAATAGTAATACTCATCCATTACAAATACCGAAACCAGAGCGGCAATAACGCCTGCGCCAAAGGTTAAGCCGATAATGTAAAATTTCCATTTTAATAGGGTGCGTAGTGCACTTACTAGGTTAAGTTCCTGGGCCATGTTTTAACTAATTGTGGGCGAATGTAAAATAATTTATAAATGCCTTGTTTACGGGTGCTAAAACGGCGGGTTAAAGGTTGTATTGTGCAACCGGGCCACAAACCTCCGGTTGCTTATCTCTACGCATACCCTCCTATCGCAGGTTTTCGCTTACTTAGCTGCAAATTGATGCACCCTTGGCACCAAAGGTTTTATTGCTAACGCCGCCTTTTACGCAACTTAATACCCCCTACCCGGCAACGGTTTACCTTAAGGGTTTTTTAAATACCAAAGGTATTAATGCGGCTCAGGCCGATTTGGGTATTGACGTTATCCTGCGCTTGTTCAGCCGCAAGGGCCTGCTGCAAATGTTTGAGCATATAGGTAAACTTGACCTTGAGCTTAGCCCCAATAGCTACCGCGTTTATGCGCTTAGGGAAGAATACATTACTACCATTGATAGTGTCATCGCTTTTCTGCAAAACAAAAACCCCACCCTGGCCCATAGCATTTGCGGCCGCAGTTTTTTACCGGAGGCATCGCGCTTTGCGCAACTGGAAGAACTGGACTGGGCCTTTGGCAGCATGGGCATACAGGATAAAGCCCGACACCTGGCAACACTATATTTAGAAGACCTCGGCGACCTGGTAAAAGAAGCCGTGGACCCGCATTTCGGTTTCAGCCGTTATGCTGAGCGCCTTGGCCGCACCGCCACACACTTTGCAGAAATCAAAAATGCGTTAAGTCAACCACCCTCTTTAATAAGCGAACTGCTTACTGACCTGCTTAATGAAAGCATAAAGCAACACCAACCCGACGTAGTTTGCTTATCGGTACCCTTTCCCGGCAATTTGTTCGGGGCATTTATATGCGGGCAGTTCATTAAAAAAAATTATCCCGCTATCAAAGTGGTTATGGGCGGCGGGTATCCTAATACCGAGCTTCGGCGTTTAAGCGAGCCTGTTGTGTTTGACTACCTCGACTTTGTTTGCCTGGATGATGGCGAAGCGCCGCTCCTTTGCCTGTTAGAACATTTAGAGGGCAAGCGCTCTTTGGAAAAACTGAAACGCACCTTTAGCCGTGTTAACGGCAAAGTATTTTACCATAACGGCGCTACGGAAAAAGATATTGCCCAGCGCGAAACAGGAACGCCCGATTACAGCAACCTGCCTTTACAGGATTATCTATCGGTAATAGAAATTGCCAACCCCATGCACCGCTTATGGAGCGATGGCCGCTGGAACAAGCTAACGCTTGCGCATGGCTGCTATTGGGGCAAGTGTTCTTTCTGCGATATATCGCTGGATTATATACAGAATTACGAGCCGGTTACTGCCGATATACTGTGCAACCGCATGGAGGAGATTATGGCGCAAACAGGCCAAAACGGTTTTCATTTTGTGGATGAAGCTGCACCTCCTGCCCTGCTAAAAGAACTGGCGCTTGAAATTTTGCGCCGCAAGCTTACCGTAGTATGGTGGACCAACATCCGTTTTGAAAAAACCTTTACAGCCGACCTTGCCCGTTTGCTGAAAGCAAGTGGCTGCATTGCCGTAGCAGGCGGGTTGGAAGTAGCCAGCGACCGCTTATTGAAGCTGATGGAAAAAGGCGTAACTGTGGCACAGGTTGCACGCGTAGCTGATGGATTTACTAAAGCAGGCATAATGGTGCATGCGTATTTAATGTATGGTTTCCCTACACAAACAGCACAGGAAACCATTGATGCGTTGGAGATGGTGCGGCAGTTGTTTGATAATGATGTTTTGCAATCGGGCTTTTGGCACCGATTTGCTATGACGGCCCACAGCCCCGTTGGCCTTAACCCTAAAAAATACGGCGTGGTGCGCACAGGCCCGCAGTTTGGCGGCTTTGCGGATAACGACCTATTTCATGATGACCCTTCGGGTGCTGACCATGAGTTGTTCAGCGAAGGCTTGCGTAAATCACTGTTCAACTATATGCACGGCGTAGGGTTAGATTTCGATTTAAAAACCTGGTTCGATTTTAAGGTGCCCAAAACAAGTGTTAAGCCTGCTTACATTGCGCAAAGCCTTGCCCAAAGCGGTGATGAAGCATTTAAACCCTCAGCCCTGGCCGTATGGTTAGGCAAAGCGCCCGACATCCATTTCTTTTCTGCCCAAAAAGGCAAAGAAAAAGTTGCTGCAGCCGAACTGGAGTTTTACGATAAAAAACACGATTGGCAACTGCAAACGCCGGAGGCTATCGGTAAATGGATTGCCGAATGGATGCCCCGCTTACAGCCATCAGCCGCTGCACAACCAACATTACAGCAACTTAAGCAAAGCTTTGAACAAGCCGGGCTTGGCCGCTTTGAGGACTTTATGCATACACGTATATGGCAGTTACTCAAACAAAATGGCCTGTTGGTATTGTAACAGCCCTGTGTTTCTACACCGCGCAATAAGATAGATAGCATGAAGTGCAATCAATAGTTCTTTTGCTTTCCTTTTAAATGCCCTACTTTTCGGCCCGTATATACCCCACTACATTACATGCGTAAGAATTTATTTTTCCTGTTGCTGCTATCGGTTTGCTGTTTTGGTATAAAGGCCCAAACCGTACCCACGCCCGACCACGTGGTGGTTGTTATTTACGAAAACCACGCCTACGAACAAATTATAGGCTCGGTTGATGCACCCTATATTAATAGCCTTGCCAACGACCCTTATGCAGCGCTCTTTACGCAATCGTACGGCGTTACGCACCCCAGCCAGCCCAACTATATGTACCTGTTTAGCGGCGATAACCAAAACGTAATTCTTGATTTTACGCCCCTCTCTTTTCTATTGCCGTTCAGCACGCCTAACCTTGGTGCAGAGTTGCTGCAAAACGGCCACACCTTTGCCGGCTATAGCGAGGAACTGCCCTACACCGGTTACACCGGCGATAGTGTTAGTGGCTACCGCCGTAAGCACAGCCCCTGGATAAACTGGCAGGATGGCACTACCAACGGCATACCGGCCGCGCTTAACCTGCCTTTGGATAGCTTTCCTACAGATTACAATAATTTACCTGATGTAAGTTTTGTAATACCTACCCTGGATAACGATATGCACGACGGCAGCATTGCAGTTGGCGATGCCTGGCTGCAAACCCACCTGGATGCTTATGCGCAATGGTGCAAAACACACAATAGCCTGCTGATATTTACGTACGATGAGGACGATGACTTCCACAATAACCGCATTACCACCATATTTTTAGGGCAAATGGTTAAGGCCGGGCAGTACAGCGAAACTATAGACCACAACAACGTACTGCACGTAATAGAAGATATGTATAACCTGCCGCATGCGGGCAATAGCAGTGGCGCAGCTACTATTAATGATTGCTGGCTTTACCAGCCTGTTGCTGCAGCGCAAAGCAACACCACCACAATTTGCCAGGGCCAAAGCATACAGTTTACTGATAACAGCACACAGCAACCCGATAGCTGGACCTGGCTATTCCCCGGTGGCAACCCCGTTGTATCGCATAGCCAAAACCCCATAGTTACCTATAACTCGGCGGGCACTTACTCGGTAAGCCTGTTGGCTACCAACCATGTCGGTTCCGATACGGTAGGGCTTATCAATTACATAACCGTTACGCCGGGGCCTGCGCTTACGGCTAATGCAGCCGCGCAAAGCATTTGCTATGGCGATACTGTTGCTGTAACTGTTACCGGGGCTAACAGCTACCAATGGCAACCAGCTGGTGGTATTATCACTAACACCGGCAATAGCATAACAGCGGCACCGGCGGCAAGTACGGTTTACCGTGTAGTGGGCACCAGTGGCAACTGCATAAGCGATACCTTATCGGTAGCCGTGCAGGTAAACGGCCCATATAACACAGCGCTTAATGCCGCCATTTGCAATGGCGATAGCTACTCCTTTAAAGGGCAAAACTTAACTACAGGCGGTACCTACCGCGATACGTTGACCTCTGCCTTTGGCTGCGATAGTTTTATAACACTGGCATTAACTGTTAACCAGCCAACCATCAATATAGTTAATGGCGTTACCTGCCCCGGCAATCCTTACATTTTTAAAGGACAAAGCCTGACCGCCTCAGGCACCTATCATGATACCCTAACGGCGCAAACCGGTTGCGACAGCCTTATTATACTACTCCTTACTGCCAACGCGGGCCCTGCGGTTAGTTGGCCCGGTGCCGATACACTTTACACTACAGGCAGCCCCATCAACTTAAACGGTGGTGTACCTGCAGGTGGCATTTACAGTGGCAGTGGCGTAAGCAACAATATATTTTATACTGATACGCTTAGTGCAGGAACTTACAGTATAAACTATACTTATACTGATAGCCTGGGCTGCCAGGGCACTGCTTCTAAAACCATAGTGTTGTTGCCCAATAGCATTGGCGATGTGGCAGGCACCGCAATAACCCTTTACCCCGACCCGGCTACTGATTGGGTTAACATTGCCTTGCCCCCTGCAGAAAACTATAAGATAACCTTAAGCGACCTGCCCGGCAACCTAATACCGGTTGAAACAAGTATGCAAAAAAACAGGTATACAATTAATGTAGCAGGCTTACCCGCCGGCGTTTATATACTTAACTGCCAAAGCAGCAGCCAAACCTTTACAGGCAGATTTATTAAGCAATAAATAAACACGGAGAACGGTTATTTAAAAACCGTGCGGGTAATTTCGTGGTAACGGGCGCGCGCAATAGCCAGCACAGCGCTCCATTCTTTTATATCCCAATGGGCCAAAAGGCAATCAGTACGAAACAGATCCTCAAAGGCTGCGTATTCATCCAGGGTTTCAATACCCTTAAATATATTAAGCCACTGTTCAAGTGTGAACGATGGTTCCCTCATGTTAATCTCAGTTTTTGTGCAAGAGGTGTCCAATCCCTTGCATAGCAAAGATTATAAAAAATTTTATTTGATGAAATTTTTACAGAAGATTTTCTTGTCCCCGAATTCAGGGATAAGAACTGCTTAACGCTTAGTTCTTCTTTTTGGTTTTGTTGGGTATGGTAAAACCACCGCCGTTTTTACCCTTAATGGTAAGGCCGTTTTTATCGGCTTTTGCATAGCCGCCGCCCTGGCCCTTTATTTCGGCTCTGTTTTTATTTACCTCGGCATTGCCACGGCCATCGGCCGTTTTTATTTCAGCATGTTTCTGCGTCATTTCGGTGCTGCCGCCGCTGCTGCCTTTTACTTCGGCTTTATTTTTATTTGCAGTAGCGCTGCCGCCATTGCTGCCCTTTACTTCAGCTTTCTCTTTATTTATCTGCGAACTGCCGCCATTATTGCCTTTAACAGTGGCGCCCTTCCCGGCTGTGGTAGATTGCGCACTCAAGGTGCCGTAAGTAAAACAACCTATTACAAGGGTGGCTAACATCAATATCTTTTTCATACAGGTGTATTTTTAGTATAACGCTATAACCGTCAAAATTATTCCGTTGCTTTTGTTGATGTAATATATTAACAGAACTTAAATAAAAAAGGCGCCCGGGGTTGAGCGCCTTTCCAATAGTCCTTATCAATCAGTTAAGTATTGACCGTATGTATCTTTTACAGCTTTAACAGCTTCATGCTGTTGCTGCCTAGCTTCATGGTATAAGTGCCGGCAGGTAATTGTGGTATAGCCACTTCGGTTTTCTTATTGCGGATGGTGGCTTTGTAAACCAGCCTTCCATCGGCATCAATAATCTGTAACTCCTTACCCAGGTAAGCATTGGCTACTGATATAAACCAGCTTGCCGAAGTTGGGTTAGGGTAAACGCTTACGCCATCGGGCTGCACATCCTGCAAGCCGTTGATGACAACGTTGGTTGGGTTAGAAGTAGCGGTGCATCCATTGCTATCGGTTACCATAACGGTATAACTGCCGCTTTGCGATGCTACATAAACACTGCCTGTTGCATTGCTAATAGGCGTGCCGTTAAAATACCATTGGTAGCTTTCGGCAGCATAAGAAGTAAGCGTATCGCCCGATTGTGCAATTGAAACCTGCGGAGGAGCGTTAACCACCAGGCTGCTTGCCGGGGTTGATACTGCAGTGCATCCGTTATTATCGGTAGCTGTAACGTAGTAGTTACCGGCACCGGTAATGTAGGTGCACTGGGTATTCGCGCCGCTGTTCCATGCATAAGCTACATAACCGGCAGGTGCGCAAAACTGAACGCTGTCGCCGCTGCAAATGGTATCAGTAGCCGGTGTAAGGCTAAACGGAGTGCCGCTGCCGCTTGCCGTTAACAGAAACTGCGCAGTATCCTTACAGCCGTTGGCATCAGTAACTTCAAAAATATAAACGCCGCCGTTAACGCTGGTTAAAGGGTAGCTGTTGCCTACTACGTTTCCGTTTTTGGTCCACTGCACGGTGTAAGGGCTGGTACCGCCATTAGCTGCAATGCCGGTAATGGAGCCATTGCTTTGATTACAGCCGGGGTTGGTAACCGTTATGCCCGATGCATCAATAGAAGGTGGAGCAGGCAAAGTAAGCGTAACTGTTTTCACAATACTATCGCCGGTACCGGCTACTGAGTCGCGAAGCAGTACGTTGTTGATGGCAACAGAGGGGTCAGTGCCCGCGCCATCATCATCATTAATCCAGTTAAAACGTATTTTAAAGTTAGCGATATTGTTAGCGCCTGCAGGCAGGTTGTAGCTGCGCTGTGTCCATTTGCCCTGGCCACCGCAACCGGTGTTGGTTGAACGCAAAAGCGGATCGAGCGAAGTGTAGCTGGTGCCGCCGTTTAAGCTGTAAAGCGAGCTTCCCAAATCTTTATTGGTTTGCCCGTTGCCGATAAAGTCATATCTCAAAACCAGGTTTGTGGCGCCTGCTGTATTAATATTAGGAGAACTGGCCGCCATGCTGGTAGTAGTGCAATAAATAAGGCCGGGGAAAGAAGCGCAAAGGCCTGCTGAACCGGCATCGTATGCTGCGCCCGTAGCAGCCTGCGAAACGCTGGTAATAAATAAAGTGCTATCGCCATTACCGCCAACGCCGCAGCCCGGAGGTAACACGCCGCCTTCGTCATCATTTATTGCCCAATAGTTATGGTCGGGGTCGTTTGTACCGGTAGAAGTATTTAAAGTCCATGCACCGGTATTGGCAACGCCTTTGGGGGTCTTCGGGTCAAAAGTTTCAAAGTAAATAGTATCCCACACGGTAGCAGCAGCCGAATAAACAGTTACGGTGTAAGTGCCCGCACCAAGGCCGGTAATGCTTTGGGTAGTAGCGCCGGTGCTCCACTTATAGGTGTAGCCGGTTCCGCCACTGGGTGTTACTGAAGCCGTACCGCTATTGCTGGCGCAGGTAGGGTTAGTGCTGCTGGTGGTAGCCGCAAGTTGTGCATTGGCTATACCACCCGTTAACAGAAAAAGTAAAAAGAGGAAAACAGGTAGAGTTTTTTTCATAATTGCTGAGGTTTGAGCCACAATATACACACAGCAGTATTATTCTCAAATAGTATTTGCGGCTTATGAATTTAGTTGCATCCGGAGGGGCAAAACAGGAACACAAAGCCAGCTTTAATCTTTACGTTGCGCGCGCAGCATTTCTGCAAAGCCCCAACCTTTGGCAATGGCTTCAACAGCCATAGTTATGCGTTTGGCTTTAGTGGGGTCGGTTTTAGCGCTGTCAATCCATTTGCTAAAATAGCGTTGGTGCGAGCCCGGCAGTTTATTAAACTTCTCCAACGCCTTAGGCTCATCTTCAAGACAAGCAATAAAATCCGCATTCATTTCAAAAGGGGCTGCATCTACCTGCAACTGCACGCTAAGTTGTGCGCCTTTGCGCTTACCAATTTTTTTGCGGAGGTCAGCATTAAGCGGCATAATAAAATCGCCACCGCCCATAGGTATTATAGCCACGCCTTTAATGGCTTGCATATCTAACTTGCCCTTTACCCGGTACGATTTCTTTACGCCGGGGTTTAGTTTTTCGGCAAGCTCGGCAGGTATAACAAAGTAAGTCCAGCCCGTTTTCTCCCCTTGTTCATCAAACTTTAAAATGGTAGTAGTGTATTTAATTGGCATTAGCACCGCTTATGGCGCTAAAGTAATAAGGCGGCTTACATCAGGCAATAAACCGGGTGTAAACCCAATAAGCCGCAGTAGAGCAGGCCGCCGTTAAAAACGCACCCCATAGCATATCAATCACCACAATGCTTAATGGCCATTTGGCAATGGTGGCCATATTGGTAAGGTCGTAAGTGGCATAGCACAAAAAGCCGAGCAAGGCTCCGTTCAGTATCACTTTGGTCAGGCTGCCGCTTTCAAGGCCGGGCAGCAAAACGAAGTATAAAATACCCGCAATGTAAATAAGGTAGAATATAACAGCAGCAGCCCAGTTTACCTTGTCGCTTAAAATAAAGCCCAGCTTTTCGCGGTAAAGGTTTTTAGCCACCACGCCCAGCCAGGTAAGGTCTATAGCAAAAAAGAAAACGAGGGTAAGAGCATAAAGTATAGGGTAGCGTGCCATAGTGCTGTTTAAATTATAACGTGCGAAATGCTTATAAAGTTCATATTTAAGTTTCTGAAATGAAATTACATTTAGCCTTATGAAGCGCAAGCACTTCATTTACTCCGGCTCGCTGGCGGCACTAAGCCTGCTGCCATTAAGTAGTTGGGCGCTTGCCACCGGCAACAAAAGGCCCGCTATTGGCAAACGTAAATTCAACAGCCCTGCCATAGAAGCCGTTATTGAGGAGATAAAACAAAACGTTAGTGATACGGAACTGGCAGCCTTGTTTGAAAACTGTTTCCCCAATACGCTGGATACCACCGTTGATTTTGAAGTGAAGGACGGCATACCGGATACCTATGTTATAACCGGTGATATTGACGCTATGTGGTTGCGCGATTCATCGGCGCAGGTAAACCCATACATTCCCTTCTGCATAAAGGATGAGAAGCTATCGCTGATGATAGAGGGGCTGATACGCCGCCACAACCGCTGCATTTTATTAGACCCCTACGCCAACGCTTTTTACAAGGATGAGAATAAGGTAAGCGAGTGGAAGAACGACAAAACAGAAATGAAGCGCGGTGTGCACGAGCGCAAATACGAATTGGATTCGTTGTGCTATCCCATCCGCTTGGCTTACCGTTACTGGAAGGCCACCGGCAACAACCAACCTTTTAATACCGAATGGCTGAACGCCATGAAACTGGCCGTTGAAACTATGCGCGCACAACAGCGCAAAAACAACAAGGGGCCATACAGCTTTCAGCGCAATGGCGGCGCAAAAACCGATACCCTAACCAACAACGGTTACGGCCCCGATGTAAAACCCGTGGGCATGATATGCTCGGCCTTTAGAAACAGCGATGATGCTTGTACCTATCTGTTCAATATACCGGAGAATTTGTTTGCCGTAGTAGTGCTGCGTTATTTGGCAGAGATGGTTACGGCCCTGCACAGCAGTGAAGCTGATTTCAGCAAAGAATGTTTAGCGCTGGCTGATGAAGTGGAGCAAGCGGTTAAAGAGCACGGTACTATTACCCACGGCAAGTTCAATAAAATGTATGTGTACGAATGCGATGGCATGGGCAATAGTTTATTGATGGACGATGCAGGCATACCAGGTTTAATCTCCATACCATACTTGGGTTATGGCACTACAGCCGATGAGCATTACATTAACTCGCGCAGCTTTGCCTTATCCCCTGCTAACCCGTATTTCTATAAAAGCGAAAAGTTTGAAGGCACCGGTAGCCCACACCTTGCCTGGAAAAATGCCGATATGATTTGGCCACTGGGTATTATTATGCGCGCACTTACCTCTACCCGCCATGAAGAAATTAAAAAGTGCCTTGCCATGCTGAAAGCCTGCCATGCAGGCACCGGCTTTATGCATGAGGGTTTCAATAAAAACAACGCAGCGGATTTTACGCGCCATTGGTTTGCCTGGGCCAACACTTTATTCGGCGAATTGATTTTGGATATCTACCATAAAAACAGAAGTTTACTTCAGCAATAATCCCTATACCCCATATGAAGAAATTCTTCGCTTTAGTTTTCAGTTGCCTGTTGGCACTTGGCAGCTTTGCCCAAAAAAATTATGCGCAATACGTTGATCCCTTTATTGGCACAGGTGGCCACGGGCATACTTTCCCCGGCCCTACTATGCCCTTTGGCATGGTGCAGTTAAGCCCCGATACACGCCTTAAGGGCTGGGATGGTTGCAGCGGTTACCATTACAGCGATAAAGTGATTTACGGTTTTTCGCACACGCACTTAAGCGGCACCGGTTGTAGTGATTATGGCGATATACTACTGATGCCCACCACAGGCAAGGTTAAGTTCAGCAATAAAAAATATAGCAGCAGTTTTAAAAAGGAAAACGAAAAGGCCGAAGTAGGTTATTATTCTGTAGTGCTGGATAAACCGAAAGTGAAAGTGGAACTAACCTCCACACTTCGCACAGGCTTTCACAAATACACCTTCCCTAAATCAACTTCATCCAATGTAATACTTGACCTCACCCACCGCGATTTTGCCAAGAAGGGCGAGATTACCATTACCGGCGATAATGAGATTAGCGGTACGCGCATAAGCAAGCAATGGGCCGATAACCAGATACTGTATTTCGTTATTCAATTCAGCAAGCCGTTCAAAAAGTTTGGCATAGCTAAAGCCGATGCTTTAAGCGAAGGCAGCCGCCACGACACCGGAAGCTTATTAAAATGCTATGTAAGTTTTGAAACTGAAGAAGGCGAAGTGATTTATGCCAAAGTGGGTATATCAGCCGTTAGTGTAGAAGGTGCACGAGCCAACCTGTTAGCCGAAAACCCCAATTGGGATTTTGAAAAAGTAAGAGCGCAGGCCGTGGAGGCATGGAACAAAGAACTAAGCCGCATTGAGGCAGAAAGCAAGGGCCCTAAAGTAATGCGCACTTTTTACAGCGCGCTTTACCATTGTATGGTTAGCCCTAACACGTATATGGATGTAGACGGCAAATACCGTGGCCGCGATTTTCAGGTGCATACAGCACAAGGTTATACCTACCACACCGTGTTCTCTTTATGGGATACCTACCGCGCCCTGCACCCCTTGCTAACCATTATTGATAAAAAGCGCACCTCTGATTTTGTGCAAACCTTTATTGCGCAATACAAGGAAGGTGGCCGCCTGCCTGTATGGGAACTTAGCAGTTGCGAAACCTGGTGTATGATTGGTTACCACTCCATCCCGGTAATTACCGAGGCCATAATGAAGGATGTGAAAGGCATTGATGCAGAAAAAGCGTACGAAGCGATGAAGTTCAGCGCTATGGAAGATAAGAACGCGCTGAAGAGTTATAAGGATAACGGGTTTATTAAATATATGGATAACGACCAAAGCGTATCGCGCACACTGGAGTATGCGTACGATGATTGGTGTATTGCCATGGTAGCTAAAAAGTTAGGCAAGGAAGAAGACTATCGATACTTTATACAACGCGCACAGGCTTACAAAAAACTGTTTGACCCCTCAACCGGTTTTATGCGCCCAAGGCAGGAGAGTTTCCTTACTCCTTTTGACCCTTATGAAGTAAACAACCACTTTACTGAGGGCAATAGCTGGCAGTATTCGTTTTATGTGCCGCAGGATATTAGCGGGCAAATGAAACTATTAGGCGGTAAGGAAAAACTGGAGGCTTTTTTGGATTCGCTGTTTCATGTAAGCTCAAAACTTACAGGCCATAAACAACCGGATATTACAGGCATGATTGGCCAATATGTGCATGGCAACGAGCCCAGCCATCAAATAGCATACGAATACAACTACGCAGGTCAGCCCTGGAAGGCACAATCTATGCTGCGCCGCATTATGACAGAGATGTACCGCGACCTGCCCGATGGCCTTGCCGGTAATGAAGACTGTGGCCAAATGAGCGCCTGGTATGTGCTTAGCGCTATGGGCATTTATGCCGTATGTCCCGGTAGCGATCAATATGCCATAGGCAGCCCTGCTTTGGATAAAGCAGTTATACATTTAGAGAATGGAAAGACCTTTACCATTACAGCGGGAAACAACAGTGCTGCCAATGTTTACATACAAAGCGGTAAACTGAACAACGTTAACTACAGCAAAAGCTATATTACTTACAGCGACATTGCCACCGGAGGCGTGCTTGACTTTACGATGGGCGCTTCGCCAAACATCAACTGGGGCAGCGCCGATAAGGAAGTGCCGGTAAGTAAAATTGAGTAACCGCTTTATTCTACGAACAACAAGGGTTTCATACATTTGGTGTGTATGATAAAAATACGCCTGTTTTTTGTCCTCTTTTCATTTTGGTGCTGCACCGGTATTGCGCAAAACGTTCAAAACCCGCTTCAATACGTTAACCCCTTAATTGGTACCGCAGGGGTGTGGTTCTACGGCCGCACTACGCCGTTTGTAACACCGCCTTTTGGTATGACTAACTGGACCGCGTGTACCCGAAACAGCAGTATTGGCCTTTCGGCTTACAAATACCTGGATAAGCACATTGTTAGTTTCAGAGGCACCCACAAACCTGCCATGTGGATGGGCGATTACGGTTATGTGTCTATTATGCCCGCCACCGGTGAAAACGGGAAAAACGAAGTAAGCCATAGAGCAGCCTTTACGCACAAAAAAGAAATTACCCGGCCCAACTATTATGCGGTTGAGTTAAACCCCTCCAATGCTAAAAAGAAAATCGGCGTAGAGATTACCGCCACTGAGCGCTGCGGTATCTTTCGCATTTCATTTCCTGAAAACCAAAGCCGCTACCTGTTTATTGAAGCCAGCCAGCAATCTCAATTTAACGGATGGATAAAGATAGATACTATCAATAATGAGATTATTGGTTGGAATGCCGACAGGCAAAGTGCACACCTGGGGCCACCGCTACCAAATTTTAAGGGCTATTTCATAGTCCAGTTTAGCCAGCCAATAAAAAATTATGCTACCTGGTTAAACGGAACCTTTACTGAAGGCAACATACAGCAACAGGGCGATGCCTGCGGTGCCAGAGTTTCCTTTAATGCCGATACTTTACTGGTTAAAATAGGCACCTCATTTATCAGTCTTGATCAGGCGCGCGACAATCTGGACCACGAAATACCTTTTTGGTTTTTTGATATTATCAGGGAACAAACAGCCTTTACTTGGAACAGTTATCTGGAGCGGTTTCAGATTGAAGGGGCAACCTTAAAGCAAAAGCACATTTTTTACACAGCAATGTATCACAGCCTCCTTTTTCCACGAAAGTTTTCGGAAGATGGCCGTTACTACAGTGCTTTTGACGATGCCGTGCACGAAGGCACAAGCTATAACGATTATTCTTTATGGGATACCTACCGGGCAGAACACCCCCTGCTGATACTTGAAGCGCCCGAAAATGTACCGGGTATGATCCAAAGCCTGATACAAATGGGTCGCGAGGGGGGCTACATGCCCAAGTGGCCTAACCCTACCTACACCGGCATAATGATAGGTACCCATGCCGATGCGGTTATAGCCGATGCCATAGCAAAAGGCGTAAAGGATTTTAATACTAAAGAAGCCTACATGCAGTGCTACAAAGATGCATTTGTACCTTCAGGAAACGACAGTTGCAACCGCTGGGCAGACCGCGCACCGTGGTGCGGCAGCCCCGAAGTGCGCAATGGCTTAAGCTGGTACATGAAACTGGGCTATGTACCCTCAGATAAAACGAACGAATCAGTTTCAAATACATTGGAGGGGGCTTACGATGATTTTTGCGTGGCGCAGGTAGCTAAGTCCGTCGGGCGCACAGATGTATATGATACCCTTATGAAACGTAGCCTTAATTACCGTAATATGTATAACCCCAAAACAGGATTTATGGCGCCGCGCCTGTCAGATGGCAGATGGGCTGAGAACCGCCGTGAAGGCTTTACCGAAGGAGGCCCGTGGACTTACCTGTTTGGTGTGCAGCACGATGTTCCGGGTTTAATTGACCTGATGGGCGGAAAGGAAAATTTCATTAAACGCCTTGATAAAAACTTTCGCCTGCCTTTTACCTATTGGCACGAAAATGAGCCGGGCCATCATTACACTTATCTGTACGACTATGCGGGTGCGGCCTGGAAAACCCAAAAACGCGTAGCCCATTACCGAACTATAAAATATATGGATAAGCCACACGGCCTAACGGGCGACGAAGACTGTGGCCAAATGAGCGCCTGGTATATCTTTAGCGCCCTGGGGTTTTACCCCGTAACACCCGGTACCGATGTTTATGCATTGGGCACACCGCTGTTTCCGAGGGCTCACCTGCACCTTGAGCCCTGGCTGGGCGATAAACAATTTGATATTGTGGCAGTGCATGTGTCAAAAAGAAACAAATACGTGCAGTCAGTAACCCTAAACGGCAGAAAGTTAACTGAGCCATTTATACACCATGCCGACCTTTTGAGTGGTGGCTCACTTATTTTTGAAATGGGGCCTAAGCCTAAGAAGGAATGGTAACATTTACCACAAAAAGCTTCTCTTAGTTTGACCCAAAAAAAAGAAGGCCGGATTGCCCAGCCCCCTTATTCATTAACTAAAGACTTGCGAGCTGTTCGCGCTCATTTTGCACCAATACCATTTGCACTTGTACTAAATCGTTAAGCATATTGGTTACACGTACGTTGTCATCCTCCAACACCGTACCTTCTACCGGTATAGGGCTTAAGCCTTTGCCTGCCGCTATTGTTTTATTGTAGTCGGCAACAGCCTTGCGCAGTTTTGTAAAGTTATTGGTGGCCTCACCTTCCTCCGGAAAATAAACACTCACCCAGGTTTCAGTAAGCACTGTTGTTTCCGTATCAAAGTTGTAGGGTATAACAGGCTGCCCGGTTTCCTTTTTAACAAGGTACGCCTTTAATGTTTCACATAAATCATTCACTGCTTTGCTATTGGCAACGGTAAATACCGCCCCTTTGCTATCATGCTGCAATTGCTTTTGTTCGGTTTCCAGTATACGTTGCGTGCGTACATAATTCCGGGTATCTGTAACATGTTGCTGATGCGTTTTAGCCGGTATGCGCACCAGCGATAAAAACAAGCCGCAGCCCGCCACCACAAGCACTGATGTTACAATGGTATTCAGCTTGGTTTCGGCATGGCGTATACCGCTTATAAAGTAAATGGGTAAAAATACACAGCCCATCAATACCACTACCGAAATACCCATAACATTAGCGCCGGGCCAGTACATTATCTTAAACAAAATAGCCATACTAAACAGCATGGCTGCTGCAGTACTAAGGGCATAAATTATACGGTCGCGCAGTACGGTATTCTCTCTTACTTTAAGCATAAACACCAGAGGAAGAAACATAAGGCTGAACATGGTTATGCCGCAAACCAGGTTTATGGAAGCGCCCGGCCAGTGCATAAACTTGAAAAATATACCCACACTCAGCAGCAGGGCTGATAAGCCACCGCTGATTATCATTGCTTTTTTCATACTGTAATAGTTTTTGTAGGTTAATAAAAGCTCCGCCTCCTCTTCTATTTCGCTTAACTGCTGCTTATAAAAAGTTTTAAGCGTTTGCTGATAGAAGCTTTCAAAATCACCATCAGGCTCAAGTTCGCGCTCAACAATGCAACAAATATGATCGAGGAGGTTAAGCTGCAGGCTCTCCGTTTTAACGCCACGTGCACGTATGTCGTTAAGTATTCTTTCAATCTGTTGTTCGCTAAGGCTGTACATTAAGCGCTTTGGTTTTTTAAGTCCAATAGAAATTTCATGGTATTCATAAAGTCGGCCAGTTCGCTCACTTTTTCATTGGCTTTGGTTTTACCGCTTCTGCTAAGGCTATAGTATTTACGCACCCGCTTACCTATGTATTCTGTTTCCGTAACAAGCAAACCATCACTTTCCAGCGCGTGCAGGGTTGGGTAAAGCGCCCCTTCGGTTATCTGTATTTTATCGGCGGTAAGCTGTTTTACCTTTTGCGTTATTTCATAACCATACATGCGCTTGTTATCGGCTAACAGCTTTAGCACAATGGTTTTTAAAGTTCCTTTTATCAGTTCAGATGAGTATATCATACCTAACATTCTTATGTATAACGCAATAATACATAAGAATATTATGTATCAACAAGAAAAACGGCAAAACAATTTTGTTAAAAGATATGGCCATAAATGTTTTTAACCGTGATAAGAACAAATGCCTGCCACTCGCTCAATACACAAGGTCTCTTATTATGATTACTATTGCATAAACTATTTAACCTGCTAACCATATGAAAAAAGTAACCGGCCTTGGTGGCGTTTTTTTTAAATGCCAAAACCCGAAAGATATGAATGAATGGTATGCCAAAAACCTTGGCATTGCCGTTGGCGATTATGGTGCAACCTTTGAATGGCGCCATGAGGACAATCCAGAGAAAAAAGGCACCACGGCCTGGTCTACCTTTCCTGAAACCACTAAATATTTCAACCCTTCTACCAAACCCTTTATGATAAACTACCGGGTTGAGAACCTGGTGGAACTGATGGAAGAATTAAAAAAGGCAAACGTTACTATAGTTGATGCTATTGCCGAATACGACTACGGCAAATTCCTGCACATTATGGACCCCGAAGGCAACATCATTGAGTTGTGGGAACCAAAAGGGGAGTAAGTTACAGGTGTCCACCCTTTCACAAGCTCAGGGTAACATGTACACGTCTAGTAAAGTTCACTTACTGTTTTAGTATGGTGGCCATTATGGTAAATGGTAAAGTATAACAACTCGCGGGCGGTTAACTTGCCCAATACAGGGTGGCCAATACGGTAGGTATCTAACTGCTCCTCGCTCCATTTATCAGCAACGGCATTTACAAGTTTGTCGCGGTACTTTTGCAGGCTTTCTGCTATGCGCTGCCTTTCGTAATTGGTTTTAGCAGGCACATAAACGCCGCTTGCTTTTGCGCCATCCTTCAACTTGCTTAAATAAAAATCTACCACCTGCTGATAGCTGCGCGAACCATCTTTGGTTTTACCATACAACAGCGCAGGTGCAATTTTAGGCAAGGTGTAAGCCATGCAGGTCATCTTTGCTGAAACACCAAGGTGCGCCATATTCTCCCCGGCAGTCCACTTATTATTTTTGCTAACGTTAAAGTTGGCTTCGCTTACTTTTTGGGTAGCCGCAATGGCATCATCAAAAGAAGCTTTCAGCCTGTTTATTATTTCCTGCTTGTTCATACGCTAAAAGTAAAGTACTGATATCTACCAAAGTTTGGCTAGCCGAGCGCTTTAAGGCAACAGGCCCAAAGCTTTTCGGCTGTTTTATCCCAACTGAATTTTTGCAGTTGTATTCTGCCCTTTTCAATCAATTGCTGCCGGGCTGCTTTATCTACATACAGGTGAGTCATAGCTGCGCCAATTTCTGAAACACGGTACGGGTTAACCAGCATAGCAGCATCGCCTGCCGCCTCCGGCATGCTGGTAATGTTAGAGGTAACCACCGGCACATCGCAGCTCATAGCTTCTACAATCGGTATTCCGAATCCTTCAAACAGTGATACATAAACCATAGCGTAGGCTGCCGCTACAATATCCCCTAAATCAGCGGGCGGCACATGGCCCAAAAAAATCACATCCTGTTTAAATTGCATATTGGCATGGGCGTAGTCAACGTCATCAAAATCCCATGCTTTGCGGCCCACAATCACCAGTTTAAGGTCTGATGGTGTATCCGTTTTAAACTTATCGAAAGCCAGCAGCAGGTTAGCTACATTTTTACGCGGGTGTATGCTGCCCACATAAATAAAGTAATCGCAGCCGTTGGTGCATTGCTGCTTAACTTTTTCTTTGGCCGATTCGCTAATGGGCTTGTACACCTCTTTCGCCCCATTATACACTACGTCAATTTTATCAGGCGCAATACCATAGTGGCTTACAATGTCTGACTTGGAGAATTCCGACACTGTAGCCAGGCGCGTTGCCTTTTTTGCAAAGCGCGGCAGGTAATACTCGTAATACTTTAGCGTAATAAAAGGTATCTGGTCTTTAAAATGTTCGAATGATAAATCGTGCATTACCACCACCTGTGGCACATTGGCCCCAAGGCAAGCATAATTATCCGGCGAAAGAAAGAGATCTGCTTTGTTGCGCTTTAACCAACCCGCAACCGACACTTCAAACCACCACCACCACAAAAAAGGATGACGCGCCTGCGGGTGCAACACCACCGGCTTTACGTTTGGCCCGAAAATAAATTCGTTGTCATAAGAGCGGTCGAACAAAAAGTAAAACTCAATTTCAGGATGGCTTTTCGTAATACGCTTAAGGCTTTCGTACGTAAACAGCCCCACACCCTCCAGTTTGTTTTTGATAAGGAAGCGGGTATTTACTACTATTTTTTTCGGTTGGGCCAAGGCGCACGGATATTTCACAAGTATACCAATTCCTTCTAAAACACGGGTTTACACTAAATCTCTAATTTTAACGTTCTTCGCTGCACATGCGCAAAAAGTTTGCCTTTAACCTGCTTATCCTTTTGGCCGCCAACCTGCTGGTAAAGCCATTCTGGATTTTCGGTATAGACCGCGTGGTGCAAAACCGCCTGGGCCCTGAGGCTTACGGCACTTACTTTGCCGTGTTTAACTACACCTTCATCTTCAGCATACTGCTCGACTTTGGCATCAACAACTTTAACAACAGGGCTGTATCGCGCAATAACCGCCGCATGGGCGAGTATTTGCTGAACCTGCTGTTTTTAAAATTTGTGTTGGGCATCTTTTACTTTGCCTTTACATTTTTAACGGCACAGGGCGCAGGCTTTAGCGCCGCGCAATTACAGATGCTGTTGTTCTTGGCCGTTAACCAAATATTGCTCTCAGCCATACTCTACTTCCGTTCCAACATTGCTGCCCTGCAGCTTTTTAAAACGGACTCGGTTATTTCGGTGCTGGACCGCCTGCTCACTATTATATTTTGTTTAGTAGTTATGTATGGCGCAGCGTTTAAGGATAGCTTTACTATTCTTTGGTTTATTTATGCGCAAACAGCCGCCCTGCTTGTAACTGCCATTGTTGCCTTTATAATTGTTGCCGGCAAAACGGCTGTGCAGTGGCAATTGTGGAAGGTGCGTTACAGCCGTATGATACTTTTAAAAAGCGCGCCCTTTGCCCTGCTTACGCTGCTTATGGGCATTTACTACCGCATTGACGGCGTTATGCTGGAACGCATGCTGCACGATAACGGTCTTGAAGCCGGTATTTATGCTGCCGCCTTCCGCCTGCTGGATGCCGTTAACCAGTTCGGTTACCTGTTTGCTACCCTGCTGCTGCCCTTGTTTGCTGCTATGATACGCCGCAACGAAAGTGTAAAACAGTTAGTGCGCTTTAGTTCTGAGCTGATGTTTGCCGGCAGCGTGGCCGTTGGACTTGGCTGCTATTTCTATCGCGCCGAAATTATGAACCTGCTCTACCACCGCAACGACGTGTATTGGAGCACCATTTTCGGCTGGCTGATGCTGAATTTTATACCAATGAGTAGTGTGTATGTGTTCGGCACCCTGCTTACTGCCAAGGGCAGTTTAAAAGCGCTTAACTTAATTGCCGTGTTGGGTGTGGTAGTTAACGTTGCTCTTAACTTGTACCTTATACCACGTTACGGCGCATTAGGCGCAGCCTGGGCAACCTTTGTTACACAATTGATTGCTGCAGGCGCCCATATTTATGTAGCGCAACGTCAGTTCCCATTGCAATATCAGCTTAGCGATTTATTAAAGGTAAGCGGCTTTTGCGTTATTACACTTGCCGTGTTACTGGGTTTACAGTATTCTCCCCTGCAGTGGTATATTAACCTGAGTGTGGCACTGGGCGCTGCAGCGGTGGCTGCATTTGCTTTACGCATTGTGCCCATTGGGCAGGTGGTGGAGTTGGTGAAGAGCAGACAGAGGTAAAGTTGAGGTTTGTCCCCTTGGTTGGTGTCCCCGCCAGCCAACAAGCGAACCCTTATATTTAAAGCATGCATTTTCCCCCTTGGTTGGTGTCCCCGCCAGCCAACAAGCGAACCCTTATATTTAAAGCATGCATTTTCCCCCTTGGTTGGTGTCCCCGCCAACCAACAAGCGAACCCTTATATTTCCCCTTGGTTGGGCGTCCCCGCCAACCAGCAAGACGCTCCGACAAGTTCCCCCTTGGTTGGTGTCCCCGCCAGCCAACAAGCGAACCCTTATATTTCCCCTTGGTTGGGCGTCCCCGCCAACCAGCAAGACGCTCCGACAAGCTCAGCCTGACCTTGACTTAATCCCAGCCCTTGGTTGGCGTCCCCGCCAACCAACAAGCGAACCCTTATATTTAAAGCATGCATTTTTTCACAGCCACCATTAATTCCTGGAAGCCGTTACTAGCTGATGATGACATCAAAAAAAATAATCATTGAATCGCTGCAATGGTTAAGCGAAAACAAAAGAACCCACATTCACGGATTTGTTGTAATGCCAAACCACGTCCATATATTATGGACCATTCTCACGGAAAAACCTCAACATCCAGAAACAACTTTTGTTTCTTACACCGCCCATCAGTTTAAAGCTCACCTTCTAAAAACCGATCAGCACAGTACACTACAGCAATTCGTTTCCTCACAAAACGACAGGGATTACCATTTTTGGGAAAGAAGATCTCTCTCAAAGCCCATCGTTAGCCGGGAAATGGCATTTCAAAAGCTAGAATACATCCACTTGAATCCGGTTCGCGACAAATGGGATTTAGCAAAAAATCCTGAAGATTATTTCTACTCTTCGGCGGCCTATTACCAAAACGGCGATAACAATTTCCCGTTTTTGGTGCATTTGCACGGTTATATTTAACTAATTGGTTGGCGAGGACGCCAACCAAGAGAAAAGAAAAGTTGCTTGTGACGCCTGTACCTTTAAATCATTACCCCCTCCGTCGAACCCGCTACCGCGGGCTCTCCTCGTCCCCCTCCCAGGGGGACATAGCCCCAACGCTTAAGTGGCAATAAGGTTTCGACAAGTTCAGCCTGACATTGCCTTATTCCAACATCTCCCCCTTGGTTGGCGTCCCCGCCAACCAGCAAGACGTTCCCACAAACTCAGCCTGACCTTGACTTAATCCCAGCCCGTGGTTGGTGTCCCCGCCAGCCAAAAGCCTGACATTGCCTTACTCTAACACAAATTTGCTTTTGTGCTCAAAGTCGGTGTGCTTATCAAAGGCAAAGCCTACATAGCGGGCTTCGTTAGCCGCGCCTTCTATGGCAAGAGTGCTGCGGCCATATTCCTTGCCTTTATCATCATACACTTTTACCGAAACGGTTTGCTTAAAGTTTTTGTTGAAGATAACATACACCGTTAGCGAGTCGCCCTCAGCGCCATCGTGCAGTTTAAACTTTTCGGTTTGCAGGCCGGCTTCCTTAAGCTTATCGCTAACCACCACTTCGCTTTGCAGGGTTTCGTCAATGCCTTCGCCTACGCCCTGTACAAACTCGGTAGCGCCCTCGCCAACGGTTTGGCCGGTTTCATTAATTATTTCTTTGGCTTTCTCCTTGGTTCGGTTGCAGCTTGCCAACAGGCAAACAAGCATTACCGCTATAAGCAGTTGTTTCATGGGGTGGTGTTTGGTGGGGTAAAGGTATAAAGTAGACGAAAATTCAAGTAACATTTCAGGTGAGCATTATAGTAAAGTATTTAAAAATCAGCTATTTACATCCTTGTTGAGGAGTGCAACATGCTCACTGTTCTCTTTCCCGGCATTTCCTTGCTTTTTAGGGGCAAAAGGTTATCTTTGCCGTCCATTTTTAATAACCCCGCCTATCCTACCCGCTAATATCGGCGGCCGGGCAGGCACTAAAAGCAGACAAACATGCAGCAGTATGAAACTGTATTCATTCTGACTCCCATCCTTTCTGAGGAGGGCGCAAAGAAGTCGATCAACGCTTACGTTGATTTGCTGAAAAGCCAGGGAGCAGAAATTATTCACCAGGAACACTGGGGTCTAAAAAATCTTCGTTACCAGATCGGTAAGAAGAACACCGGCATTTATCACGTGGTAGAGTACAAAGGCACCGGCAAAGCCGTTGACACTTTGGAAATCGCTTTCCGCCGCGATGAGAACGTGCTGCGTTACCTAACCATTAAGTTGGATAAGTACGCCGTTAAATACAACGACGACAAGCGCGCCGGCCTGGTAGGACGTAACAAAAAAGTAGCTAACACTCAAAAATCAGAAGCGGAGGTATAGTATGGCAACACAAAGTGATATCAAATATTTGACCGCCACCAAGATTGGTGTTATCAAGAAAAAATACTGCCGTTTTAAGAAAAGCGGTATCCGTTATATTGACTACAAAGACCCTGAGTTTTTGTTGAAGTTTATTAACGAGCAAGGTAAAATTTACCCTCGCCGTTTAACAGGCAACTCGCTTAAGTTCCAGCGTAAAATATCGCAGGCTATTAAGCGCGCCCGCCACTTAAGTTTGCTGCCTTACGTAGCCGACTTGTTGAAATAATGGTTAAACCCTTTTAAAGCAAGAAACAATGGAAGTTATTCTAATAAAAAACGTTGAGAAGCTGGGCTACACCGACGACGTGGTGAAAGTAAAGCCGGGCTTTGCATTAAACTATCTTATACCACAGGGTTTTGCCGTTATTAAAAACGACAGCACCATGGCGCAATTAGGCAGCCGCATTAAGGCTACTGAAAAGCGTGAAGCAAAACTGCTTGTGCAGTTAAACGAAATAGTGGCCCGCCTGCAAGGCGCCCAATTAAAAATTGGTGCTAAGGTTGGTACTACAGGTAAAATTTTCGGTAGCGTTAGCGCTTACCACGTTGCAGAAGCTATTAAAAACAACTGCGCTGTGGAAGTTGACCGCCGCAAAATCAATATTGTGGAAGGCGAAGTAAAAAGCTTAGGCAACTACACTGCCGAGGTTGGTATTGGCCCTAACCACAAAGTAACTGTGAACTTTGAAGTGGTAGCTGAATAATCTGCCAAAAAATCACAACATAAAAACACAGCCCTGCCGTTATAGGCAGGGTTTTTTATTTTAGACAATTACCTATTATTGCTACACAGCCCAAAATGAATACAGCCTTAAAATTATTGCCTACAAAGGGGTTTCTGCGGCCTGTTTTGGTCTGTGTGCTGCTGTCTGTGGTCTTTTGTCTCTCAGTTCAGGCTCAGTTGAATTTCGAATTTTTAGAAGGTAAGTTTTTACTCAAAGGCCAGGTGGTGGATATCGCCAGCGGCAAGCCCGTGGGCTTTGCCAACATTATGGTAAACAACAGCGGCAAGGGCATTACCTGCGATAACGAAGGCCGCTTCTCGCTTTATGTATATGTAAAGGACACCTTAAAGTTTACCTCGGTTGGTTACCTGGCAAAAACGGTATATGCCTATAACATTGATAGCGCCGATATGTACACCCTGCAGGTTAAAATGGCGCCCGATGTTATAAAACTTAAAACTGCTGAAATTTATTACTGGGGCGACCGCCGCAAATTTGATGACGCCTTTATGGCCGCCAAGGACATGAACAAGGTAACCATACCGGGCATTGCCCCACCTAAGTACAGCAACAAACCACCCAAGGCCAAGTTCACTAATCCCATTTCGTTTTTATACGAGCACGTTAAAAAACGCCGAGCTGCCAATCCCGATTTTAAACCGTAGCGGTTAAACAAGCGCAGCACCCGGTATACCAAACCATTCATATGCCTCCACAACCAGGCGGCCCGCCTGCACAGCAGGGTCCTGTTTGGCAAGGTTCATTACTTCCTCCTTATTGGTAGAGTTATAAATGCCAATGCTTCTTATATCGGCATGGTCGGGCAATGGCCCGTTAATTAGCAGTATGCCTTGCTCTTTCAATGTAAACAAGTGTTTCAGGTGGCCTGCCTGTATCGCTTCCACCTCTTGTGCAGGCTGGTTGCGTTTAGGGCCGTTTCTTTTAATTACCAAAGTGTACTGCTTGCCTTTGGCAACTTGTTGTTGTATGTATTCGTCGGTTATTTCCTGCATCACCTGTATTTTTAAGGTTAGCTAAATGCTGCCACCTCCCGAAAATAAGGGTTATTGCAATCAGTTAAGGGCTAAGCAAACTTTCAACCGTATTGTTTAAACCGCCACGCTTATCACCAGGTTCAATACCCTGTTCAGCAGTTTATCGCGCAGGCGCAGCAGTTGCACTTCATCAGCAGTGTCCATATCACCAAGGCGCCATTCCAATCTTTTATCTGCCGCAACATCCAGTATATATTCAGGCGTACCCAGGGTAATTACAAAATCATAATGAAAGTCGGGCACATCACGCACACTTTTGGTAGTGTGCAGGTGCATAGCATCATAGCCAAGGCGTTTGCTCAGTTCAAGGGCGCCGGGGTCCAGCTTTGCGGCAGGCCTTATACCGGCGCTACAGGCGTTTATCTCATCATCACGGTATAGTTTCACTATAGCTTCGGCCATCTGGCTCCATAAAGCATTATCTTTACAAACAAACAGTATGTAGGTTTTATTTCGCATATCTTTCTTGTTAACAAAGAAACTGCATCTGTTTTACCGCCGCTTCAACATAACTTTAAGAAATAAATAAGCCCCTTACGCGGGTCAATCATAAAAGGTATTGTATATCCCGCTGTTTGGCTAACTTCTTGCTAACTTACCCGCCTAAAACCACACCATGTTAGATCAACTTATAAAACTAGTTTCAGAAAACGCACAGGATGCTATTGTAAACAACAATGCTGTACCCAATCAATATAACGATGCAGCCATAAGCGAAACATCAAACGCCATACAAAGTCAGTTATCGCAGGCAGTTAGCCAGGGCAAGCTGCAGGATGTGCTCGGCCTTTTTGGTAACTCGCAAAATATGGACAGCAACCCATTGGTGGGTAGCATAGTTTCGCAACTAAGCGGCAGCCTTACAGGTAAAATGGGTGTTACCGGTGCCGATGCCCAAGGTATAGCGGCACAACTGGTGCCTTTGGTGTTAAGCAAACTGGTAAACAAAACCAACGACCCTAACGATGCCTCCTTCAACATTAACGACATTATGAGCAACCTTAGCGGAGGCAAAGGCGCGCAGGGTATCGACTTCGGTAACATTGTATCGCAAATGCAGCAGGGCGGAGGGGTAGATTTAGGCGGCCTGGCTTCTCAATTTTTGGGTGGCGATAAACAAGGCGGCGGCTTAGGCGATGTGCTGGGCGGTTTCCTGGGCAAGTAAACATCATGCTTGCCTTAAAGGGTATTATTCAAAATCACAAATCACTTCTCTTATTTTTGCGCTCTTATACCCAACGCCTTGAACCGCATACTTATAATTGATGATGAAGAGAAGCTGCGCAGCCTTATGGCGCGTATAATAAGTACGGAGGGCTTCGAGGTTCAACAGGCAGCTGATTGCAAAAGCGCATTAAAAAAACTGGAACACACCGATACCGATGTAGTGTTGTGCGATGTAAAGCTACCTGACGGTAGCGGCATCGAACTCTGCAAACAGATAAAAGAAAAATATCCTGCGGCTGAGATAATTGTGCTTACAGCCTACGGCAATATACCCGATGGGGTGCAGGCCATTAAAAACGGCGCTTTTGACTACATCGTTAAAGGTGATGATAACGATAAGATTATCCCCCTGCTTAACCGCGCGCTTGAAAAGGCCGAACTTTCCAAACGCATTAAGCAATTAGAAAAACAGTTGGGCGCTAAACATTCGTTTGATGCCATTACAGGTAAGTCTAAAGCTATTATACAGGCCCTGGAGCTGGCAGAAAAAGTAGCTGCTACTGATGCTACGGTTTTATTGAATGGCGAAACCGGCACCGGTAAAGAGGTTTTTGCGCAGGCCATACACCAGGCTAGCAGCCGCGCATCAAAAAACTTTGTGGCAATCAACTGCTCGGCTTTTAGTAAGGAGTTGCTGGAAAGCGAAATGTTCGGGCACAAAGCCGGGGCATTTACAGGCGCCGTTAAGGACCGCAAAGGCCTTTTTGAAGAGGCCAATCAAGGCACTATTTTTTTGGATGAAATAGGCGAAATGCCAATGGAACTGCAGGCTAAACTGCTGCGTGTTTTAGAAAGTGGCGAGTTTATAAAAGTAGGAGAAACCAAAACCACTAAGGTAAACGTGCGCATTATTGCCGCCACCAACCGCAATCTGCAAAATGAAATACAGGCCGGCCATTTTCGCGAAGACCTGTTCTATCGCGTTTCAGCATTTCAAATAAGCCTGCCTGCTTTAAGGGAACGCGTAGCCGATATTGAGCCGCTGGCCAAACATTTTGCAGCGCTGTTTGCAGCAAAAACAAACAAGAAGATTCCCGGCCTCTCAGCTTCCTTTCTCGAAAAACTGAAACTGCATTCCTTCCCCGGCAACATAAGGGAGCTGAAAAATATTATTGAGCGCAGCGTTATCCTTTCTAATACCGATGAACTTGGTGTTGAAACACTGCCTTACGAAATACAAATAGCAGAATCATTTTCAGCAAAAGGAAAAACACTTTCTGCCTTCGATCTTTCCAGTGTAGAAAAACTGCACATCCAAAAGGTGCTTAACTACACTAACGGCAACAAAACCGAAGCCGCCAAGTTGCTTGGTATAGGCACTGCCACTTTGTACCGCAAAATTGAAGAGTACAAGCTTTAAATCCTCTCATTTTGAAATGCCCACCCTCTCATTTTGATAGGGGTTAGCACACAGGTAAAAGCAGCCCCCCACTGCAGCCTAATGCCCAAACCCTTATCCGGCAAGGCTTTCAGCCCATTACAGCCATTGCAACATCAACATGGCACCCCCTTCGCTTTTAGGTTGCCAAATTCTGTTGTATGATAACCGCATTACTTACCGGCCTCGGGCTGTTCGGCCTCTTCCTACTCTTTAAAACCGTAACCCTCTTAGAAAAAATTTAAACCACTAACCTATGCTCGCCCTCTTCGCAGTTTCATTATTGGTATTTGCATACCTGCTGTATGTATTAATAAAACCTGAAAAATTCTAGATCCTATGGCTTCTCAAATTATTGGCATCCTGCTTATCTTTCTGCTGGCCGTTTTAATAGCCATACCGCTGGGGCGCTACATTGCCCGCGTTTACAGTGGCCATAAAACCTGGCTCGATTTTCTTTTCAATCCCATCGAAAAATTTTTTTTCAAACTCAGCCGCGTTGATGCTCTTGCCGAAATGACCTGGCAGCAGCACTTAAAGGCCATGCTTATCCTAAACGCCGTTTGGTTTTTATGGTGCATGTTTTGCCTTACCAACCAAAGCTGGCTGCCGTGGAACCCCGACGGTAATCCTGATATGACGGCCGACCTTGCCTTTAACACCACCATATCCTTTGTAGTAAACTGCAACCTGCAGCACTACAGTGGCGAAACCGGCGTAAGCTATTTCTCGCAGATATTCTGCCTCATGTTCATGCAGTTTGTAAGTGCTGGTACCGGCCTTGCTATGGGTGCCGTAGTGCTAAACGCCATGCGCGAGCGCACCTCCACCGGCCTCGGCAATTTCTGGAACTACTTTCTTAAATCATGTACACGCATCCTGTTGCCGCTGTCATTCATATTGGCAATATTTCTTGCATTTAACGGCACACCCAATAACATTGAAGGTAAAGACACACTGGTAACCTTGCAGGGCGATACCGTACAGGTTTCACGCGGCCCCGCTGCAGCCATGATAGCTATTAAACAAATAGGCACCAACGGCGGCGGCTACTTTGGCGTAAACAGCGCACACCCCTTAGAAAATCCATCCTACATCACCAACGCTGTAGAAAACATTGCCATCATTTTAATTCCTATAGCGTTTGTGTTTGCACTTGGCTTTTACCTCAAAAAGCAAAAGCTGGCTCTCACCATCTTTGGTGTAATGACCCTCGGCTTTCTTGCCATAGGCATACCCGTAGTGTACACCGAAATGCAGGCCAACCCCAAAATCGAGGCGATGGGTGTTTCACAAACTACAGGTAATATGGAAGGTAAAGAAGTGCGCATAGGTACACCGGCAACAGCCTTATGGGGTGTAAGCACTACGGCTACTTCTAACGGCTCGGTTAACGGTATGCACGATAGCTTTATGCCATTAAGCGGTGGCTTACTTATGCTGGATATGATGGTGAACGCCCTGTATGGCGGTGTGGGGGTAGGGTTCCTCAACTTCTACATATTCATCATAGTGGCCGTGTTTATCTCCGGCATGATGGTGGGCCGCACGCCTGAATTTCTCGGTAAAAAAGTGGAAGCGCGCGAAATGAAAATTGCAGTGCTTACTACCCTGGTTTCGCCCATACTTATACTGGGGGGCACTGCCTTAGCTGCTTACTTTTCCGCACACGATAGCCCTATGGGTTGGTGGTTTAACGGCAATGCAACAGGCTGGTTAAATAACCCCGGCTATCATGGCTTTTCCGAAATGCTGTACGAGTTTACCTCGGCCAACGCCAATAACGGCAGCGGCTTCGAAGGGCTCGGCGATAACAACCCTTTCTGGAATATCAGCACAGGCATTGTGTTGTTGTTGGGCCGTTTTCTTCCCATCATAGGCCCGGTGGCAATAGCAGGTTTATTGGCTGAAAAGAAATACATACCCGAAAGCGCCGGCACTTTAAAAACCGATACGCTCACCTTCGGGCTAATGGTATTTGCAGTAATAGCCATTGTTACAGCCCTGTTGTACTTCCCCGCTTTAGCGTTGGGCCCTTTAGCTGAACATTTCAGTATGATATAACTGTTTAATAGTATACAAATGAAAAACTCCAATAAATCTCTTTTCGAAAAAAGCATGGTGGCCGAAGCGCTGAAGCACTCCTTCACCAAGCTTAACCCGGTTACCATGTTCCGCAACCCTGTAATGTTTACGGTGGAAGTAGGTACCGCCATAATGCTGGCTGTTACAATTTACACAGCCATCTCAGCCGATAACTCGCAGGGTAGTTTTGCTTACAACCTTACGGTGTTTCTTATTCTGCTGTTTACTTTATTGTTTGCCAATTTTGCCGAGGCCATAGCCGAAGCACGTGGCAAAGCCCAGGCCGAAAGCCTGCGCAAAACCCGCGAGGAAACCAAAGCCCGTGTAGTAACAAACAATAGCGAGGGTTTTGAGGTAGATACCGAAAACAAACTTTCCTCTCAACTTAAAAAAGGCGATGTATTTATTTGCGAAGCCGGTGATATTATACCTACGGATGGTGAAATTATTGAAGGCCTTGCCACCATTGATGAAAGCGCTATTACCGGCGAAAGCGCCCCTGTAATACGCGAAGCAGGCGGTGATAAAAGCAGCGTTACCGGCGGCACAAAAGTACTTAGCGACCGCATTAAGGTTTTGGTTACCACCTCACCCGGCGAAAGTTTTCTGGATAAAATGATTGCCCTGGTTGAAGGGGCCAGCCGCCAAAAAACACCTAACGAAATTGCATTGACAATTTTATTGGCAGGCTTTACCCTGGTGTTCGTTATTGTATGTGTTACACTGCAACCGTTTGCGCAGTATGCACACACACCTATCACCATTGCAGCCTTCATCTCTTTATTCGTTTGCCTCATCCCTACTACCATCGGCGGTTTGCTATCTGCCATTGGTATAGCGGGTATGGATCGCGCCCTGCGTGCCAACGTAATTACCAAATCGGGCAAAGCGGTGGAAACCGCCGGTGATATTGATACGCTCTTGCTGGATAAAACCGGCACCATTACCATTGGCAACCGTAAGGCCACCAACTTTTACCCGGCAGATGGAGAAGATAAAAATGAGTTTATAAAAATCTGCGCACTAAGCTCACTGGCTGATGATACACCCGAAGGAAAATCAATAGTAGAACTTGCCGGCGCCGAAGGCAAAAGTCTTTCTATACAGGGCAGCACACTTATAAAGTTTACGGCTGAAACACGCACCTCCGGCATTGATATGCCCGATGGAAGGCGCATCCGCAAAGGAGCTTTTGATGCCATTAAAAGCATTACGGAAAATGCGGGCTACAGCGTACCGGCTGAAACTGCTGAAAAGGTGAAGAGCATTTCTTCTAATGGTGGAACGCCGCTTGTGGTTTCCCTTAACCAAAAAGTAGTTGGTGTAATTGAACTGCAGGACATCATTAAACCCGGCATACAGGAACGTTTTGACCGCCTGCGTAAAATGGGTGTAAAAACGGTAATGGTTACCGGCGATAACCCCCTAACTGCAAAATACATTGCCGAAAAAGCAGGTGTAGATGATTTTATTGCAGAGGCTAAACCCGAAGATAAAATGAACTACATCCGCAAGGAACAACAATCGGGCAAACTGGTAGCTATGATGGGCGATGGTACTAATGATGCACCCGCCCTGGCACAGGCTGATGTTGGCGTAGCCATGAACAGCGGCACACAGGCCGCCAAAGAAGCAGGCAACATGGTGGATTTGGATAACGACCCCACCAAGCTTATTGAGGTAGTGGAAATTGGCAAACAACTATTGATGACAAGGGGCACCTTAACCACCTTTTCTATTGCTAATGATGTAGCCAAGTATTTTGCCATTGTGCCGGCCTTGTTTATTGCATCTATTCCTGCAATGCAGGGGCTTAACATTATGCGCCTGCACTCGCCTGAAAGCGCCATTCTATCAGCAGTAATTTTTAATGCCCTTATTATACCGGCGCTTATTCCGCTGGCGTTGCGTGGCGTTACCTACAAACCCATTGGCGCAAGTGCCCTTTTAAGGCGCAACCTGTTTGTATATGGCGTAGGCGGGGTTATCGTTCCCTTTATCGGCATAAAACTAATCGACCTCTTCGTTTCTATGTTTCTGTAATCAAACTAAATAGTATTAAAATGAAAAACAATATTATCTCTTCACTGCTTATCACATTTTGGTGCATGCTTTTCTTCAGCGCCATCTACACCGCCTCCGTAACGGCTGTGGCGTGGTTTACAGCGCCTAACCATGGCCGCGGGCAAACAGTAAGCCTTAATGGCCGCGTAGTGGGTTATGCGCAGGTAGGTCAAAAATTTACTGACGATAAATACTTTAATGGCCGCCCCTCGGCAGTAGATTACAATGCAGCAGGTAGCTGTGGCAGCAATAAGGGTCCTACAAATCCCGATTACCTGGCAACCGTACAGCAGCGTATTGATACCTTTCTTGCACACAACCCCGATGTTAAGAAAGAGCAAATCCCCGCCGAGCTGGTAACGGCTTCCGGCAGCGGGCTCGATCCCCACCTTTCTCCTCAAGCTGCCTTAATTCAGGTCAATCGTATTGCCAAAGTGAGAAACATCAGCATACAAAAGCTGGTAGCCTTGGTAAATAGCAGTACAATTAAACCGGCATTTGGTTTTTTTGGTGTTCCGGTGGTTAATGTATTGGCGTTAAACATTTCTTTAGATAACTTAAGTAACCAATAAATATGAAGCGCATAATCATTCTTGCTGCCCTTGCAGGCTTCTTCATTTCCGCCTCAGCGCAAAGCAGCATTAGCCCTGCCGATAGAGAAGCCCTGATTAAAGAAATCAGACAACAGATCCTGGATTCATTACGCGTTGGCAATACTGCTTCAATTGCTAACTACGATAGTGCAAAAGAAGAAAAAGTAAAACCCTGGAAAGGCACGCTTGAACTAAGCGGGTATGTTGAGGCCTACTACCTGTTCGATATCAATCGCCCTAAAAGCGGCAACAGGCCATCGTTTATCTACAGCCATAACCGCCATAATGAGTTAAACATAAACCATGCTTACATTAAGCTTAATTACAGCGCGCAGCGTCTACGTGCTAATGTAGCTTTAATGGCAGGCACCTATGCCAACGCTAACCTGGCTGCTGAGCCCGGTGTAATCAAAAACATTTACGAGGCTAATGCAGGCATTAACCTGCTGAAGAAGAAACAGCTTTGGCTGGATGCAGGCATCTTTGGTTCACATATAGGTTTCGAAAGTGCAGTAGGTAAAGATTGCTGGAACATGACACGCAGCATACTTGCCGATAACTCCCCCTATTACGAAAGCGGACTTAAACTTACGTACGCTGCTGATAACGGCAACTTTTTAGCCAGTGCATTAGTTTTAAACGGTTGGCAACGCATACAACGCGTTGGCGGAAGTTCACTGCCTTCCTTCGGCTGGCAGGTGCAGGGCACCGTAGCCGGCAAACTGGTACTCAACTCCTCTTCTTTCATCGGCACCGATAAACCGGATAGCAGCCGTCAAATGCGTTATTTCCATAATTTTTATGCCATCTACAATCCGGTAAGTCAGTTTGGCCTTACCCTCGGTTTTGATATAGGTGCTGAACAACAGGCTAAAGGCAGCAAGCAATACAACCTGTGGTACAGCCCTGTGCTTATCGCCCGCGTTACCCCAATAGAAAAGCTGGCTATAGCAGCAAGGGTAGAATATTACAGCGATAGAAAAGGTGTAATTATAGCTACCGGCACGCCTAACGGTTTTGAAACGCTGGGCTACTCCTTAAACATAGATGTTATACCCATAGCCAATGCCATGATACGGGTAGAAGGCCGCCTGCTGCAAAGCCGTAAGGACGATATCTTTGAACAGCACAGCGGCAGTTTTACAAAACTGTATCCTACAATTGGTTTTACCTTTGCTTATTCCTTCGCCCATAGGTTTCAATAGTTATGGAAGAAATGCGCAAATCGGCTGAGGAGTTTCTCCAGCTCATCAAAAAATCGAGGCTGGGAAAATTCAAAATCTACATCGGTATGAGCGCCGGTGTAGGTAAAACCTACCGCATGCTGCAGGAGGCGCACTCCCTGCTCAAAAACGGCATCGATGTAAAAATCGGTTACATCGAAACCCACTACCGTAAAGAAACCCACGAGCTTTTAGAGGGCCTTCCGCTTATACCAAGGCGCACCCTTTTTTACAAAGGCAAGGAGTTGGATGAAATGGATGTGCAGGCCATTTTAAACCTGCGGCCCGAAGTAGTTATTGTGGATGAGCTGGCCCATACCAATATAGAGGGCAGTAAAAATGAAAAACGCTGGCAGGATGTACTGGAAATTCTGGAAGCCGGCATCAACGTTATTTCTGCCGTCAACATTCAGCACATCGAAAGTTTGAACGAAGAAGTAAAGCTGATAACCGGCATTGATGTTACGGAAAGAATACCCGACAAAGTTTTAGCCCTTGCCGATGAAGTGGTAAACATTGACCTTACTGCCGATGAATTGATAACCCGCCTTAAGGAAGGTAAAATTTACAGGCAGGAAAAAATACAGGCTGCCCTCAACAACTTCTTTAAGCCCGAACACATTTTACAGTTACGCGAGTTAGCCCTTAAAGAAGTAGCCGGGCAGGTGGAACGCAAGGTGGAAAAGGAAGTACCCAAGCAATCTAAAATGCGCGCCGAACGCTTTTTGGCATGTATATCATCCAATAGCGAAACAGCGCGGAAAGTGATACGCAAAACCGCGCGTTTGGCAAGCTACTATAATAGCGGCTGGTATGTGCTGTATGTGCAAACCGCTAAGGAGAACAGCGAGAAAATACCTTTAGATGTGCAGCGCCACCTTATCAATAACTTTAAATTGGCAACCGAGCTGGGCGCAGGCGTAATACAGGCAAAGGACAACAGCGTGGCCAATGCCATTATTAAAACCACCAAGGAACAAGGCATCACCACCATTTGCATCGGTAAGCCGCATTTAAACATTGTGCAGATAATTTTAAGCACAGGTATCTTTAATCAGTTGCTTACTCAGCTTTCCAGTAACGATGTGGACGTAATTATACTATCGTAAAGCATTTTTATGAGCGTAAAAACAAAAATCCGTTTAGGCCTTCTCTTTTTGCTGGCAATTATATTTCTGCTGGCAGGCGCCGGCAGTTATTACATAAACCGCCTGGCCGATGAATCGAAAGATATACTGAAGGATAACTACAACACGCTTCAGTACACCAAAAACATGATTGAAGCGCTTGACCGCCCCGAGGGGCCGGAGGCCATCCGCATTTTTGAAGAAAACCTGGTGCTGCAGGAAAACAACATTACCGAGCAGGGAGAACAGGAAGCCACCCGAAAAATGCGCGCGTTGTTTGAAGTTTACAAAGCAGGCAATAGCGGCGAAAACACTAAAACCGATTTGCGCAAACGCATATTGGGTGTGCAGGAACTAAACATGAAAGCCATCGTTCAAAAAAATGACTTGATAACACAAAAAACAAAAACAGCTTTCGCATATATCTCCCTCTTGGGCACCATCTGCTTTCTGCTCAGCTTTACCTTCGTTATCAATTTCCCGCGCTGGATAGCCGACCCTATATCCCGCCTTACAGAGGGCATAAAAAGAATTGCCGCTAAAGATTACAGCACCCGTATTGAGGTTTCATCTAAAGATGAATTTGGCGAAGTGGCCGCGGCTTTTAATACCATGGCTGCCGAACTTAACGCCTGGGAGCACAGCAATGTTTCAAAACTGATGTTTGAAAAAAGCAGGATTGAAACTATCATCAACAACATGCAGGACCCCGTTATAGGACTGGATGCCGAACGCAAAATTCTGTTTGTAAACACAATGGCCGAAAATCTTCTAATGCTTAAAAAGAAGGAGATGGTGGGCAAATATGCGCCGGACCTTGCCGTTAAAAACGATCTGCTGCGCAACCTGCTTAACAAAGACCGCGAAGGGGATTTAAAAATTTACGCCAACAACAAGGAAAGCTACTTTACCCGCAACTACCGCGAGGTGCATAACGATGGCGAGGTTATAGGCGAAGTAATTGTGCTGCATAATGTAACTCCTTTCAAAGAACTGGACTTTGCCAAAACCAATTTCCTGGCTACGGTATCGCACGAGTTAAAAACACCCATTGCCGCTACCAAAATGAGCCTGCGCTTATTAAAGGACCCCAAAAACGGAACACTAAACGCTGACCAGCAACAACTGTTGGATAGTATAGCGGAGGACATTGACCGCCTGCTTAAAATTATAGGCGAGTTGCTGAACATGACACAACTGGAAACCGGCAACATACTGCTTAACATTAACCCGGTAAGTGTAAAACAAATAATAGACCTTGCCCTTAGCGCAGTGCGCACTGCTGCCGAGGAAAAGCATATCACCATAAAAACCACCATAGCTGACAACACCCCATCTGTTAATGCTGATTTAGATAAAACCGTTTGGGTAATGGTAAACCTGCTTACCAACGCCATCCGCTACTCGCACCCCAATGGTCAGATTTCCATAGACATAGCACACCAAAACAACAGCGTCAGCATTGCCGTGCACGACAACGGTATTGGTATAGATGCCCGGTACCTGCCCCGCATATTTGATAGATATTACAAAGTGCCCGGCAGCCAGGGCGGCACAGGCCTTGGCCTTGCCATCAGTAAAGAGTTTATAGAAGCCCAGGGCGGAAAAATTGCCGTTGAAAGCGAACCGGCCAAAGGCACCACTTTTAAAATAGCGTTGAATACGGTGTAGCTTCACAGTCGGAGCTACTCATGCTTCATCGCTTTTGTAGTGAGCAAGTTTTTCCCTTTGGGTAGTATCCCCGCCAACCACCAAACAAGGAACCCTCCGGTTACTTTCAATACAAAAAGTAGCAAAAATACTCAAACGCACGTCAGCAAAGGGTTCCACAGCCTGCACATTTCGTCGAGGTACAAATAAGGTACAAGTAGGCATAGTTTTCCCACCCAACATAATCTTCAAAGCATTAGGCAATCAATACCCAAAAAAATTAATGCCATAAGGATTATTTAGATAGTCGCTGGGGGTAAGAGAAAATTCCACGTTCAGTTGATCACTTTCGTCAATGGTCGCATAGTCAAACTGCGTGAGCATTATTTGTCCCCAAGTTTTTTCCTGTTGTTCTATAAAAGTCCTATAATAAGTTGGGTTGAAATATACATTTTCAGTATGTGCTGCAATTAGCATTGTAATATCAGACTTTAAGTTATTTCTTTTTCGAAGTTGTTCTCCAAGTTTACCATATAGCTTATTGTCTTGCTTTAAATAGCTTAACAAAAATAAAGTCTTGTTTACTAGAGGAATCAGAGAAACGAAAATAAATTCAATTCTATCATCCGAATGACCGATTGGGTTTCTCTCAAAATCGAAGTCTAAATAAAATGCAGTTGAAACGGCGACAGGATAAAAAGCGGGCAATTCAAAAGTCTCAGTTTCCACGATAGAATAGTCACGTGCCAATATAGCCTTGTCAAATATTTTTTTATTCTCTTCAATATCAATTTTCGATTGCTCACCAAAGTTCGTCCAAGTCGAAACTTCAACTTTTTTATGTGCAGAAACGACAAAGCCCCTATAAGCAAATAAAAAATGTTGTTCGTCAGTGCCTGTGTAAGGATTTACTTCTATTGGCCTGAAAATAGCATCATGTGTATTGCAGAACCCCCAAAAGATTGAAGCATGCTTTTTACTCATTTCTTTCCCATCGTGCTCCCCATTGTTTAGGGTAAGACCCGTTACAAACCCATCTTCTGCAATTTTGCTCAATACGCCATTATTTTGTAGTGAATGTGCAGCACTTACATTTATTGTCCCATCAGGGTTAAGACTGCATGTAGTTTTACTTGCTTCAGGATGCCAACAAAATTTACTTGCCGCAATTCCTCTTCTAATAACTTCCTTATTTATAACTCCAAAGTCTTCTTCTGTTATATCGACTAAGTTGTATTTATCAAACACTTCATAATCAGTCATTGTTCTTTTGCTAATCGGCGGTAAATTTTTAATTGTTTGAAGTACGTCTCCATAATTTGACGGGTTTAACCCACCTCTTCGGAAATCGCGCATAACCTCAAACCACTTCTCGTAATTTATTTGAGGGTTTTCTAACTGCTTTAAATAATTTACCATTTCAGTGAGTTTATCTTGACAGTAACTAAGGTATATAATTCCTTTAATATAACTCTGTATCAATATTACTTCCCAAGACAGCCATTAATTCCGGCTCTGGTTTGTATAGTGTAAGCAAGTCCCCCGTTTCAGGGCTTACCCAGTCAAATAATTGGGGGTCGAATTTTAGGAGTTCATAATCTTTTACAATCTCCTTTTTCATTAACCGGCTCCTGGGTGGCAGGTTAAAGCCGAAACGGTCAAACACACGGTGGCCTTTCATTGCCCATATAATGTTATGAAAGGCTGCCACGTAAATGTAAGGTGAAACCCGCCCCCGCGGTTGGCGTCCCCGCCAACCACCAAACAAGGAACTCTCCGGTTACTTCCCAATACAAAACTTACTGAATATATTTCCCAGTATTTCATCATTGGTTACTTCGCCGCTTATTTCGCCAAGGTATTGCAGGGCACGTTTTAACTCCAGGCTTACAAGTTCGCCGGTAATGCCGCTTTCAAGGCCGCGCTTAATATCCTCCAGTGCATCGTTGGCATGCACAAGTGCCTCGTAGTGGCGCATATTGCTTACAATGGTACTTTGACCCAATTGCGCATCCTCTGTTACTAAATGGTAAAGCTTCTCCTTCAGTTGGTCAATGTGCTTATTGGCAGATGCAGATATAAAATGCAGTTGGTCGTGCAGGTTAAGGGCAGCAGTGGCGGGGTTGTTCTTCAGCACCCAATAAAAAGGAGCCGTGTCCTTCCAGTGCGCACTGTCAATCTTGTTGCCCACAATCAGGCCTTTAAACTCCGTAAGCTCAAGCGCCTTTACCTCGTGTAATAGTTCCTCGGGGGTAGTAGTATTTACATCAAACAGGTAAATGTAAATGCTGCTGTGCTTCAGCTTTTCAATAGCCTTCTCTACACCGGCTTTCTCAATCACGTCTTCCGTGTTGCGTATGCCCGCCGTATCTATAAACCGAAACTGTATACCATTAATGTTCAGCAGCTCTTCAATAGTATCGCGCGTGGTGCCGGGTATATGGCTAACAATAGCACGGTCTTCATTTAACAGGGCATTCAGTAAAGTGCTTTTACCGGCATTTGGCTTACCGGCTATTACTGTATTAACCCCCTGTTTAATTACATTACCCAGTTTAAAACTGCGGATAAGCGGTTGCAGCACGTTCTGTATCTCATTAATCAAATCTACCAACTGTTGGCGGTTAGCAAACTCCACATCCTCTTCTGCAAAATCAAGCTCAAGTTCAATCAGGCTGGTAAAATTCACCAGGCGCTGGCGCAGGTCTTTTATCTGCTGCGCAAAACCACCGCGCATTTGGTTTATAGCCAACGTATGCGACGCCGCCGAATCCGAAGCAATCAAGTCTGCAACGGCTTCGGCCTGGCTTAGGTCAATACGGCCATTCATAAAAGCACGTAAGGTAAACTCACCGGGCTTGGCAGCACGCGCTCCGTTTTGTATCAATAACCGTATTATCTGCTCGGCTATAAACGGCGAGCCATGACAACTTATCTCCACCACATCCTCCGTAGTAAAACTACGCGGCGCACGAAAAAGGCTCACCATTACTTCATCAATTACCCGCTCACCTTCTGCAATATGGCCATAATGTATTGTGTGGCTCGCTTGGTTATTCAGATTCTTGCCCCTAAACACCTTATTAGTAATGGCAAAAGCCTGCGCGCCACTAAGGCGTATAACACCTATGGCCCCTACCCCCTGCGCTGTTGCCAGCGCCACTATTGTATCATTGTTTAACACGCCGTAAATATAGCCTATAGTTTATGGCATAATCAAGCATATCTGTATTCGCGCGTAAGCCCGGTATCCCCAATTCGGCCTTGAGGATTTGCCGCTAAGAATGGGGTGAGTGCAGCGTCAAACAGAAAAAGCTGTTTGAGTCCGCCACGGGCGGACGAGTTCTTTTTCTGTAGCGTAACGAAACGCCGTTCAGCTGCAAAGCCTCACAGCCTTGATTTTTTGATTCTTTTTTATCAAGAAAAAAGAATTGGAAACTGCTTACTGATAAACCTCGCAACAACGGCTCTTTGTATTCGCGCGTAAGCCCGTCCGTTAACATAAACCACTACATCACTCAAAGTATACTCACCCTACCTCCCATTATTCGGCCTTGAGGATTTGCCGCTAAGAATGGTGTGAGTGAAGCGTCAAACAGAAAAAGCTGTTTGAGTCCGCCACGGGCGGACGAGTTCTTTTTCTGTAGCGTAACGAAACACCGTTCAGCTGCAAAGCCTCACAGCCTTGATTTTTGATTCTTTTTTATCAAGAAAAAAGAATAGACAATGTATTCCAAACTAAAATGAGTTCCCATTTCTGCAAACATCAATCAAACTATACCTTCATCTGCGCCCCACAATTCGGCCTTGAGGATTTGCCGCTAAGAACGGGGTGAGTGAAGCGTTAAACAGAAAAAGCTGTTTGAGTCCGCCATGGGCGGACGAGTTCTTTTTCTGTAGCGTAACGAAACACCGTTCAGCTGCAAAGCCTCACAGCCTTGATTTTTTGATTCTTTTTTATCAAGAAAAAAGAATTGGAAACTGCTTACTGATAAACCTCGCAACAACGGCTCTTTGTATTCGCGCATAAGCCCGTCCGTTTCCCACGGAGTGATGGAAACGGACAGTTTCTTTTGCTTGTCCCGCCTATGGCGGGGGTTACTTTCTTTTAAAAGAAAGCAATAGCAAAACACCCCTCTAAATGTTATGGCGTTATTGTTTTAATAGAATGGGGCTGTTATCAAAGGCAACCAAACAAAACTTCCAATCGTTACTTATGCAGTAAATTTGTACCCTTATGCAAACAAAAAACATTGGCAGACTACTCCTTATACTTTTATTCAGCGGCTTAATACCCACAGGCTGCAAATTGCATTGCGGATTAATTTACCCTGAGCAATTAGCATTTGACGAAGACACCTTTACCGGTAGTACTGTTACCAATCTTTATTTCAATGTAAACTGCAGCACCGTATCGGTAAAACCATCAGGCGGCGTAGGCAACAAAACCTGTTTCGGCACCTCCATTGAGGCTACCTACCGCTACGGCAACTCCATAACTGATATAGTAGTTACCAGCGATAGCACTTTCAACGGACTGGCCCCGGGCACCGACCTTCGCCAATTTATAACCGTTAACGAAAAAACAGTTCCTGAGTTTATTCAATCGCTTAATGGCGATCACCTTGCGGGCTACGGCAGCTACAATCTTTCGGGTATGCTCACATTTACCCAGGCGCCCACCACCAATAAAACGCACCACATTCAAATGACGCTGCACCTGCAAAACGGTAGCGTTCTGTCAGATGTTATACGGGTTAACTGGCCTTAGCAACTATGCGCCCAACTCACGCACCTCTATCATATCTCCATCCTTATAGGTAGGGCAACCTTTGGCTATTTCAACGGCGGCATCAAGGTCAGCAGCTTCAATAATGTAATAGCCACCCACACCCTCGCGCACATCGCGTATCGGTTCAACCATCAAATCGCCGTTTATCATTTCAATAAGGCGGCCATCGCTTTTAATACCGTTGCCATCCTTAAAAATCCCTTTGGCCGAAAGCTCACGCGCCCATTTTACATGCGCATCAACAATGGCTTTCAGTTGCTCCTGTGGCATAGGGTAACGGCTAAGATCTTCGCGTATCAAAAAAATATACTGGGGCATAGTGCTGGGTTTTAGTGCACTCCTAAAATAAAACAATAACTCCACTTTCACCATCATTTACACAGCCTTGATTTTTTGATTCTTTTTCATCAAGAAAAAAGAATAGGAAGCTACTTCCTTCCCCATCAAACGTTTCTTTCAAACAGCATTCATGGCAGGAAAAGAAGAACACCATTACCTCCCTTCATTGCTGGGAGTTCCTACACTTCGCAACGACGAAGCAATCTGCATTTAAATTGGCTTCTGACAATCATAACGCTTTCGAACTTGGAGTTTTATTCCCGCCTTTGCGAAAACAGCGTTAAGAAATTCATGAAGCGTAGCGTCAAAACTGCATGATGTTTGAGCGAACGCAGTGAGCGAGTTTCATGCAGTTTAGCGGAGCGAAGTGAATTTTAGTTTGTTTTCGCAACAGCGGTGATTTTTCTTTGGTTCTTTCTTTTCATGGCAGGAAAAGAAAGAACATCGGTAATTCAATCGCATTATCATAAACCTACACCGCCTTGATTTTTTGATTCTTTTTTATCAAGAAAAAAGAATAGGATAATTCCTGCTATTTTCAACCTACAAACAACAAGAATGAAAAACCTCTTTACCTTCCTTCTTATACTAACTGCTGCTGCTATCAACGCACAAAACCTACCTAACGGACTCACCCCTTCCGAAAAACAGGCGCTAAAAACCTACCAGGCACCCTACCATAACTTCAGCGAACGCAGTTACTCTCCTTTCTTCAGCCCGCCTGCTGCACCGGTGCGTGCCATGGCAGAATGGGAAGAAAGCCAGGGCTACCTCATTACCTGGACCAGCTACACCTCTATGCTTCGCGAAATTGTGCGCTATGGCAAACAGGAGTGCCGCATGTATATAGTTACCACCACACCTAACAACGTAATCACCGATTTACAGAATAACGGTATTGATACTACTAACATCACCTTTCTCAATATTCCATATAACACCGTTTGGGCGCGCGATTACGGCCAAAACCCTGTTTACCTAAACAATGTAGATTCATTGGTTTTGGTGGATTGGATTTACAACCGCCCACGCCCTAAGGATGATACCATACCCGAAGGCCTTGCCCGTAACTTAGGCATACCTGTTTACCATACCACACAGGCCCCATATGATTTAGTGAACACCGGCGGCAATTACATGAGCGATGGCATGGGCACGGCCTTTGCCAGCAAATTAATTTTAGAAGATAACGACGATGCCATTGGCGGTTTCGGCGTAACGCATACCGAAGGGCAAATCGATACCATCATGCACGATTTTATGGGCATTAACCGCTACATCAAAATGGAAACACTTCCTTATGACGGCATCCATCATATAGACATGCACATGAAACTGCTGGACGAAGAAACTATACTGGTAAGCGAATACCCTACCGGCATTGCCGATGGCCCGCAAATTGAAGCCAACCTGCAATACATATTAAGTAATTATCAAACAACGTATGGTACTGATTGGCGCGTTGTGCGCATACCTGTGCCTGATGATGGCGGTGTATGGCCGAACAACTTTGGCACCTATTTTACGTACACCAATGCCTCTTTCATCAACAAAACCATTATAGTGCCTACTTACAATAAAAGTATGGATACTACCGCCCTGCGCATTTGGCGCGAGGCCTGCCCCGGTTACAAAGTAGTGGGCATCAACTCTACTTCAAGCATTCCTGCTTCAGGCGCATTGCATTGCATTACGCACGAAGTTGGCGTTGCCGATCCCCTTTTAATAAACCACAAACGCCTGCGCGATACCTACAATACAACAACTGCATATGAGGTAGAAGCTACCATACAACACCGCAGCGGTATACAAGGCGCTACGTTGTTCTATACTACTGATACTACCCAATCTTATCAGCCTGTTGCTATGATGAACATGGGCAATAATGTGTTCCATGCGCAAATACCCGCACACCCTGCAGGTACTGAGGTGTTTTACTATGTATGGGCCCAATCCGTTAGCGGTAAGCAACAGGTACGCCCCATTGTAGCCCCACAGGGCTTCTACAATTTTAAAGTGCTGGGCAACGTTGGCATTGCCGAAGGCGACGCGGGAAACACCATTGGTGAGATATTCCCTAATCCATCTCACGGTATTACCTGCCTGCCGCTCAACACCTCAACAAGCCAATCTATAAGTATTGAGTGCTTCAATGTATTGGGAGAAAAAGTTGCCACCATCTGTAATGGCCAAACCAAAGCGGGCGATAACAAATACTTTATCAATACCACCGGTTTTGCAGCAGGCTTATACATAATTCGCTACAACATCGGCGGGCAAACAACAAGCAAACCGTTGATTGTACGCTAATCGTTACTACTTGCTTCCTTTGCGCCTTAGTAGTTAAACCTGTATCAGTATGAAAGTTTTATTTGTATGCTTAGGCAACATCTGCCGCTCGCCCATGGCGCATGGTTTGTTACAACATAAAGTGCAGCAGCTTGGCTTAAAGTGGTCGGTAGATTCCGCCGGCACCAGCGATTGGCACCGGGGCGAGTTACCCGATGCCCGCGCCATTGCCTGTATGAAGCGCCACGGTATCGACATTACCTACCAGCATAGCCGCCCCATCATTCGCGATGACTTTAAGGCGTTCGACCTTATATACGTAATGGATAAAGCCAACCTGCGCGATGTGCTGGACATGGCCAACAGCGAAGAAGACCAACACAAAGTGGCCCTGGTAATGAGCATGGTTTACGAACAGGATGCCATTGATGTGCCCGACCCCTACTTCGGCACCGGCGACAAAGGCTTCGAAAACGTCTACAAAATGCTCGACGAAGCCACTGATGCCATAATTGAGAAATATAAGTAGCTGGTACGGGCAAGTGCCCTCGTCATTCCGGCGAAAGCCGGAATCTCAATTAAATTGTCCCCCTGATCAACACAGTTGGTCCCGAAACTTCGGGAAGGGGGACGAGTAAGATTCTGATTATGATCAGAATCGTCGGAGGGGGTTATTCCTTGAAGCCTTGCCAAAGGTTATTTACTTTGCGCCCAAATGAGCGAGAAAAGAATTAGGCCCCAAAACACCAAAGGTACCCGCGACTTTCTACCGCAACAGGTAGCAAGGCGTAACTATATATTTAATGTAATTAAAGAGGTCTTCCGTAAATACGGTTTCGAAGAAATCGAAACCCCTGCTTTTGAACGTATGGAAACCCTTACAGGTAAGTATGGCGAAGAAGGCGATAAACTGCTCTTCAAAATTTTAAACAGTGGCGATTTTTTAAAAGACACACCGAAAGAAGATTTAGCCGCAGCAAACTCATCGGCTGTATTAAAACACATTGCCGAAAAAGGCCTCCGTTACGACCTTACCGTGCCCTTAGCGCGTTATGTGGTACAACACCAGGAGAATATCGCCTTCCCTTTCAAGCGCTTTCACATTGGCCCGGTATGGCGGGCAGACCGTCCCCAAAAGGGCCGCTACCAGGAATTTTACCAATGCGATGCTGATGTTATTGGCAGCAATTCTTTAATAAATGAGGTAGAGCTAACCAAAATTTACTGCGAGGTATTTGAAAAGCTTGGCGTAAAAGTGAACGTGCGTGTAAACCACCGCAAAGTATTGGAGGCTATGGCGCAAGCCATCAACAGCCCTCAACTGCTTACGCAAATTGTAACTGCTATTGATAAGCTGGATAAAGTAAAGTGGGATGTTGTAGCAAACGATTTGGCTGCACAGGGTTTAAGCAATGACCAAATCAGCACGCTCCAAAATATGCTGGGGCAGCAAAGTGCGGCCTACTCCATGGGTATTATCACCCAAACAGAACCCGGCCAAAAAGCCTTTAAAGATTTATCCTACGTACTTAACTTGCTAAAGGATAACCCCAACGTAGTTTACGACCCCACCCTTGCCCGTGGCTTAAACTACTACACCGGCCTTATTTGGGAGGTTGTCTTAGACAAAGCTGCTGATGAAAACAAAAACATAAGTATGGGCTCGCTTGGCGGCGGTGGCCGTTACGATAACCTTACCGAAATGTTTGGCGGCCAAAACATGAGTGGCGTGGGCATTTCCTTTGGCATTGAGCGTATTTACGATGTTATGGAAGAGGCAAACCTCTTTCCGGCCACTATACAGCAAGGCGCCAAAATCCTTTTCGTTCCCCGCGAGGCTTCGCTGGAGCACTTCGCCTTCTCCCTGGCCCAGCAATTGCGCACAGCCGGCATAGCGGCCGAGGTATTCCTGGGCAACGTTAAAAAGCAGAAGCAGTTTACCTATGCCGAACAAAAAGGCATAAGCTTTATAGCCGAAATTGGTGCCGACGAGCAGCAAACCGGCTTCTTCCGTGTACGCAATACTGCCACGCGCGAGGAGCAAAAGCTGGACATTGCCGGTCTTACAGCCCTGCTTAAGTAATCGCTTATTTGCCTTTTTTTAAACTATTGGCGCTACTTTACGTCTTACCTGTAGGGTTGGCGGTATCTTATGAAACACGGCTGTATGCGGATAAAATCATAAGCAACCTCTAACTAACTTTGCACCACTTAGTAACAGGCAACCTCGGCTACACTAACAACTGGCACAATTTGTGACTTGTAAAATAATGTTTAAACAAACACTTGCGCAAAGCACGGGTAAACCGTAATTTGCTGGTATTCGTAAATAGATCCAACATCACCCTGACGATGCGGACAAAAGTCTTCTTATTCTTACTGTTATTTTCTGTTACCTATAGTTTTGCGGCTGTTGATGCCAAGCAGGTGCGCCTGCGCATACAGGATGGCCAAACCGGCTTTGCCGACGATGCCACCGTTTACCTGGATGCAGGCACCTCCCCTGCCTACCTCAATACCGAGGATATAGACAAGGTAATGAACATCAACCCCTTAATTCCACAAATTTATTCGCTTACTACTGATAGTATTGCCTGCTTAACCAATGCCAATGGCCCTTTTACGCAGGCGGTTGTTATTCCTATTGGCTTTAAAGTTTCCGATAGCAGCCTTTACCGTATTTCGGCCACGCTGCTGGAAAACTTCGCCCCCACAACCATCATCCGTTTAGAGGACCGCCAGCTTGGCGTAATGCACGACCTCCGCTCCGGCATCTATTCTTTTTATGTAGCGCAGGCCACGCAGGATAACTACCGCTTCTTTTTACACGTTTCTTACCCTACGGCCATTACCACCAGCTTTGCGGGTTGCAACAACAACAATGGCAAAATTTCCTTCGCGCAGGATACCTCCTTAACATGGAACAGTTGCCAGTTGTTTGATGCCAGCAACAACCTCATCAACTCTTTTTACAACGTAACCGGCAATTTTGAATTTACCCTGTTACAGGAAGGCAACTATTCCGTAGCCTTTGTTTACAACAGCTACACCACCACCGTTCCCGTGTTTGTAGATGGCAACCAGGTTATAACTTCCATCACTATTAATAAAGATACCGTTGCCATTGGCGAGCCTATACAGTTTTCAGCCTCCACCTTAAATACTACCATGTTTAATTGGGATTTTGGCGATGGCACAACCATTACCGGCGTGGCAAACCCCGTTATGTATTACACCGCTGTTGGCACCTATAATGTAATACTTACCACCGGCAACAATTTTGGCTGTATCGATAGTGAAAGTGTGGCTATTGAAGTGGTAGAAATACCTGTAACTTCAGCAATAAGCGAGAATACCTTACAAAACCTTAGCCTGCGCACCAACGGTAAAACCCTGCAATTGGTTAACAGCAATACTGAAAAAGCCGAACTACAGATTTTTAATGTAACCGGTCAGTTGCTGCTGGCACAAACAATAGATGGAACTTTTACCACCCTTGCTTTAAACAGCCTGCCATCAGGTGTTTATGTGGCAGCCTTAACAAGCGCACAAGGCCGCCGGGCACAAAAATTCATGCTTACCGAATAGCTTTTTTACCTCATTCGCAGAACTTAATACATTTGAAGCAGGCCCCGTGCCTGCTTTTTAATTTGTGTAGCATGAGTAAGAAATTCACCATCAGCAATAAAACCTTAAATATTGATCATCTGTCTGCTTTTTTGGCGGGCAATCAACAGTTAGAATTAGGTGCCGACGCCAAAAATAAGATTGCGCGTAACCGTAAATTTTTGGAGAAAAAGATCGCTGAACCCAATGCGCGCTATTACGGCATTAACACCGGCTTTGGCGCTTTGTGCGATGTTGAAATTAAGCCGGAACAACTGGAGAAACTGCAGGAAAACCTGGTGCGCAGCCACGCCTGCGGCATGGGCGATGAAGTAAAAACCGAAGTAGTAAAACTAATGATGCTGTTAAAAGCAAAAGGTCTTTCGCTTGGGCACAGCGGCGTTACGGTTGAAGCAGTAGAGAAGCTGGTTGAGTTGTATAACAAAGGCGTGTATCCGATTATATGGGAGGTAGGCTCCTTAGGGGCCAGCGGAGATTTGGCCCCCCTTGCTCACCTTACCCTCGCCATAATGGGCGAAGGCTGGGTGCGTTATAAAGGCGAAAAACGCGCAACCGCTGATGTATTCCGCGAATTGAAGATTAAGCCCGTTAAACTGAAAGCCAAAGAAGGCCTTGCCTTTTTGAACGGCACACAATTTATGAGCGCCTGGGGCTGCTACAGCATTATGGAAGCGGAGCGCGTTGAAAAGCTGGCCGACTTTACAGCGGCTGTTTCAGTAGATGCGTTTGATGCACAGGTTTCTCCATTTCACCCTGCTATTCAAAAAATACGCAATCATAAGGGACAAATAGAAAGCGCCGCTAATGTGTTGAAGTTCCTAAAAGGAAGCGCCATTGCAAAGCAGCCTAAGAACAATGTGCAAGACCCCTACTCTTTCCGCTGCGTGCCACAGGTGCATGGTGCAGTAAAATTTGCCATTGGCCAGGTGCGCGAGGTTTTTGAATGTGAGATAAATGCCGTAACCGATAACCCGCTCATTTTTGAAGATGAAGATTTGATTGTAAGCGGCGGCAATTTCCATGGCGAGCCTTTAGCTTTAGCATTAGATTACCTGGGCATGGCTATGAGTGAGTTAGCCAGCATATCAGAACGCCGCACCTTTCAGTTAATATCAGGCAAGCGCGGCCTGCCTAAGTTTTTGGTAGAAGATAGCGGCCTCAATTCCGGCTTAATGATACCGCAGTATACGGCTGCTGCCATTGTAAGCATGAACAAGCAACTGGCTACCCCTGCCAGTGTTGATACCATTACCAGTAGCGATGGACAGGAAGACCACGTAAGCATGGGCGCCAACGCAGCAGTAAAGACCTACAAAATTGTTTACAATATTGAAAAGGTGCTGGCCATTGAATTTATGACGGCCATGCAGGCGCTCGATTTCCGCAAGCACAAAAGCTCGCCGCTAATCGAAAAAGTAAAAGCCGATTACCGCAAAATCGTTCCCCACTACGCCGAAGACCGCATCCTCTACAACGACATCCAGGTCACCGTCGACTTCATGCGCGAAATAAAACTATAACCCAACCATCCACCTCCCGTCATTGCTTCTGACAATCATAAAGCTTTCGAACTTGGAGTTTAATTCCCGCCTTTGCGAAAACAGCGTTAAGAAATTCATGAAGCGTAGCGTCAAAACTGCATGATGTTTGAGCGAACGCAGTGAGCGAGTTTCATGCAGTTTAGTGGAGCGAAGTGAATTTTAGTTTGTTTTCGCAACAGCGGTGATTTTTCTTTGGTTCTTTCTTTTCATGGCAGTAAAAGAAAGAACATCGGCAATTCACCCGCATTATCATTAACCTAATCAGCCTTAATTTTTGCTTCTTTTTTATCAAGAAAAAAGAATAAATGAAACTACATCCTTCCCCAACAAAGATTCCTGTTAAACGGCATTCAGCGCAAGAAAAGAAGAACACCATCACCTTCCGTAATTGCGAGAAGTTTCGACACTTCGAAACGACGAAGCAATCTGAAATCAAATTAGCTTGTGATAACGCAGTTAACTCACACGCGCAAACGGCCTTGAGGATTTGCCGCTAAGAATGGTGTAAGTGAAGCGTTAAACAGAAAAATGAGGCGGTTTTATGCGACAGACTTTTGTATTCGTACCTAAGCCCGTCCGTTTCCCACGGAGTGATGGAAACGGAAGTTTCTTTTGCCCGTCCCGTATATGGCGGGGGTCTTTTCTTTCAAAAGAAAAGGAACAAATAATAAATGTAACAAGGAAAGAGAGCGAGCCTCCTTAACTCTTCACCAACTTATCATACTTCGCCGCATTACTTGGGTCAACACGGCGCAGCAGGTTCAGCGCCTTGGTTTTCTCTCCCATATCAGCGCCGCTAAAAACATTCAGTAGTTCATCACTCTTTGCCTGAAAAAAGGCAGCCAGCAAAATTTCGTTAGGGTTTTCCTGCGCAATACGGCTAAGCATATCCAGCGCATTCAAAATATTCTGGCGCGCAACGGCAGGCTTCTCATAAAAATTATCCATACCTAAAAAGTGATAGGTATATATGGCCTGCTTAAATCCTTCGTATTTGGCTGTTTGCAGGTGGTTGATCAGGTAATAACGGTTACGCACACCATCAAACGAGCGCCAGCCCTTAACATCAGGCGCATTGGTTGGCACATTGTTCATTATCTGCTCGGCCATATTAAAATACTTGGTACCGCCGCCCTTGCTCATACTTTCGTAATCAAGGCCAATCATTACATAGGCATAAAAACCAAGCAGAGAGGTTAGGTTACTGTTGTATTGAGTAACGTTAAACTCCAGCGGCTGGTTCTGTGCATACGTAAACATCCAATCATTATCAATGTAGTTAAACAAAGGCGTGCTGTAGCTGCTGTTAAACACCGGGCGAGAACACTGTATGGTAACGCTTGCCTTAAACACATCCTGGCTAGGCGATTCCTGTATATTAATAAACATACTGCACTCAATCTTCTCCTCTGCACCAAACTGGTCCTGTGTCCATACACGGTTATTCATAAACTCGTTAAAAGCGGTTTGCATGGTGCTAAACAGGTTAGGGTCCACCCCGTTAATACGCTGTCCGTTTACGGTTACCTGGCAACGCAACTCCTGCGCTGAGGTGGTAAACCCCAAAAACAAAAACGCAAGCAGCACGGCAAAATGCCCTACCTTTTTTGTCGTCTGTTGTCTGTATTCTGTCGTCATTATTTAATCATTTTCTCAACGTAATTAACCAGGTCCTTAGCCACCTCTGTTTTACTCTTCAAATCAAATTTAACGGTATTCCCGTCTTTATCAATTATGCTTATTTTATTGGTATCAAATTTAAAACCTGCCCCCTCGTCGCGCACACTATTCAGCACAATAAAGTCCAAATTCTTCTTTTTTAACTTATCCTGCGCATGGGCTAATTCATTGTCAGTTTCCAGTGCAAAACCCACTAAAAACTGCCCTTCTTTTTTCTGCTTCCCCAGTTCACCTGCTATATCCCTGGTTTTCACCAGCTCTATAAACAGTTCGTCCTCCTTCTTTTTAAGTTTGGTTTGGCTGGGATATTTAGGTGTATAGTCTGCTACTGCTGCGGCAAACACTATAACATCACTGCTACCGAAATATTGCGCGCAGCTATCAAACATTTCCGCTGCAGTGGTAACAGGCACTTCTTTCACCCTGGGCGAAGATGATTTCAACTCAGTGGGCCCTTTTATTAATACTACATCATGACCACGGGCGGCAAATTCCTCGGCAATGGCAATGCCCATTTTACCGCTGGAGTGGTTGCTGATAAACCGAACGGGGTCTATGGGTTCCTGGGTAGGGCCTGCTGTAATTAAAACCTTCATACACCACAAGGATAAGGAGATTACCGCAATGTTAGCCACTGTTATTTTATTAGATGATTGCCTTGGGTTGTAGCCATTTTCCGGTAGCACAAAAAATAAAGCGCATCAAATACTTTGTGCAACCGAAAGGTTTCATATATATTTGCAACCAAAAGGTTGCATAAAATGAGAAGGGATGTTTTTCAGGCCATTGCCGACCCCACCCGCAGGCAGATACTCAGCATGCTGGCCACTCAGCCGTTAAACGTAAATGCGGTGGCCGGGCAATTTGATGTAAGCCGCACCGCCGTTTACAAGCACATGAAAATATTAAGTGAGTGCGGGCTGGTGGTTATTGTGCCGCAAGGGCGCGAGCATTATTGCGAGGCCCGTTTAGAGAAGTTAAGCGAGGTAAACGAATGGATTGAACAGTACAAACAATTTTGGGAACAGCGGCTGGATTCATTAGAACGCTACCTGGAAGATTTACAGACTAAAAACAAACCCCGCAAACCCAAGGCAGCTAAAAAGAAGAAAAAGTAAACTCAGCAAAACAATAGTATATGGCAAACAATAATTCAACGGCAGACCGCGAACTGCGCATCAGCCGCCTGCTTAACGCCCCGCGCGAATTGGTATGGAAGGTATGGACAGACCCGAAGCATATTAAAAACTGGTGGGGGCCAAACGGCTTTACTAATACCATAAGTACTATGGAGGTAAAAAAAGGCGGGCAATGGCAATTTGCAATGCACGGGCCCGATGGCACTGATTACAACAACCACAGCGAATTTATAGAGATAGTAAAGCCTGAGCGTATCGTATTTAAACACATCAGCCATCCGCATTTTGTTACTACGGTAACCTTTGAGGAGCAGGGCAACAAAACCCTGCTGAACTGGCATATGCTGTTTGAAAGCCGCGAAGAGTTTATAGCCGTGGTTAAAGCGCACAAAGCAGATAAGGGCCTTGAACAGAATATTGATAAGCTGCAGGTTTACCTTACACAACAGGAGGCACGGCCCAAAGCAATTAAAGAGGTTACTCTTACGCGCATTTTAAACGCCCCGCGCAATGTGGTGTATAATGCCTGGGTAAACCCCGTTGAATTGGCGAAGTGGTGGGGGCCGCGTGGCTTTAGTACCGGTGTAACTGAAACTGAGCCTAAAGCAGGTGGAAATTTGCGTATAGAAATGTTGGGGCAGGGCTACCGCAATATGGTAACGGGGCAGTTTGTTGAAGTAACCCCCAACGAAAAAATAATTTACACCACCAGCGCTTTTGCCGATGCACAGGGCATTGATACCTTGAAAGGTTACAACGAAATAAAGTTTGAAGATTACGGCAAAGGCAGAACAAAGCTTACCATTTATGCCTCTATAGTAAAAGCCACGCCTGAGTTGCAGGCTGCTATGGACGGCATGTATGAAGGCTGGAGCCAAAGCATTGATAAACTGAGTGAGTTAGTTAGTAATGCAAAAGGAGAAGAGATATTTATACGCCGTACCATTAAAGCGCCCCGTGCTTTAGTATTTAAAGCCTTTACACAAAAAGAACATTTAGAAAAATGGTTTGCGCCCGATGGTTGCAGCATACGCTTTACCAAACTGAATGTAGAAAAAGGCGGAACATACATCAGTTGTATGAACATACCAGGGCACAACAGTTGCTGGTGCACGGGTACTTATCTCGAAGTTACTGCACCCGAAGTGCTGATCTATACCTCAGCGCTTTGCGATGAGAACGGAAAATTATTAACAGCTACTGATGCAGGAAAAGATGAAGCATGGCCGCAGGAAACCACGGTAAGTATTATTTTTACGGAGGACGAAGGCGTAACACAAATTATGTTGCATCAAAATGCACCGCTTGCATTAGCCCAACAAACAGGGGCTTACCCAAGCTGGCTTAAGATGTTAGATAAACTGGAAACAGTTATAGCAGAATAGTATTTAACCACACATAAAACTCAGCACAATGGCATCACTTGATCCTTATTTACATTTTAATGGCAATTGCGAACAGGCATTTACTTTTTATCAATCCATATTCGGTGGCGAGCTTCAGCTTATGCGTTACAAAGATTCGCCACCCAACCCGCAGATTAAACCGGAAGAAGCCGAACAGGTAATGCACGTTTCATTACCAATAGGCCGCAGCACTTTAATGGGCAGCGATTTTCCTTCAGCCTATGGTCGCGCTAATGCAGGCACTAACTTCTACATTACTGTTAATGCCGATAGCCAGGCAGATGCAGACAAATACTTTGAAGGCCTGGCCGCAGGTGGCAAAGTAGGTATGCCTATGGCGCACCAGTTTTGGGGCAGCTACTTCGGCATGGTTACCGATAAATTCGGTACGCACTGGATGATAAGTTTCAACAACCCCACACCGGCTAACTAACTAAACTCAATTTACGCATTTGCCCGCATTTCAATTCCGGCAATTGAGATGCGGGTTTTATATTGACTTTTTCTTTTCTATTAATAATCCATCATGCCTTCAATAAAAACAATCATCACCACCATAAAACAATCGCTTAACGGCGAGCAACAGGATTTTACGCAGGGAAGTATACCGCGTGCTGTGTTTCTGTTAGCTATACCCATGATGCTGGAGCTTAGCCTTGAAAGTGTATTTGCCGTGGTAGATATGTTTTTTGTGGGCAAGCTTGGCGAAAACGCCATTGCTACCGTAGGCTTAACGGAATCAGTAATTACGTTAGTATATTCAGTAGCTATTGGTTTAAGTACAGCAGCCACCGCAATTGTTGCCCGCCGCATTGGCGAAAAGAACAATGCAGATGCTGCGCACGCAGGGGCGCAATCGCTTATAGTTTCACTTATAGTCACATTAGTTATAAGCATAACAGGCGCAGTATTCGCTCCTGAAATTTTAAGCCTTATGGGTGGCAGTGCAGAAGTAGTGCGCGATGGGGCCGTCTTCACACGCATCATGTTTGCCGGTAGCGTTGCCATCATGTTGCTCTTTCTTATCAATGGCATTTTCCGTGGCGCCGGCGATGCTGCCATGGCCATGCGCAGCTTATGGATAGCCAGTGGTATCAACATTGTGCTCTGTCCCATCTTCATTCACTTCTTCGGCTTAAAGGGCGCGGCAATTGCAACAACCATTGGCCGCAGCACAGGTGTGGCTTACCAATGCTATCACCTGTTTAAGGGCAACGGCATACTTCGTTTCAATAAAGCGCATTTTACTTTCGACTGGCCCGTAATAAAATCAATCGTTAACATCGCATGGCCTGCCACTTTTCAGTTTCTTATCGCCAGCGGCAGTTGGATTTTGATTACCAAACTGGTAGCCGATACCGGCGGCACAACCGCTTCGGCAGGTTGCCAAATCGCTTTCCGCAATTTTGTATTCTTCATTCTGCCGGCCTGGGGTTTAAGTAATGCAGCCGCAACATTGGTAGGGCAAAATTTAGGGGCAGGTAAAATAGACCGTGCCGAAAAAAGTGTGTACCTCACCACGCAATACAACATGGCCTTTATGACTTTTGTTATGCTGCTGTTCATTTTCTGTTCGGGCCCTATAGTGCGCGTGTTCAGTAAAGATGAAGCAGTTATCGCCTACGGTGTTCGCGCCCTACAAATCATGGGTTCCGGTTTTATATTTTACGGGCTGGCTATGGTAATGACGCAGGCGCTTAACGGCGCAGGCGATACACGTACACCTACCATTATCAACTTCGTTTGTTTTTGGTTGGTTCAAATACCATTCGCTTATTTTTTGGCCATAGGCTTAAACATGAAAACTACAGGAGCGCTTATAGCTATTCCTATTGCCGAAACACTAATCGCCATTATTGCCTGGATGGTTTTCCGCCGCGGCAAATGGAAAGAAGTAAAAGTGTAACGCAGCCTGCTGCTAAGCATTATCAGTTGCGCAGCCCTGTAAAGATTTGTAATCTTGCTGTATGGAATTGTACAAAGAATTCAGTTTTGAATCAGCGCACTTTTTACCTATGGTAGAAGAAACCCACAAGTGCCGAAACATGCACGGCCATTCTTATAAACTTACAGTGCACCTTACCGGCAATATTGATGAACGCCTTGGCTGGGTTATTGACTTTAACGACATCAAGAAAGCCGTTCTTCCATTAGTTGATATGGTAGACCACAAAGTGCTGAACGAGATAAAAGGACTGGAAAACCCTACAGCCGAAAACCTTGCCGTTTGGTTTTGGCAAAACATAAAACCTAAACTACCCGCACTTACTAAAATTGTAATAGCTGAAACCGCCACCTCCGGCTGCATCTACACCGGCCAATAAAATAAGTCAAACAATAGGCGCCGTAGATGTCACCTGACATTGCAGTTGAACTTCATAGTTTATCAACGGAAAACCGTTGTACAGAAAGAAACAACGATTAAGCGCTCCTGGTTATCATACCCTCTTAGGGTATAGCTCTTTTTTTGGCCTACGGAACTTCGTTGCAGTAGCGAGGCCGTTCCGCAAAGCGGAACGATAAGAAGTTCCGAGTCAAAAAAGAGCGGGTAATTTTTTTACTATTTCGCATCTCGGTAGCTATCGGGTGCGCGTTTCTTTTGCTTGTCCCACCTATGGCGGGGGGTCCTTTTCTTTCAAAAGAAAAGGAACGAAACAACTTAATGAAACTGATAGTGTTTAAGCAAACCCTTTCGCGCGCTCGGTATTCTTTCAGATAAACAGAAAGATAAAGTTCTACCTCCCTTCAATATACTTCAAACACAAATCAATAGTGGCTTCAATCCCCTTTTTATGCGTGCGCTCCACCCCATGCGATGCCGCCACACCGGGGCCAATTAAAGCTACGCGGTAATCTTTACCGGCACGTAAAGCCGCGCTGCCATCGCTGCCATAGTAAGGGTAAATATCTACGGCATACGGTATCTTATTCTCCTCCGCTAACTGCGTTAACCTTTTGCGGAACTCATAATCATAGGGGCCGCTGCTGTCCTTGGCGCAAATGCTGCACTTGGTTTCCTTGCCTTCGCAGGCATCGCCCAGCACGCCCATATCAATCACCAATAACTCTTCAATAGTATTACTGTAGCCAACGGTACCGCCGTGGCCAACCTCTTCGTAGTTACTAAAAAACAGTTCCACAGGCGGTGCAATGTTTTTCTCTTTGCAGTACCTTGCAATTTCAAACAGCACATAACAACCTGCTTTGTTATCCATAAAGCGGGATTTTATAAACCCGTTTTCGTATTCGCGGTAGCGGGGCTCAAAGGCAATTATATCGCCTATGGCAATGCCTAATTTGGTAACGTCTTCTTTTTTATAGACTTCTTCATCTATGCGTATGTGCATATTCTCCACGCTGCGGTGTGTGGTTTCCCGGTCCTTATTAGCATGGGCGCTGGGGTCGTCAAACAATAAGGTGCCGGTATATACCTTACCGCTAAGGGTAATAATGTTTACATACTCGCCCTCGGCGCTGGTAAGCAGCAAGCCACCCAGCGGGCTAAAACTTAATGTGCCATCCGCCTTAATGCCCGATACTATAGCGCCCAGCGTATCCACATGCCCGGCAATGGCCAGCGTAGGTTTATCGCCCAGCTTACAGCGCACTGCCCCCTTATTGGTGTATTCGGCTTTGTAGCCTATATCAGCCAATACCTTTACTATAAACTTACACGCCTTTTCGGTATAACCGGTGGGCGAATCAATATTTACTAATTCTTCTAATGTTTTATAACTGCGCATAATCGGGTGCATTAAACTTGCTTCACTATTCTTTTACCAAAGGTGAAATTTGTTGGGGTAATTACAAACTGCATCCCCAACCGGGTAAGATTTACGAAAAACAGGGCGTGTTAAAACGCAGCACGTTTTTGGCACATCCGGCCCATTGCCTATATTTAAATTAACTAAGCACCACTATGAAAACACCTATACGCTTTAGCGCATTCGCTGCGCTTTTATGTATTACACTTCTTTCGTTTAGCCAATATGTACAGGTAGGCAGCAAACTTACCGGTACCGGTGCTGAGGGCAACTCCAGTTTTGGTGGGGCAATGGCCCTTTCGGCCGATAGCAGCACACTTATTGTAGGCGCTACACAATTGCGCTCAACCGCTATGCGTGGTGGTGCCTGGATTTTTATTCGCCAGGGCAACTCATGGGCACAGCAGGCTATGTTGGTAGGCTCTTCTACAGCCGTTTTAAGCAACCAGGGTTGCTCTGTGGCAATTTCTGCTGATGGCAATACAGCCATTATAGGAGGCAGTACCGATGGCGATACACTGGGCGCCGCCTGGGTTTTTACCCGCAGCGGAACGGTATGGACAGAGCAGGCTAAACTGGTAAGTGCCAACACAACAGCCAAAGCTATGCAGGGGCACAGCGTTGCGCTTAGTTACGATGGTAACACTGCTTTAATAGGTGCCCCGAAAGATAACGACAGTATAGGTTGCGCCATTGTATTTGTGCGTAGCGGCAATAGCTGGAGCCAACAGGCTAAAATTGTTGGACCTAATCCCATAGGCAAATGTGCGCAGGGTAAAATATTAAGTCTGTCTGCAAACGGTAATATGGCTGTAATAATGGGCCCTGAGGATAACAACTGGACAGGCGCCGTATGGACCTACACACGTAGTGGAAATACCTGGAGCCAACTTGGTGCTAAACTTGTTTTACCGGCAGCCTACTCTCCGTCCTTTTGGAACGGCCTCTCGCTTTCCGGCAATGGCCAAAGGTTGGCTATTGGTAATCCATATGCAGCAGCTAATGGAGGCGTTGATTTATACAATTTAAATGGTAACACCTGGCAGCTCAATCAAAGCGTAACAAGTACGCATTATATATCCCTTTCGGCAGGCAGCCTGGGCATGTTCGCCAGTTTATCTTACGATGGCAAAACGCTGGGCTTTACCGGACCGCGCGCTTATAGTTCCGGTTACAACTACGGCTATGCTTATATTTTTGAAGATAGCCTGGGCACTATGGTAGAGAAATATTCTACAATTGTTTTGCAGGGCTCCTACGGCCCCGGCTATATACAGGCCGTTAATGTTTGCGGTGGTGGTAGCTTTATTGCATTTGGCGCCACCTGGGCCGATGAATCAAACGGCCATGTAGTGGTTTACCATAAAACAGCAAACAACTGGACCGGCATGGGTGTTCTACAGGGGCATGGTGATAATGGTACAGCTGCAATAGGAGAATCCATTACCATTAATGCAGCCGGCGATAAAATTGTGGCGGGTGGCCCGCGTGATAATGGCGGCCGCGGAGGCTTTTGGACGTTTACAAAAAACGGTAATAATTGGCAACCGCAGGGTGGCCGCACCACCGTTTCCTTTACAGGCAACAGCTCCTCCTTTGGCGAAAGCGTAGGCTTAAGCGCCGATGGCAAATCACTGGCTATACAGGGCTATACCGGTTGGGTGTTCTTTCCAAGTAAAGTAGGCTTTTGGGTATTTAAAGATAGCGCCCAGCAATGGGTGGTTGATGCCGGCCCGCTTCATGCCGATTCAGGCCTATCTTACAGCTTTGGTGGCGGTGGATGCTCAATGGCAGCCGATGGCAATACTGCCTTTTTTGCCAATAGCGGCGAGGACAACGATACCGGCGTTATTTACTCCTACGTAAAAAGTGGTAACAGCTGGGTGCAGCAAGGCCCGGGCCTGCAGGGTGTTGGAGGTAAAAAAGACCAGGGCCATTACACCTCGCTATCTAATGATGGCAACGTTGCCGTATGGTGTTCGTATAGCGATACAGTGGCATATGTTTTCAGGCGCACAGCCGGTGTTTGGCAGCAGGAAAAAAAGCTATCTCTTTATTCGCCAAATACACCCTATGCTGTAGATGTAAGCGCAGCCATAAGCGGGGATGGCAATACTATTGCAGTAGGTAATCAGGCAGACTCATCAACCGGGGCCGTTTTTGTTTTCCGTTATGTTAACAGCCAATGGATATTGGAAGCTAAACTACGCGCATCAGGCGTGTCTATAAATCAAAGGTTTGGTATCTCGGTCGATTTGTCTGACGATGGCAATACCCTTGCCGTGGGTAACGGTATCTATGTTGCAGATGTGGGCGGTGGCGCCTGGATATTTAAACGCAATGGAAGCACATGGTCACAGTTTACAAATAAATTGCTGCCTAACGATGCTCTGGGAAGATCTTACTTCGGTAGTGCGGTTGCGCTTTCATCCAATGGCAATACGCTGGCAGTAGGCGGCAGCTACGATGATTTTGGGAAAGGTGCTGTTTGGGTATTCCAGTTTAATGGCCTTCAAATTTCTTCTTCATCAATAACCAATGCTACCTGCAATAACACTGCCAATGGCAAAATTGTAGCACAGCTTACAGGTGGCAATGCACCATATACTTTTAACTGGAGCACCGGCTCAACAGCAGCAGATAGTTTGATTAACCTTAGCGCCGGCACCTACTACTTAACCGTGCACGATGCCAACGGCGATTCAACAACTGCTTTGTTTAATGTTGGCGTATCAGGTTCTTTACAAACCAATGTAACCCATAATGCTATTTGTAATTCAGCCAGCAGTGGTTTTGTAGCCGTTCAACCTTCAGGTGGCACATGGCCATATACCTATGCATGGAACGTTTCCGCCCAAACTGATTCTTTAGTTACCGGCCTTTCAAGCGGCACATACTTTTATACCGTTACTGATGCTTCCGGCTGTGCCGTAAGCGGCAACATCACCATTCCTTACACCGCATTTTGGTCATCGGTTTATAGTGCTGAAGAACAGTGTGCCCTGGGTAATGGCTTTGCTACTATTCATCCTTATGGCGGCACGCCTCCTTATTCTTATGCATGGAACACTACCCCCCAGCAAACAACTGCTACCGCTACACAATTAGCAACAGGTACATACATATTTAGTGTAACCGATGCAATGGGCTGCATAATAACAGGTAATACCACTATTACAAACAACTGCGGCAACATTGTACAGGGCACAGTATATATTGATGCCAATAACAACTGCCAGTTTGATAACGGCGAAACAACCTTAAGCGGCTATCTTATAACCGCGGCAAGCACCAATGGCGGAGATTATGCAATTACCAACCAACTGGGGCAATTTACATTACAGATACCTGCCGTAGGCACAGCCAACATATCGCTTGCAGGCGATGGCTCTTCCTGTGCTATAACATCCGGCTGTGCATTGCAAAATGTGCCCGTAAACTTCGGTAGCTCTCCCGATACCATAACCAATTTCAATTTTGGTATACAGGAACCGAACCAATACGATTTGCAAATTACCGGCTTTACCATCGGAGGCATACCCGGTGGCTCCTTAACCATGTATGGCAACTATATAAACCTTGGCGCCAACAGTTTTTCAGGCCCCGCTACCGTAACTTTGGTGCACGATGCGGCCCTTACACTTCAAACTACTTCGCCAAACTACGATACGTACAATGCCGCTACACACACTATAACCTGGCAAATACCAATGGGCAGCCCTGCTTTGTGGAACGCTAATAATTCCGTTTACGCCAACTTCGGTATTCCTTCAGGCATGCCGTTGGGCACTACAGTGCATGGCACCTGGCATATTGACCCTACACAAAACGACTGCGCCCCTATCAACAACAGTTGCGAAACCTCACGCCTTATCAATGGCTCTTACGACCCCAACTTTAAAGAATGCACGCCTGATTCGTTTATTACTGTTAACGACTCTGTGCTCACCTACACCATTCACTTCCAGAATACCGGAACTGACACTACCCATTTTATAACCCTGCGCGATACCCTCTCTGCCAATGTTGACCCTGCTACAGTTATGGACCTTGGTGCAAGCCACCAGCCCTATAACTTTAACATCAGCAAAAACGGAATCCTTACCTGGTATTTCGATCCTATCTTTTTACCCGATAGCGCTACCGACCCCATCAACAGCCAGGGTTATGTGCAGTATAGTGTGAAAGTGAAAAACAACCTGCCCAACGGCACGCTGGTTACCAACCGCGCATCCATTTACTTTGATTATAACGAGCCTGTGTTTACTAATACTGCCATTAATGTGGTAAACAAATCGGTTGGTGTTACGGAAGTAGTTAGCAGCGTAAGCGTTAAAGTTTATCCTAATCCGTTAAACGACTACTGCCTGTTTACCGTAAATGGTTTTGAAGGCAACTACACATTAGAGTTGTTTGACGTTACCGCCCGCAAGGTATTCGAGCAACAACACATTGGCGAAAACCTTTACCGCTTCAACCGCAAAGCTTTAGCAGCAGGCACCTACCTCTACAAAATTACTGACACCAACGGCAACAGCGCCGTAGGCAAGTTAAGTATGGAATAGATGCCGTAATCTATATTTGGCTGTTCTGCATTTTATTGTCCCCCTAACAGGGGGACGAGAAGTTAGCGTAGTGCAACGCAGCTAACGACGGAGGGGGTATTCTGTATTCGGCTGTTTTGTATTTATTGTCCTCCTTAATAAGGAGGACGAGGAAATAACGAAACGTAGTGAAGTTATTGACGGAGGTGGTTTACAACCCCTACGAAAAATAATTCTCCAGGTGCTCCATGATATGCTCAGGCTCAGCCATGCGGCCATCGCCTACCAGTCCGCTGGCAAGTTCGCCATGCTCAACCGGTATAAGTATGTTGCCGTAACTATGCAGTAACTCAATGTTCTTTTTAACGGCCTTGTGCTTCCACATATCAAGGTCCATAGCCGGTGCAAAAAACACGGGGCACTTAGCGCTTAGGTAAGTAGCCAGCAACATATTATCGCAAATACCCATAGCCATTTTAGCTAAAGTATTGGCGCTGGCAGGGGCTATTACCATAGCATCGGCCCAAAGGCCAAGTTCAACGTGGTTATTCCACTCCCCTCCTGTTTCGGTAAGGTGGGTATAGGCGGTATTTTTACTTAGTGTAGAAAATGTAAGCGGGGTAATAAACAGCGAAGCCGAAGAAGTCATAATGACTTTTACTTCGGCTCCGGCTTTTACCAGGAGGCGGGTTAAATAAACTGCCTTATACGCAGCAATTGAACCGCAAACTCCCAGAACTATTTTCTTTCCTTTCAGCGGGCTCTTCATAACAGAGCTATTATAGCTGTGGTTCGGTTGATTCTTCTTTGCGGAAGTTCAACTCATCATTCATAAACTCTTTAGTAGCTATAATGGTTGGGTGAGGCAGCTTTTCGTAAAACTTCGAAATTTCGATCTGCTCACGGTTTTCATGTATCTCTTCCAGGTTATCAGTATGCGAAGCAAAATCTTCCAGCTTGCTGTGCAGTTCCTCTTTCAAATCGCGCGAAATCTGATTAGCTCTTTTAGAAATGATAAACAGGGCTTCGTAAACGTTGCCTGTTTTCTTGCCAATTTCCATCAGGTTTTGTGTTTCCAGTATTGGGTTAACCTGGGTCATTTTAATTTTCTTCAGCTTATCCATTGCTTTTCAGTTTTTTTATTTGTTCGCTTGCGTTGTTAAACAATTTCTCCGCTTCGTGCAAGTATCGGCTATTCGGAAAAAGGTCGACAAAGGTATAATAAGTTTTCACAGTTTTCTCCAGCACAGGCAACTTTTGGGTGCTCTTGCGTTCCTCACTTAACTGGTAATAACTCTTAACAATCATAAAATGCCCCTTTTCTACCCAAATTTTCAGGTTTTTCTTCTGTTTTTCGTCCGTTATAAAGGGTTCGTGCTTCTTAACCTCGTTAAAAGCCACCAGGTATTGATGCTCACGGTCGGCCAGGGGGGTGTATTCAGCCCCTTCAAAAGCGCCTTTGGCAGCCAGGTAATGGGCCTGCATTTCATATTTCTTGGCCTCTTCAAGGTATTTACTGGTGCTAAACTTATACTTAAAAGTGTTGTAGCTTTCTATAACGTGGTTGTAGCGCTCGGCTTTACGGGTAGGTATACTGTTTTCAGCATACTTAAGGTTGGCCTTTACAATCATAAAGCTAACCTTCTCCACCTCATCAATATCGGGGAAATCGCGTAACAGATTCTCGTAACTGGTAGCAGCCGCCTTGTAGTTGGCGGTTTTGTAGTAAAGCTCTGCACTGGCCAGGGCCTTCTTCTCCAGCTTGCGGCGCAGCTTTTGCACGGCCTCGTTGGTTTCCTTTACATAGTTGTTATCCGGGTACATGCTCAGGAAAAAAGCATAGGCCTCCAGCGCCTTGTAGGTGTAAGTTTGGTCCAGCTCAGGCTTGGGCGAAAGCATTTGATAGCTTTTGGCATACATATACAAACACTCCTCGGCGTGCGTATTGCTGGTGTACTGGTCGTAAAAGTTCTTAAAGTGGTAGGCGCTTATCATGTAATCGCCCTGCTTATAGTTAGCCATACAGTACATATAGTATAGCTCTTCTACGCTTTGGCGGCCCTTCATAAGGCCTATTAACTCCTCCAGCACCGGTATACACTTAAAGTATTCCTTCTTGTTATACCATTCGCGGGCCTTGGCTTCCTTATACATCATATCGCGGCTCTTCAACACCTTTTCGGGTGTTTCGCAACCGCTGATAACCAGCAGCAAACCGGCCACGGCCAAAAGTGCAAATGCTCTTGCCCCGGCTTTTACCGCCAACAACAAACTATAAACCGATAACTTATTTAACATAAAGGTGGGCAAAGATAGATTTTGACGCGGGATTACACAGTTGAAGCCCCCGCTATTGCAGCTATTATGAATTAATAAGAATACAAACGTGGGTAAGGGCAATTATTGCGGCGGGTAAGTACAAAAAAAAGAGTCGGCCCCTGACCTCCGACTCTTTTAAACTTAAGCACTATGGTATATTCTTAAACGGGCACATACCCTAAAGGTTACATTACCTCTAAAAAAAAGTTCGTTTTTTATACAATTAACTGATTATCAAGTAAATAAGGTGTAGATGGGAAACCAACCTACACCGCAACGCAAGCCAGAACGTTAGTCATTACTGCACCTCAATTATTACGCAGTGGCTTTAGGTTCCCGCCTTTGCGGCAATAGCGTTAAGAAATTCACGAAGCGACACGTTAAAAACTGCATGATGTTTTAGCGAACGCAGTGAGTGAGTTTCATGCAGTTTAGTACAGCGTAATGAATTTTAGCGTGTTGAAGCAACAGCGGTGATTTTTCTTTGGTCCTTTCTTTTCATGGCAGGAAAAGAAAGAATATTATCCTCATTGCCAGAAGTTCCCATACTTCGGAACGACGTAGCAATCTCTCGCTAAATTGTCCCCCTGGCAGGGGGACGAGGAGATAAACCTTTAAGTTTATCGACGGAGGGGGTCAACCTACACCCCGCCTCAAGCCAAAGTGTGAGCCCAAGTTCCCTGGACAATCATTAGCTTTTGTATTTGCGCGTATGCCCGTCCGTTTCCCCCGGAGTGATGGAAACGGACAGTTTCTTTTGCCCGTCCCTCTTATGGCGGGGGTTCCTTTTCTTTTGAAAGAAAAGGAACAGAGGAGAGATTTACTTGATAAGCCTTAAATATCAAAATAGTAAGGCCTTATAATAGGTTTATCTTTCTTTTCATGGCAGGAAAAGAAAGAACATAGCAAATACTCAAAAACATCCAAGTCCTAAAAACTCAATAACTTAAACTCAGCGCGGCGGTTCTCGCTTTGCTGCTCGCTGGTACAGCCGGGGGTGGCTTTACAGTTACACCCGTTGGCAGGGCGCTCATTACCGTAGCTTTTTACAATAACGCGTTTAAGATCGCAGCCACGGTCCATCAAAAAATCATTAATAGCATCCATGCGTTGCAGCGATAAGCCGGGGCTCTCCGTACAATCGGCATGCACACCTATCTCTAACTGCAGGGTAGGGTACTGCCGCTGCATAGTTATAACATTATTAAGCGTAGCCGTATCCTCCACACTTACAGTGGCGCTTTTGGCATTAAAATACAGGTTGGGTAAAAACGAATAATCACTGCGCTTTACCTTTTCAAGCTCCACCTCAATGGGCCGCGCTGTTTGAAAATCGCGCTCGGTAATTACAAAGGAGTACACCAGGTAACCCACGCTGCTGCCTTTACTATCCTTACTAACCGTAATACGGTAGCGGCTTGTTTTATTAACGGGAAAAAGCACCAGCCCGCTATCGTTACTATAAGCGGCGCTAACCTGGTTAGCCACTAAATCTTCAATCTTAATTTCAGCATTAATAATGGGTTCGCGGTTACGCTTATCCATCACCTTTAAGGCAATAATCTTGTTATCCAGTGCCTGCACTGTTAAACAGCAAAGCGCAAAAATTATAAGCGCTGGTAGACGCATACTTGGGGTTATAATATTAAAATACCTTGCCCTTTAACATTGGCACAAAAGCAAACTTGCCGAAAACCTCCTCGGTATATTGTCCTTCGCCATGTTTGGTGATTCGGATCATGTCACAATCAGTTTCGGTTCCGAAAGGCATCACCAGAGTACCTTCTACGGCTAATTGCGAAAGAAGTTTCTTTGGCAACTCAGGTATAGCTGCTGTAATTATAATTTTATCGTAGGGTGCAAAGGTTGGCAGCCCCTCAAAACCATCGCCAAAAAAGCACTTTACGGTTTTATAACCCATGCTTTCCAGCAAAGGGCGTGTGCGCTCATATAATTTCTTGTGGCGTTCTATAGTATAAACACGGGCGCCCAACTCGCCCAATACCGCTGCCTGGTAACCGCTACCCGTGCCTATCTCAAGCACCTTGTCCTTGGGGTGTATGCGCAGCAGTTCAGTTTGGTAAGCTACCGTAAACGGTTGCGAAATAGTTTGCCCCTCCCCTATCGGGAAAGCCTTATCCTCGTAGGCATGTGTTTCAAAAAAAATCGTATCCTGCCCAAAGAATTGATGGCGCGGCACGTTTTCAATAGCGCGCAACACATTACTATCCTTAATGCCCTTATTTTTTAAGGTAACAGCCAGCTCTTTACGCAGGCCCTTATGGCGGTATGTATCCACCTTATCCATCTGCTGTATCACGTCACCAAATCAACACTAAAATTACGGAGAATCCCTCTCAGCTTGCCCACACAATTTGTCAGCCGACAAATAAACTATACAGCCTTAAAAATTAAGCACTTCACTTGCTTTTGTATTTGCGCGTAAGCCGTCCGTTTCCCACGGAGTGATGGAAACGGACAGTTTCTTTTGGTTCCTTTTCTTTTAAAAGAAAAGGATCATAACACATTATCTGCTTAATAACCAAAGCCAGGCAGTGTACTGTTAAGCCCAAACCACCATCCAATAGCGGTCTGCCCTCTTTTTTTAACTTCACCCCTTTAAATTGAGTAGTAATGGCAGATATTAAATTCGGAACAGACGGATGGCGCGGAATAATCGCCAAAGATTTTACAGTTGATAATGTTAAGCGTGTTGCCAAGGCCACAGCCGATTGGGCAAAAGCACAGGATAAAGATGCAAGTATTGTTGTAGGTTATGATTGCCGCTTTGGCGGTTACCTCTTCGCCCAAACCGCTATAAACGTATTTTGCACCGAGGGCATAAAGGTGTATTTCGATGAGCACTTTGTATCAACGCCTATGGTTTCCTTAGGCGCGCTAAAGTTGGGTGCCGAGTTAGGCGTAATTTTTACCGCTAGCCACAACCCTCCTTCTTACAACGGTTACAAACTAAAATCAAAACACGGCGGGCCGCTTATTCAAAAATATATTACAGAAATTGAGGGCATGATTCCCGCAAAGCACGATGCACCCGAAGAAACAGTAAAAAGCTGGGTAGATAAAGGCCTGGTGGAAATTGTGGATTTAGAAACCATGTATTACAATCACGTGGCCGAGCATTTTGATTTAGAAACCATGAACGGCAACATGGAATTGGTTGTGGCGTACGATGCAATGTATGGCGCCGGCCAAAGTGTTTTCCCGCGCATTATGCCGCAGGCTGATTTATTGCACTGCGAATACAACCCTTCCTTCTATGGGCAGGCGCCGGAACCTATCAGCAAAAACCTGAAGGAACTGGAAAACTACCTGCGCGAAATGAAACACATTGACTTAGCTATTGCAACCGATGGCGATGCTGACCGCATTGGCCTTTACGATGGCAAAGGCAAGTTCATTGATGCACACCACATCATTCTGTTGCTTATTCACATCCTGCACAAATACCAGGAAATGACCGGCAAGGTGGTAGTGGCCTTCTCCGTTTCAAACAAGGTGAAGAAAATGTGCGAGCAATACGGAATTGAATGTCAGGTAACCAAAATCGGTTTCAAATACATCTGCGAAATAATGCAGAACGAAGACGTATTAGTGGGCGGCGAAGAAAGCGGCGGCATTGCCGTTAAAGGCCACATACCTGAACGCGATGGCATTTGGGATGGATTGGTTATTGTAAACCATTTAGTGCAAAACGGACAAACCCTGCAGGAATTAATTGATGAAGTGTATGCTGTGGTGGGTGTGTTCAGTTATAACCGTTTAGACCTTCACTTAAAAGAAGAAGAAAAACTAAGCATTATTGAAAAGTGCAAAGCAGGCGCTTATACCAACTTCGGTGGCATAAACATCAGCAAGGTTGAAGACTTAGACGGCTACAAATTTTACTTAGACGAAGAAGAAACGGTAATGATACGCGCCAGCGGCACCGAGCCTCTGTTGCGCGTATATGTTGAAGCCAGCAGCGAAGGCCGCGTTAATGTAATAATGGAAAAAGTGCGCGAAACCCTTGTAGGTGCAGTAGCCGTTCATTAATGATAAACCAAAAGCCAAATCCGGTTTACGCCACAGCCGCAAAGGCGCTTGCCTTTATGCGCGGCCAATGGGGTTTGGCTTTTATAGTATTACTTAGTTTAATAAGTTCCGCTCCGCTTTTTGCTGAAAGCACAGAGTGTGAAGTAGAATTAACTGATACCACCACGCTTAACCCTTACCAACAGGCCCTTTTACAAGGCGATGCTAAATACCGTCAACAATGGCTGGTGCCATCACCAACCTTAAATCGTAAAAGGCTAATCGGCGTTTCAGTAGGCGCCATTGGCGGGTATACCGCTATTATGACCGGCGTTGGTTTTGTATGGTACGGCAAGCAGCCCTTAGGTAAATTCCATTGGTTTAACGATGCTAAGGAGTGGAACCAAATTGATAAAACAGGCCACTTTTTTGCGCCCTACTTTGTTACCTGTTGGAGCTACAACATGCTGCGCTGGAGCGGTATGAAAAATACACCCGCCGCCCTGGCAGCCGGCACCTTCGCCTTTTTAAGTATGAGCGCCGTTGAAATACCCGATGGCCTTAGCAACAAATACGGCGCAAGTTGGAGCGATATCGTTTTCAACTTTGGCGGTGCAGCATTGGCCACATCGCAATACCTCCTTTGGCAGGAGCAGCGCATTACCACCAAGTATTCTTTTCATATAGTAAATTACCCTAAAGGCGAATTACGCGACCGCGCCGATGAACTTTACGGCAAAGGCTTCGGCGAAAAAATATTGAAAGACTATAACGGCATAACCATGTGGTTGTCGTTTAACCTTTACTCTTTTAACCACCGTATTAAGCCACCCTGGCTAAATGTGGCAGTAGGCTACGCTGCGGGTAATTTATATGGCGGCTTCGAAAATAAATGGACGGACAAAAACGGTGTTGAACACGACCGCACAGATATAAAACGCTACCGCCGCTTCTTCATTTCCTTAGATGCCGACCTTACCAAAATAAAAGCAAAAAGCCGCGTAGGCAAAGCCATACTGGGCATACTCAACATTGTAAAAGTGCCAATGCCGGCCTTAGAGTTCAACACCCTCGGCCAAATTGTATTCCACCCCATGTACTTCCTCAACTTCGAAATGCCCATAACCTGGCAATTGAAAAAGTAGAATTTACAAACCACTGCTGCTGGTTTCCATCCCTCTCCTTTAGGAGAGGGGCAGGGGTGAGGCCTTGTATTTTGTATTCAATTGTCCTCCTTATTTTAAGGAGGACGAGGCAGCCGTAGCAAAGCGCAGGTTGCCGGAGGTGGTTTTTTCTTCGAGCCAAGCCAAAGCGTGAGCCGGCGCTCCCTGTACCATCAGTAGCTTTTGTATTGCGAGTTAGCCCGTCCGTTTCCCACGGAGTGATAGAAACAGACAGTTTCTTTTCTTTTTTTTAATAAACCGCCGCAGGCGCTTCCATCCCTCTCCTTTAGGAGAGGGGCAGGGGTGAGGCCCTTGTATTTAATTTACCTACACCACACCTAATCACCGGGCCGCAGCATGAGCTTTGTTTAAATATGGCACACCATATCACATTGGCATTAATGCTCCCGCCTTTGCAGCAATAGCGTTAAAAAATTCATGTAGCGGTGCGTTAAAAACTGCATGCTGTTTGAGCGAACGCAGTGAGCGAGTTCATGCAGTTTAGCACAGCGTAGTGAATTTTAGCGTGTTGATGCAACAGCGGTGATTTTTCTTTGGTTCTTTCTTTTCATGGCAGGAAAAGAAAGAACATTGTTCCACCACAACAGCCCCAAGCCATCGCTCAGAAAACTCCTCAGTTTCACAATTGTCCCCATGACAACGCAGTTGGATAGGGGGACGAGGAGATAAACTACAAAGTTTATCGACGGAGGGGGTTAAACCAAAATACTTTCCCTCCCACTCCTACGTTATAAAAAAATGAAAACCCTCAAACGCATTGCGTTTACCTTATTCCTGCTGCTAATAGCAACGGTGGTCTTTCGTAGCTGGCTGTACAACCACATGGTTAGCTACAAAAGCATAGCAGCACGCAATGCCTATTCCTTAACTGATAAATCACTTATAAGCGAATTGGAAAAAGAGATTCCTGGTTCACCCACACCAGAACAACTTATAGAGCAGGCACTGGCATTTACCGCTAACCAACTTACCTATAGCACCCACCAACAAAGTGCGAACCCCAACAAATTATACTACAGCCACAATGCCCACTGCGTTGGCTATGCTGCCTATTACGCTGCTTGTTGCAACCATCTTTTCGTAAAACATAATTATAAAGATTGGCGCGCGGCTCCGGTAGCAGGGCAGCTTTATCTGTTAGGCGTAAATGTGCATCCCTATTTCCACTCCCCTTTCTTTAAAGACCACGACTTTGTGTTGCTAACCAACAGCAAAACCGGCGAAACCATCGCCATAGACCCCAGCCTGTACGATTATACCTTTATCAAAGAAGTAAGCTTTAAGCCTTAACTACTTTATCCCACTCTCCATCCATTGATTTAAGTTAAGGCGCGTAAACACACGGTAAGGGGCCGAACCCTCCTTTAGCTTCCTAAACTCATCGCGGTACTTGCGAAACACCTCCCGGCTCTGCGGCCTGTTATCTCCTGCCTGCGTTAGCTCGCGCAGCAGTTGCACAAAACTGCCAAAAGCCTTATCGGTTAAGCTATTTTGCCTGCACCAGCGGCTGTGCGATTTTAAATAATGCCCCAGCGTGCTGTAGTTACCCAATGCATATTGCAGCAGCAAAAACAAAAAGCGGTTAAAATAAATGTATTCATCCGCGCCCTTTAAATTCTCTGCCACCAGGGCTGCTGAAATCTTTATAGCCTTGGCATATTGCCCGTTCATAAAGTAGCAATGTGCCAACAGATATTTAAAACGGTAATCAAAATAAGGCAGTTTGCGCTCCACCAGGTTATCCTTCGTAGCTAAAACCTGCTCGCCGTATTGCGCTCCTGCCTTATAGTTCAATCCAAAGTTATACGCGGCAAGCTTACTGTACGAAGCCACGTTTAACACATCAGTTTTATACTGAAGGTGCAGGCTGTTGTTTAAACGGGCCGTGGCATCTACCATAGCATTAATCAGCTTAAGGGCCTTATCTGTTTGTCCGGCAGCAAGCGCATTGCTGCCCAGCATATCGCAACTGCTAAAGTACATGCGGTAATAACCGCTAAACAAAAACGGATGCACTTCAAACAACTGCAGTATATGGTTAAGATGTTTTTCGTTGCGCTTATGGTCAAGCAATACATGCGCGGCATACGTGCTATGCAGGTTATGGTATAACAACAGTGCACTTTGCGATAAAGCCCTTGCAGGTTTCGCCAATAAAGGCGATGCCATTAGCGCCTTAAAATTCTTATCAGGCATACCGGGCAGTTTGGCGTCTTCATGATATATAAGCGCTGCAAAGCGGTGGCGTAACTGGTGGTAAGCGGTCAGGTTCTCCTGTTGTTTTAATAGTTTATTCTCAAGGGCAATTGCCTTGGCATCATACGCGTTCTCACCCGTGCGCATTTTAATGCCAAAGTGCCAGCGCAGCAATTGTAAGGCGTGTGGAAACATCTCGTATTTCACCGTAATTTCCAGCCACTTATCTACTTTCTTTTGGCATAGCGCAAACTGCTTCTTGCCGAACAACACCTCAATTTCCGCAAGCTGGTTCTGCACTTTTATCTCCATACTGTTGTCCTCATGAAAATTGCGCAACGAACGCAACAGCACATCCTTAAGGTGTTCTTTATTATGGGCCAATGCAGCTTTGGTGCCGTAACGTTGGCTCAACTTATCTGCATCATAATGCTGGCTGGCCCCCAGGCTATCAAAAAGCGCCAGGTAATTTTTATCGCCCGGCTTAAGCGAGGCAAACAGCTTAAAGTAACGTTTCTCGTTAGTGCTTAGGTGGTGCACCAGCTGCTGCAGATTATCATTGTTGCGCATAAAAAGGGTTTACCACCCAAAATCGGACATGCGATAATCAGCCGCATTTTGGCTTGGTCAAAGCAAATTTAAAGAACAAGTTTGAACCCGTTGCGCCTAATAAAAAAGCGTCATGCAATAAAGCCCGGCGCATAAAACGGGCAACCGGTAAAGCTAAAAGTATGACAGTAGACGAAATAACAGGCATTCTGGAAAAAAGCGCAGGCGGCCTTAAAACCGCCATGAAGGTAGTTGGCGTACTGGGTGGCGCCTGCCTTGTTGTTGCAGCAGTATTGTATTTCGGCCTGCACAATGATGGCCGCGTTGCTAAAATACTGGGGGTGCTGGGCGGTTTTGCCTTAGTCATTAGCCCCTTGCTTGGTGTTGCGGCAAAAGGCAATGCACAACAGGCTACGTTGCTGCGCGAAACCTTAACCAATAACCGCGATGCCCTGGTATGGGGCTATGTTTATGAAGAAACACGCAAAGGGGTAAAGAACATTGAGGTTCGTTTATGCATCCGCAACGAGGCCGCACCGGTTGCTATAAGCGATTACCACCTGCCCGGTAAGGATACACAAGCCTTCCTGAGCATGCTTAAGGAAAAATACAACCCCAACATGCTGTTAGGCTATTCTGAAGAGGCGGAGTATAAATTCAACAAAAAGCTGTTATAAGCATGAGCCACCATTTAACTGCTGAGCAGCGCGCTGATATGGAGCGCGAACAAACGCACGAAAAAGGCGTATGGCATATGTTGCGCGGAGGCCTGTTTATTGTGCTGGCCATTGGCTACTATTTCCTGGCTAAATACCAGGATGCGCATCCCCCCGAAAGGCAAAAAGCAATTTGGTATGTGTTCCATGGTATCTTTGGCACCATAGGGGGTACGGTATTCCTGTTTGGGGTATCTGTTTTGTTCCTGGTGTTAGGCTATCGCAACATCAATAAGGCCAAAACTATGGCCGGCAATCAAACGCATTAACATCATTCGATTTATAAAACAAAAAACACACCATGAAAAGAAGTTTATTCCCCGCAGCAGTTATCGGCCTTGTTATATTGCTTGCAAGTTGCGGCCAAACACCACCGGTAGCCCTTAACTGGAATGAAGCTGCCAAACCTGAGTTAGACAAAAAAATAGTAACCCTTGAAGGCTACGCCCACGTGCCCGATATGACAAGCGGCGCCGGTGCTATACAGTTACAGCCCCGTAAAGAAAGCCGTGCACAGGGTATTAAAATTGCGCCCAAAATAGGTAGCGGCAATAACGAAATGCAGGCTTTACCCTCTCAATATCAAAACAGCGATTTAAAATTTAAAACAGATAAAGGGGAAAGCTGCACCTATAACGATTACGTACGCATTACCGGCGAATATTACTACCTGTCTTACGAAAAAAGCTACCTGATTAAAAACGTAACCAAAATAGAAAAGGCCACTCCTCCTTCTGAAGACTACGCTACTATGGGTGCGCAACCCTTAACAACCGACAAAATGAAGGAATTGAACGACAGGCTGGTTGTAGTGGAAGGGAACATCGTTGTGCCTGAAAAATTTATGGATGAAAACGGTATAGCCACGCTTCAATTTACGGGCGATAAATTATCAGCGCCGGTTTCGCTGCTTATTTACTACACCACCGAAGGGAGCAAAAATGCAGCCTTGTTATTGGATGAAGAAGCAACACAGGAGGATGTAGTAGTTTACGATAACAACAAGCAGGAAATTGACCTAAGCAAAAAGGTGCGCATTTATGGCACCTGGCGCCAGCCGGAAGAAGGCAACGAATCTCCGGCACTTGCAGTTGAACAAATTACCGTATTATAAACGCTAACCCAAACACTACTTACGCTAAAGGCCCGCATTAACCTCTGCGGGCTTTTTTATTCTCCTTTGCTTTCGGTTTCTATGTTTTTAACGGCCTGATTTTCCGGTAAACTTTCGCTTTCTCCTCTGCGTAAAGTTCTGCCGCATTGCAACAAGCCTCATACCACCACGGTTTTGAAATATAATGCTGAGCCTAAAAACGCAATTAGCGCATTGCAATGGGTTTGTATTTTAATTTTCAAAATACCGAAACATGAAAAAGCAAACCTACCCGCTCTTCATTTCTTTTCTGCTTTTATTAAATGCCTGTAGCAACAAACCACCTGTACCCATTAACATAAACGATATGCCTAAGCCCGACCTTGATGGCGAAATGGTAGTGGTTGAAGGCTATATGCGCCTACCTACCTATACTATGGGTGGCGGAAGTTTCGAACTGCACCCGCGCTTAAAAAGCCGCGGTTTCAGCATCAGCGTGTTTCCCAATCACGGTAAAGAAAAAAACCAAATGGAAAGCCTGCCTGCTGAATATTCAAACGAAGACCTTAAACTGCATACTGACAATGGCGAACTGCTTACCAAAAAAGATTTTGTACGTATAACCGGCGAATACGACTACAACGAAAAAAGCAACGACTTTGATGTAATAAAGGTGGTAAAGATTGAACGCGGCACACCACCTACCGAGGATTTCAGCAAAATGACTTTACCGGAACTAACTACAGCCACGCTCGAAAGCCTGCATAATCATCCTGTTTCAGTGCAGGGCATGCTGTTGGTGCCCGATACCTTTTATGCCCGCGGAGGCGGCTCAAACCTCTACCTGCAAACGGATAAGATAACCGGCCCTGTAAAGCTTAACTTTTTATACGCTGCCGATGCTTACCCCAATGCCACGCTCAAGCTATTTGCTGATGACGACAAGGAGGTAGTAACCGTTTACGATGCTGATAAAATCCCCGTTGATTTGGCCAAAGAAGTAACGCTGTATGGAACATGGATTTACGGCGACCCCTACCGTACTTATAAGGAACTGCGCGTGGAATACGTAAAACCGCAGTAAAATATTTTCCCTCGGTTTATAGCCCGCATTAACCTGTGCGGGCTTTTTTATTTCTTTACCTCCTCAACAAAATACCGATGGGCTTTTTAGATAAAATTTTTGGCAAGGCCGATAAACCCAGTGGAGTGGTTAAAGCCGATAACTGGAATTTTTACACCTACACTTACGGCGAAGGCCAGGTAGCTATGATTGAGTTTGACGTAGCTGCCGGCAGCGAGGATGCGCACAGTGGCTATAACACCTGCTTCAGGGTTATTATATACATAAACCCTGCTGATTGTACTGAAACAGGTTTGCCTGTAAAAGACGAGCACGAGCAACTGGTGAAAATTGAAGCAGACCTTAATAAAAACATAAGTGCCGATTGCCGTTTTGTAGCCCGCAGCAGTTATGGTGCCCTGCGCGAGTTAATTTACCAGGTTAATGATGCAGCAACTTTTAAAGCAGACTACGCCCAATGGGCCGCCAGAATACAGGGCTATAAGCTGGAGCTGCGCGACAGCGAAGGCTGGAAGTTTTTTGACGAGCGCATACGTCCTGATTTTATTTACTGGCAACAGATAACCGACCGCCGCATAATAGGCACCCTGTTACAGAACGGCAGTAGCCCAACTTCGCTGCATACGCTTGAACATACTATACTAGGCGATTCAGCCAAGCTACAAAGTGTGGCCGACCAGCTAAGCCGCGATGGTTTTACGGTATTAAGCCTTGACAATAACAAGTTGGTGCTTTCTAAACCCATGCCTTTAGATGGCAACACCATCTCAGGCTTAACCATGCGCCTGGCAAGTTACTGCAACACCCTCGGCCTTAAATACGATGGCTGGGGCGCAGCAGTGGTAAAGTAGATTTCAGTTTTTAAAAGGCAACACTTTCTCATCCGTCATTGCGAGGAACGAAGTGACGAAGCAATCTTTCTTCCCTTTCTTATCATTCCCCAATAGTAAAGAAGCGAAGATTCTAATGCAATAAATCTTTACTTTAACCTGATGATTCGCGGTGGCACAGTCTACATAATGACAAATCCAACCAACAATGTTTTATATACCGGTGTAACCAGCAACTTAATCGCGAGGGTTCAGCAACATAAAACAAAAGCACACTCCGGCGGGTTCACTGCTAAATACAACTGCTCCAAACTTGTTTATTATAACTTCTTCCCTACCATTGAAGAAGCAATTTTGGAAGAAAAAAGAATCAAAGGCGGTAGCCGAAAAAAGAAACTGGATCTCATTAATGCCGGTAACCCTGAATGGCTCGATTTATCCGACCAGTTAATATAAAGCCAGTCATTGCAACAAAAGCAGAACATAATTGCCCTTGGTTCTTCTCACTAACCACTGAAAGATTTGCAAACAGCTACCCACCCATTGCGTCATTGCGAGGAACGAAGTGACGAAGCAATCTCTATTGATTTGTTAGTACAAGGCACCCGCGCTTTCGCCACATAAACTCAGATTGCTTCGCAATTGATTGATACCAGACGGGAAATTGCTCGCAATGACGTTCTTCGGGCCAAGCTATCCCGTGGCGTCAAACAAAAGCGTGAGCCGAAGCTCCCTGCATAGTAAGTAGAATAGTATTCGTGGGTAAACAACCGGCCTTGAGGATTTGATTCCTTTTTATCCAGAAAAAAGAATAGCGCCACTGGTAAAGGGTTAGGGGCAGGCTATCCCGCGGCGTCAAGCCAAAACGTGAGCCGGCATTCACTGTACAATAAGTAGAATTGGTATTTGTGGGTAAACAACCGGCCTTGAGGATTTGATTCCTTTTTATCCAGAAAAAGAATAGCGCCACTGGTAAAGGGTTAGGGGCAGGCTATCCCGTGGCGTCAAGCCAAAGCGTGAGCCGGCATTCCCTGTACCATCAGTAGCCTTTGTATTTGCGCGTTAGCCATTCTGTATCTCGCGGAGCGTTTAGAAACAGAAAGTTTCTTTTGATTCCTTTTCTTTTAAAAGAAAAGGAATAATCATTTTGAACAATAGCAGGAGATACCTCAGCACAACAAGGGAGCATCGCAAATTATCTTACTAAGTATAAAGTAGTTTGCTACTGGCGCAACCTCCTTACACCCCACCCGGCGCCTCACTGGCAGCGCTATGCACCGAAACCTTACCCGCTATAGTAATGTTCGTTTGGTTACTATCCTCGCTTTGCAAATAGAAACTGATAGTATAGGAGGTGCAAAAAGCCTGCGCAAAACTATAGGTCTGAAAAACCGAATTGGTATCTAAGTCTGTTATAACAATAACGCCGCTTTTTTTCGTAACGGTTTTACCGCTAATCCAGTCCGTTAAAAACTTATCTACGTTAACCGACTTCACCTGGAAGTTCATCGTTTGGTCCTGCGGATTAGGCTCATAATCCGAACCGCGGTTATACACGTTAACGTTTACAGACGAAAGAGGATACTTGTGGTTTTCAATTTCCAGTGTGGCTCTAAACATACAATTTGTTTTTTCAAAGGTAGAAAATACCTTTCCGCATTCAAAACTCTCAACTCCGCACTCCTCTACTTACTCAAAAACATACTCTTCTTCTTAAACAGGTCGCGGAAGTAAGGGTCGTAAAGGTCTTTAATAAAGCGGATGGCTTCGCCGGTAGATTTCATTTCAGGGCCCAGCTCGCGGCTAACACCCGGGAATTTATCAAAGCTGAATACAGGCTCCTTAATAGCATAACCCACTAAGCGCTTATAGTACTTAAAGTCCTTCAGCTTATTTACGCCCAGCATAACTTTAGTAGCGTAGTTCAGGTATGGTATGTTGTAAGCCTTGCAGATAAACGGCGTAGTGCGCGATGCACGCGGGTTAGCTTCAATCACATACACCGTTTCATTCTTAATGGCAAACTGTATGTTTATCAATCCGCGTATATCCAGGGCGCGGGCAATCTTATCCGTGTAATCGCGCATTTGCGAAAGCACATTCTCACTTAAGTTGTAAGATGGAAGAACCGCATTGCTATCGCCGCTATGTATACCGGCCGGCTCAATGTGTTCCATTATGCCCATCACCTCTACCTGTTCGCCATCGTAAATAGCATCAATTTCCGCTTCTTCAGCGCGGTCAAGAAAGTGGTCAATCAATATATTGTTATCGGGGAAGTGCTTCAAAATCTTCACCACACTTTCCGTCAACTCTTCATCGTTAATTACAATACGCATGCGCTGGCCGCCTAACACATAACTTGGGCGCACCAACACCGGGTAGCCTACCTTGTGCGCCACTTCAATGGCTTCCTCAGCATTACGCGCAGCACCGTAGTTAGGGTATGGTATGCCCAGTTCCTTCAGCATATCGCTAAAACGCTCGCGGTCCTCGGCAATATCCATATTATCGTAACTGGTACCTATAATTTTTATACCGGCTTCTTGCAGATTCTTAGAGAGTTTCAAAGCCGTTTGGCCGCCTAACTGCACAATTACACCTTCCGGCTTTTCGTGTTCAATCAACTCACGCAGGTGTTCCCAAAACACGGGTTCAAAGTAAAGCTTATCGGCAATGTCCGGGTCCGTACTAACCGTTTCCGGGTTGCAGTTCATCATTATGGCTTCGTAGCCTGCTTCTTTAATAGCTAACACACCGTGCACGCAACAGTAATCAAACTCAATACCCTGGCCAATACGGTTAGGGCCGCTACCCAGCACTATCACTTTCTTTTTGCCGCTGCTTACACTTTCGTTAGTAGCATCAAATGATGAATAATAGTAAGGCGTTTTAGCTTCAAATTCCGCAGCGCAGGTATCAACTAACTTGTAAACGCGGCGTATGCCTAATTCTTTAGTGCGGTAATTGTAAACCTCATCTTCGGTGCTTTGCGTCATCCAGGCAATTTGCGCATCGCTAAAGCCTTTCTCTTTCAACTCACGCATAAAGCCGGCATCAATCTGGCGCAGTTGCAGTTTGCGGGTTTTCTTTTCAAGGTCCACTAACTCCACTATCTGGTTAATAAACCAGGGGTCAATGCGCGTAATATCCTGTATGGTTTTTACGGGCACGCCCAGTTTCAACGCATCGTAAATGCGGAACAGGCGGTCCCAGCTTGGGGTTTTAATGCCTTGCAGCATATCATCAGTGCTAACCCACTGCTTGCCGTCGGCGCCTATGCCTATACGGCCGTTCTCCAAACTCTGGCAGGCCTTCTGTAACGCTTCCTGAAAACTGCGGCCTATGCCCATTACCTCACCCACGCTCTTCATCTGCAGGCCAAGTGTATCATCTCCACCGGCAAACTTGTCAAAGTTCCAACGCGGTATTTTTACTATCACATAATCTAACGATGGCTCAAAAAACGCCGATGTAGTTTTAGTGATTTGGTTCTTCAGTTCATCCAGCGTATAGCCTATAGCCAGCTTAGCGGCAATTTTAGCAATAGGGTAACCCGTTGCCTTGCTGGCCAGTGCCGATGAACGGCTAACACGCGGGTTCATCTCTACCGAAATAATATCCTCTGTAACGGGGTCCAGCGCAAACTGTACGTTGCAACCACCTGCAAAAGTGCCAATCTCCTTAATCATGCGCTTGGCGTATTCGCGCATTTTTTGGTAAGCGGTGTCGCTCAGTGTCATGGCAGGGGCAACGGTAATACTATCGCCCGTGTGTATGCCCATAGGGTCAAAGTTCTCCACGGTGCAAATCACCACAAAGTTGTCTTTCACATCGCGCATTACTTCCAACTCAAACTCCTTCCAGCCTAACACGGCTTTTTCAATCAGCACTTCGTGTGTAGGCGAAGCGCTTAAACCGCGCTGCAGTTTTTCATCAAACTCTTCTTTGGTGTGTACAAAACTGCCACCGGTTCCACCCAAAGTATAGCTTGGACGTATAACCAACGGAAAACCGATTTTCTGCGCTGCTTCCTTACCTTCCAAAAAGCTGTTAGCTACATACGATGGCGCCACCTGTATGCCAAGGTCATACATAAACTTGCGGAAGGCCTCGCGGTTCTCCGTAGTTTCAATGGCTTTAAAATCTGCCCCTAATACCTTAACACCATGCTTTTCCCACAAGCCAAGTTCGTAAGCTTCCATACACAGGTTAAGCGCCGTTTGGCCGCCCATGGTAGGCAACACACTGTCAATAGGTTTGCCATTGGCCTTCATTTCTTCCAGTATGGCAACTATGCTTTCAATACTTATTGGGCGCAGGTAAACATTATCGGCCACCACGGGGTCGGTCATAATAGTGGCGGGGTTGCTGTTCAGCAGGGTTACCTCTATGCCTTCCTCACGAAGACTGCGGGCTGCCTGGCTGCCGCTATAGTCAAATTCGCAAGCCTGGCCTATAATAATGGGTCCCGAGCCTATTATCAGCACGGATTTAATGGAGTTGTCGCGTGGCATATCGAGATTTCAGATTTTGGAATGTGGAATTTTGAATGAATCCGCTACACTCCTGTGGTTGGAGCGCGAATATAGCAAACAAGCCGAAGGGGCGGCCTTTAACGGCCGGCAAACCTTCGCCAAACTTTCCCTGCCATGTTGGTACTTTTGGTGGCAAAAGCAGCCCTTATTTAACATATTTGCTTTTTGCTTTTAAAGCTTTCCTATTTACTATATTACTTTTTCCATCTGAGCCACATTTAAATGCTCATAACATAAAGGTGTTTATTAGTATTTTAGAAAATATTTAGATTAGATTTATCCTAAATCTATTTAAATATTTAATATGGCACGTGTTTATATATCATATAGCACCAAGGATAAAGATTTGGTACCAGAGCTAATGAACAGCCTCGTAGGTAATGGCCATGAGGTTTTAGCCGACAATACTGTTCTGCGTCCCGGAATTGAATGGCGAGAAGCACTCGAAGATGCGTTGGCCAGTTCTACTGTATTTATCGTAATAATTACTCAGAACAGTTCTACATCCGAAAATGTAATTGCCGAAATCGGGCAGGCCAGAATGCGCGCGCGTTCTCTTAAAGAAAAATTCCTGATGTTTGGTATAATTCTGGGCGGCATTCCAATACCGGGACTATTGAATGAATCTTTTTGTATAACAAGTAGCGAAAACGTGATAAGCAAAGAGGCTATCAGACAAGCTATAAATGCCGTTAACGAGTTTCAATATGAACAAGAAGCCAAATCCGAAAGTTTCGAATTATTAAAAGAAGGATCAAGTGGCTCCAAAATCCGTGAGTTACAGGAAGCACTTAACATTATAGAAGGCGAAGAGCAATTTATTGATGGAGTCTATGGGCCGATAACTAAAGGCGTGGTTTTAAACTTCCAAAAGAATAGAGGCCTAAAAGAAACCGGATTTGTTGATAAGGCTACCTGGGAAGCGATTATCGCGGCAAAGGACTCAACTTCTGCTATGGCTAAAAATAAAAAATCAGAACCATCCTTTTGGTTGCTTCATTGCAATCCTAATGAATGGGAATACATAGAGAATACTCCCGCTTGGTTTCATACTCATTGGACTAGCGGTGAAAAAAGACCAGAATACCAGCTTTTCCATCAAGTAAAAAAAGGCGATATTATTCTAGCATTCTCTACATGGCAACAAGGATTAATCGAAGCCGTATTTGAGGTGATTAAAGGGCCAAATACTGACCGGCAAAAAGGGGAGCAGATTTCATTGATAGTAAAAAGGGTATTACGCCAGCCTATTTCTGAAGCGCACGCCCTTGAAGTCGTAGGCCCGGATGGTCAGGAAAAATTTTCCAGGACTAACCAACGCCTTTACCCATTAACTTCCGTAGAATTCAGTTCGATCCTAAATATTGCTGCTGAAGAGGACAGGAAATATATCGAAGCATCCGTTGCGCTAGAGGTAAAACTTTTTTCAGATCAGCCAAGTGACGAAGACTTACTTGGCTATAATGAATATGCTGCGGCCATATCAGGTATTATTGCGGATGCTAAAACTAAACCACCATTAGCTATAGCCATCATGGCGCCATGGGGACAAGGCAAGTCCACACTAATGGGATTTATCAAAAAGCGCATTGAAAAGAAGCGCGGAGAAGTTGATTCCAATAACACAACCAAAGCGACATTCAAAAAAATCAAGGAATGGATTAACAGTCCGAATTTTACAACCGAAGCTAAACTCCAATCGCCCACAGTTTGGTTTAACCCTTGGCAATACCAAAGCAGTGAACAAATATGGTCGGGTATGGCTCATGCAGTGATTACACAGTTGGTTCAGCAATTACCTCTAGCTGCTCAAGAAGAGTTTTGGTTCAAATTACAATTAGCCAGATTTGATACAATCGCTCTAAAAAAAGATATAGCAAAGGATGTTGCCTTAAAATTTATTCCTTGGTTAGTAGCTGCCGGTTTAATGTTTTTAGTCGGATTAGCTCTTATTGCTAAACAGATTTTCTGGGGGGGAGTGTCGTTAGCTACAATTACTGTAATTGTCACTACCTATAGCACTATCATGGCCTATCGAAAGAAGCTAGATGATCATCTTGAAGGTAAATTTATTCAATACGTAAAAGAACCCGATTACGAATCGCACCTCGGGCTTTTTCATCACATTAATGCGGACATGAAAAGGGTTTTTGATTTATTGGTAGATAAGCCGGCTGTGATTTTTATTGATGATTTGGACCGCTGTCCACCTAATAAAGTGGTAGAAGTGATTGAAGCTATTAATCTTATGATGAATGGTGATTTTCGGAATAAATGCTATTTCATCATTGGGATGGATCATCATATGGTGGCTGCATCACTTGACGTAGCATACTTAGGGATGCAGGATAAATTGTTGAACCTGGGTCATAAGTTTGAATCTGTAGGTGTTTACTTTCTTGATAAGTTTATACAGCTACCTTTCTACTTACCCTCTATGAGCCCGCAAAAAAAGAAATTGTTTCTTTCTAAATTTTTGAAAAAAAATGAATTGCACGTAACCGCTCCGGTTCCAGCAGAAGAAATCAAACAAGACGCTGAACTTGTAGCTCAAGCACAGAGCTTAGAGGAACAGAAAAACATCGCAGAAAAATATATAGGCACAGAAAATCAGGAGAATTTCAAAGAGGCTCTAATCGTGGAAAAAATTAAGCAGAATAACGATAGTCCAATTATTGATTCCTATGTTGAAGAGTTCTCTAAATATCTGAATGGTTCTCCGAGGGAATTGAAACGGTTTGCCAATTTGTTGCGTTTTCATTCAAGCATTCAAGAGGTAAAAAAGTTAGACAATGGGAACCAGTCATTGGCGGCTTCAACATATGCTTTAGCTAAATGGTTAACTATCAGTCTACGCTGGCCGCACTTTGTCCGTTGGTTGCAATGGCAAAGTGAAGAAGGCTTAGTTAAAAGTGCTGACCCAATTGAAAAGGCGAAAGAAATAGATAGTCTGATTAAACAGATCACCGATAATGGGGTGGATATTGATAAACGATTTGAAGAATGGGAAAATTTAATTAACGGCAAAAAAGAAAAGTTGTTCGAGGCAAAGAAGGCAGAATTGCCTTGGATTAATGATCGCGATTTCCTAAGTCTTCTTATTGAAAAACGAAATCAAAATTCCAGCCTGGTTTCTGCAATCACTTCCAATGTTTGGTAGCTATGCTTCTTGGAAGTTTTATTCACCAGTCCTGTTTGTTCCCCAAAGAACAAATGATGTTTAGCCTTCTAAGTTCAATTGTTAATTGATTCACGTTGTGTTTCTAGCAATCTGTCGTCTAAAACCTTGTGTCTTTAAGGCCCTGCTAATCTCCCATATAAACAAAGCCAAACATAATCGTGCTTTTGCGCAGCAGCGCTAAAACCAAGCGTTAGTAAAAAAAGAAATACAAGCCGCGTTTTCATTAGTAAAACAAGATAATAAAAACGGGCTATTTACTCATCCGATGACTCGGAGTCATCGGATGAATAGGCGCTAAACCCTACCGCACCGCTAACACCAACTGTCAGTCTGACCCCGAAGTTTCGGGATGTCCCCGCCTTGTTTGTCGGGCAGGGAAGACGACATCGAATAGCGCCTGTATTCATTCCCCTCCTCGGTTGAGGAGGGGCAAACTAAAATGGCATCAGCTATTTTAGTTGGGGTGGTGCGCTCCTGGCAACAAACTGTCCCCCTCGTGGGCAGCCTTAGTGCTGCAATAGGGGGACGAGAAAGATTTTTTCCGCAGAAAAAATCGTCGGAGGGGGTCGCATCCTTCGACATGCTCAGGATGACAAAAGCCCCTTTTACCAAGTTGGGGTGGTGCGCTCTTAGCTAAAACTGTCCCCCTCTCGGGCAGCTATAGTGCAGCAATAGGGGGACGAGAAAGATTTTTTCCGCAGAAAAAATCGTCGGAGGGGGTTGTATTCATTCCCCTCCTCGGTTGAGGAGGGGCAAACTAAAATGGCATCAGCTATTTTAGTTGGGGTGGTGCTGCTCTTGGCACAAACTGTCCCCTCGCGGGCAGCCATAGTACAGCAATAGGGGGACGAGAAAGATTTTTTCTGCAGAAAAAATCGTCGGAGGGGGTCGTATTTATTCCCCGCCGGTTAGCACCTTCGGAGTATTTATCAGAAAATCAAACCTTAAAACCAAATTCCCGTCATGCCATCCCGGGTTTTCGGGATTGATTCAGCATCTATTTTATTTAGTTGGGGCGGTGGCTGTTACAATCACCGCAGAAAAGCGACAACAAACTGTTCTGCCTTTTTAAAACATCTACGGTCATATTAAATTTTTATATTACTAATCGGCCATCATATGCAAAACAATACTGACTATAATCAATTTCTGCCGTAAGTATAATCAGTAATAAACGCCTCCAACCTCCGCACCTTTGTACAAACAAAAACCCCATGAAAAAGAACACATCCATCGTCAGCACATTGGCAATATGCTTTTTGCTGTTTGCGCTCAGCAGCGTATCATCCTGTAAAAAGGATAATGACCCCAACGCCCTTGGCGGAGAAACCAACATTGCACTTACGCAAAAGGATAGCGTAACCTCCATTTACATTGAAGCCGATGGCCAAACATTGCCTTCTACTACTATTAAAGTAGTAAGCAATAACAATGGCATGGTTACCTACCAAACTACTATCGACCTTCTTGGCGTGCCCGATTCTATACTTACTGAACTGGCAACAGTGCTGCCTGCTATGTACAGCTACTATAAACCAAAGGACCTGACCTACCAGCTAACCCCCGATGGTAAAATACAGGCACAGTTTACCGTTAAGATAACATCTGAAGGTATGCAGGATTTTTTTGTAGAAGGTAAGCCCTTTGTGGCCGTAAAGTACAACGACCCGCAAGGCACCAGCTACAGCCTGCAAATGGATAACGGCACCACCATTACCCGCACCATAACCGAAAAAACCGGTGTAGATGATTGGCCATATGGCTTCTACTACATTAAAACTAGCAAAATAGAAACCATTTGCCCTGCCGATGACCCCGTTATGCAAAAAATTACCTACCGCGCCAACCACAAGTTTGGTCTGGTTTACATCGAACTGCAACTGAAAAACGGTAAAGTAATTAAAACGGACATCTTCCCCTGGTTTCTGCTTTAAACGTAAAGCGGGCACTACCCACCCGTACTGCTATACTGCTTTTTAGGGGAAAGTAGTTTTCATCCGCTCCGCACTATGCGGGGCGGTTTTCGTTTATGATATTTCTCACAAATAGGGCGGTTGCAAATGCATGTTATAAGCGCCATCTTTATTGCCATGCTGCAAATGCCCCAGCTTGTTCTGTTTACCATACTTGCCCTTATAGCCGAGGTGCTGGGCACTATTGGCGGTTTCGGTTCCTCGCTCTTCTTTGTTCCGGTAGCCTCTTACTTTCTCGATTTTCACTCCGTGCTGGGCATCACCGCCCTGTTCCATGTAATGAGCAATCTTACTAAAATTGCAATGTTCCGTAAAGGGTACGATAAAAACTTAATATATACCATGGGCATACCCGCCGTGGTATGCGTTATTGGCGGAGCCATAGCCAGTAAATACCTGCCATCAGCTTACCTTGAAATTATTTTAGCATCCCTCCTTATCATCCTCAGCATACTGCTGTTACTCTTCCGCGATGTGGAGATAAAACCCACCACGGCCAATAGCTTTGGCGGCGGCGTGCTTAGCGGTTTTATGGCCGGCATGGTGGGCACGGGTGGCGCTGTAAGGGGTATAATTATGGCGGCCTTTAACTTACCTAAAGAAATTTTTATTGCTACCAGCGCAATTATCGACCTTGCCATTGACGCAAGCCGCTCGGTGGTTTACATATCACAGGGTTACGTGCACAAGCACGATTTATACCTGCTGCCCATTTTATTAGTAGTTACCCTGGCCGGCACCTACATTGGCAAGCTTATACTTAACTACGTAAGCAATACGCAGTTTAAAACCTTTGTACTTTTTCTGGTACTTATTACCGGTATTGTTACGTTGTACAAAGTACTGGCTTAATTTTACTTTATGACAAAAGAACTAACCGTTAAAGCAAGCATAGAAATTAACGCACCCGCATGGCGCCTGTGGGAAATACTTACCAAACCCGAATACACCAAAAAATACATGTTCGGCTGCACCGCCATCAGCGATTGGAAAGAAGGCAGCGGACTTGATTGGAAGGGCAACATCAACGGTAAGGATATGATAGTGGTAAAAGGAACCATTATAAAAATTGAGCCCGGCAAATACCTGGAGTATACCACCTTTGACCCCAACATGGGCCTTGACGATATACCTGCCAACTATTTAACCGTTACCGAAACCCTTACGGAGAACAACGGCAAAACCACATTGGCTATAACCCAGGGTAGCTTTAACAATGTGCAGGATAGCGAACGCCGCTATGCCGATTGCGTTAAAGGTTGGGAAATGGTGCTGCCCGTAATCAAACAAACGGCTGAAGGGCACATGTAGGCTCACCACACTATCCTAAAATTCACGGAAAACAGGGATTGACCTTGCGTTAATACTGTTACACCTTTACGCCAACCTTTACACTAAAACTACCCACTGTGAAAAAGCCCCGCTTACAACAAGCCGGCTGCTTTGTGCTTGCACTTTACGGCCTCGCCGGCTGGCTCATCGTCTTCCTTATCATCTATCTGCTTATTAATTGGTAAAGGCGTGGCCGTTTTAAGTACCACGCCATCAACAATTTTCACATTAAAAACCTTGAGCTTTTCTGTCCAGCCTGTCAAGTGCTTTAGCCTCTGTTTTTTCGTATTTGTAAACTTTAGGTGAGTCCATTTTCGTAGTAAACAGATTAAATATTGGCAGGTCAACTAGTATAGAAGCCCCTGCACGGTAGCCCGTTTTATCATAAAACTGCAGATTGTTAGTGGTGTTGTCGCGTTGCAGGGTAGGTATCCATTGCCAATATCCCATAACCGAAATCGGCACATCGGGCAGGCCAATAGTTAACCCTGCACCGGGGGCAAATATGTTAGAGAGCCTTATCTTAATATTGTCGCTCACAATTTTCCTGTAATTATTATTCTCATCGGCTTTATCATTCAAACGAAAACCAACCAAAGCCCCAAGGTCAATTACAGGTACAAAAAGTGAAATGCTTCCCGGATGTCTTTTGCGTGGGGCAAGGCCCCAACTAAACGCAAAGCCTACCGGTGCGTGTATGGCAATTGGTGTTGATTTAGGATTAGCTACACTTTGGGTATCTGAAGCAAAAAGAATGGTATTGGTTGGCGTATCCAATCCTGTTTGCCTGTATGAAACCACCGTACTTGTGTCTTTAAAGTAGTAATTACGTCCACTGGTTAAACCAACATAAGCTTGTATAGAAATGTTGAACCACGAATGTTTTTTCACGGCGGAGCTTCCGCTTGGTAACGCAACAGCCTTAATGGCTTTTTTTACATCATCCGGATCTTTAGCGGTTACCACATTGGCGGCAAAAGAGCCATACTTTACAAAGTTGCTTAAAAATGCAACCGGTGCCGATTGGCAGGCTCCCGGATTATTCTTGCAAATTACATCAGCCGTTTTCTGTATAGTATTCAGCAAACCGAATACTGCGGCATTATAGTTGCGCACTGCCAAATCATGGGCTATAGTAAGGGTAGAATTAACAATAGTAGTTACGTCATTTACTACCGGTGGTAAACTTAAGCGCTCATCTATCAACGATACATTTACACTATGGTTTAATAGGTCCTGGAAGTCCACAAACATGTTTCCTAACTTGGCTGGCAGGTCCTTCTTATCACCTTTCTGCGCTCGTTGCACTTCAGTTACATCAGCATGAAAACGCTCTGCCTTTACAATCAATGAATCAAGAAATTCATAAGCTTTTCCTTCTACAGCAGCGCCTGTGGCAATTGGTTTTAAAACATCATCAGCAAGGTCGTAGCCCGCTAAAGTCAAATGTTCATTCTTAACCTGCTCGTATAACAATCCAAAAAATATATCCCGCCTGGTAGCGTCATTAAACATATCTTTTAGTTGCTTTTCACTAATGTAGTGCCTGTTATTCTCGTTACTCCGCAGGCTATAACTCAAAATATCCGTAAAGCGGTAAATGGTCTTTAGGTCCTGCTGCGCAGGATGGGTAAGGCCGCCCAACATGTCAGGTCCCGCTACTGCATGTATAATATCAGGCACCTTATTACCGTTAACTGAACCATCAGCAATTTTTAAGGCAGCCATCAGATAACGGCCTTCGTCCTTTTGAAAAAATTGACGCAGTATGTCTATCCTTTCTTTGCACTTGGTATTATTGCCGCAATCACCATCTTTCAAATCTTTAAGTGCTACCGTGTGTTGCAGCAACTCCTTCAGGTCTTTATCAAAAGACTCTCGTAGCGTATTCAATAAGTTGGCATACTCCCAATATTTAAAATTCTTCAGCAGCGCCGATGTGTTGGGGAACAGCAACTTTATTTCAGGGTACGAGGCCAAAAAATTTTCGAACCGTTGAAAGAAGGCCACATTTAATTCCTCATTACTGCGCTCAACTAAAAACTGCGCAAGCCCATCAGCAAGGGCTGTAACATCCATATTGCCAATTCCTGAAAAAATGCCTGCTGCTGAGGTACGTGCGGCAATCAGGTTATTAGCCTGATAGCTCAAAAACGAATTGTTAGCATCGGTTTGTAACAAAACACCTTTGGTGCCGGTTGTAATGTAGTTTTTCAGTATAGGCACTACCTCAGTTTGCGATAAACTATCCTTTTTAAGGGCATTAGCTGCCACGTACTTAGATAATGTTAGGGCATCGTAATAGGCGTTCTGGGCTTTACCCGTTATAAAAACACTTAGAAGAATAATTACAATGTATACATTTTTCATGCTATATATATTTAAGGTTGGCTTTATTCAGTTTTTATTTCTGTGTTTAGTAAGGGTCTAAAATCCATTGCAACAAATTGCCGCTTATAAGGCTGGCTGCGTTCAGGTGCTTTAAGTCGGGGTCATTCTCGCCGCCCCCATGGTGTATACCTATAAGATAATACTTGCCATCCTTTTCTATCCAAAGCGGTGCGCCGCTGTCTCCCTTGCAGGTACATACAGGGTAGCCTATTACCTGGCCGTCGGTTGTTGGTTTTAAATCCGCAACACTGCAGTGCTTTTCTACCAGGGAGCCACCCATATCGCAAGGGTACCCCGTTACGTGTGCCTCGCTTTCCGCTGCCGGCTTTAACTGGCTGTAATCCTGTAGGCTAAAAGTTGAACCAAAAAATTTCCTGAGCTTTGCAGGGTCCTTTACGGCAATTACTGTGGCATCATTTCTCAGACGGCGATGCTGCTTGTTTGGTATTATTGTAAACTCACCTTTAGCAAGCACAAGTCTTGTAATTTCCCCGGCTGCATTGTAGCGTTCAAGTGTTAATGATTTTATCAGCTTAGGCGCCTTTATATAGTGCGCGCTACCCAATAAAAAGGTATTGTTTACAAAAGAAACCGTGCCCAGCACAGCTGTTCCTAAAACCGCCTTGGTTCGATATAAATGTGCAATGGCGTTAAAAGGGGCAGTTTCGTTTTGGGCCCCGCTTACCTTCTGACGTTGGTTAGCATTGTTCTCACAATTAGTGCAACCGCAACCACCGGGTTTTACGGCCAAAACCTCTAAACATGTACTTAACAGTAAAAGAAGAGTTACAGTAATTTTCATGCAGCAAATTTTATTGTTGCAAATTGGAGAGCTAAACCACTGTACACAATACCCGAATACAGGTATTTCATCACTTCTTCCTCGCTACCTGCACTACGTTATAAATTTCTACTATATCTTTCAGGTTGGCGGTAAAATCCTCGTAAAGCGGGTTAAGGCTGTGCAGCTTAAGGGTGCCGTTCTGTATGTTATGCTCGGTTATCTTCTTAATCATTATCCCTTCGGTTTTGTGCACCAGTATAAAGTCCCACTTTTTAATGTGCAGTTTGCTTTGCCATAAGTGCGGTGCAATCTGGCGCCCCAGCACCTTGTCACCTTCCAGGTAACTATCCACGCTGCCATCATCCATACTATCGCCGCGCACCTCAAAGGTCATATACGTGCCCTTGTACTCCTTATCTACCAGCCAGGGCACCTTAGGCAGGCCCTCCAGAAATTCCTCATCGCCATAACCGCGCAGGTAGCCCGCATAGGCATATTGGTTAACCAGGGGCACATACATTAATATATGGCCATCCTGCTCAACGGAGCGGGCATTATTAGGGCTTTGTGTAAAGTTTAGCTTTCCATTTTCGTCAAAAAGGGTAACTCCGTTATCGCGCAGCAACATTTTAAACTCGTAATCCAACCTATCCTTGCGGAAATGATAGCCCAACCCCTGACGGCTCATGCCTAATTTCTCAGCAAACTCTTCCTGATTAAACCCTCTGTCTTTCAGGTACTTGCGCAATATCTCCCCTTCATGTGGTTTTTCAGATTCCGCCATACGGAAAAATTTATTTTACATTTTTTTTTACAAATATTTGCATTATGTAAAACACTACTTTACATTTGCAATACGATAGCAAGTAAAGGTAAAGAAAACCGCAAGTAAAACAAGCATGACCGACAAGCAAGCCGAATTAGAGTTACTACAACTGCTGCGCGAAATAAACAGCATGGCCGCCACCGAGGGCGAGGGATTCACTATAGAACAGTGGCAACTCAAAATGCAACGCCTGCAGCAACTGCAAAACTGGTTAGCGCGCGATAAAAAGAACCGAGCCTTTAGCACGCAGCGACTGCAGCAAATGCTTAATGAACAATTAAACTAAACCTGTATGGAAACTTTTTGCTGCCATGCCTGTGCAGGCCACTTTAACGAAAACCGCCTCAGCCGCCGCCTAACCATGCCCGGCGATTACTGCCCGGCCTGCGCTGCTTATGAAAAATGTGCAGCCTGTGGCGAAATGTGTTGCAGCCACCTGCTTACGTATATGCCCGATGTACAAAACTACATCTGTGCCGGTTGCGAAAGCGATTATAAAGAGGTAGCCGAATACATTAAACCCCTGCATAATACAAGTGTTGCAAAAACCCGAAACCTTAAACCGGATACGGATTTTGAAAACGCCGCATAAACCACAGCCATGTTACACAGCATAAAACTGAAACAAGCCGTGCAATACCTGTCGGCAGACGATTACCAGGATTGGGACCTATGCGAAATTATGAAGCGCAGGCTGCGGCCAACTTTTCACTTAAACGCTAAGCAGGTATTGCAGCGGTACAAAATAAACCGGCAGCAACTGCGGCAGTTAGAGCAACGCCAATTGCTTAAACCCATACGCCGCTATAAAAACCCGCTGTGGTGTAAAGATGATTTGGATTTACTGTTGGAAAAACGATACGAATGAAAACTGAACTGGAACGCATGCTGGATAAAGCAACAACCGATTACCTCGAAATTTTGAAACGCGTATTAAACAGCGAGGGCATTGCTATGGAAATTCAACTAAACGATGTGCCGCTGCGCGCCTTTGAGCAACTAAAAAAAGAGGAAGTAATTATTAAAGGACAACAGCCGCTGCACTTTGCCAACAACAAAATCAAAATGCAGCTAAGCCACCGCGCAAACGATGAATTGCCCTTTTAAACGCATCCCCCTCTCCTTTAGGAGAGGGGCCAGGGGTGAGGCCAAACTGTCCCCCTAACAGGGGGACGAGGAAACAACACAGCAACGCGGAGTTGTTGACGAGGGGGTATAAACATCCCCCTCTCCTTTAGGAGAGGGGCAAGGGGTGAGGTTAAACATTCCCCTCTCCTTCAAGCGAAGGGCCAGGGGTGAGGCCCTTCCGCTGCGCCGTGCGCAGCAGCCGGCCCGTAAGCCGGCAGGCCCCGGCACTTTACCGGGGCCACTTTTAAATAATGTAAAAACTATATACATGGCACGTCCACCCAAAAAAGGCTTAGACTACTTTCCGCTTGATGTGGCAGTGTTTGATGATGCCAAGCTTTGCCTCTTAAGGTCTGAGTTTGGTATCAAAGGCGAATACATCTACCTGCGCCTGCTCTGCCGCATTTATAAAGAAGGCTACTGCATACCCTGGAACAACGACGAAGCGGCCCTCTTTGCGCTAAGCATAGGTCAAAACACTTCGCCTGCTATGGTTAACGAAGTTATACAAGGGTGCCTCAGGCGTTCGCTTTTCGATAAGCGGGTGCATGGGTCGTTCGGTGTACTTACAGCCAAAGGCATACAGGAGCGTTACGTATTCATTTGCAAACAGCTTAAGCGCAAACCAAACATTACACCGCAGTTAGATTGTTGTGGCTTTACGCAAAGTACCGAAGAGGAGGTTTTAGAACCGGCAGTTTCCTCTGCCAAATCGCTCATAACTCCCGAGGAAACACCACAAAGCAAAAGAAAGGAAACGAAAAAAAATGAAATGAAAACAAAGTGCGTAGGCAATGCCCAATGGCTGCAACAAACCGGCAGCGCCTATGGCACCGATGCACACACGCTATTAAACTTTTGTAATGCATGGATTGATAAGGCCTACGCCAAGCAAAAATTTGAAAGCTATGGGCTTAACACCCTTATAGGCTTTATGCTGGATGATTTTGATAAAGAAAAAAGTTGCGCTAAAAAAGAAACCGATGGAGAACGTAAAACAGGACGCATTGCCACCAGCCAGTTGGAAGCCTTCGTGCAGCGGGGGTGAACTGGACTTTGCCGGCAAAAAAATTGTGGAGGCCAAAACTGCTCCCGCTATTGAACTTACACAACAGAACTTTCGCCGAAGTGTGGCGCGTGTTATAGCGGCATGTGCCATTAAGCAACTGCCCGATGAATTAATGACCGGCCTCTGCTTTAACCTCTACGTAAAAAAGTACGCGGCCCACATTACGCTTGCTGAGTTCGACCTTGCCTTTGAGCTAAACCTTACCGCCGACCTTGCCGAAAAAGTAAACCACTACCAGGTTTTTAGTGCGGAGTTTATGTGCCAGGTGCTTAACCTTTACCTGCAAAAGCGCAGGCAGGCTAATGTGGCCTTGCTGCGCATGCAAAGCGGGCAAACTGTAACACAGGCACTGCCAACCGGCGATACCTGTAACCAACTGCTGCAACAATTACGTGAGGACTACCTGCAATACCACACCACCGGCCATACTGATTTTGTAAAAGGCTTTACACCTAAAGCCAAGCTGCAGGCGCTAATGCAATTATTTGAAGTGGATAGCAGCGAAGAAAACCTCAGCAACCTGCAACAGCAGGCCATGCAAAACATTTTGCGCCAACTAAGGCTTGAGAGGCTAACACTGCGCGGTCAAAAATTTGGCCGCATGATAGAGCTGGAGCGCACCATTACCCGCTTTAAAACCGGCATCGGCTTAACCCCTGCAGACCATGCCCGCCTGCACAGCGAAACCCGCCGCCTCCAAATCATCCAAATCTTTAACACCTACCCCGCCGATGTGTTTTTGGGTTGGTTGGGGGAGAATGAGAAGTGTTAATTCAAATACTTCTGGATTTTAAATTGGTCAATACGACCCCATTCATAATTTAAAATATTAACAGGCATTGAGTTTCCTAACTTCAAAATTCCGTTGTGAATTGCTTGATCCATATTTATCTGAGAATCTTCCTTAATTATAGATAAAACAATTACACTTCGCTGCAAATTGGAGAATTGTTTATCATGTATCGTATGTTTGCCTAAGGCAACTACATAAATAGGGATAGTCGAGATCTTGCTTCTTAAATCGTCGCCCTTGACGAAGGCCATAGCATGATCAATCGTTTTAGCAAGATTTTGCGCCCGTTTCAAGGATAGGATATCTGTCAAAGTGGACCCTTGTACACTATCGTCTTCTAGCTCATATGACGAAACACCTATGCAGACTATTTTGGAAGAAACTGCCATTCTTTCAAAGAATACAGATTGTATTAAATAATCTTCCAAATTATCAAATGGTAAATCAGCAATAATACTATCAACATTGTGAGATCCCAAGTGCCAATAATGGTCCCGAGCTATAATTGCGATATCAAAATATAGCTTCCTACCTGCCTCATCAGTACCAATAACATTCAAAATCAATTGCATTATAGAATCCTTAACGACAAAAGAAGTATCGCGAGCCGAAACCCTTTGAAACGCCTGTTCCAATTCTAAAATCTTAGATATCGCAATACCATCCGTAAAACCTGAATCATCTATCTGCTTTTTATTTGAATTGATAAAATATAATATTAAAATTACTATAGTTATAAAAAAAAATATCGGCACTGGGCGAGGTATAGGTTTTTTGGGTTCCGCCTTCCTTAATTCGTTCTATGATGGCCTGATCTCCCTTTGTTCTCAGTTCTGAGTAAAGGAGAAATCGCATTTTACACACTTCATGTATAAAATCCTGAAGTTGAGCTTCGATTTTCCTGACGTCATTAAGTCTAACGCTGACATCTGTACTGCCCGTTTTTAAGTTGGCGGTTAGTCTGCAAATCTCCTCTTTCCAATAGGTAAAATATCTCGCTCTAATGTCAATGTCAGTTATGTCCTTAGCGTTATCTAAAACAATAGGCAAGGTTTTTCTGGAAAAGTGATGGCTATTAAGAACTTCTAAAGCTTCCTTCATGCAATTAACACTTCTCAAATATTGATCACTTAATATAATTACTATGTATCTATACTTGCTAGCGCTTTGCATATAAGTCTGTATATCTTGGCCATACTTCAGATCTCTAATATCTCTAACCACTTTTATATTGTTAAGCTGAAGCAATTTATCAACTGCATCGGCTTCCAATTTATTGGCATGTGCGTAGCTAAGAAAAACAGATAGTTCAGTCATCTATCTAGAATACATTGAAAAGATTAAAAAATCAATTATCCAAAATAATAATTCGGACCAAAAAACTCACCCTCTCTAAGATACAGGTATGTCACCTGCAGAAACTTCTTAATAAACGTCTTACTCCAAAACCAAATAAACTTCATGCGTTCGCAGCGCAATTATCAATCCCTGCTTTCCGCTATTTACACCGCTTTGGAGGTAGCGCGTATTTCCATAATTTACACCCCAAACCGGCTTGCATGAAAATTGAATACACTATCGGCGAAGAAGATTTTTTAACCCATCAGTTATACGCCGCTACAAAATCACCGCAAATACTTAAGCAGCGCAAACGCGCCTGGCTGTTGGTGCCGGCCATGTATGTAATTATAGCCGCAGTGCTTTACTCAGAGGGCCTTAAGCCCACTGCATTATTCCTCGTAATAGCGGCCATAGCCTGGTTGCCGCTCTATCCCGTTTTCCAGCGGTGGCGGTATCGCAAACACTTTCACAACCACGTTAAGGAAAACTGCAAGGACCGTATAAACAAACCCGGCAGTGTTGAGTTTACCGATGGCCTTATACTGTTAAAAGACGACACCGCCGAAGGAAAAGTAAATCTTGACCAGCTGGATAAAATTATCGAAATACCGTCACACATTTTTGTAAGGCTTAAAGGAGGCCTAAGCATCATTTTAGCAAAAGATAAAATAAAAGATGCCCCCGCTGTAGTTACCTACTTTAAAGCGCTGGCTATGCAAACCGGTGCCCCTTACATTAACGAGTCAGATTGGAGGTGGAAATAATCACTACGCTGCTAAACCACTGCTGCGGTAACTAAAGTTACTCTTCGGCTTTACCTCAAAATAAATCCGCATCATCAGCATGTCCGCAAGGTCCGGGCTGCGCCCCAGTATATGGCGCACACTTAGTTTATCAATCAACTGTAATTTGCCATCATCCGTTTCAATGCGTTTTACCTGCTCCAACTCTTCTATCAATTGGTCGCGGTGGGTAGCAGGTTCAATAAAAAGGGAGTGCGTATTGATCAATCCGCTTAAGTGGTAATAACACTGCGTCTTCAGGTTTTTATAGTTCTCATCGCCCAGCGGCCGCGCATTATTATGAAAGGGCTGTGCGCCCCGCAAATACCCCTTAAGGTAAGTGCCTAATCCATCGGCATCGTACACAATATTACTGCGGGGCACAGCATGTAACGCGGCGTAAAACTTTATAAGCTGCTCCAGTTCATCGGCCCGGCATTTTTCCACGGCAGCAATATCAATCAGGCGCAAACCATCCCAAACGCCCAGCACAAAACGGTCGCTACCCTGCAACGCTATATCGGCGCTTATATATTTAGCGCCGCCTTTTACGTGCTCATTCGTCCACAGGTTCTCTATCGCATTAAACTCAATCAGGCGCAGGGGGTCATCATCATATTCCCAATTACCCAAAAACAGGCGTTGCTTTTTTGCAGCATCACTTATACTACGCAAGGCATCCTCATACCCGCTTTCGCGGTGAGGGTTATCCTGTATCAAAGCCGGCAGAAATTGCTGGTTGCTCTTCAGTTCCCCTGCATTATAAGGCTTATAGAAGTGCATATAAAGCCAATTCTTTTTCGGGTTGCAGGTAATAAACAGCTTACGCAGCAAACCATAAGCATCATTCATCTGTCGTCCTATGCGGCTCTTCAGCGTATCGTAAGCCTCAAACGCTACCTCACCGGCCTCTTCAATCCAGCCGCCGGTGTACTCCACACTTCCATAGCGTTCAAACATGGGGTCAGCCGGCAAAAACTTCAAATCCAGTAAATCAATACGGCTGCCATTGCTAAACAACAGGTAATTATCCTGCGCGTTGTATTTAAAATGCAACTCCCGCTTTATACCATGCATAGCACACACCTTAAAAAAAGTTACCAGGGTAGAGTCGCGCAAACGCTTCAGCTCCTCACGGCCTATAAACCACTTGGTGCCGGGGTAGGTAAGGCACATCATGGCCAGCCAGGCACAACCCGTCCAGCTTTTTGCGCCACCTGCCGCACCTCCATAAACAAACTCCACCGTGCTTTGGTCAGTAAGTATTTCAAGGGCACGCTTTTGCTTCAGGTGGTTTTTACCTTGCTGCATACTTATAAAATCGAAGCAGCCGCGCTTAAACAACTCCACGGCAATATCCGCCTCATTAAAGTCAACATCTATCATAAACAATTGAATTTTGGGGAAAGCCCTACTGATAAATCTTCTTGCTGATAGCCTGCAACGCCATCAGTTCCTCATTACTCAACCTACTGAAGTCCGCCTGCTTCTTGTTGGGTGCAACTTCAGCGCCTAAACCCAGAAGTTTAGAGAGCTTATCCAAAGCGGCAAGTTTATCGTGCAGCTTAATAGCAATGCCCTTATCCGTCTGCTTTAATTCAGCAATGGCGGGGTAAAGTTTCTTATCAAGTTCCGCAGTACTTTTCACTAATAACAGTTGAGGCACTTCCTTTCTATCATCCATGCTTTCCACTGCCTGCACCTCAACAAAATCAGTAAAGTTGGCAAAGGCTATATGGGCCAGCTCCTCAATCAACCGCTTGGCGATAGCGGTATCTTTCCCATTTTGTTTAGTAATGCGCCTCTTATTCATTCAGCAAATATAATCAATTTGAGATTATAATGCAAATATTATTTCAGCTTGTTATTAAATAATCTTTGCTGTTCGGCAATTTTTTCGGTAATCATTTTCAGTAGATCTTCTTTGCCGTCAAAATCAGATTTCTTAAAAACGGCCAGCAAGGCATTTGAGGCTTCAAAATCGTTAAGGCCATAAATTGGGTTACAAGCCATATAAGTAGCATCTCTCAGAAAAGAGACATCCTGCCGGGCTAATTTCTTTCTCATTTTATCAGCAGCTAAAAGGGCTGTTTCTATGGCTTCCTTATATTTTTTTTGCTTCTTCAAACAATTATACAAACCATTGTAGGATTGTATATTTCGCGGGTACCGCGTAATAGTCTCTTTGTATTTATCCACCGCATCAACCAGGCGGCCCAGCAAGTATAGTGATGCAGCTATATAATGCATCGTTTCAGCACTGGTGCCCAATTCCCTGGTCTTTTCCTCAAACACCCTTAGCGCCTTTTCGTATTCCCGATTTTGGTAATGGATTTGACCGATATACTGAAGGCCTTCGGCGCTTGAACCAAATTTTTCGATCTTTTCCTCAAACACCCTTAGCGCCTTTTCGTATTCCCGCTTTTGGTAATGGATTTGACCGATATACTGAAGGGTTTCAGCGCTTGAACCAAATTTTTCGGTCTTTTCCTCAAACACCCTTAGCGCCTTTTCGTATTCCCGCTTTTGGTAATGGATTTGACCTATATACTGAAGGGTTTCGGCGCTTGAACCAAATTTTTCGGTCTTTTCCTCAAACACCCTTAGCGCCTTTTCGTATTCCCGCTTTTGGTAATGGATTTGACCTATATACTGAAGGGTTTCGGCGCTTGAACCAAATTTTT